>JAXHMC010000043.1:0-193177 GCA_034521635.1 Trueperaceae bacterium | reverse complement strand
CACACCATTAGCTGCGGCGCGACGGTCTACGTTCCGGGCGACACGCCGAACACGCTGCTCAAACGGGCCGACACCGCTCTGTACGAAGCCAAGGATGCCGGGCGCAACTGTTTTCGGGTGCGGCTACCGGACGCGGCCCAGACCTCGGTCCGGGTCGCGGTATAGCTTTCCAGACCTACCGTTTGGGGTTAGAAAAGCGCGTCGAGAGCGTGGCGGTAGGGCTCGAGCCCACCCCGACGCACAACGTGACCTCCTACGGGCGGTACTTGCCGAGCGCACAGGCGTGCGGCAACAGGTCTTCCCCGGCCCGCGTCAGCCGGATACCGTAGGGCGTGCGTTCGTAGAGCGACTCCCCGACCGCGTCCTGCAACTGGCCTAGCTGCTTGCTTACCGCCGGCTAGCTAGGGCGCAGCTTCTCCGCCGCGCGGCTAATACTCTGTTCCTGGGCCACCATACAAAACGCCATGAGATGGTCTGCTGTCATCGTTACCGGCTCCTATCGCTCGTATTTACGATCGTGTACACCGCTCCGGTTCGTAGCCGCGTCGTTATCGACACCCGACATCGCGCTCGATCGCGCCGCGTAAGCTCTCGGCGTACCCGCCGTCCGCTACGGAAGCTGCTCGGCACGGCGTCCGTGCAACGAAAACTAGCAGTTCCACGAAACGTTGCTCCACACAAGGCGTCACCACCGATATCCGTCGGATGTGATTGTTGCAGCATCATCTGGAATTGCTAAACGTATAGCCCTAGCAGGGTCGTCGGCATGGTCGTCGAAATACAGGATTCGTGGCGGCGATCATAGCGCTATGCTGTCTGATTGTAGCAAGATACCCCCCTATACTATTTTAGAGCGTCAGGGACGAGCCTTTAACGGGAGGCGACGCGCGCCGAACCTACAGAGTTTACACCGCGAAGGTCGTCTCCCCTAGACAAAACATACCCCCATAGGATATATTGACGACAAGAACGTCAGGGCACCTCGAACCCGCCCCGCCGTACGCCGCGACGCTCGCGAGACCGCCACGACGCACCCGAAAGGAAACGATATGTACTTTAAACAGTTTTACGACGAAGATTTGGCCCAGGGCAGCTACCTGATCGGTTGTCAGAAGACCGGCGAAGCGATCGTCGTCGACGGACGCCGCGACATCCAGGTCTTTATCGACGAGGCCGAGCGCAACGGCCTTAACATCACCGCCGTAACCGAAACCCACATCCACGCCGACTACCTGTCGGGCTCGCGCGAACTCGCCGAGGCGACCGGCGCCAAGCTCTACCTCTCCGACGAGGGCGACGAAGACTGGAAGTACGGCTTCGATGGGGTCAAACTCTATGACGGTGACGAGATCAGGATCGGCAACATCGTGCTCAAAGCGGTGCACACGCCCGGCCACACCCCCGAACACCTGTCGTTTCTGATTACTGACGGCGCGACCACCGACCAGCCCGGCTTCTTTCTGACCGGCGACTTCGTGTTTGTCGGCGACGTCGGGCGGCCCGACCTGCTCGACGAAGCAGCGGGCGGCGTCGACACCCGTTTCGAAGGCGCCCAGCGCCTGTTTGCGAGCCTTCGCGACCGCTTTCTGACCCTGCCGGACTACGTGCAGGTCTGGCCGGCACACGGGGCCGGAAGTGCCTGTGGTAAAGAGCTCGGCGCGGTCGCGTCGACCACGGTCGGCTACGAGCGCAACTTTTCGTGGTGGGCCGACTACGTCCGTAACGGTGACGAAGCGGGCTTTGCCGACGAACTGCTCAGCGGTCAGCCCGACGCCCCGCTCTACTTCGGACGGATGAAGCGGCAGAACAAGGCCGGCCCGGCGCTGCTCGGCGAGCGTCCGCTGCTGAGCCTCTACACCCCCGAAGAGCTTACCGACAAGATCGAGCAGGGTGCGGTCTTTATCGACACCCGAAACCGCGAGGCGTTTAACGCCGGCCATCTGCCCGGATCGCTGCACATTCCGGCGGGCAAGCGCTTCGCGACCTACGCGTCCTACATTATCGACCCCGAACGGACCGAGGCGCCGCTGATCGTGCTCGCAGACAGTATCGGCACCGCCAACGACCTGCGCGACAAGCTCGCCTACGTCGGTATCGACCACGTGGTCGGCTTCGCGACGGGTTTAGAGGGGCTCGAGCTCACCCCCGCCCTCACCGTCGCCCCCGAAAAGCTCGACAGCGTCGACGACCGCTTCATCCTCGACGTCCGCACCAAAAACGAGCACGACGAGGGCCACATCCCCGGTGCGACCCAGCTCCACGCCGGTCGGATCGTCTGGAACCTGGGCGAACTGCCGGACGAGCGCCCGATCGTGCTGCACTGTCAGAGTGGGGCTCGAGCCACCGTCGCCGCGAGCGCGTTGCGGGCCGAAGGCTATCAGGTCTACGAACTCGAAGGCAGCTACGAAGGCTGGTCGGAGCGAGAACTCACCACCGTCTAAACGCCCCAACACCGGGCTGCGGGGACAACCTCGCAGCCTTTTTTATGACCCATGCAGTAAACTATTTAAACTACCAGTCTAATCACACAGTCTGACCACACGGTCTGATCACACAGTCTGAGCACAACGACACCCCAAAACGACACCCTAAAGGAGTAACGATGATTTTTGCCTGGTTCGGAGCGCTCGCTATCGGCCTTAGCCTCGGCCTGCTCGGTTCGGGCGGCTCTATCCTGACCGTGCCGGTGCTCGTCTATCTCGTCGGTCAGACCGATAAGGTCGCGATCGCCGGGTCGCTCGCGATCGTGGGCGGTATCAGCCTGATCGGCGCGGTCCCCTACGCGATCGGGCGCCGCGTCGACTGGCGCAGCGTGCTGCTGTTCGGGGTGCCGGGCATGGCCGGTACCTACCTCGGAGCGTTTCTGGCCGTCTACGTGTCCGGCGCGTTTCAGCTGCTGCTGTTCGCCGTGATTATGCTGCTCGCAGCGGTGATGATGCTCCGCCCGAGTCCGGCAGACACCCATGTCGCATCTACCGACATACTCCCTGCCGACGTCCCCCCTACCGAGGCGGCGGCGCTTAAAACGACCGAAGAAGTCACCGACCGCGCAGCAACTGACCCAAAAGAAATACCGGCAGAGACAACAGCGGCGCGTCCTAAAAAACAGGCGGTCTGGAAAGTCGGGATCGAGGGCTTGCTCGTCGGCGTCGTGACCGGGCTGGTCGGGGTCGGCGGCGGCTTTCTGATCGTCCCAGCACTGGTGCTGCTCGGCGGTCTGTCGATGCACATGGCGGTTGGGACGAGCCTGGTCATTATCGCGCTCAAGTCTTTTAGCGGCTTTTACAAATATACCGACGTGCTCGCCGAACTCGGTCTCGGTCTCGACTGGAACATTATCTTGGTCGTGACCGGTCTCGGGGTCGTCGGCAGCTTTGCGGGCAACCTGATCGGTTCGCGGATCCCGCAGGCTGCGCTGCGGCGCGGTTTCGCGGTGTTTCTGGTCGTGATGGGGACGTTTATCCTCTGGCAAAACCTGCCGGGCGCGTTCGCCGACCACTCACCCCGAGAGCTGCTCGCACAGATAGGCTTCGCAAACGACACCATTACACTCGGCCCGGTCGCGGTGCCGCAGGCGGTGCTGCACGTGCTGGTCAGTGTCGTGGTGTTTTTAGCACTCGACATGGTGCTCGCCCGGGGCCCCGCCCTACACCGCTGGGGCTGGAGCGTCGTCGCGATTTTCGTCGTGGTCGGTCGTCTCGTCGATGTCATCGCTGACCCTGCCGCCTACACGGGCCAGCCGCTAAACGTGCTGCTTGTCGGTCAGGGAGGCTTCGCCGTGGTCTGGGCGCTTGCCGCGGTGTTTTTCTACAGCGTCTGGTATTTCGACACCCGGAGCGACAGCATACGCCGAGCAGTCGTCCCGACCCTAGTCGCGGCAGGGCTGTGGCTCGGCCTCGCCGGTCTGCAGGCCCTCGCCCACGGCGGCTAGCCTTTACCCGTAGTGTTCGCCCGCACATAGCGGCGACAAGCAGACAGCCCTGTGACACCATCACAATTTCTTGGTATAGTGAGGCGTTCATCAAATCAACGGCACCGAAGCATCTCGCTATGGAGGTACAGATATGTCGATGGCATCATTAGAGCTCGAAGGTAAAGTAGTCTTTGTCACAGGTGGAAACAAAGGGATCGGCGCGTCGATCGTCGGGCTGCTCGAAGAGCTCGGCGCGAAGGTCGCCTACACCTACCGGAGCGGTACCGGCTCGCCCAACTCGCTCGCGATTCAGGCCGACGTGACCGACCAGGCCGCGATGGCGAGCGCCGTCGAACAGATCGAAACCGAGCTCGGGCCGATCTACGGCGTCGTCGCGAACGCCGGCATCACCCGCGACGCGCTCTTTGTCAAGTCTGATCGCGAACAGTGGGACGCGGTGATCGAAACCAACCTGACCGGCGTGTTTAACACCGTCTATCCGATCATGCCCAGAATGAACGAGCACGGTCACGGCTCGATCGTGCTGATCTCGTCAATTGTCGGCGAACGGGGCAACATGGGCCAGGCCAACTACGCCGCCGCCAAGGCCGGGGTGATCGGCTTCGCCAAGACGCTCGCCCGCGAGGGCGCTCGCTACCAGGTTCGGAGCAACGTGATCGCGCCCGGCTTTATCGAGACGAACATGCTCGAGGGGATCCCCGACAAGGTCAAGGACCGGATCACCGCCGAGATTCCGGCGCGGCGTTTCGGGCGGCCCGACGAGATCGCTTGGGGTGCGGCGTACCTGCTTTCGCCCCGCTCGAGCTACGTGACCGGCACCGTGCTTAGCATTAACGGCGGGCATCATATGTAGATGTGCTTCCGGGTGTGGGAGAGGGGGGGCTCGAGCCTTCCCTTCCCCTTTATACACACCCTTCTTTATACACACCCTTCGTAATCTCTCCCGCCCTAACACACCGCACGACCCCTCTTCTTTAACGCTCGACGCCAACCCCGCACAACAACGCCAGCTCGGTACGCGCACCCCCCAACACTCCTCCCCTGACGCGCCTAAACGCCCGCACCCGCAAATCGCCCGGCTGTTCTCTGCTAGACTAGCCCTATTATGAATAACTACGATCCCAAAATGCTCGAAGCCTGGTTTCGCTTTATGGCCGAGGCGACCAAATCGAGTTCGCAGGCGAGCGAGATGCTCGAGCGCTTCGCCAAACAGCCTAACTCCCCCCAAGACCTAAACGAGATGATGAAGGCGTTTATGCCGACCCAGCAGCCGCCCGGCTCTCCAGAGATGTTTAACGAGTGGGCTCAGCTGTGGCTAAACTCGGTCGGAATGGTGCCCAAGTCTCGTTACGACGCCCTCGAAAAGAGGTACACCGAACTCAAGCGCGAACTCGAATCCGCCGACCGGACCATCGCCTCGCTACGCGGTATGCTCGGCGTTCGCGGCCAGGAAAAGCAGGCCAAGCAGGCGCTGAACACCTGGAACGATAGCGTCCAGTCGACCCTTAAAGCGCAGACCGAGTGGTGGCGTAAGGCCATGACCCCCAGCAGCTCAGAAGGCAGCTCAGAGGGCGGCGTAGAGGGCAGCTCAGGGGGCAGCGCCGAAGACGAGCCCCGCACAACCACCGACCGCGACCGAAACGACCCTAAAAACAGTTAGCAGAAAACAGTTAGCACCCCTAATTTACCCCTCGTTCTCTGTTTCAGAGACCGTCCCAACCCTTTTTCTAGCGCGAGGGACGGGGTCGCGCGGTGAGCGTTGTCCTTTTCGTAAGGTAAACAGCTGCACTGTGCGTCTATTTCCTCTACTCTAAAGCTACGTAAACCTGACGACCCGTTCAGGTTTGACCCCCACCCAAACATTCGACCTAAAGAAAGGTGATATTTATGGATAACTGGACCAAGCAGACCGAAACGATGATGAACACCTGGACCGACACCCAGAAGAAGATGCTCGACACCTGGTTCGAGACGATGCAGACGATGGGTCAGGCGATGGGCGGCGAGAAGACGCTACAGGCCATGCAGGAGGAGCGGGGCAAGGCGCTCGAAACCTGGGAAACCTCGCTCACCAAGGGCGTCGAGGCGCAGACCGAGTGGATGAAGACGATGTTGGGAAGCATGATGAGTGAGAGCGACACCATGCCCCAGCCGCTCGTCGAGTGGGCCAAGCAGTCGCAGGCGATGATGCAGAGCTGGACCGAGTCGCAGCAGGCGTTTTCGAGTGCCTGGTTCGATATGGCCAAAAAGCTCGACACGGCCATGGCAAGCAGCAACTGGGAGTCCGAGAGCAAAAACATGATGAGCACCTGGCAAGACGCCGCCGAAAAGGCGATGCAGGCTCAGATGGAGATGACCCGGGTGTGGACCGAAGCGAGCCAGAAGGCAGCGCAGTCGTAGTGGCCGAACACGACAACAACAGCAACCCGATGATGGACTCCTGGAACGAAGCTCAGAAGATGATGTGGAACGGCTTTCTAAACGCCGCCAAAACCATGACCGAGCCCTACAGCCGCGAGCCGCGTAACCCCTACCTGGACATGTACAACCGCGCCGCCGAACAGTGGCGCAGCGTGGCCCAAGAGAGCATGAACACCGTGATGGGCGACGGCAGCTCGCTCCCTAAAGACGTCGCGGGCCAAGTCGCTGCCGGCCAAGACGCAATGATGCGCTTTATGAACATGGCAACCGAAGCGTGGCAGACCATGGCCCCGACCATGGCGCAGGGTGGCGACTGGGAGAAGATGCTTAGCGACTACACCGAAAACATGCGCGCACAGATGACGCAGATGATGCCCGGCACCAACGTCATGTCGCAGAGCATGCCCGAACTGTGGCAGGCCTACCTTAGCAGCGCCGAAAAGCTCACCAAGCCGTGGCTCGAGGCGATGAACAGCGCCTCCGCAAACAGCATGATGGGCATGCCGATGATGGGGCAGACCGAAGCCGGTAACAACGGCCTCAACCAGCTTACGAGCTCGTACTGGAGCGCCTTTGAAAAGACCGTCGCGCCCTACACCCAAAGCCCCACCTTTGGCTACAACCGCGAGTACGACGCTAAAGTCCGGCGCGCCTTCGGATCCTGGGTGAGCTTACAGCGCGCGAACGCCGAGTACCAGCTGCTTATGGCCGACATCGCCGCCAAAGCGTTCGAACAGGTCATGCGCGACCTCGCCGAAAAGTTTCAGAAGGGCGAGACGATCAGCAGCTACAAAGAGCTCGCCAACCAGATGATCAGCACGTCCGACGAGGTCTTTCTCGAGTCGTTTCGGGGCGAAGCGTACATCAAAACCCAGGGCCAACTCCTGAACGCGGCGATGGCTCATAAGATCAACGAGCGCGAACTCACCGAGGTCTTTCTCGAAGCGCAGGGGATGCCGACCCGCACCGAGCTAGACGAGACCCACCAGACCATCTACGAACTCCGCAAAGAGCTGCGTAACTTACGGCGCGACATCAGGACGCTTCGCGAAGACAGCGAGCCGTCCTCCGGCTCCAAACCCGCCAAGAAGAGCAGCACCCGCCGCACGAGCAAGGCCAAAACGCGCGCCTCGGGCGACGAAGACGCCGACAGCAGCGACACCACCACAGAAGCCGAGAAGGAGAGCGCCGCCTCATGATGCCGATGCCGTTCGACCCCGAAGCGATCACCAAAGAGATCGTCGAGACCAACACCAAGTTTTTAGAGGGTCTAGACAACCTCGCCGAGCTCTCCGAAGAGGATATCGCGTTTGGTTTAACCCCCAAAGAGGTTATCCACACCGAAGAGAACATGACCCTCTACCGCTACACCCCGGTCGTCGACAACCCGCACCCGGTACCGCTCCTGATTACCTACGCGCTCGTCAACCGGCCCTATATGGTCGACCTTCAGCCCGACCGTTCGCTGGTTAAAAACCTGCTCGAGGCGGGCATCGACGTCTACCTGATCGACTGGGGCTACCCGCGCCGGGGCGACCGTTTTCGCACCCTCGACGACTACGTCAACGGCTACATCGACCTCTTCGTCGACGTGGTCCGCGAGCGCCACGAGCTAGACAGCATCAACCTGCTCGGCATCTGTCAGGGCGGCGTCTTTAGCCTCTGTTACAGCTCGCTACACCCCGACAAGGTCGCTAACCTCATCACCATGGTGACGCCGATCGACTTTCATATCGAAAAAGGGCTGCTCAACGAGTGGTCGGGCTGTACCTACGGCCCCCGCAGCATGGACGTCGACCTCGTCGTCGACGCGCTCGGCAACGTTAGCGGCGACTTTATGAACTTCGGCTACCTGATGCTCCGCCCGTTCTCGCTCGGGTTCGGCAAGTATCTCGACCTGCCCGACATTATGGGCGACAAGCGCAAGCTCGAAAACTTTCTGCGGATGGAGAAGTGGATCTTCGACTCGCCCGACCAGGCCGGCGAGACCTTTCGGCAGTTTATCAAGGACTTTTACCAGGACAACAAGTTTGTCAAGGGCGAGGTCGAACTCGGCGAGCACACCGTCGACCTTAAAAACGTCGACATGCCGGTGCTTAACATCTACGCCGAACTCGACCACCTCGTCCCGCCGGTGTCGTCGCAGGCGCTCGGCGAGTACGTCGGTAGCGACGACTACACCATCGAGTCGTTTCCGGTCGGACACATCGGTATGTACGTCAGCGGCAAGGTGCAGCGCAACCTTCCGCCGCTTATCGCCGACTGGCTTAAAGAGCGCGGCTAAGCCGTTGTCACAAGGTCGCGACCCTCAGCACCCCGACTCCGGGGTGCTTTTTAACTCCGAAGCGGCTTTGCCGATCATCTTACGCGCGAGTATCGCACCTTTTGTGTTACAAACTGTTTTAATACGAACCGTTTTAGGAGGCATGATGTTCCAACAACCGAGTACGTTCGTCGACGCCTGGAATAACGCGCAGCGCCAGCTGTGGAAGAACTGGTTCGGGATGCTGCAGGGCGCGGCGCTACCGACCCCGCTCAAGCGGACGCCCAACCCCTGGCAGGCAGGGCTCGAGCTCGTCGCCCACTCGGCGCAGACCGCGCTCGCCGCCCAAGAGGCGTCGCAAAAAGCGATGCTTTCGGCGTTCCGCCTTACATCCGAAACGGTCGACACCGACGCGATGCGCGACGAGGTCACGAACCTTCGCACGCGCGCCGCAGCGAGTTTCGACCTGCCGAGTACCGGCTTTCCGGCGGTAGGCTCGAGCGCTTCACTTAGCCGCACCATCACCGAGGCCGACATCGTCACCTTCGCCTACGTGTCCGGCGACGTCAACCCGGTCCACCTCGACGAAGCGTACGCCAAAAAGACCCGTTTCGGGGGGCGCATCGCCCACGGTATGCTCGCCGCCGGGCTTATCTCGGCGGTTCTCGGCACCAAGCTGCCGGGGCCGGGTGCGGTCTACCTGTCACAAGACCTCCAGTTTACCGGCCCGGTCCAGATCGGCGACGAGATCACCGCGACCGCGACCGTGACCGAAGCCAAAGAGGGCAAGCCGATCTACACCATCGAAACCGTCTGCACCAATCAGAACGGCGACACGGTGGTCAAGGGCGAAGCGGTCATCCTCTACGACCCGGTACCCGAAGATACGGGCTCGAGCAACTAACGCTCTCCCGACCACCCGAACTTGCAGGACCCGCGATGTGCGGGTCTTTTTTTATGCCCAGCCCGGCCCGCTCGGACCGGCCCCGCTACATCCTCGGCAGCCACGCTACGCCCAGCCGCACACGTCACGACAAGACTTTCGCGAGCGACACAACGTGACCAACAGCCCGCGCTACCGACCTCGTAAAAAGTAGGCTAGGGTAACCCGCTGTTCGGGTAGCGCTGTGTCTGTATACCGTCTGCTATATGCCGTCTACTGTGGCGATGAAAGGTACCAGAAGCGGGGTGTCTGAGGACAAATGTCCTCGTACATTAGGAGGGGGCGCGTGTTACGCTTGGTCAGCCCCCGTTATGTGGTGGATAAAATCAGTACTGGCGCGCAGGCCTCTTCGCTCTCCGCCTAGACGCCGCGTCGACTAAGGGAGGTCGAGATTCTTAGCCAACTGTTTGCCAACCGTACCCTCGTGTGTGACGTGCGACCGGGGTTTGTAAGGCGCCATAAGGGGCGTTCGAGCGTCCGCCCGGCAGCGTCTCCGGCACGTCAGCGCGGTGCCGCTCTTCAGCGCTCACGTCCTTGTCGGTTCTCTCGGTCGGTTCGTCCGCTTCTCTGCGCTGTTCGCGCTCCGCTCGGCGCCGCTTATCGAGCGGTTCGGCACACCGCCGTTCGGCCACACCGCCGTTTGGCACCGTGCAGCCGACTAGGCGAGCGTGTACGGCGCTCCGCACCGTTTCGGCTCCTCCAAAAAAACCTCTTCTGCACCGACGACCCACCCCGCTGTCACTTTACTACTGTCACTTTCTACGGAGGTAGAAGTTTTGTAGTTCGGCCTGCAATCCTATATAATCGCTCTTTGTGAAAGGTTCCCATTTTTTTATGTTTATTGGTCACGCTTATCGAACTGTATTAGCGCTAGACGTATCGGACCCGGCAGCAGCCGAGGGTCTAGAGGACGGGGGCTTCTAAATGCCACAGTACTTTCCTCCAAGCGCCAACGCGTTTTTAAAGTGGAGCATTCTCGGCGGCATCGTCTTTCTGGTGGTGCTCGTCACGGCGCTCGCGGCGTACGCCCGCGTCTATCGGAACCAGGTCAACGTGCCCGTAGAGCAGCCGGTCGGCTACCAGCACAGCCTGCACGCGGGCGAACTCGGTATCGACTGCCGCTACTGCCACAACTCGGTCGAAGTCGCCGCGTCGGCCAACATCCCGCCGACCGAGGTCTGCATGACCTGTCACTCGCAGATTCGGGTCGGCACACCGCAGCTCGCCGGCGTCTACGAGAGTTGGGAGACCGACCAGCCGATCCGCTGGAACAAGGTTCACGACCTCGCCGACTTCGTCTACTTTAACCACAGCGCCCACATCAACAAAGGGGTGGGGTGCAACGACTGTCACGGACGGGTCGACCGGATGTCGGCGATCTGGAAGGCCGAACCGATGTCGATGGGCTGGTGTCTAGAGTGTCACCGGGCGCCCGAACGCTATGTGCGGCCCCGCGAAGAGGTGTTTAACCTCGCCTACGAGCGTCCGGCGGCTGCCGAACAGCTCGAGTTAGGCCGCAGCCTGGTGCAGAGCTACCACATCAACACCAACAAGTTGCCGCAGTGCTCGACCTGTCACCGCTAGGGGGCTTGGGATGCGTTTGGTACCTGTACGACCCGCACAAGACGTGCTCACCATGAAAGCGACGAAACAGAGCCTATGACTATGAATCCTCAGGACAAAGACCTCACCCCGCAACCGCTCGACCTCGGCGCCGTCCGTAAACGGCTCGAGGGCAGCCAGGGCAAAGCGTACTGGCGCAGCCTCGACGAACTCGCCGACACCGAAGCGTTTCAAGAGTTTATGCACAAAGAGTTTCCGCGTCAGGCGGCGCCCCTGGCGAGCAACGTCAACCGCCGCGACTTCGTCAAGCTCTTGGGCGCGTCGCTCGCACTCGCCGGTCTAACCTCGTGCATCCGGCCTAACCCGCAAGAGCAGTACACCTCCTATGTGCGGGCGCCCGAATACTATCTGCCCGGCGTCCCGCAGTTTTACGCTACGGCCATGAGCCTCGGCGGCTACGGCGTCGGTGTGCTGGCGGAGAGCCACGCCGGTCGCCCGACCAAGCTCGAAGGCAACGCCGACCACCCGGCGAGCCTCGGCGCTATCGACCCACTCGTTTCGGCGACGGTGCTGTCGCTCTACGACCCCGACCGCTCGCAGGTCGTCACCAACCGGGGCGAGCTTAGCGACTGGGGCAGCTTTGCGAGTGCGCTAAGTGACACCCTTAGCGGCCTCGACGGGGGCGCGGGTCTGCGCATCCTAACCGAAACTGTCACCTCGCCGACGCTCGCGAGCCAGATCGACGCACTCCTAGAGCAGTACCCGAACGCCCGCTGGCACCGCTACGACCCGCTCCACCGCGACAACGTGCTTGCAGGCGCCGAGCTAGCGTTTGGCGAAGCGGTCGACACCCGCTACCAGTTCGAAAACGCCGACGTTATCCTCTCGCTCGGCAGCGACTTTTTAGGAATCGGTCCGGGCAAGCTCGCCTACACCAAAGCGTTTAGCGCCCGGCGCCGGGTGCGCACCGCCGAAGACAGCATGAACCGGCTCTGGACTGCCGAAGCGGCGCCGAGCATTACCGGCTCGATGGCCGACCACCGGCTCGCACTCCGCCCCGACGAGATCGAAGGGTTAGCGAGATCGCTCGCCGCCCGTCTCGGCTTGAGCGTCGAAGCCGGTGACCTTCCCGACCATGTCAGCCAGGAGTGGTTCGACGCGCTCGCCGAGGATCTCGAAGCTCACCGCGGTAGCAGCCTCGTGGTCGCCGGTAACGACCAGCCCGCGATCGTCCATGCGGTCGCCCACGCGCTCAACGCCGAACTCGGCAACGTCGGCGAAACCGTCGTCTATACCGATCCGGTCGAGGTCGACCCGGTCAGTCACAGCGAGTCGCTCGCCGCCCTTGTCGACGATATCTCGGCGGGCGAGGTCGAAGCGCTCGTGATGCTCGGCGGCAACCCGGTCTACACCGCACCCGCTGACCTTAGCTTCGCGAACCTGCTGTCGCGCGTTCCCGTGAGCGTCCACCTAAGCCCGTATCAGGACGAAACCTCGCTCCGGTCGACCTGGCACGTCCCCCAGACCCACGACCTCGAAGCCTGGAGCGACGTTCGTGCTTTCGACGGTAGTGCGAGCATCGTCCAGCCGCTGATCGCGCCGTTCTACAACGGCAAGTCGGCGCACGAAGTCGTCGCGGCGCTCGCCGGTGACGCCGAGGCGAGCAGCTACGACCTCGTCCGCGGCTACTGGCGCGAGCAGTTCGGCAGCGACTTTAACAGCGTCTGGCCTCAGAGCGTCCACGACGGAGTGGTCGCCGAGAGCCGCTTCGCGCCACGACAGCTCAGCCTTCGCGAGGACGCCCTTAGCGACGCGCCGATCGAAGCGACCGAAGGGTTGCAGATCGTGTTTCAGGCCGAGCCGAGCATCTACGACGGACGCTTTAGTAACAACGGCTGGCTCCAAGAGCTGCCCAACCCGTTTACCAAGCTGACCTGGGACAACGCGGCGCTGATGAGTGCGGCGACCGCCGAGCGGCTCGGGGTCCGTAACCAGGACGTCGTCACGCTCAACTACGAGGGTAACAGCGTCGAGGCGCCGGTGTGGATTCAGCCCGGCCAGGCCGACAACGTTGTCGTCGCGCACCTCGGTTACGGTCGCGAGGCCGCCGGGCGGGTCGGCAACGGTCAGGGCTTTAACGCTTACGCGCTACGTACTTCGGCGCGGCCCTGGGTTGGGGGAGGGCTCGAGCTCACCCCCACCGGCGCCACCTATCCGCTGTCTAGCACCCAGATGCACCACGCGCTCGAAGAAGAGCGCCATATCGTCCGGCACGGCACCCTCGAAGAGTTTCGGGCCCACCCCGACCACCCCGAGTTTGTCCATCCGGTCGAGCACCACGAGTACGACCTCTACCCCGACTACGCGTACGAAAGCTACGCCTGGGGCATGGTCATCGACATGAACGTCTGCACCGGCTGTAACGCCTGCGTCACGGCCTGCCAGTCGGAGAACAACATTCCGATCGTCGGTAAAGAGCAGGTCGCGATCGGGCGCGAGATGCACTGGATTCGGGTCGACGCGTACTACGGCGGCAGCGTCGACGACCCCGAGTTCTATCACCAGCCGATCGCCTGTATGCACTGCGAAAAAGCGCCCTGCGAGCCGGTCTGCCCGGTCGGCGCGACCGTCCACGACCACGAAGGCCTTAACGTCATGGTCTACAACCGCTGCGTCGGCACCCGCTACTGCTCGAACAACTGCCCCTACAAGGTGCGCCGCTTTAACTTCTTGCAGTACGCCGAACTCGAAGAGAACGCGCTGTCGATGGTGCAAAACCCCGACGTAACGGTGCGCAGCCGCGGCGTGATGGAGAAGTGCACCTACTGCGTGCAGCGCATCTCTAAAGCCCGCGTCACCGCCGGAAACCAGAACCGCCGCATCCTCGACGGCGAAGTCGTAACCGCCTGTCAGGCCGCCTGCCCCGCCGAAGCGATCGTGTTCGGCGACATCAACGACAGCGGCAGCGAGGTCGTGCAGACCAAAGCCTCACCCCTTAACTACGGGATCCTGACCGAACTCAACACCGTGCCGCGCACCTCCTACCTGAGCAAGCTTCGCAATCCGCACCCGGCGCTCGCGAGCGCTTCTGAAGGGGGCCACTAATGGCGGACAGTCGCAACAGAATAGCCGAAACCGATCGGGTTATCGGCCCCGGCCAGACCTACACCACGATCGACGACACCGTCAACAAACCGATTCTGACGAGTATTCTCGGAACACCGATCTGGTGGTTTATCGCTTTCGCGTTCGGCTTCTTGCTCCTTATGCTCTACCTCTACTCGGTGGTCTACCTCATCGCGGTCGGTACCGGGGTGTGGGGCAACAACGTCCCGGCGGCGTGGGGCTTTCCGATCATTAACTTCGTGTGGTGGATCGGGATCGGTCACGCCGGAACGCTCATTTCGGCGGCGCTGCTGCTGTTTCGCCAAGAGTGGCGTACCTCGATCAACCGTTTCGCCGAAGCGATGACCCTTTTCGCGGTCGTCTGCGCCGGTCTCTACCCGATTCTGCACTTAGGCCGTCCGTGGGTGTTCTACTGGCTCGTCCCCTACCCCAACACCTACGGACTCTTTCCGCAGTTTCGCAGCCCGCTCGACTGGGACCTGTTCGCGATTTCGACCTACGCGTCGGTGTCGCTGCTGTTCTGGTTTATCGGCCTGATCCCCGACCTCGCGACCTTGCGCGACCGCACCGAGAACAAGTTCGGCAAGATCGCCTACGGCATCGCCTCGCTCGGCTGGCGCGGTTCGGCCAAGCACTGGCAGCGCTACCAGCGGGCCTACCTCCTGCTCGCGGCGCTCTCCTTTCCGCTGGTGCTGTCGGTACACTCGACGATCAGCCTCGACTTCGCGACCTCGCAGGTACCGGGCTGGAACAACACCATCATGCCCCCCTACTTTGTCGCCGGGGCGGTCTTCGCCGGCTTCGCGATGGTGCTTATCCTGGCGATCCCGCTCCGTAAGGCGTTCGGCCTCGAAAACCTGATCACCATGCGCCACCTCGACAACTCGGCCAAGGTGATGCTCGCGACCGGTCTTATTGTGGTCTACGGTTACGTGATCGAGGTCTTTATCGCCTGGTACAGCGGCACCGTCTACGAGCAGTACATGATCTTTAACCGGATGTTCGGCGAGGACTACTGGTGGGCGTTCTGGGCGCTGATCTTCTGTAACGCCGTTGCAATTCAGCCGCTCTGGTCGAAGCGGGTTCGTAACAGCCCGCTCGCACTCTTTATTATCTCGATGATCGTGTCGGTCGGGATGTGGCTCGAGCGCTTCGTGATCGTGACCGTAACCCTGACCCGCGAGTATCTACCGTCGTCCTGGGGCGTTTTTACCGCGACCCGCTGGGACTGGGCGCTCTACATCGGTTCGTTCGGACTGTTTCTAACCCTCTGGTTTATGTTTATCCGGTTCTTACCGTCTATCGCGACGAGTGAGATGAAAGAGCTCGCCCACATCCACGAAAACGACGACGCGAAGGAGGTTACCACGTGAGCATGCAGACGACCTCGCAAAACGACAAAAAGCTCTACGGCATCATCGCCGAGTTTAACGCTCCCGAAGAGATCATAGACGCCGCCAACAGGGCGCGCGAGGCGGGCTACAAAAAGATGGACGCCTACACCCCGTTTCCGGTCCATCACCTAGACGACGCGCTCGGCTTTCAGCAGACCCGGCTCGGCTGGGTGGTGCTGTTCGCCGGAATTGTCGGCGCCCTCGGCGGCTTCTTTTTACAGTGGTACGCCAACGTGGTCTTCTACCCGCTTAACATCGGCGGTAAGCCGCTTAACAGCTGGCCTAACTTCGTGGTCATCACCTTCGAGTGTGCGGTGCTGTTCTCGGCGTTCTCTGCCGGGCTGTTCATGATTATCCGTAACGGACTGCCGAGACTGCACCACCCGATCTTCGGTGCACATAACTTTGCGGCGGCGACGCGCGACAAGTTTTTCCTGTGCATCGAAGCCCGCGACGCGAAGTTCGACACCGAACAGACCCGCCAGTTTCTCGAACAGCTCAACCCTAACCACGTCTCCGACGTGAAAGACGAGTAAGGTGACGATCATGAAACGGCTCTCTCTAGTCATGCTCGGGCTGCTTGTGGTGCTTAGTGGCTGCGGTCGTAACATGTACGACCAACCCCGCTACGAAGCGCTCGAGCCCAGCAACCTTTTCGAAGACGGCAACTCGATGCGGCTGCCCGTCGAAAACACCATCGCCCGCGACAGCCGCGTCAACGACCAGGCCTACTACTCCGGCCTCGGCTCGGGCGGGTTCGTATCCGAACTACCGATGCCGCTAACCGAAGAGCTGCTGATGCGCGGCCAAGAGCGCTACAACATCTACTGCTCGCCGTGCCACAACTTTTCGGGGAACGGTCAAGGGATGATCGTTCAGCGCGGCTTTATCCAGCCCGCTTCGTTTCACGAGCAGCGCCTGCGCGATCAGCCGCTCGGCTACTTTGTAAACGCGATCACCAACGGTTTCGGGCGGATGTACCGCTACGGCTACCGCATCCCCGCCGAAGACCGCTGGGCGATCGCCGCCTACATCCGTTCGTTGCAGTTTAGCCAGTACGCCCCGATGGACGTCGTACCCGAAGCGCAGCGCCGCGAACTGCTCGACAGCCTGCAAACCACCTCCGACGTCGACCAAGGAGCCACCCCGTGAGTCAAAGCATCCAAGACGCCTCTCTGTCTAACACCTTTAACCGCGTCCAGCGCGTCTCCCTCGTTGTCGGGGGGGTCGCGCTCTTCGCCGGGATCATCAGCGCCTTTTTCGGCGTCGCCTCGTTCTTCCAGTCCTACCTCTACGCCTACCTGTTCTGGCTCGGGCTCGCGCTCGGCTGCATGGCGATGCTGCTCGTCCAGCACCTCGTAGGCGGGTCGTGGGGTGCGATGATCCGGCGACCCCTAGAAGCGGGCGTGATGGTGCTGCCGCTTATGGGGATCCTCTTTATCCCGCTGCTGCTCGGCATGGGAAGCCTCTACGAATGGACCCACGCCGACGTGGTCGCGGCGAGCCCGATTCTACAGGCCAAGACCGCCTATCTCAACGTGCCGTTCTTTATCATCCGGGCCATCTTCTACTTTGCGGTCTGGATCGGCGGCGCCTATCTGTTCTGGCGTTGGTCGCAGCGCCAGGACGACGGCGACAGCAGCGTCACCGCGAAGCTGCAGCGTTACAGCGCGCCGGGACTTATCCTCTACATCCTAACCATGACCTTTGCCGCCTACGACTGGGGGATGTCGCTCGAGCCCGAGTGGTTCTCCGGTATCTACGGCGTCACCTTTATGATCGGCCAGGTTATCTCGTCGGTGGCGTTCCTTATCGGCTTTGTGGTGCTCTTTAACCGCAAGGAACCGCTCTCGGAGATGGTCAACCGGACCCGCGTCCAGGACTTGGGTAACTTTCTGATGGGCTTTACGATGTTCTGGGCCTACGTTAGTGTGTCTCAGTACATCATCATCTGGTCGGGTAACATCGTCGAAACCGCCTCCTGGTACGCGTACCGGATGGACGGCGAGTGGCGCGGCGTCGCGCTCTTTCTGCTCGTGTTTCACTTCTTCGTCCCCTTTCTGGTGCTCTTTTCGCGCTGGGTCAAGCAGAGCATGCGGATGCTCGTTTGGGTCGCGATGTGGATGATTCTGATGCGGTTCGTCGACCTGTTCTGGATTATCGTACCGGCGTTCGGTCGCGAAGGCTTTCCACTCCATCTTCTCGACGTCGTCCTGGTCGTCGGTATCGGCGGCCTCTGGCTCGCAGCCTTCGCCTACTGGATGAAGGGCAAGTCGCTGCTACCCCTTAACGATCCTCGCGTCCAGTTAGGAAAAGCAAACGCTCATGACTGATAAAAACACCTCCAACAACGATACGCCCGAAACCAACCAGGAGGTCGAGTACCTCTTTAGCGCCAAGTTACTTCGCACGCTCGCCGTGTCGAGCGGTATCGTAGCGACGATTGTGATTGTTGTCGTCCTCACACTAAGTTCGTCGCTCGACCAGGCTAGCTACGTCCAGGTCGACACGACCCAGTACGACCAGACTCTGCAAGAAGCCGCTCAGGCGCTCGAAGGCTACACGATGATCGAGGGCGAAACCGGTCGCGCGACGATCCCGATCGAACAGGCGATGCGGCTCATGGTCCAGCAGGGCCTCGACGAGACCCAGATGGCGCTTTCGTCGGCACCGCCGCAAGTCGCCGAGGCACCCGAAGACGACGCACCCGAACTCGTCGCGGGCGAACCGGTCGTCGAACCGATCCTGGACGGCGAGCAGGCGTACCTATCGAACTGCGCGAGCTGTCACCAGCCGACCGGTCAGGGCATCACCGGCGCGTTTCCGACGCTTGTACAGCACTCGGCGCTGCTCTACCGGGCCGAACGCGACTACCTTGGCAACCTGTTGCTCTACGGCTTGCAGGGCGAAATCGAGGTACAGGGCAGCAGCTACAACGGCGTCATGCCCGCCTGGCAACAGCTAAGCGACGAGCAGATCGCCGGGATCCTCAACTACATGACCACCAACTGGGACAACAACCGCTACCTCCCCGAAGACTTTACAGCTTACAGCGCCGACGACATCGCCGCGCTGCGCGGTCAGGGGCTTAGCTCGGCAGACGTCTACGAACTACGTCAGGGACTAGACCTAAGAGCCGCCGCTCAAGGCGACGCAGCGCCCGCGGAAGAGGAAGCGACCGAAGAGGCTGCAACAGAAGAAGAGGCTGCGACCGAAGAAACGGCGACCGAGGAAGAGGCCGCGACCGAGGAAACTGCCGAAGAAGAGGCCGCTGAAGAGACAGCGACCGAAGAGGCGACCGAAGAGGCTACCGTGTCTTTCGAGTGGCAAGAACTCGGCGAGAACGTCTACAACAGCAACTGCATCAGCTGCCACCAAGCGAACGGCCAGGGGATTGTCGGCGCCTTCCCGCCGCTCGTCGGTCACATGCCCGACCTCTACAACGCCGACGGGGGCGAAACCTACCTCGTCAACTTGCAGCTGTACGGCTTGCAGGGCCAGATTCAGGTCGAGGGTCAGAGCTACAACGGCGTGATGCCCGCCTGGCAACAGCTTAGCAACGAGCAGATCGCGGCGGTGCTCAACTACACCCTGACGACTTGGGGCAACGAAGCAGAGCTTAACGACTTTACGCCCTACGTTCCGAGCGACATCGAGCCGCAGCGCGGTCTCGGGCTAAGCCCGCAGGACGTCTACGAACAGCGTGGAGCGTTAGGGCTCGAGTAGCTTCCGGCGACAACTCACCTTAGTTCTCTAAACACAGACCCTTCCCAACACAGAGGCGGACCCGAAACAGGTCCGCCTTTTCTATGATGCGGTTCCGCCTTGTAGCCGCCCGACGTGCTGTGCCGAGCGACGGTTGCGGCGGAGCGTAAGCTATGCTTGGGCCTGCCGAGTGTCGCGGTCGCGCATCAGGCTAATCAGGCTTCCGGACAGAATCATATCGACCTGACGCGGGCTCATGGCGTGGGTGGCGGTGTAGCGCTCTTGTTTGGTCTCGTTTAGGATGTCGACTTCGGAGTGTTCGGCGATGGTGTCGTGGAGGCGCTCGAGCGTGATGACGTCGCCCTGTTCGATCCGGTCGTAGTCGTCAGGGTTTTTGAAGGTGAGCGGCAGAACGCCGAAGTTGTTCAGGTTTTGCCAGTGGATGCGGGCGAAGCTTTTGGCGAGGACAACGCGGACGCCCAGGTAGCGGGGCGCGATGGCGGCGTGTTCGCGGCTCGAGCCCTGCCCGTAGTTATCCCCGCCGACGATCATCGAGCCGTGGCCGTGCTCTTTAGCGTCTAGCGCCCGCGACGTGTAGTCAGGGTCGAGCTGGTAGAAGACAAACTCGCTAATTTTGGGGACGTTGCTCCGGTAGGGCAGCACGTTCGAGCCCGCCGGCATGATCTCGTCGGTAGAGATGTCGTCGCCGAGCTTGAGCAGTACCGGCAGCTTGAGCGCGTCGGGCAGCTCGTTAAACGACGGTAACGCCTGGACGTTGGGGCCCTTGATAATCTCGACCTCTTCGTCCGGGGCGGCGGGGGGCTCGAGCATCTCGTCGTTGATGGTGAGCGTGTCCGGCTCCCGAAACTTCGGATAGGGCTGTTCTAGGGTGCGCGGGTCGGTAATCACGCCGGTCAGCGCCGACGCGGTCGCCGTCTCCGGGCTGCACAGATAGACCGCGTCTTCGTCGGTACCCGACCGGCCCGGAAAGTTGCGCGGCACGGTCCGGAGGCTGATCCGCCCGGTCGCCGGGGCTTGGCCCATCCCGATACAGCCGTTACAGCCGGCCTGGTGGAGTCTGCCGCCGCTCCGGATCAGCGGGGCGAGGTAGCCCTGCTCGGTAAGGTTCTCGAGAATCTGCCGCGAGGTCGGGTTGACGTCGAACGACACCTCCGGGTGGGTCTGTTTGCCCTTCACCATCATGGCGGGGACGGCGAAGTCGCGAAAGCCGGGGTTGGCCGAAGAGCCGATATAGCTCTGGTAGATCTTTTTGCCGGCCACCTCGGAAACCGGCACGACGTTGCCGGGGCTCGACGGTAGGGCGATGAGGGGCTCGAGCCCCCCCAGCTCTATCTCGTCGTGCGCGTCGTACTCCGCCCCGTCGTCGGCGAGCAGTTCGGTCCAGTCGTCTTCGCGCCCCTGGGTCGCCATAAAGCGCCGCACCTCGTCGTCGGACGGAAACACCGTACTCGTCGCGCCCATCTCGGTACCCATATTCGCGATCACGTGCCGGTCCATCGCCGACAGGTTCGCCAGGCCGGGCCCGTAGTACTCGATCACCTTACCGACACAGCCGTCGACGTCGTAGCGCCGCAGCATCTCAAGCACCACGTCTTTCGCGCTCACCCAGTCGGGCAGTTCGCCCGTTATCTTGACGCCCAGCACCTCGGGCATGTTGATGTAGAGCGGCTCGCCCGCCATCGCGAGAGCGACCTCGAGCCCGCCCGCACCGAACGACAGCATCCCGAGCAACCCCGCCGCCGGCGTGTGGCTGTCCGACCCGACCAGCGTCTTGCCCGGAATCCCGAAGCGCTCCATGTGCAGCACGTGGCTCACACCGTTGCCGGGGCGGCTGTAGTAGACCCCGAACTTGCGGCAGGCGCTGTAGAGAAAGAGGTGGTCGTCGGGGTTTTTGTAGTCGGTCTGTAGCAGGTTGTGGTCGACGTACTGCGCCGAAAGCTCGGTCTTGACGCGCGGCACACCCATCGCCTCGAATTCGAGCATGACCAGCGTCCCGGTCGCGTCCTGGGTGAGGGTCTGGTCGATCTTGAGGCCGATTTCGCTCCCCGGAGTCATCTCCCCTTCGACCAGGTGGCTAGCGATAAGTTTTTGGGTGACGTTGTGAGCCATCGTAAACCTTCTTTCTGACGGGATATTCCGCCGGAGTGGCTGCGGTGGGTCGGGTAGGCTAGTGTCGTCGCAAGTCGTTACGAGTCGCAAAACGCATCTTAGAGTGCACTTTAGAACGATGCGGCGACCCGGCGCCTGCTGCGTCCGCAGATGTGTGTCCACGAGTACGCGTTCGAGAAATCCGCGTCCGAAAATGAAACGTCCGGGGACGGTGCGACCGAAGTTGTAGGTGCGCAGGCGTAGGTGTGTAGACGTGGGTGTGTGGACGTCGCTGTGTAAATGTCATCGTGTAAACGGCAGAAGCCGGATGCACCACAACACGGATCGGGTGATGTTCTGGTCGATGTTGATGTTGTTTGAGCGTTTCGGCTGCCCCGGATACCTTTGTCGTCAGTGTAGCCTATACTTCACCTTGCAAAACGTAGCTTACCGCGTCCTAAGGTTTACAAAAACACAGTCTGGTGCTTACAAAACCATATCCGCGTAGGACGGACCCGCGATCACAGCGTCACTGCTAAGCGACGACTTGCTCACTTCACGGCGCCGCGTGATAAACTATTCATCAGCTAAGGCTTAATGTTTCGTCATAACCGCACACACATCACAAACAGATCGGATAGACCGGGAGGACCACCATCACGCCCTACGCGCTTACAACCCTCAACCACGCCGAGCCTAGCGCGTTTCGTGACGCCCTCGGCGACATCTTCGAGCACGCGCCTTGGGTCGCCGAGGCGGTGGCGAGCGAGCGTCCGTTTCGGGACATCGACGCGTTGCACCAGGCAATGGTCGCGGTGGTCGCGGCGGCGTCGTTAGAGAGAAAGCTCGAGCTCATCCGGGCCCACCCCGACCTGGCCGGGAAGGCGGCTCGAGCCGGTACCCTGACCGAATCTTCGACTCGCGAACAGGCCGGCGCCGGCCTCGACCAACTTAGCGACGACGAATACGAGCGCTTTCAACGGCTTAACGAGGCGTACAAAGACCGCTTCGAGTTTCCGTTTATCCTGGCGGTCAAGGGCCACACCAAACAGAGCGTCCTCGGCGCGTTCGAAACCCGGCTCGACAACAGCTACGACCAAGAAATCGACCGCGCCCTACACGAAATCGCCAAAATCGCCCGCTTTCGGCTCGAAGACCGCGTCACCCACTAAAACCGCTCGCTCGAACCGTCTACGAAGACCCTGCTTCATCGGACCCTGTTTCGCCAAACACCGTTTCGCCAAAACGTTCGCGTCGCGCCGCTACTTACGCCGCCACTACCGGACATGATCTGCTCCACCCGTATCTGCTCCGCCCGACATTTCTGCCCGACCATCTACCCGACAGCGTCGCGCTGCTAAACATCGCCACCCGGCCCCGCCGAGGAGTCCTCTATGATTAACTACATCGACTACGGCAAGTACAACGTCACCTTCTACCGCAGCTACGCCAAACCGCTACGAAACATTCCGACCATCCCCGAATCGCCCTTTGCGGGGCGCGACAACATCCTCTTTGCCGTCGACGTCGACGTCAAGGTGCTCGGCGAGAACTTTATTCCGGCCTACACCGAGGGCGACAACAGCATGGTGGTCGCGACCGACAGCATGAAGAACTTTGTCTACAAGCAGGCGCTCCGCTACGAGGGGGCCACGCTCGAGGGGTTTCTCAACTTTTTGGGGCACGCGTTCCTTAGCACCTACCCGGAGATGGAAGGGGTCGAGATTTACGGGCGCGAACAGCCGTTTCGGGCCGCGACGGTGCCGCAGGCCGACAGTTCGACCGAGCCGTTTACGGATAGCGAGGTGCTGTTTTCGCGCTCGCACGACGACTACAGCTACGCCGAGGTCGCGCTAGAACGGGGCGAGGACGGCCCCGAACTCGTCGATCATCTGTGCGGACGGCACGGGCTCGAGCTCATCAAGGTAACCGGCAGTTCGTTCGCGAGCTTCGTCCGCGACGAGCACACCACCCTCCCAGAGATGACCGACCGGCCCCTCTTTATCCACATGGACGTCGGCTGGCGCTACACCGATCCGCAGCACATGCTCGAACCCGAACACGCCCACTACGTCCCCGCCGAACAGCTTCGCGACCTTATCCAGGTAACGTTTCACGACTTTAACAGCCGTTCGATCCAGCATCTGGTCTACGAGATGGGGACGCGGGTGCTCGAGCGCTTTCCGCAGCTCGCCGAGGTCTCGTTCGAGGCGCAAAACCGGCTCTGGGACACCGCCCTCGTCGACGACAGCAACGACAGCATCAAGGTCTACCACGACCCGCGCCCGCCCTACGGCAACATCAACCTGGTCATGAGCCGCGACGACGAGGCGAGCTGATGGGCAAACTAAGCACCCACGTCCTCAACACCGCACGCGGCACCCCGGCGGTCGGGATGGGTATCGAGCTGTGGTTTTTAGCGGGCGAGGCGCGGCAGCACCTCAAAACCGTGACCACCAACGCCGACGGACGGACCGACACACCGTTGCTGTCGGGCGAAGACATCGAGATCGGAACGTACGAACTCGTGTTTCAGGTCGGGGCGTACTTTCGCGAGCAGGGCGAGCCGCTACCGACGCCGCACTTTCTAGACGAGGTGCCGATCCGCTTCGGTATCGCCGACGTCAACGCGGGCTACCACGTCCCGCTGCTCGTGTCGCCGTGGGCGTACAGTACCTACCGGGGCAGCTAGTTGACAACGCCACCAGAGATTCGGGAACGGGCCGCCGAACTGATGCAGCGCTGCGAGGTGTTGGCGCGCTACAGCGAAACCGAGGGCGAACTGACGCGGACGTATCTGTCGGCGCCGATGCACGGGGTACACCGGGAGATTGAGGGGTGGCTCGAGCCCACCCCCACCACCACCCGCGTCGACGCGTCGGGCAACTTTCTAGGACGCTATCCCGGCACTCATCCGGACGCTCCGGTCCTCCTGATCGGCTCGCACCTCGACACGGTCCGTAACGCGGGCAAGTACGACGGCACGTTAGGCGTCCTGATCGGCGTCGCAGTTATCGAGACGTTAGCCGCGCAGCAGCGGCGTCTCCCCTTCGCCGTCGAGGTGGTCGGCTTCTCCGAAGAGGAGGGCGTCCGTTACGGCACCCCCTTTCTAGGCAGCCGGGCGCTGACCGGCCAGTTCGACCCCGCCCTGCTCGAACTACGCGACGACGACGGCGTGACGATGGCCGAGGCGATCCGGGCGTTCGGCCAGAACCCGGACGAGATTCTAGACGCGGCATACCTCCGGCGCGACGTGCTCGGCTACCTCGAAGTCCACAACGAGCAGGGACCACGTCTCGTGGCGGCGGATCGACCGGTCGGGGTGGCGTCGGCGATTGCAGGACAGAGCCGGGCGGTCCTTACCTTTCGGGGCGAGGCGGGCCACGCGGGTACCGTGCCGGTCGCGCTTAGAAAAGACGCACTGGTCGGGGCGGCGCACTTTGTAGTGGCCTGCGAGACGCTCGCGCTAGAGTTCGACGAGCTGTTCGCGACGGTGGGGCGGCTCGAGCCCTCCCCCGGCGCCATCAACGTCATCCCCGGCGAAGCGACCCTGACCCTAGACTTGCGCCACGCCCGCGACGATGTCCGGGACGGTGCCTGGCGTACGCTGCAACGCCGCGCCCGGGCGATTGCCGACGCTCGGGGGCTTAGTCTCACCTGGCGCGACCTCGGTTACCAACCCGCCACATCGCTCCACCCCCACCTCACCGACTGGCTTACCCCGACCCCTGACATCCAGACCCCCGACACCCCGATCCTCGTCAGCGGTGCCGGTCACGACGCGATGGTGATGGCGCCCTTTACCCCGTCTGCACTGCTGTTCGTCCGCTCGCCGAACGCCGTCAGCCACAACCCCGCCGAAACGGTCTTAGAAGAAGACGTCGCCGCCGCGCTAGACACGGTGCTGCGGTTTATCGACCGTCTCGAAGCCGAACATGGCCCACAGACGGACGCAGCGCACAACACCGGAGCGAACCGTGGGGTGGGCCGTGTCTGACTACGACCTGCTGATTCGGGGCGGTTCGCTCGTCACGCCTGACGGGGTTGCCGAGGCCGACATCGCGGTAGCGGACGAAAAGATCGTCGCCGTCGGCCCCGAACTAGGCGGCAGCGCGACCGAAGAGATCGACGCACGTGGCCTCCACGTCCTGCCCGGCCTTATCGACGTCCACGTCCACTTTAACGACCCCGGACGGAGCGACTGGGAGGGGATCGACACCGGCAGCGCGGCGTTCGCGGCGGGCGGCGGGACGCTGTTCGTCGACATGCCCCTCAACGCCTCGCCGCCGACGCTAGACCGGTCGAGTTTCGACGCCAAACTGCAGGTCGCTGCGACGACGTCGCGCACCGACTTCGCGCTGTGGGGCGGGTTGACGCCGAACAATCTCGACCATATGCCCGAACTCGCCGAAGCGGGTGTGATGGGGTTTAAGGCGTTTATGTCGACAAGCGGCACCGACGACTTTGTCGCGGCGGACGACCTGACGCTGTTTGAAGGGATGCAGATCGCGGCCAAGCTCGGCCTGCCCGTCGCCGTGCACGCCGAAAGCGATACCATCACCAGCCGGCTCGCGGCGCGGTTTCGCGCCCAAGGGCGCACCGGGGTCCAGGACTACCTCGCGTCGCGGCCTATCGTCGCCGAACTCGAAGCGATCAACCGGGCGATCCTGCTCGCGACCGAGAGCGGCGTCGACCTGCACATCGTCCACGTCAGCACGGCGCGGGGTGTAGCGCTGGTTACGGAGGCTCGAGCCCGGGGCGTTTCGGTGACCTGCGAGACCTGCCCGCACTACCTCTACTTTTGTGACGACGACGTCGACACGATCGGCACGCTCGCCAAGTGTGCGCCGCCGCTCCGGACGGCAGAAGAACGCGACCGGCTCTGGCAGGCGCTGCTACGCGGCGACATCGACCTGATCGCCTCCGACCACTCGCCCGCGCCGCCCGAACTCAAACAGGACGAAGACTTTTTTAAGGTGTGGGGCGGTATCGCCGGGGTGCAGTCGACGCTCGGGGTGATGGTGACGGCGGGCGCCGAGTACGGGCTGCCGCTAGAAGCGGTGGCGCGGCTCTGTGCGGCGGCGCCGGCGGCGCGGTTCGGGTTTGCGAGCAAGGGAAGGCTCGAGCCCTCCTTCGACGCCGACCTCGCGCTCGTAGACCTGTCTCAAAACACCCTGCTAGACCCGAGCGCGCTACACTATCGTCACGCGATAAGCCCCTACACGGGGCGGCGCTTTACGGGCCGCGTCCGCCGCACCATCGTCCGCGGCCAGACCGTCGTGACAGACAACACCCCGCACGACACAAGCCCCGGACGGCTCGTCCGCCCCACACAGCGCAGTTAGTACCCAAACGCGACATCGATTACCCCACCATCTACCGCCCCGAAAGGACTGACCTTTGTTGCACGGAGAAACCCGCACCCGCGTCAAAGACTCGCACGCCCTGATCGCCCCCGACGGTCACGTCCAGAGCGATCTGCCCGGCTGGATCAAATCTAAGGGCGTGATCCTGATCTCGCCGCAGATGGGCGCGAAGTTTACCCAGTACCTCGTGCTGATGCAGGCCGGCGGTCAGGGCGCCCCGCCCGAAGACCGCGTCGAGCGCTTCTTCTACGTGCTGAGCGGTAGCATCGAACTCCGTATCGGCGCCGACGTCCACAGCCTCGCCGTCGGCGGCTACGCCTACCTGCCGCCCGGCCAGGCCCACACCATGACCGCCGACATGAAGAGCGAGGTCGTGGTGATCGAACGGCGCTACGTGGCCCGCAAGAAGATGCTCCCGCCCGACCCGGTCGTCGGCACCGAAGAACAGCTAGACAGCGAGCCGTTTATGGGCGACGACAGCCTGCAGCTTCGCAAACTGCTCCCCGAAGAGCCGAACTTCGACATGGCCGTCAACACCATGACCTTCGATCCCGGCACACCGCTACCGCAGGTCGAGACGCACGTCATGGAGCACGGCCTCTACATGCTGCGCGGCAGCGGCATCTACCGCCTCGCCGACGACTGGTACCCGGTCCAGAAAGGCGACGTTATCTGGATGGCACCCTACTGTCCGCAGTGGTTCGGGACGATGGGCAAGCAGAGCGCGAGCTACCTGCTCTATAAGGACGTCGGGCGCGACCCGTTCGCGTTCGAGAAGGAGAGTTGATGCTCGCCGAGCAAGCGTTAGCGGTCGATAGCGAGCGGCTCGAGCACCACCTCGCCACACTCGCCACCTTTTCCGATGCGCCCGCGCCGGCGGTGACGCGGGTGCTCTACAGCGACGCGGACGTGAGAGCCAGAGCCTACCTCAAAGACCTCATCGCCGAGGTCGGGCTGTCGGTTCGCGAAGACGCGATCGGCAACCTGTTCGCCCGGCTACCCGGCCAGGACGACACCCTGCCGGCGGTCGCGACCGGTTCGCACATCGACGCTATCCCCCATTCGGGCCGCTACGACGGGACGGTGGGCGTGCTAGGCGGGCTCGAAGCGCTACGGGCGTTAAAAGAGGCGGGCGTGACGCCGAAACGGCCTATCGAACTGATTATGTTTACCGCCGAAGAGCCGACGCGGTTCGGGGTGGGCTGTGTCGGCAGCCGGGCGCTCGCGGGCGTGCTGAGCGCGGACGATTTGCGCGCTCTAAAAGACGAAGACGGACGGTCGTTTGACGACGTGCGGACGGCGGCGGGGTTTACGGGGCGGCTAGAAGAGGTGGGGCTCGAGCCCGGCCACTACCACCACTTCGTCGAGCTGCACATCGAACAAGGTCCGCACCTCGAAGCTCAGAACCTAAACATCGGCGTCGTCGACGCGATCGCCGCCCCCGCCACGCTCCACATCACCGTCCACGGTCAGGGCGGTCACGCGGGCGCGGTGCTGATGCCCCACCGACACGACGCGCTCGTCGCCGGAGCCATACTCGCCCAAGCGGTCGAAGACGCCGCGCGGAGCAGCGGCGCCGAAGATACCGTCGCGACGGTGGGGATTTTCGACGTCCACCCGCGTGCGGTGAACAGCATCCCGAGCCGCGTGTTTATGAGCGTCGACGCCCGTGACACCGACGCAGCACGGCGCGACGAGGCGATAGCGAAGATTCGGCAGGCCGCCGAACGGATCGCGCAAGAGCGGGACGTCCGCATCGACATCGAGACGTTAAACGCCGACCCGCCCGCGACGTGCGGCGAGGAGATTGTCGGTACGATCCGGGAGGCCGCGGAGGGGATGGGTCTCGCCCACACCACCCTGGTCAGCCGCGCCTATCACGACGCGCTCTTTATGGATCGTATCTGCCCGATCGGGATGGTCTTTATCCCCTGTCATCAGGGCATCAGCCACCGCCCCGACGAGTACAGCGCCCCCGACGACATCGCGAACGGCGTTCGCGTACTCGCCCAGACTCTCGCCAACCTCGCTTCGTAGCTACAGCCCCACAAGCACCAGACACGTCCACCTCCGGATGGGCTTTTTTATGGTGGGTGGTTGTCCGGCAAGCTGCATAGAATTTGAGCTACATAGGATTCAAGCTGCATAGAATTGTCGAGCCGTGCAACTTATCACCCTCGCGCGAGCTGCTAAGATAAAGGGCTAAGGATGATTGCTGATGACTAACCTAACCTTTACCCTAAACGGACGCTCTCACCAGGTCGGCGACGTCGCCCCGGCAACGCCTCTGCTCGACTACCTGCGGCAGCGCCGCCTCATCGGCACCAAACAGGGCTGCTCCGAAGGCGACTGCGGCGCGTGTACGGTCGCTCTGGTCGGGCGTGGCCCGGACGGTGCGGCGCACTATCAGGCGGTCAATAGCTGCCTCGTCCCGGTCGCCGCCGTCGCCGGACGCGAGGTGGTTACCGTCGAAGGGTTGTCGAAAGAACGCGACGCTCTGCATCCGGTGCAGCAGGCGCTAGCCGACGCGGGCGGATCGCAGTGCGGCTACTGCACCCCCGGCTTTGTGATGAGCATGTTCGCCGCGCACTACGACAGCGCCGACGGGACGGTCGACGACCTAGCGTTCGAAGGAAATTTGTGCCGCTGTACCGGGTATCTGCCGATACGCAGGGCAGCGAGAGGGCTCGAGCCCCCCTCCCCCACCGACCCCTTTAACGAGCGTCTCCACCAGACCGACACGTCGCCCGACCCCACCCCGCTTAGTCACCACGCCCACGGCCAACACTTCGTCCGTCCCACCTCGCTCGCAGACGTGTTTACCGCACTCGCGACCGACCCAGACGCCAAACTTATCGCGGGCGGCACCGACCTCGTCCTCGACATGACCCACGGCAGAGCGAAGCCGAACACACTTATCTCGCTCGAGGCCGTCGCAGAATTGCAGACGCTAGAAGTCACGCCGAGCGAGGTCACCGTCGGCGCGGGCGTCCCGCTTAGCCACCTCAAAAGCGAGTTGCACGGCGTCTTTCCCACCCTCGACACCATGCTGCGCTGGTTCGCCTCGACCCAAATCCGCAACCGCGCGACCGTCGGCGGCAACCTCGCGACCGCGTCTCCTATCGGCGATTTACCGCCGGTGCTGCTGTCGCTCGGCGCCGAACTCGATTTGGTCAGCAGCAGCGGCGAGCGCACCGTCCCGCTCAACGGCTTTTTTCACGGCTACCGGCAGACCGCCCTCGAACCGCACGAACTGATTCGCAGCGTCCGCATCCCCCGCACCCCGACCGTTGCGGGCGCTCGTCAGCTCAGCCAAGCCTACAAGGTGGGCAAACGCGGTACCGACGACATCAGCACCGTCGCCGCGTCGTTTTACCTCGAACTAGACGCCCAGAACGTCATCGCTGCCGCGAGATTAGGCTACGGCGGCGTCGCCGCGACCCCGGTGCGGGCGACCGTGGCCGAAGAGATGCTGTTAGGACGAACCTGGGACGAGACGACCGTCAGCGACGCGAAAACACTGCTCGCGGAGAGCTTTATGCCGCTGAGCGACCTGCGCGGCTCAGCGGCGTACCGGACGCAGCTTATCGCCAACCTGTTCGAAAAGTTTTTTGTCGACACCCACACCCCCCCGAAGGAGGTTGCCGCATGAGCGAACGTCCTAACCGCCAACATCCTGAAGACAAACGACAGCCCCACGAAAGCGCCGCCGGTCACGTCAGCGGGCGGGCGGTCTATACCGACGACCAGAGGTTGCCGAGCGACATGCTCCACACCTGGCCGGTGCTGTCGGACGTCGCTCACGGGGTGCTCGAAACGCTCGACGTCGCGCCGGCGTACGACGTGCCCGGCGTCGTCACCGTCCTTAGCGCGGACGACATCCCCGGCGACAACGAAACCGGCCCACTCCGGCACGACGAAATCTTATTGCCTAAAGAAGGCGACGAGCTGAGCTTTTTCGGTCAGCCGCTCGCCTGGGTCGTAGCCGACACCGAAGCCGCCGCTAGAGAAGGTGCCGACAGGGTTGTCTTCGAATGTGAATCTTACCGACCGATTCTGAGTATTCGCGACGCGATAGACGCAGACAGCTTTCACGGCGACCCGCACCTAATGGAGACCGGCGACGCCGACAGAGCGCTACGCACCGCGCCGCACGTCTTAGCAGGCGACGTCGAGATGAACGGCCAGGACCACCTCTACCTCGAAACCCAGGCGAGTTGGGCGCTGCCGGGCGAGGCGGACAGTTTCGAGGTCTACTCGTCGACGCAGCATCCGAGCGAAACCCAGGCCATTGTCGCCCGCGTGCTCGGCATCTCCAAAAATCGGGTGGTGGTGACCTGTCTACGCATGGGCGGCGGCTTCGGCGGCAAAGAGTCGCAGGCCAACCCTTACGCGGCGATAGCGGCGCTCGCGGCGTACCACACCGGCCAACCGGTCCGCGTCCGGCTCGACCGTGGCCAAGACATGCAGCTAACCGGCAAGCGGCACGGCTTCTTGGGAAGGTACCGCGTCGGGTTTGACGACGACGGGCGCCTGCTCGGCCTCGACCTGCAACTCTTCTCCGACGGCGGCTGGAGCAGCGACCTCTCCGAGCCGGTACTGCAACGGGCGATGTTTCATAGCGACAACGCTTACTTCATCCCCGACATGCGCGTCGTCGGGCGGGTCACGAAGACCCACAAGGCGTCTAACACGGCGTTTCGCGGTTTCGGTGGTCCGCAGGGGATGGTCGTCATCGAAGACATCGTCGACCGCGTCGCCCGGCACTTAGGCCTTCCCCCCGACGTGGTGCGCGAACGCAACTTTTATCAGGAGGGCCAGCGGACGCACTACGGCCAGCAGGTGGTCGGCAACCGGCTCCCGCAGGTCTGGCAGCAGCTTCGCGAACGGACCGGTTACGCAGACCGACGGGCCGACGTCGACGACTTTAACGCCCGCGAACGCTACCACAAACGGGGTCTCGCCCTCACCCCGGTCAAGTTCGGGATTTCGTTTACCAACACACCGATGAACCAGGCGGGAGCGCTGGTGCTTATCTACCTCGACGGCAGCATCCAGCTCAACCACGGCGGCACCGAGATGGGGCAGGGGCTGCACACGAAGATGTTGGCCGTCGCAGCTAAGGCGCTCGGCGTCTCCTCCACCCGCTTCCGGATGATGCCGACCGCAACCGACAAGGTACCTAACACCTCTCCGACCGCCGCGTCGAGCGGGTCCGACCTAAACGGTCAGGCGGTCAGAAACGCTTGCGAGACCCTACGCAACCGTCTCGCCGAGGTCGCCGCCCGGATGCTATCGCTAAACGCGCCCGAAGACTTGGTGTTCGAAGACAACACGGTGTACGCGCCGGGCCAACCGAGCGACCGGGTCAGCTTCGAGTCGGTGGTCAAACAGGCGTATCTCGACCAGGTCAGCCTGTCCGCGACCGGCTACTACCGCACGCCGAACATCTACTACAACAAGTTAAAGGGCAAGGGGCGCCCGTTTTACTACTACGCGTTCGGCGCAGCGCTTAGCGAGGTCGAGGTCGACGGCTTTACCGGCTGTTACCGGCTGCGGCGGGTCGACATCGTCCACGACGTCGGCGATTCGCTCAACCCGCTTATCGACGTAGGTCAAATCGAAGGCGGCTTCGTGCAGGGTATGGGCTGGCTGACGATGGAGGAGCTTGTCTGGGACGAGCGCGGTAAGCTGCTGACGGCGGCGCCGAGCACCTACAAGATTCCGACCATCGGCGAGGTGCCCGAACACTTTAATATCCACCTGCTCGAGCACGTACCGCAGCCGGGCGTGATTTACGGCAGCAAGGCGGTCGGCGAGCCGCCCTTTATGCTCGCGCTGTCGGTGCGGGAGGCGCTGCGCGACGCGGTGGTGGCGTTTGGTGAGGAGCCGAGCTACGTGCCGCTCGCCGCACCCGCGACACCAGAGGCCGTGCTAAACGAGATAGAACGACGCCGTACTCCGGCCAAACCCACGAAGAATCTCGTTCCTGGCGACTAAATCCCCGCCACCTCTAGCGAAAGAAGATTTTGGGCTGTAGCCTCTGGTGCTTACGGCCCGTTCACATCGGCTTGTTATGCTCGGCGTGTTTACGACGCCCTTGTCGGGGTGCGTGTTGTCGGAGTTTAGCGTGTAGGGTCTAGCGTAGGGGCTCGAGCCCCCCACCCCTCACCACAACCCGCTCCAAAACCCCGCATCGTGACAACGGCTATGGAGACTTGGTCCGCTACAACGTAGGGTTGTAAGGCCTTTAAAAACGTCCCCGTCTCCCCCGACCAACATCCCAAACACCCCTCTAGGAGATGATGATGCAGTTTCTAGCTCGCTTTAAAAAACAGTTTCTCACCCAGACGTTCGTACTCGCCCAAGCCTGCGCGCTCGTCGTCCTTATCGCTTGTTTGCCGACCGTCCGGGCCCAAAACGTCAGCCTCGAAACCTACGTGTCGGGCGTCCAGTTTCCGGTCGTTATCACGCACGCGGGTGACGGCTCGGAGCGGCTTTTCGTCGTCCAGCAGACCGGCCAGATCCGTATCGTCCAGAACGGCGAAGTCTTCGCACAGCCGTTCTTGGACATCAGCGACCGCACCCGGCGCGACGGCGAACGGGGCCTGCTCGGCCTCGCCTTCCACCCTGACTACACCGACAACGGTCTGCTCTACGTCAACTACACCCGCGCCTCGAACGGTTCGACAGTCATCGCCGAATTTAGCGTCACGAACGACCCGAACCGTGCCGACCCGGCGTCGGAGCGCGTCCTGCTCGACATCGCCCAGCCCTACGCGAACCACAACGGCGGCCAGCTCGCATTCGGCCCCGACGGCTACCTCTATATCGGTACCGGCGACGGTGGTGCGGCGGGCGACCCGCGCGAAAACGGCCAGGATCCGACCACACTGTTAGGCGCCCTGCTGCGCATCGACGTCAGCAACGGCGACCCCTACGCGGTGCCGAACGACAACCCGTTTGTCGGCGACGCTAATCGCCGCGACGAGATCTGGGCGTACGGTCTGCGTAACCCGTGGCGCTTTAGCTTCGACCGCGACACCGGCGACCTGTTTATCGCGGACGTCGGGCAGAACGCCTGGGAAGAGGTCAACTTTCAGGCAGCGTCGAGCGACGGCGGCGAAAACTACGGCTGGAACATTATGGAGGCGAGCCACTGCTTCGAGCCGCGTGACAACTGCGACGAGAGCGGTCTGATCATCCCGATCATGGAGTACAGCCACAGCGTCGGGCGTTCGATTACCGGCGGCTACCGCTACCGTGGCGCGGACGTCAGAGCGTTGCAGGGGCACTACGTGTTCGGCGACTTCGTAACCGGCATCATCTGGGCGGCGCAGCCACAGGACAACGGTAGCTGGGGGAGTGTCGAGCTACTACGCCCCGGCTTTAACGTCGTTACCTTCGGCGAGGACGAAACGGGCGAATTATATGTCGCCAACTACGGCGGCACGATCTACCGGTTCGTGTCAGCAGACTAGAAAGCGCAAGTCCCGTCCGGGTGTCGCGACGTTCTCGCACCCGGACCGTGCAGCATGACTGTTACGGCGCGGAGCACCTTCGGCCACCGTCGTCTCTAGATCTCACGCTTCATTCATATCCGAAAGACGCGTTCGCACGCGAGCATGTCTCTTCGCGTAGACAGACTCTGTTTCGCAGCCAGACACGATCGGCAGATAGTCGTTCTACGAAACGTCGCTCCACAGGGTTGCTCTACGCGGTTGTTCTACATCGAACGTCACCGTCGATATCCCGTCAAACGCGATGGTTGCCGCGTCATCCGGGATCGCTAACGCTATGACGACCAGCAGAACGAACGCCCACGGACAGATGCCGGGGCGCTCGAGCGTGCTTGATTGTGGGTCGGGTTAAACGCTTAGGTGTAAACCTAAATCGGTGTCGGGGTTAGTAGCGCGAGGACTGCGGCGCCGAGCTAAGAACGGTAACGCTCTTGGCCTGGGGGCCTTTCTGGCCCTGTTCGACTTCGAACTCGACCTCGTCGCCTTCGTTCAGGCTGCGGTAGCCGTCGCCTTCGATCGCACTAAAGTGACAGAACACGTCGGGGCCGCCACCTTCTTGTTCGATAAAGCCGTAGCCTTTTTCGTTGCTAAACCATTTAACTGTGCCGTTTGCCATACTTACCATCTTTCCTGGGCGTAACGTGTGTTACGCGAGAGTGCTTTCGTCGAGCCAAGGGCTCGAGCCAACCAAACATTTAACGAGATATTCATCGAATGTTCTGAGTAGTTGGCTTTAACTTTGAATAGTATAACGCGTCTTTGGGCACCGTGCAAGGATTGAAGGTACAAAAACGCACAAAGCCAGCAGCTCGCTGTGGACTAGGCCCTACAGGCTATCCACAACGGGACAGGCGCCGACGCTTCGTGCCCACATCGACACCACCATCAGACGGCTGTCACCAAGCAACTGTGCGAGCCGAGTCAGGCGGCGAAATGAAAGCCGCATTGCGAGCCGTTCGGAGCCGTTTTGCTATCATCAGGGTGTGAATGAAGCTTTTAACGTCCGCGATCTCGGTAGGCTCGACTACAAAGAGGCCTGGGACGTCCAACGTCAAACGCACCGCGAGGTCGCCGACGGGGCGGCACCGGTCCTCCTTCTGGTCGAGCATCCGCCGGTTATCACCTTCGGGAAGAAGGGCGGACGTAGCAACCTCGTCGCCGACGAAGCGCGGCTCGAGCACGAGGGCTTCTCGCTCTACGACATCGAGCGGGGCGGCGACGTAACCTACCACGGCCCCGGCCAGCTTGTCGGCTACCCGATCTTTCGGGTCGGACGGCGGGTCCGCGACTATCTGCGGCGGCTCGAGCAGGTCCACACGAATGTCCTGGCTGAGTACGGTATCTCCGGCGAGGGCAGCCCCGGCTATGCGGGCGTCTGGGTCGGTGACGAAAAGGTGGTCGCTATCGGCGTCGCGATCAAGCGGCACGTGTCGTTTCACGGCTTCGCGATGAACGTCCACACCAACCTCGACCACTTTAGCTACATCGTCCCCTGCGGCATCGCCGACAAGGGCGTGACGAGCCTTAGCAGACTGGTCGGGCGGCATGTGCCTCTAGACGAGGTCAAACCGAAGGTCGTCCGCGCCTTTCGCGACGTGTTTAACCCCGAATACTCTCTACAGGAAGAGGTCTCGACGTGATCGACAGCCCCAAACGCGACCCGAAGGTCGTCAAGAACGGTATCCGCCGTAAAGTCCAGCCCGAACGCCCCCGCGAACGCAAGCCCGACTGGCTTAAGGTCTCGCTGCCGACCGGCACGGGCTACAACGAAGTCAAGCAGACGGTGCGCACCAACAAGCTCAGCACGGTCTGCGAAGAAGCGATGTGCCCCAACATCGCCGAGTGCTGGAGTGCCGGCACCGCTACGATTATGCTGATGGGCTCGGTCTGTACCCGCGCCTGCCGTTTCTGCGCCGTCGACACCGGCAACCCGCGCGGCCTGCTCGACCCCGACGAACCGCGCCTCGCCGCCGAGTCGGTCAAGCTGATGGGGCTTAACTACGTGGTGCTGACCTCGGTCGACCGCGACGATCTGGTAGACGGGGGCTCGAGCCACTACGCCCGCGTCGTCCGCAAAATCAAAGAGGTCAACCCGAACACCGCCGTCGAAGCGCTCACCCCCGACTTTCAGGGCAACACCGACCACGTCCAGCAGGTGCTCGAGTCGGGTATCGAGGTCTACGCCCAGAACCTCGAAACGGTCCGCCGCCTCACCCACCCGGTCCGCGACCCCCGCGCGAGCTACGACCAAACCTTGCGCGTCCTCGGCTACGCCAAAAAAGCCCGCCCCGACGTACTGACCAAAACCAGCCTGATGCTCGGGTTAGGCGAAACCGACGCCGAAGTCGAACAGGCGATGGACGACCTCCGCGACATCGGTGTCGACATCGTTACCTTCGGCCAGTACCTCCGCCCCACCGTCAACCACCTGCCGGTCGAGCGTTACGTCCACCCCGACGAGTTTAAAGCGTACCGCGACCTCGGCCTTAGCAAAGGCTTCCTCGAAGTCGTGTCCGGGCCGCTGGTGCGGTCGTCGTACCGGGCCGAGCGGGCGTTAGAGAAAAACAACGTCGGCTTGTCCTAAGCGTTAATTCGAAACTGTATCGGCCCAAGCTCGCAACGTTCGCAGCTTGGGCCGCTTCGTTGTCATCTGGGTCATGCCGAAGCTATCTGCGTAGAGCATAGAGAAGAGCAGCCTCAACGCTCTGACTGCTTGGAATATCGTTTTCGAAGTGTCTCGAAGTGTCGCTTAGGCGGGTTCGGTTGCGGGCTCGAGCTTGTCCTTAAAGTTCGCAACGCAGGTCTGGATCAGCTCGTACGTCTCCTCCATACCGCGCCAGCCGTCGACGGTGGTCTTCTTGCCTTCGAGTTCTTTGTAGATGTTAAAGAAGTGCTCGATCTCGCGGAGGCGGTGGCGCGACACGTTGTCGAGGTGGCGGATGCTGTCGTAGCGGGGGTCATCCGCCGGTACGGCGAGGAGCTTCTGGTCGCGGCCCTTTTCGTCGCTCATCTCTAGGTAGCCGAGCGGGCGAGCGGACAGCACAATGCCGGGGTAGGTTGGCTCGTTGGTCAGCACCAAAATATCGACCGGGTCGCCGTCGTCGGCGAGGGTGCTCGGCACAAAGCCGTAGTCGCCGGGGTAGTGCATCGGGCTGTAGAGGACGCGGTCGAGCCTAAACACGCCGATTTCGGGGTCGTACTCGTACTTGTTGGCGCTGTTACGCGGCACTTCGATCACGGCGTTGACGACGTCGGGAGATTTGCTGCCGGGGGTGAGGTGGTACAGGTTCATAACATAGACTCCTTCGGTGAAGTTTCGGATGGCATCGCGTGGATAGGTCGGCTCGATAAAAAGCGAGCCGGTGATGGCGTTTACTCTAGCACGAGGTGCTTCGCGCCGAGACTTTGTACCTTAAAACCGCGCATCTTAAAACTGCGTACCTCAAGGGCGCGTACCTTAACGGCGGTTTGCAGACAGCGGTCGGACAGGTCGACGGTTATCTCTCGGGGGCGTGATAGAGTCAGAACGTTATGATTGCTGTCGGTGGTGTGATGATCGGCGGGGCGTTCGGGGCGCTCTGCCGCTACCTGCTTACGATCGGGATGCAGAGCCTGCTCCGCGGGACGAGCTGGGCGACCTTTCCGCTCGCGACCCTGGTCGTTAACGTGGTCGGGTCGCTGCTGCTGTCGCTACTGTTTCATCTGAGCACGCCGGCGCTCTCTCCCAACTGGCGGCTCGCGCTCGGCACCGGCTTTTTAGGCTCGTTTACGACCTTTTCGACCTTCGAACTCGAAAGCACCCTGCTCGCCGAACGCGGAGAGTCGTTGCGGACGGTGCTCTACATCGGCGGCAACCTCGGCCTCGGCTTCGGGGCGGTCTTGCTAGGCCGACTGATCGCGCAGCGAACCCTCTAGCACCGTTAAGCAACAGGTACGACTCGCTCTAAAAAGAGCTGGTGGACGCGGTCGTCGGTGGCGAGTTCGGGGTGAAACACCGTCGCCATGAGCCGCTCGTGGGTCACCATAATCGGGTCGTCGTTGTAGCGGGCGAGCACCTCGACGCCGTCGCCGACGCGGGCGATGCGGGGGGCGCGGATAAAGATAGCGTGAAAGGGCGCGTCTAGGCCGTCGACAGGCGTGTCGGCTTCAAACGAGGCCACCTGGCGTCCGTAGGCATTGCGTTCGACGCTTATGTCGAGCAGGTTTAGCCGCAGCTGTTCGGGGTAACCGACAATCTCGCTCGAAATCGCAATCGCACCCGCACACGTCCCCCAAATCGCGCCCCCCTGTCGGTAAAAATCGACGAGGGCCGTGTCGAGGCCGTAGTTTTTCATCAGCTTGGCCATAGTCGTCGATTCGCCGCCGGGAACCACTACACCTGCCAGGCCGTCTAAGTGGACGGGCAGCCGAACCTCTCGGACCGTCGCACCGAGCCGCTCTAGTGCTAAACGGTGCTCTCTAAACGCACCCTGCAACGCGAGCACGCCGACGTTCATCGCATTCCCCCTACACGCCGCTCACGCACAGTCATCGTCATGTTCGGTAGTCTCGGCGGCGGCGGCGTCATCAGCAGCGGCATCGTCGTCAGCATCGGCGTCATCAGCCTCTTCTTCACGAAAAGGGAGCGTAAAGCGGATCCCCTGATCGGGGCCTTCGACGTAGGCGAGCGACAAGTTCGCCACTTCTAAATCCCAGTTGGTGTCCTGCTCGCTTAAAAAGCGGATGACCTGCGGCAACAGCTCGTAGGTTAGGTCGCTGTAGGCGAGCGTAATATGCGGCACCCAGTAGGTTGGATGGTAGTAAACATTGGGATTTTCGGCAAGACTCGACAAGCCCGCCCAGAGCGCCTGGTGACAGGTCGCTAGAGCGGGGGCGCGCACGACGGGGAGGTAGAGAACCGGCGCCGGGCCGGTAAAGACGCCGAAGCCCGACGTGTGCACGACGAACGGTTCGGTTTCGTGCGCGACCTGTTCCAGAAGCCGCCGTACGTAGGTCTGTTCGTACCCTTCAGCGCCGTGGTAAGAAAAGTGCGGAAACGGTGTTCCGTAGATCCCCTGTAGACCGAAATTATCTTCGAGCGCGGCCCACAGTGTGCGCACCCGTTCGTCGTGTTCGTCGTCTAAAAATGAGATAACCGCTTCGATACGGCGCTCTTTATGAGATTTTTCGAGATCGCCTAAGCGCCAGAGTTCGAGATCGCTCACGAGGCATCTCTCTGTTGCAACATCATGCTGTTAAGGATAACGCACATGGGGGTCGCCGCGCCGTATAAAGCCGTCTTTTAGGCGATCAGGCCGGAACCGGCTGAGCGTCCTTGTTGAGCTTGCGGGCGATGTCGTCGAGCGCTTTTTGGGCGTGCACCAGCCCGTTTTCGATAAAGACGTCGCTTGTGCGCGTACCGAAACCCGCCGAACCGATAATGTAGAGGCCCGGAACGTTGCTCTCAAAGGTGTCGGGGTCGAGTTTGGCGGCGTAGTCTTCGGGCCGAACCTCGACACCGCTCTGCTCGAGCAGTTCCGGCGAGGCGTAGTAGCCGGTCAGCGCGAAGGTCATGTCGGTCGGAATCCGGATCGTGTCGCCCTCTTTTTCGGCGAAAACCGCGTCTTCGGTGATCTCTGTGACGACCGTGTTGAAGTGCGCGGTAATGCTACCCTCTTTGACCCGGTTTTCGAGGTTCGGACGGATCCAGTACTTGAGGCTGTGCCGAAAATCGGCACCCCGGTGGATCATGGTCACGTTCGCGCCACCCCGGTAGAGGTCGAGCGCCGCATCCGCCGCACTGCTCCCCGCCCCGATAATCGTCACGTTGCGGTTCCAGAACGGATGTGCTTCGGTGTAGTAGTGGCTAACATTGTCGCGCTCTTCGCCCGGAATGCCGAGATATTTAGGGTTGTCGAAGTAACCGGTCGCGATCGCGACGCGGCGCGCGCTCATCGTCTGCGGCTCGCCCCGCTCGGGGTTTAGACGAACGTCGAAGCCGCCCGGTGTACGGGTCAGCCCGGTCGCCTCGGTGTACTGGCGGACGTCGAGCTTTTCGGCGGCGGTGACCTTGCGGTAGTAGTCAAGCGCCTCTTTACGGGTCGGCTTGTCGGTCGCGGTGACCATCGGGTGTCCGCCGATTTCGAGCCGGTCGGAGGTGGTAAAGAAGGTCATGTAGGTCGGATAGTCGTAAATCGCGTTGACGACGCAGCCCTTGTCGACCACGAGGTAGCTTAGACCCGCACGTTTCGCGCGGATGGCCGCCTCGAGCCCGATCGGGCCTGCACCGATAATAAGAAGATCAATCATAGCCTTTACCTTAGCAACAACCCTCACAAGCCGAGTTAATCAACGTTACACTTGAATATTTACGTCGGCCTATACTTACCACTCTCTCGACGCGCATCCGGTTCTCGACACGCCTCCGGCTAGTATTCAGGATGACATTTTAGTGTCAGGGTGACATCAGAGTGACGCCGGATCAGGCCACAAAAGGTCTTAGAAGCTCCGCACGAACGATCCGACACCGCGCGGTACTTTCTAAACCGACGACCCCGTCCTAACGATCCTGTCCCGAAACCCATATCTCAAGACCCTATATTTCAAGACCTAGACTTCGGCGCTCGGACAGAGGTCGCTAAGCGAGCATTCGCCACACTGTGGTTGCCGCGCCTTACAGACCCGGCGTCCGTGCAGAATCAGCGCGTGGTGGATAAAAATCCAGGCGTCGCGGGGGAACAGCGCTTCGAGGTCGCGTTCGACCAGGTCGGGGTTGTCGGAGCGTGACAGACCGAGCCGCCGGGCGAGTCGGCCTACGTGGGTATCGACGGCGATGGCGGGGCGTCCGTAGGCGTTCGAGAGGACGACGTTGGCGGTTTTGCGTCCGACGCCGGGCAGGGCGAGCAGGGCGTCAAAGTCGTTAGGCACCTCGCCGCCGTGGTCGGCGACGAGTTTTTGGGCGGTCGCGACGCAGTTTTTAGCTTTGTTGCGGTAGAGGCCGATGGTGCGGAGGTAGGGCTCGAGCCCCTCCGCGCTCGCCCGCGCCATCGCTGCGGCGTCCGGATAATCCTCGAACAGCGCCGGGGTCGCCGCGTTGACGCTCTTATCGGTCGCCTGGGCCGACAGGATCGTCGCGACGAGCAGCTCGAACGGGGTGCCGTAGGCGAGTTCGGTCGCCGCACCGGGGTAGGTCGCTTCAAGCTGCGCCAGGATCTGCTGCGCCCGGTCGCGCTTGGCCCGCTTAGACTCTCGTGAGGGTGTGGGCATGGTCCGCTATTCTAACCGCTAACCGCGCCGCCGTTAGCGACGCGCGCACGTGCGGTGACGAGTTTGGGGAGGGCTCGAGCCCTCCCAGATTTACCCGCCTCTCTAACCCCGTCAGTCTCCGACGCCCTTCGGCACTACTCGCCCCATAAACACCCCCATTGCTACGCGTGCTAAACGTAAGCAGTTCGGCGAATCCGAGTCACTAAATCGAGTAAACTACCAGGTGAGATGAACATTTCGTATATCGCGCCTCAGATGAGGGGGAGTTAATGCCTACCTTCGAGTACACCGCCCGTGACCGTACGGGTAAAGTCGTCAAAGACAAGATGGAGGCGGCCTCGCAAAACGACGTCGCCTCCGCGCTACGCGAAAAGAACATGTTTGTTACCGAGATCAAAAAGCCGGGTAGCGGTTTTAACGCCGACATCAAACTGCCGGCCTGGCTCGATATCGGGAGCAAACCGGGTTTTCGCGACGTTACCCTCTTTAGCCGTCAGTTCGCGACCGTCATTAACGCCGGCCTGCCGATCGTACAGTCGCTCGCGATCTTGCAGAAGCAGGCCGAAAAAGAGGGTCTCAAGATCGCCCTTAAAAAGATCCGCGAAGACGTCGAAACCGGCCTGCCGCTCTCGGACGCGATGGCCAAGTTTCCCGGCATCTTTAACAAGCTCTACATCTACCTTATCAAGGCGGGCGAGGTGTCGGGTAACCTCGACGGTATCTTGGAGCGGATCGCGAGCTATCAGGAGAAGCAGGCCGCGCTGCGCGGTAAACTCCGTAGCGCCATGACCTATCCGGGCGTCGTGATGACCATCGCGATCGCCGTAACGTACTTCTTGCTGACCGCAATCGTGCCACAGTTTGCGAGCATTCTTACCGACTTGGGTGGCGATTTGCCGATCATCACCCGGATTCTCATCGGCATCAGCGAGTTTTTGCAGTCTTGGTTGTTTATCATCTCGGCGGTCATCTTTATCGCGATCGCGGCGGTGGTTGGGCCATTTTTATACCGAACAAACAACCAGGTTCGGCACCTTGTCGACGGCACGCTGCTCAAACTGCCGGTCGTCGGTAACCTGGTCCAGAAGTCAGCGGTTGCGAGCTTCGCCAACACCTTCGGGCTGCTGCTCAAGAGCGGGGTCAACATCATCGAGTCGATCGAAATTACCAAAGGTACTGCCGGTAATGTCATCGTCGAAGACGTGCTCGCCGAAGCCAAACAGGCGGTGCAGCGCGGCGAGCAGATCAGCATGACGCTTAGCGAACACCCCAAGGTCTTTCCGCCCCTTGTCGCGTCGATGGTCGCGATCGGCGAGGAGACCGGCGCGGTCGACACCATGCTCGAAAAGGTCGCGGGTTTCTACGAACGCGAAGTCGACGAAGCGGTCGACGGCTTAACTGCGGCGCTCGAGCCCCTTCTGATCGTCTTCCTCGGCGGTATCGTCGGCTTTATCGTCGCCGGGATGTTCTTGCCGATGTTTGCGATTATCGGCGAGCTTAGCACTTAGACACACGCTCCCCAAAGGCATCTTACGGCGTTGCGCTAGAGCGTAGCGCCGTGCTAGTCTTGCTACTTGCATTATAAGGAGGCACCATTTATGGCCAGAAACCCGTCAGCAATGAAGTATCACCGTCAATCCGAAAAAGTACGTCTCGCTCACCGCGCCAAAAAGAGCACCATCCGCACCTTCACCAAAAAAGCGATCGCCGCCGCCGAAGCAGGCGACCAGGAGAGTGCGGTCAAGTACCAGCGCGTCGCAGTCAGCCTTATCGACAAGGCGACTAAGACCAACACCTTTCACAAAAACAAGGCCGCTCGCAAAAAGTCGCGCCTCATGCAGCACGTCAACAAGCGGCTCGCCGCCCAAGCGTAACGCCGCACCGTTCGTGCGAGCTATCGTACGGGCAGCTAGTACGGACAGTCCAGGCATCCCGAACCGCAACAGGCAGGAGCCTGGACATTATTTGTTTTGGCGAGTTGGGCGGCTTCCAAAACGAGCTGAGTCACCGCCGCCTCACTAAGCGCGCCGAAAAACTCTCCCCGATACAAAAATCCGTCGCACCACCCGTCGTCCGCAGCGGGGCACGGTTGGCGGCTCACCCGAAACGGCGTAACGTTACCGACATAGAGACGGGTATGAGACGCGCGGTACTCTTGTAGGATCAAGTTGATGTTCTGTGCTGCTAAACGGGGTTTGAGCGCGCGAACGCTTCTGTGGACAGCGCGGCGGGTGTCTCGGTCGTGGTCGCACGCGTCGGTGTAGCGGAGTTTGAGGTAGACACGCTGGGTCACGAGGCGTCCGTTATTGGGTTCTTGTCGTCGAACAGGACAGGCTCGGACCGAGCACGTTCGGGCGGAACATCATCGGACAGCACATCAACCGTAGCGCTCTTCTTTGAGCGGGTCGCCGCGCATGTGGTACCCGTTACGCTCCCAAAAACCGGGCTCGTTGGTCGCCATAAACTCGATGCCGTTTAGCCACTTGGCACTTTTCCAGGCGTAGAGATGCGGGACGAGCGCGCGGAGCGGGCCGCCGTGTTCGACCGGAATGTCTTCCCCCTCGAGCTTGTGGGCGAGCATACACCCCTCGGCGACGAAGTCTTCGAGCGGCAGGTTGGTGGTGTAGCCTCCGTAGCAGTGCAGCATGACGTAGCGGGCTTCGGGACGTACGCGGATGTCGGCGAGCAGGTCGCTCGTCAGCACGCCCGTCCAGTGGACGTCTAGCTTCGACCAGTGGGTCACGCAGTGAAAGTCCTTGCTCACACTCGTCTGCGGTAGCGCCATCAGGTCGTCCCAGCCGAGCGTCTTCTCTTCGGCCAGCCCGAAGATACGCAGTTCGTATTCGTCTCTACTCACCCGCGGCGTCGGTCCGTAGGTGAGGACCGGAAAGCGCACCGCGAGACTCTGGCCGGGCGGAACGTTCGGGTTGTCGGGGTCTTTTTTAAAGAATTTACCGATCATGACGTGAGGCTAGCACGCACCCGGCGCACAGACGTCGCGCTACTTGACGATGTCAGACAAGCGACGTTGGTCGGAGGACGTTAGGGGGACGGCGTGCGCCGGAGTCGCGTCGCGCGAGGCGCACGTACGTTAAGGGGAGATGACTTCTGGGGTAATACCCGAGGCGCGATAGGCTTCACTAGCCCCTCGTTCGTCGCCGACTCTATCGCCGACCTTTCGGATGACGTGGCTCGAGATGTGTCGACACGACCCTTTGCTACGTTTCGATAACTATGTTCTGACAACCATGTTTCGACAGCTATCTTGTGTTTCGGTAGCGTTCTGCCTCTAAAGTAACGAGACCGTTAGCAACGACCGAACGCCCGTCGCGGCGGCGGCGCGGTTTATACTCGGAGACGTGTCTGATTTACGCGTTATCCTGGTTCGTCCGAAGGCAGCAGAAAATGTCGGGTCGTCGGCGCGGGCGATGAAGAACTTTGGGGCGGAGAGCCTCTATCTTGTCGCGCCGCGCTGTGAGGTGGGGGCTCGAGCCTACGCCCTCGCCTCACACGCTGGCGACGTCCTCGACCGACACACCGTCTGCAACAGCCTCGCCGACGCGGTCGCGGGCTGCAAACTCGTGTTGGGCACCACCGCCCGGCCCCGGCAGTACGACCGGCGGGTCTATACACCGCGCCAGGCCGCGAGCACACTCTCCACCGAAGGGGTCGCGCTCGTGTTCGGCCCCGAAGATTTCGGCCTTAGCAACGACGACCTCGCCCACTGTCAGGGCTACATCCAGATTCCAACCGGCGACTACGCCTCGCTCAACCTCGCCCAGGCCGTGCAGCTCGTCGTCTACGAGTGGTTTATCGCTCGGCACACTCCAGCAGAGAGCAGCGGGGCGAGCGACGCCGTCATCGCCCCCGACCTCGCCGACGCCGCCCCGCGCGAACAGCTCGAGCGGATGTACGACCAGCTTATCGACACGCTCCACACCATCGGCTACACCGACTCCCAACGCGAAGCGAGTGCCGAGCGGCTGTTTCGGGGCATCTTCGACCGCGCCGCCCTCTCCGAGCGCGAAGTCGCCGCCCTGCGCGGCCTCTGGAGCCAGACGGTGTGGGCCGCCAAGCAGCCACCCGACACGCTGCGGCGCAAGTTCGGCAACGAAAGGTTCGGTAAGGATTGACAACGGCTAAGGCAGTTGCGTATACTCGTTAGCGCTGACCGGGAGGGTTGGCCGAGCGGTTTAAGGCGGTAGTCTTGAAAACTACTGTAGAGGCGACTCTACCGGGGGTTCGAATCCCTCACCCTCCGCCACAACGCCGGGTTCCGAAACCTTACGCCTCAGAGCCTAAGCTCTGGTTTCTAAAAGCGTTTAGAATTTCTAGGGCTGGAGTTTGTGGGGCGAGAGTTTCTCGGGTCAGCACAGGCAAGTCCGCACGGTCTGTACGACAAACGAGCCGCAGCGAACAGGTGGCGGCATGTAAGCTACAAACAGACACGGAGGGCTCGAGCCGGTAAGATACGGAGTCCGCACGATTGTAGGGCCATTGGAGAGGTGGCCGAGCGGCTGAAGGCGCTCCCCTGCTAAGGGAGTATACGGTTAAAAGCCGTATCGAGGGTTCGAATCCCTCCCTCTCCGCCACGTGTGCCCGTAGCTCAGCTGGATAGAGCGTCTGACTACGGATCAGAAGGCCGGGAGTTCGAATCTTCCCGGGCACACCACAAAAAGTACACAAAAAACGTCTCGCTTCGCGCGGGACGTTTTTTGTTACACTGGTTTTGTTATACTGGTCGCGTCGCGCTAAGCCAACATTCACCGAACATGCTTGACATCACCTTCTATAATCCTATATTGTCATAACAACATGACCAAAGAGAGCATCGTGGTGCCGACAGGGCTCGAGCTAGACCGTAACAGCAGCGTTCCGCTTCACGTCCAGCTTCGCGACATCCTCCGGCAGATGATCGTCAGTGGCGATTATGAAGTCGGCCAGACCTTTCTACCCGAACACGTCATCGAGTCGAGGTTTCATATCAGCCGCACCACGGTGCGCGAGGCGGTCGCCGACCTCGTCTCGTCGGGCTATCTAACCCGGCAGCGCGGCAAGGGCACCTTCATCACCCGTAACAGCGAAGCGTTTGAAGCCTCGCGGCTGACCAGCTTTAGCGAAGACATGGCGCAGCGCGGCCACGACGCGGGCTCGGAGGTGCTTACCTTGCGGCGTGTCCCGACCCCGATCTCTCTCGCCAAGCAGTTTCCTAACCACGCCGATCTGTGGGAGATCTTTCGGCTCCGCTTCGCCGACGCCGAACCGATCGCCTTGCAGCGCAGCTTCGTTCCGGCCAACGACTACATCTTCGGGCGTAGCGACCTCGAACGCGGCTCGCTCTACCAGCTTATCGGCCAACACTACGGCCTTCAGGCCACCAGCGCCGACGAAATCATCACCGCCGCCGTCGCGACCCCCGAACAGGCCGGGCTGCTAAGCATCGACCGGGGCGCACCGCTACTCCACGTCGAGCGCACCACCTTCGCCCAGCAGGGCCAGATTATCGAGTACGTCCAGATAGACTACCGCGCCGACCGCTACAGCTTTCACGTCCACCGGAGCAAAGGGGGCTAGATGGGCAACGACCGCATCCGCGTGCTGCTCGCCGGCGAGTCCTGGACGAGCCACACCGTCCACGTCAAGGGCTTCGACAGCTTTACCACCAGCGAATACCAGGAGGGCGCCGACGCGCTGATCCAGGGGCTAACCGAGCAGAATATCGACGTCGAGTTTATGCCCAACCACGAGGCGAACACGGCGTTTCCGAGCGACCTGTCGGCGCTGCGAGGGTTTGACGTGGTGATGCTTAGCGACATCGGAAGCAACACACTGCTGTTGCCGCCGAACACCTTTAAACACTCGCAGCCGGGCGCCGACCGCTGCCGCCTGCTCGCCGACTACGTGCGCGGCGGCGGCGGCCTCGCGATGATTGGCGGCTACTTTTCGTTTTCGGGGATCGACGGCAAGGCCCGCTACCAGCGAACCGCCCTAAACGACGTGCTACCGGTCACGCTCGTAGACGGCGACGACCGCGCCGAAGCACCCGCCGGGGTCAGGCCGGTCATTTTAAAGGCCGACCACGCCCTCTTTAGAGAGATAGACGGACACTGGCCACGCTTTTTAGGCTACAACCAACTCCGCCCTAAACAAAATTGTCCGGTGCTCGCCCACGTTCGCAGTGCCGGCAACGGTGATAGCACCGAAAATAGCGACGGCGACGTGTTTATCGCTGCAGGAGAGTTCGGCGACGGACGTAGCGCCGCGTTCGCGTCGGACTGCGGGCCGCACTGGGGGCCGCCCGAATTCGTCGAGTGGGCGCACTACGGACAGTTTTGGGGGAATCTGGTCCGCTGGCTCGCGCGCGCGTAGACGGATGACCAGCCCCATGTGGCAGAAACCCGACACGGCAACTCGAAAGGGGGTGATCGCACCGCCCACACACACGCGCTCTACGACCGTTTGGCCCCGCACCGTCCGCACCCGCACCGCTTAGAACGGCGTCGCGCTAAATTCCGACCACCTAGAGACCGTTTAGACCTACCCGATCTCGGTCTCTATAGCCCCGAAACACTGTCGCGTATAACTGTCGCGTATAAACAGCGTCTCGGCGGTATCTAAGCAAAACACCCGGCAACTAACGCCGCGCGGTTCGGACTCACCCTCTCGACACGCTTCTACCGCGACGTTTCGCAACCCGCTTCCGAGCGCGGCGTAGAGCGGCTACCGGAGAACCGTGCACCGAGATGTTTGTAGCAGAGGAGATTTCGATGAAACGTGCTTTTCTACTCGCCCTTAGCGTCGCCGTCCTGTTCGCGGGCGGCACCACCTTCGCCCAGAACGACGACATCACCATCGGCCTCGTCACCATCAACTTGCAGGCGCTCTTCTTTAACCAGATTAACGACGGCGCCAGAGCCGCCGCAGAAGAGGCGGGCGTCACGCTCAACATTATCGACGCCCGCAACGACCCGGCCCGGCAGGTCAACGCGGTCGAAAACTTTATTACCCAAGGGGTCGACGCGATTATCGTCATCGCTATCGATGTCGAGGGGATCGTTCCGGCGCTTCAGGCGGCCCAGGACGAGGGGATCGCGGTCGTCGCAGTAGACGCCCGGATCGCTTCGCCCCCCGCCGACGTCTTTATTGGGGTCGATAATTTAGGGGCGGGCCAGCAGGCCGGGGCCTACACCCTCGGCTACCTGCAGGCCTTAGGCGACGACGGCGCCGAAGTCGGCGTGGTCGGGGCGCTTAACTCGTTTATCCAGAACCTGCGTCGCGACGGCTTTACGGACGTCTTAGCGGCAGACCCGACGATCGAAGTGGTCGGCGTGGTCGACGGGCAGAACGTCCAGGAGACGGCGCTTACGGCCGCCGAAAACCTCGTCACCGCCAACCCCGGTATGACGACCATCTACGCGACTGGCGAGCCCGCACTGATCGGGGCGATCGCTGCCGTCGAGTCGCAGGGTGCGACCGACCGGGTACGGATTATCGGTTGGGACCTAAGCGCTCAGGCGGTTCGCGGTATCGACGAAGGCTTCGTGCAGGCGGTCATCCAGCAGGATCCTTACCAAGAAGGTGTTGTCGCGGTCGAAAGTGCGATTAGCCTAGTCAACGGCGAAGACGTTCCCGCCGAGATTCTAATTCCGGTAACGATCGTTACGGCTGAAAACGTCGACGACTTTCGGAGCCTGTTCGAGTAGGGCGCCCGGGCGGGTGGGGCCGACTCACCCGCCGCCCCCGATTCCAACAATCCAGTTCTTATGACCCGATTCTTATGACCCAGTTCTGATGACAGCGTCTCCATCTTCCGAACACAGCGCTTCAAACACGCCGGACCGCGTAGCGGCGCCGAAGACGCCGGTGTACGAACTCCGCGATATCCACAAACGCTTCGGCCCGGTCACGGCCTTGCGGGGCGCAAACCTCACTCTCTACGAAGGTGAAGTCTTAGGTCTCGTAGGCGACAACGGGGCGGGCAAATCGACGCTGATGAAGGTCGCGAGCGGCGCGGTCGTACCCGACCAGGGCGAAATCCGTCTAGGCGGCGAACCGGTCGACTTTCGGGCGCCGAGTGAAGCGAGAGAACAACGCGTCGAGATGGTCTACCAGGATCTCTCGCTCTGCAACTCGCTAAGCGTCGCGAACAACCTCTTTTTAGGACGCGAGCCGACCCGCACTATTTTAGGGCTTAGCTTTCTCGACCACGCCGCTCTGCACCGGCGCGCCCGCGACATCCTCGAATCGCTCCACATCCGCATCCCCTCGACCCGGGCGACGGTTCGTAACCTCTCGGGCGGTCAGCGGCAGTCGGTCGCTATCGGGCGGGCGGTATCGTTTAATCCTCGGGTGCTTATCCTCGACGAGCCGACCGCGGCGCTCGCGGTCAAAGAGGTCGACGAAGTCCTCAACCTAATCCGCCGCCTAAGCAAGCAGGGGGTTGGCGTTATTCTGATCACGCACCGGCTGCAAGACGTGATGGCCGTGACCGACCGGATCGCCGTGATGTTCGAGGGCCGCAACGTCGCCGAGCGAAACACCGCCGAGACGCGCATCGAAGAGGTCGTCGAACTGATTGTGCAGGCATGAGGCCGGGTCGAGCGGGTTCGGAACCTAACGCTACAAGACTTTCGACCGGGATGATGACGACGTCTCGCCCTATTTTAGGAGTTCGTACCGTATGACCGGATCGTCTGACCCATCGTCTAATCCATCGTCTAAGCGTGTGGGGGGCTCGAGCCCCCCACCATCATCATGGCTCGAGCGCCTCCGCAGCGCCGACCTTATCTTCCAGCTCACCCTGCTCCTTATCTTTCTAGGCGCGTTCGCCTTCCTATCGTTCACCGCGCCCAACTTTTTCACCCTCAACAACCAGCTCAATATCTTGCGCCAGGCCGCCGCGATCCTGATCGTCGCCGTCGGCATGACCTTCGTGATCACCTCGGCGGGGATCGACCTGTCGGTCGGCTCGGGCCTCGCCGTCATCGCGGTGCTCTCCGCCGTCACGCTCGGGGCGGGCTGGCCGGTCTGGTTGGCCGTCGTCGCGATGCTCGCACTCGGCGTCGCAATCGGGCTGTTTAACGGCTTCTTTATCGCCTACCAGGGGATCCCTTCGTTTATCGTCACGCTCGCGATGCTTTCGGCGCTACGCGGCGTGGCGCAGGTCATCACCCAAGGCTACTCGGTACCGATCGACCCGAACAGCCCCTTTCTGACGATCGGGCGCGGACGGCTGTTCGACATTCCGGTTCCGGCACTCGTCGCGGTCGCGGTGGTCGTCATCGGCTGGATCGTCCTCAACCAGACCCGCTTCGGCACCTACGTGACCGGTATCGGTAGCAACGAAGAGGCGGTGCGGCGCGCCGGCATCAACACCCGGGTCATCAAGATGGCCGTGTTCGCGATTAGCGGGCTGACGATGGCGGTCGGCGGCATGGTCACGGCAGCGCGGCTCGCGTCGGGGTCGTCGTACACCGGCGTCGCGTTCGAGCTTCAGGTCATCGCGGCGGTTATCGTCGGCGGTACCAACCTCTTCGGCGGCGAAGGACGGATGTTCGGCACGGTGCTCGGCACGCTGCTCATCGCCATGATCGCCAACGGGCTTATCCTGATGAACATCTCGCCGTTCTACCAGCAGATTATCGAGGGGGCGATTATTTTGCTCGCGATCTGGTTTAACACCTATCTGAGCGGACGACGGCTCGAGGCGTCCAAACAGTGAGTTCTTCACCAAAACAGACGGTGCAGAGTGTGACCGGGCCGCTCGCAGCTACCGATTTAGGCGTGACGCTCGCACACGAACATCTGCTGCTCGACGGGCGTCTCGGCTTTCAGGAACCGACCGAAGCGTCGCGGCTCGCGTTCGCGTACCGACCCGTAAGCATCGACATCTTGCACGAACTTCGGCAGAACCCCTACGGCAACCGCGACAACTGCGGCCTCTACGACGAAGACGCGGCGGCAGAAGAGGTCGCGCAGTTCGCGCGGTACGGCGGCAAGACGGTGATGGAGGCGACCTGTCTCGGCATCGGACGTGACCCGCTGGCGTTGCGGCGCGTTTCGGTGCGTACCGGGCTCAACGTGATTATGGGGACCGGTTTTTATCTGCAACGGACGCATCCGGCGGTAGTCGGCGAGTCTTCGGTCGACGAGCTTGCAGACATGATGATGGCGGACTTAGACGACGGGGTCGGCGACGCGAAGATTCGGGCGGGGTACATCGGCGAGTTAGGGACGGGGTCGCCGGTGCATCCGGACGAGGCGAAGGTGGTAAGGGCGGGAGCCCAGGCCCAAGCAGCTACCGGCGTCGCGCTAAGCATCCATCTAGACGGCTGGGCGAGAGAAGGTCACCACGTCCTCGACCTGATCGAAGCCGAAGGCGGCGACCTGTCGCGCACCATCCTCTGCCACATGAACCCGAGCCACCACGACCCCGACTACCAGCACAGCCTCGCCGACCGGGGCGCCTATCTCGAATACGACATGATCGGCCTCGATTACTACTTCGCTAACCAGGACGCCCAGAGTCCGAGCGACGAAGAGGCCGCCGTCGCCATCGCGAAGCTTATCGACCACGGCTACGTCAAGCGTATCCTCTTGAGCCAGGACGTGTTTTTAAAGATGATGCTGACTCGCTACGGCGGCAACGGCTACGCCCATATCCCCCGCCATTTCGTCCCAAGACTAAGACGCCACGACGTCAGCGAGCGGGCGATTCACACGATGCTTGTCACCAACCCGGCTAAGGTGTTGACCGGCATCACAACCGACGCACCCTAAAAGACCTATCACTCGGGCGATACGTCTACGATTAGCCACTCTCGCACCATCGCAACGCGGGACGTTTGGCCCACGGCGTCCGGTATGCTAAGTGAGACGTCATACGACCAGTAAGCGACTGCTCTCGCTATCTGTACAAACACCGTCCGCGCAGGACAATCCTTCGCACCGCCATCTTTTCACCACCTCATCACGCTGGAGTCGACTTCGTGCCTGAATCACAACCTGTCTACCGACCGAAACCTAACCCTCTCGACGCGCTGTTCGGACGTCCGAAGGTGGTTATCGGCGTTATCCACTCCAAACCGCTGCCCGGCTCGCCCGGCTACGACGGCGAACCTTTAGACGACATCTACGCGTTCGCCGTCGCCGAAGCCGAACGCTACGCGCGCGGCGGGGTCCACGGCCTGATCGTCGAAAACCACGGCGACATCCCCTTTTCCAAACCGAACGACCTCGGCCCCGAAACCGCCGCGACGATGGCGGTCATGACCCGGCACGTCCGCCAAGCCGTGTCGCTGCCGATCGGGGTGAACGTGCTCGCCAACGGCGCCGCGCAGGCCATCGCCATCGCCCAGGCCGCCGACGCGCAGTTTATCCGCGTCAACCAGTGGGTCAACGCCTACGTCGCGAACGAGGGGATTATCGAGGGGCCCGCCGCCCGCGTCACCCGCTACCGGGCGTGGCTGCGCGCGACGCAGATTAAGATTTTTGCCGACGTCCACGTCAAGCACGGCTCGCACGCGATTGTTAGCGACCGCACTATCGAAGAGATGACCCGCGACGCAGAATTCTTTAACGCCGACGCCGTGATTGCGACCGGCCAGCGCACCGGCGACGCCGCCCAGACCGACGAGGTGCGCACCATCGGCAACGCGACGCACCTGCCGCTGCTTATCGGTAGTGGGGTGACGCAAGACAACGTCACAGAGCTATTCGAAGTCGCCGACGGCGTGATTGTCGCGAGTTCACTTAAAGAAGAGGGCGTGTGGTGGACACCTGTGTCCGAAGCGAAGGTGCGGGCCTTTATGGGCACCGTAAACGCGCTGTAGATGCTGCTCGTATACGGCTACGCCAACGCCGATATCGTCGCCCGCGTTCACCGTCTTTTGGGGGACGGAGACAGGGCGACTGCCGAACGTATCGACACACTACCGGGCGGGATGGCGGCGAACTGCGCGTGTGCGGCAGCGTGGTGCGGTAGCGAGGTCGTGTTTTTCGGTAACGTCGGGCGCGACCCGTTCGGCGAACTGCTGCTCGCGGATTTTAGCGCGTACGGCGTCAACGTCGACCACGTCGTGCGAGACGAAGCGACGACCAAGGCGATTGTGACGGTGACGGCGGCGGGGGAACGGGCGATTATCAGCGAGGAGACGGCGTTTAGACCGGAAAAGCTCGCAGCGTTTTTAGACAATCAGTTAGACAGTCAGTTAGGCAATCAAACAGAGCCAGGATGGCTTTATGTGGACGGGTATCATGTAGGGAGGGCTCCCCTCTCGCTCGCCAAAAAACGCGGCCTTAACCTCTACTGCGACCTAGACGGCGCCCCAGACACCTACGACCTCGGCGTCATCCTAGACGCGCTCGAAAATATCGACGTCGTGCAGTGGAACCCCAAGGTCAAACACGCTCTCGCTAGGCAAAGCGACCTTGACCTACCGGCGTTAGAGCGCGAACTCTACACCCGCGTCGCCACCGTCATCACCACAAACGGCGCTCGCAGCATCACGCTAAACGCTCACAGTGAGGAAACCACTGTCGACGTCCCACACACCGAAACCGTCGTCGACACCACCGGGGCCGGAGACATCTTTGCCGGCGCGACCCTACACTACCTGGGCCTCGGCTACTCCGTTTTAGACGCGGTCGATAAAAGCCGCTACGTCGCCGCTCGGTCGGTCGGACGATCAGGCGCGCGGCTCGCTGCAGACGCCGGACGGCGGCGCTGAGCCGGGACTCGCCCGGCGGAGCGGTATAACAAGAGGGTGTATCGCTATCTTATCCTCGTCGCTGGCCTCTGCGGATTGCTAAGCGGCGCCTACGCCCAGACGACGCTCTCTTTTTGGACGATTTCTCTCTCTCCGACCTACAACGATTACATCGAAGAAACCCTCGCCCGCTTTGAAGCGGCGAACCCCGGCATTACCGTCGAGTGGCGCGACCTAAGCGGCGAGGCGATAGGCTTTCAACTGCTCAACGCCGTCGTGTCGGGGGACGCGCCGGACGTGGTCAACATCAATGTGCCGATGCTGCTCAGCTACGCTGAACGGGGGCTGCTCCGCGACCTAGAACCGCTGCTCGACAAACGCCAAGACGACTACTTCGCCAACATGCTCGGCTCGTTTCGCGTCGGTGACGAGCTGCTCGGCCTGCCCTGGTACAGCGCGCCGCCGCTGCTGCTCTACAACCGCGAGATTTTTGCCGATGCGGGCTTGACGCCTCCGCCCGACACGCGAGGCGAATTAGAACGTGACGCCACGCAGATTACCGACCAGACCGGCCTCGTCGGATTTATCCCCAACATCATCAACCAGCAGATGCTCTACCGGTTTTTAGAAGCGGGTCTGCCGGTGCTCTCCGTCGACGGTCACGAGGCGGTGTTCGACTCGCCCGCACACGTCGCGTTTTTAGAGGCGCACATCGCGCGGTTTCAGCGGGGCTACGTCCCCGAGGACGCGCTGCTACGCGGTTTTGTCGGGGCGCTCGAAAGTTACGGCACCGGTACGCTCGGCATGCTCCTTATCGGCCCGCAGTTTCTAAACCGCTTACAGACCGACCATCCCGACGTGTACGCCGTGACCGAGGTCGCGCCCTATCCGCTAGGTGCAGGCGGAATCGTCCACGCGCCGCTGATGGGGCTCGCGATTCCGCGGGCGTCGGAGCACCCGCAGGAGGGGCTCGAGCTCGCCCTGTTCGTCACCAGCGCCGAACGCCAACTCGCCTTTAGCCGCCTGACCACCATCTTTCCGTCGGTGAGCAGCGCCGCTCAGAACCCGTTCTTTACCGACATTCCCGCGAATCCAACGCTCGAAGACGAAGCCCGCCGTTTAGGAGCCGCCCAACTCGCCAACGCCGCCGACCTGACGATGGAGTTGCCGAACGCCGCCGACCTGTTCGGGGTGTTTCAGGACAACCTCGAAGCCGCCTTTTTCGGCTACAAATCGCCCCGAGACGCGCTACGCGACACCGTCCTGTTCTGGAATTCGCGTCTATGACGAGGTTGATGATGTTTAAGTCGATGTGCACCCTGCTCTGCGCCGGAGTTTTGCTAACCAACCTCGCCCTCGCCCAACAGGTTGTCGCCCGACAGGGTATCGCCGACGCGTTTGTGCCGAACGACGTCAGCACGGGCATCGTCCCGGCACCGCAAGAAATCCGCACCACCAGAACAGACTTTACGCTGACCCAGACGACGCGCATCGTGTTAGCCGACGACACGCCGCTAATTCGTCACGTAGCCGAAATGCTCCAGCAGGACGCCGAGACGCGCTACGGCTTGCGCTTATCGCTCGTTCGTGGCGACGCGGCGGCGGACGGCGACATCCGCGTGCGGGTCGGTCGGGGGTGGAGCCAGACACTTCAACCTGTTTTGCAGCGCGAAGGCTACACGCTTAGCGTCGACGCGACCGGTATCACCGTCGTCGGAGCCGACGAACGGGGCGCGTTTTACGGGCTGCACAGCCTGCGGCAGCTGTTCGGGCCGACGCCGACGGTGACCGGGGTGGCGGTGCGCGACTGGCCCGACCTGCCGTTTCGGGTGGCGATGGTCTATCTAGACGTCAATTCGGACGACATCAACCCGCGCCTGCTGCCGCTTTTGGCCGCGCACAAGTACAACGCGGTGCTGGTGATGAGCAACTACATCCGCTGGCAGAGTGCGCCGGAGCTGCACATCAACACGGGGGCGCCGGTAGCGGCGGCGCGGAATTTGGTAAGGGTGGCGAGAGAGAACGGGCTCGAGCCCATCCCCCTCCTCGAAACCTTAGGCCACGTCGAGTGGATGTTCGTCAACGGCCAAAACCGCGACCTCCTGCCCGACCCCGACGTCGGCACCACCTTCGCCTACGACCCGCTAAACCCGCGCGTCTACGACGCCCTCTTCCCTATTCTCGGCGAGCTTATCGACATCTTCGAACCGCGCTACCTGCATATCGGCCACGACGAGGTACGTAACGTCATCCCCTTCCCGGGCAACGAGGCGGGCCGCGCGGTAGGCTTTCCGCGTCTGTTTTTAGACGACACGCTTAGGCTCTACGACTACCTCGCCGACCGAGGTGTGACGACGATGATTTGGCACGACGTGCTGACGAGCGACGACGTCCGCCCGCTCTGGCCGCAGTTTCCGAAAGATATGGTGGTGACGATGTGGCGCTACGTGCCCGCCGCGAGCTATCCGCCGTTGCGCGAGTTGCAGCGGGCCGGCTTCGAGGTCTGGGGCTCGAGCTGGTACGACCCCGACAACATCACCGCACTCGCCCGCGACACCGTGCGCACCGGAAACGAGGGGATGATTCAGACCCGCTGGACCGGCTACTTCGGCAACACCAGCTTTCTGGCCGGACAGTACCCGCAGGCCTACGCCTACCTCACCGCCGCCAACGCGTTCTGGAACGCCGACGCCCCGCCGCTAACCGACGCACCCGCCCGCTTCCGCCGTCTGTGGCAGGGCACGACCGACCAAACCGTCCGTTCCGGTGTCCTCGTCGACCTGTCCCCCTACGGCACTACCCGTCTCGACGGCCAGGGCGAACGCGGCTGGCTCGGTCTGTCCGATGGCTACGCGCCGGTCGCCCTCGCCGACCCCGAGCTGCGGCTTAGCGGGTTTCGGTTCGACACGGGCGACGCGGTGTCGTTACGCGGTTCTCACCGGCGCGTCGCGAACGACCCCGAACGGGTGACGATTCCGATTAACCGGACGGTCATGACCTTCGCGGCGTTGCACGCGACTAGCTGGTCGGCACCGACCAACACCGAAGTCGGGCGTTACGTGGTGCACTACACGGACGGCAGTCAGCGTGACATTCCGCTTAGTTACGGGACGAACATCAGCGCCTGGACGGAGTTAGAGGTGCGCTCGATAGGGCTCGAGCAACCCTGGCGCGGCACGACGCCGAACGGTCTAGACGCCACCGCCTACCTGCTGACCTGGGACAACCCGCAGCCGGAGGTGGCCGTAGAGAGTATAGAACTCGTCAGCCACAACACCCTCGCCAACCCGGTCCTGTTCGGCCTAACCCTACTCGACTAGGCACCAAAAAAGAAGAGCCTCGCCGTAACGAGACTCCTGCTTTTACTTTGTAAACGTAGAGTGTTTAGGCTGCTTAGTCGACCGTGGTCGTACGCGGGGTGATGGTCACGCGAATGACGTCTTCGACAGCCGGATAGACGTAGGTAACTTGGTTTGCGTCATCGACACTTCCCTCGCCGGTTCCGCCTTCACTGTCGACGACATCGACCGGATCGTCGTCGATAATCTCGCCGAAGTCTTCGCCAGCTTCACGGTTACCGACATCTTCTTCGGTGTCTTCGACCGTGCTCTGGTTGACTTCGTCGACGGCGGCGGCGGAATCCAAGCGGCGAATCGGATCGCCCTCGACTTCGCCAGCGCCCGCTCTAGGCTGACGTGGTGCCTGGAAAATACCTTCGCCGGGCTGTTCGCTCTCTTCGGTACCGGCGTTCCAGTAAAACACTGCCGAGGTAACTTCGGCGTCGATCGGGTTACCGTTGGTGTCGAACAGCTGAATGCCCTGCTCGCTAGGTGCCAAAAAGATGTCGTTAGACTGCACGTACATCGTCGCGAAAGTAAACTCTTGGCCTGGTGCGGCGGTAATCGTAAACTCGTACGATTCACCCGGACCGATCGGGCCGCTCGCGCTCGTACCCATCGGCGAAGTAAAGGTGCCGACGTCGATAAGCGTGCGGTCTGCGCTCTCGTCTAGCGTTCTAGCGAGCACCGTCGGGTCGCCGTTTTCGGCGAGCGCTTCGAGGCCTTCACCGCGGTCGAGCCGACCCGGCGTAAAGAGCGGCGCGATATCGGTGTGGACGAGGTAGATGCCGGGCGACAACAGAACAGCAAAGTCGTCGATACGGTCGGTCGTCGAGCCTTCGTCAACCGCGCTCGAAACGTTGTCGATACGGATAACGAATTCGGTGGTGTCTTGTGCTAAGGCTAAGCCTAAGCTTGCGATAAGCGTGAGTGTTAGTAGCAATCTTTTAATCATAGAAGCCCTCCCTTGACTTAATGAGCTTCTATTATGACAACAGAGATGAGCACGTCTTAAAGTAAGGTAAAGACAGATTGAAGCGCGAAAGGTAGCTCGGTAGCGCTTTTTACGGAGTTATCGCATCTATATTCGCACAGCTAAGTCGCACAGATTGCTCGCGGTGTCGATACGTCTGCGGTTATCGCCGGGGATAATTACGAGTTCTGGTTCCATAGTTATGAATCATGTCGGCACCACCTTATGTCACCAGCACCCGTCGAGCCGCGTACTAAGCGAATATACCCGGACATCGTGACGGTAGCGCACTCTGCAAGGCGCGCCCTCCGAAACGAGGGTGGCGGCAGGCACGAGAGTAATGGGAATAACACTATTTATCGACCCTGTTCATGACCGATTCTGTTTAAGGTGGCTGTCACCCGACCGTGACGAAGGGCAGAGCGACGTTACCCTACCCCGCACGTCTTGGTAGGTCGCGCATCTAAAGACAAATCAGATCGAGGAGCGACGCGTTGTGCATCCTTCTACACAGACATTTCGGGGTTTCGAGATAGCGTCTTCGGGGTGCCGTTTTCGTGTAGGCGCGTCCTAGGCTACCCGCCGGATCACCGCCGCGATCGCCCGCGCCGTCTGTTCGGTCAGCGCTTCGTCTTCGGCTTCGACCATCACCCGGACCAGCGCTTCGGTGCCGCTCGGCCTAACGTTAACCCGGCCCCGTCCGGCGAGGTCGGTTTCGGCTCGCCCCAGCGCTGCGAGCACCTCGTCGTGTTCGGCGACCCGCGCCTTGGCACCCGGTGCGACCGGCACGTTGAGCAGGATCTGCGGATAGAGCGGAATCTCGTCGACCCAGTCTTCGAGCGGTTTTTGCGAGGCGCGCACCGCCGCGAGCACCCGCAGCGCGCTCAGCATCCCGTCTCCGGTCGGGGCGAGGTCTAAAAAGAGGAGGTGGCCCGACGGCTCGCCGCCTAAGGTCAGCCCGTTCGCGCGGAGCAGTTCGAAGACGTAGCGGTCGCCGACCTTAGAGCGTAGCAGCGTGACACCCCGATCGGCGAGGTAATTTTCGACGCCTAAGTTGCTCATAACGGTCGACACAACCGTCGTTTCGCCCCGGTCGAGGGCGCATATGGCGAGCATGTGGTCGCCGTTGACGAGCCGTCCGTAACGGTCGACGAACAGCACCCGGTCGGCGTCGCCGTCGAAGCTGAGGCCGAGGTCGAGGTCGTGCGCCAACACGTGGTCGCGGATCGCGTCGGGGTGGGTCGAACCGCAGTCGGTGTTGATGTTAAACCCGTCTGGCGCGGCGTTAATGACCGACACCGTAGCGCCGGTCTGGCCAAAGATAGCGGGGGCGAGTTCGTAGTTCGCGCCGTTCGCACAGTCGATGCCGATCTCGAGGCCGGACAGGTCGGGGGCGTGCTCGAGCAGAAACGCCGGGTAGGTCTGCTGTTGCCGGTCGTAGCGCGACACGGTGCCGAGGTCGCGCCCGGTACGGGGCGGTAGGTCGTTTAGGGCGCCGAGGCGTGCTTCGATTTCGAGCTCGAGCCCATCCCCCAACTTCTCTCCGCTGCGGCTAAAGAGCTTGATGCCGTTGTGGTCAAACGGGTTGTGCGAAGCGCTAATCACCACCCCGACGTCGGCCCCCAAAGCGCGGGTCAGGTAGGCCACCCCCGGGGTCGGCATCACCCCGACGTCGTGTACTTCGGCGCCGCGTGCGGCCAGGCCGGCACTTACCGCGTGGCTTAGCAGCGTCCCGGAGTGGCGGGTGTCGCGCCCGATCACGCAGCGCAGGGTGTCGTCGCTGCCAAGCGCCCTATCTCTAAGGTCTCTAAGCACCTCGGCGGTCGCCATCCCGACCTCGAAGGCGAAGTGCGCACTCATCGGCATCTCTCCGGCGATGCCCCGGATACCGTCAGTTCCGAAATAGCGTCGTGTCGTCGTTGTCGTCATAGCGTCACCCTAATCGTCACCTTAGTCATTTCACCCTAGTCATCACTCTATCCATCAAACTCTGTCCGTCAGGCTTTAGCGTCGAGCCAGTTCGGACCGACCCCGACGTCGGCGACGAGCGGGACGGCCATCTCGAAAGCGTTCTGCATCGTGTCGCGGGTTAGCTCCGTCACGGCGTCAATTTCGCTATCGGGGACTTCGACGACGAGTTCGTCGTGTACCTGAAGGAGCAGGCGGGCGTGGTGGGGCTCGAGCCCCGGGGCTAGCATCACCATCGCCTTCTTCATGATGTCCGCCGCCGCCCCCTGAATCGGCATGTTGTAGGCGGTCCGCTCCGCGTACTCTCGGGCGTTACGGTTCTTCGTGTTGATGTCGGGGATCTGCCGCCGCCGCCCGAACAGCGTCTCGACGTAGCCCTCGCGGCGAGCGAAGTCGAGCGTGTCGTCGATGTAGGTCTGCACCTTCGGGTAGCGCGCGAAGTAGGCGTCGATAAACGATTTCGCGTCGTCGTAGGCGATGTCTAGTTCGCGGGTCAGACGGTGCGCCGACATCCCGTACAAGACCCCGAAGTTGATAATTTTAGCGACGCGGCGCATCTCGGCAGTGACCTCGTCCGGGTCGGCGTCGTAGATCTGCGCGGCAGTGCGGCGGTGGATGTCTTCGCCGCTACGAAACGCCTCGATCAGCGCCTCTTCGCCGCTTACGTGGGCCAGAATCCGTAGTTCGATCTGCGAGTAGTCGGCGACGAGCAGCTGGTGGCCGTCGGCGGCGACGAAGGCGCGGCGGATCTTGCGCCCGACATCGCTCCGCACCGGGATGTTTTGCAGGTTCGGCGCGGTGCTCGACAGCCGCCCGGTCGCGACGACCGCCTGGTTAAAGGTGGTGTGGACCCGCCCGGTTTCGGGGTGGACGAGTTTGGGAAGCGGGTCGAGGTAGGTGCTTTTGAGCTTGGCGAGTTCGCGGTAGTCGAGGATAAGCCCGACCACGTCGTGTTCGCCGACGAGGGGCTCGAGCGTACTGACCGCCGTCGAACGTTTGCCGGTCGCGGTCTTCTTGCCGGGGCTTAGCCCGAGCTTGTCGTAGAGCAGCACTGCGAGCTGGTCGCGCGAGTTGAGGTTGAGGTCGGGGTTTTCGGCGATGTTCCGCACCTTCGTCTCGATCTCTTCGAGCCGCGCCGCGAGCTCGGCGGACTGCTGCTGTAACAGGTCGACGTCGAGCCTAACGCCGCAGCGCTCCATTTCGGCGAGCACCCCGGCGAGCGGCTTTTCGATGTCTTCGTAGAGCGAACGCTGTTGGTCGTTGAGCTCGCCCGGCAGCGTACCGAGCAGTTCGGCGGTGATGGTCGCGCGCACCGCGACGTCTTCGCTCCACGTCCCGACGTCGTAGCGCTGCGCGACGGTTTCGGGTTCGGACACGTTCGGGTCGAGCACGTAGGCCATCAGCAGCGGGTCGTCGCCGGGGGCGCAGTCGTAGCCGTGCTGTTTCGCGTAGACCGCGAGCGCTTTAGCGTCGCAGGCGTGCAGCACCGGCGCGCTGCCAAAAAACTCGGCCTGCGCCTCGCTCGGCGCGACCGCGACGGTGTCGGCCTGGGCGAGTGCGAGCGCTTCGAGGTCGCTCGTCATCGGGCTAGCGCCAGACAGACGGTAACCGAGGCTGCCGCCGAAGAAGGTGTCGGCCCAGCGGATGACCCGGTACTCGCTGCGGGCGGGGGTGGGCTCGAGCCCCAACTCGCTTAGCACCGACCCGAACTCTAACTCGCCGAGCAGCGCCCGCAAGCTCTCCTCGTCCATGTCGCGCTGCGCCCAACCCTCCGGATCGATGTCGAGGTCGGCGTCGGTCACGATTTTGGAGAGTTCGCGCGAAAACTCGACCTCGTCGCGGTGGTCGCGAATCTTTTTGGCGTCGGCGGCGGGCTCGATCTCGTCCAAGTGTTCGAGGATATAGTCGAGCGTACCGTAGCGCGACAGCAGCCGCTGCGCCTTCTTCGGCCCGATCCCCTTCGCGCCCGGGATGTTGTCTGACGAATCGCCGGTCAGCGCCCGGTAATCGACCCACTGCGCGACCCGCACCCCGTACTTGTCGAACACCTCTTCGGGGCCGAACTCGTCGGCCTTGGTCAGCCCCCGCACCACGATCCGCTCCGAGATAAGCTGGTAGGCGTCGCGGTCGCTCGTCACGATTTCGACCCGGTAGCCCCGTTCGGCGCAGCGCGTCGCGATAGTGCCGATCAGGTCGTCGGCTTCGAGGCCCGGCACTTCGAGGCTGTGCAGCCCGAGGTAGCGCACGAGGCTGCGGATCTGCTCGAACTGATGCGGCAAATCGTCTGGAATCGGTTTGCGACCCGCCTTATAGTCTTCGTACTGCTCGTGCCGAAAGGTCTTTTCGGGCGCGTCGAAGGTAACCACCGTCGCGTCGTGCTCGCCCTCCTCGTCTAAAATCCGAAGCAGCGACCGCACAAAGCCAAACACCGCGTTGGTCGCCTGTCCCTGACTGTTACTCAGGTCGCGAATCGCGTAGTAACTCCGAAACGCGAGCGCGTGTCCGTCGATGATGACAACCCTCCGACCAGACCCGTCGGGCAGGTCGACGAGGCGCTGCTGCGTCGCGGTGTTCGCCGCTCCGTCTGCCGTATCCGAAGACGTACTAGAAGATGTGTCGGGCGACGTACCGGGGGATGTCTCTGTGCCGGGTGATGTCTCCGTGTCAGTTGGTTTCTCTGTGCCAGGTGATATCTCCGTCGACGGGTCAGCTTTTTGGGGAGACGTGTCGGTCGAGGTTTCTGTAGAGGTTTCTGTAGACGCTTCGGTCTGCGGGTCGTTCGGAGTATCGCTCATGGTCGGTATCTGTTCGCGGTGTGCGTCACGGGTCGCACGTTACGGGTCGCGGCGGGGCCTCGGGTACGGCTTCTCATGACGAACAGCTTACCGCGTCCGGCGGCAGGCGAAGGTTGCTGCTTGTAAGGGCGGCGGGGCGGCGCGTCGGCGGCAGTGCGGGACGTTCGCCGCGTCAACCTTGGGCGGTGTAAAACTTCAAAGGCGCATTCGGGGCGCCGTGATACGCTACTCGTCATGTTAAGTGCCAAGGTCGAGGCGTCGGAAGCGCGGGTCTACACGTTCGATTTTCGGGCTTTCGGGATGCTTCATCTCACCCCGAATCAGGACACCGCGCGGCTGCTCAACCGCGACGACCGTCCGTCGCTCGCGCTCACGCAGGCGATGCTCTATCAACCCGGCTACAGCTACCCACCAAAACAGACCGATTTTAAGAGTGCGCTCGACTTTTTAGCGATTCCGCTCGAGCGTATCCTCTGGGTTTATGGCGGCAACCCCGGCCCGGCGCGTGGCGTCGACTTCGAACTGCGGCGGCTCTACGTCCTGTTTAACGACCACTACCTGCGCGGCGATATCAAAATGGCACCGGGGATGCGCTTTTCGGACTACTTCGCGACGAGCGCGGCTGACAAACCGTTTCAGATTATCTACGACGCCCGGCTGTACGCGGGGCTACCGGACAAGAAGAAAACGGAGGGGGAGGGGCTCGAGCACTTCGACTTCGTCACCCTCAACCTCCGCAACGCGGGCGGCATCTTCGACGTCCAGACCGAGGAGCAAGACGAGGACGGCTAGCCGTCACCCTCTACCAAAACCACTCTTTGCCGAACCTACTCTTTGCTAAACACCGCGAGCGATACAACCCCCCGGTACTCCGCCCGCAGCGGCCTCATCCCCACGTCACGCATCGTACGGTCGACCTTATCGACCTCGAAAAACCGCAACCCAGGCAAGCTTAGCAACCCCTGAAACAGCCGCCCGTACCACGACTCGGCGCGGGTTAAGTACATCTGCCACATCAGCCCGCCCGGTTTGAGCACCCGCGACAGCTCGCTGAGGTGTGCGCCGAGGTCGGTAAATTCGTTAAGCGAGCCGCCGCAGACGATATGGTCGAACACCGCGTCGCGGTAGGGGAGCGCCCGGACGTCGGCGTGTACGAGGACCGGGTCGACGTCGTCGCGTTCAGCGTAGCGCCGGGCTTGGCGCAGAAAGGGCAGGCTGTAGTCCAGGGCGTGTACGGTGGTGGCCGGGTGGTGCTCGAGCAGGGTGCGGGCGTAGAGGCCCGCCGAGCAGGCCGCGTCGAGGATGACGTCGCCAGGTCGGGGCTCGAGCCGTTCGCGCATCAGTGCGAGTTCGCGCTCGACGCTGTAGCTGCCGCCGGTCAGAATCGACAACGAGTAGCGGCGCCAGACCGGTTCGTAAATCCACGCGGTCAGCGGTACAAAGTTGCTCTGCTGGGCGAGCGGCGCTTTCGGACGGTGCTCGAGCCCCCGATAGATGCCGTCCTCGAACGGGAGTCGCTTTCGAAACAGCGTTTCGGCGGTACTTTCGGCGGAGGTCTCGTCCGGGACAGGCGTGTCGGGTGTGGGGGGAGTCGTCTCGGTCATCGTTATCAGCCTAGCGTATTTACGAAACCGCACGCACGGAAATCTGCGGGCACGAATACTCGTATGTACGCAACTCTAGAGGTGCCAGCCGCCCGCGACTTCTATCGTCGTCCCGGTCACGTAGGCCGCTGCGGGCGAGAGCAGAAACCGAGCCGCCGCGACGAGTTCGTCTAAACGTCCGGCACGGCCTAGCGGAATGTCTCGGAGCGGCTGCGACACGCTGTTTTCCATCACACCGGGGCTAATCACGTTTACGGTGATGCCGTGCGGCGCTTCTTCTTGGGCGAGCGCCTTGCTGTAGAGGATGACGCCGGTTTTGGCGATGCTGTACGCGACGATGCGGGGCCGCGCGACGAGCTGTTCGGCGCCCGCATAGCCGAGGTTGATAATCCGCCCGTAACCCGCCGCGCGCATCAGCGGCACGGCGCGACGACAGGTGTAGAAGGTGCTGTGCAGGTTGGTGTCGAACATATGATGCCAGTCGTCTAGGCCGAGACTGTCGAGCGGCTCTTTGTGGTAGTTGCCGACGTTGTTGACGAGCACGTCGAGACGACCGAAGTGTTCGTGCACCCGGTCGACCAGGGTCGCGGCTTGGTCGGGGTCGCCGACGTCGGCGCTCAGGGCGATAGCGGTGACGTCGTGAGTCCGAGCCTCTGCCGCGACCGCTTCCGCTTCGGGTTGGCTCGAGCGGTAGTGCACCACCACGTCGTAACCGTCTGCGGCGAGCGCGAGCAGCAGCGCCCGCCCGATACCCTTCGCCGACCCCGTCACCAGCGCTACAGGCATCGCGTCTCCCCTATCTGCCAAACACTCACCCGGACATTCACCCGGACGTTCGCCCGAGCACTCACCCGGACACCAGTTCGGTACTGTGGCCGTGGGCGAGATAGAACTCTACCAGCGGCCTCGTCACGCTGTTCAGGTCGTAGTCGAGCGCGGCGGGCGGCGTCACCCAGGCGTAGCGGTCGGCCTCGTCGTTAAGGGTGACCGTCTCCTGTTCGCTACGGGCGATAAAGTTAAGCAGAATCATGTGGCTGTCGCGATAAAACTCGTCCGAATAGACCGACTCCTGAGTCGGCGCCCAGCGGACGTCGTACAGGTCTAGCGCCGTCTCCTCCCGAAACTCACGGAGCAACGCCGCAACCATCGTCTCGCCGTCTTCGATTTTGCCGCCGGGCACGCTCCAGCGGTGCCGCCACTTGTAGGTCTGGGTGAGCAGCACCCGCGCCGACGGGCCGACCACGAGCGCCCCGACCGTTACAATCGGCTTAGACACGCTGTTCTTAGGCATGCTGTTCCTCGCGCCAGTCCGCGAGCCGCCGCCGAAAGCGCCGCGCCCGCCAGAGCTGAATTATCACCACGTAAACGCTCATCATAAGCACCAGGTATACATAGACAAAGGGCCGACCGATAGCGAGACAGGCTGCAAACACGACGAGCTGCGTGCTAAGACCCAAGTTGACGAGCGTCGCCGTCGAAAACAGGTCGTTCCAGGCGAGTCTGAGTGGGCGCGGCGCGGTTTTAAGTGCGCCGGTGTAGAGCGTCTCGAAAAAACGTCGGTCTAGCCAGCGAGCGAAGCGGTCTTGAGGCTCGAACAGCACGCGGTAGATGCGGCGGGCGGCCTCTAACCAGCGGCGCGGCGCACCGGGCGGCGGCGACCCAGCAGCCACGACCCCGTCACGGCGGAGGCGGTAGAGGTACTCGGCGTTAAAGTCGAAGGTGAGCAGCAGGGTGAGCAGCACGAAGGCGAGCAGCGCCAGCCAGCCGGGCCCGTAAGCGCTTAGCGCCGCAAACAGCGCGATGTTGACGACGAAGTCGACTTCGGTGTCGAGGTAGCGGCCCATCTCGGTGACCTGGCCGGTGGCTCGAGCCAACCCCCCATCCACATTGTCGATAAGCGTCTTGAGCAGCAGCAGCACCGCCGCAACCCAGAGCGCCGTCCCGAACCCGATCAGCAGCGCCGCAACCAGCCCGAGCGCACCGTGGCTAAGCACCAGGTGGAGCGGGTTAAGCCGCCAGCGCGCTCCGAGCCGCACCAACTGCCGTGCGAGCGGCGCGACCACCACCATCACCACCTCGCTACGGGGCCGCAGCTTCGCGACGTTGTTTAGGGCGACGTTGTCTGCATTCATATGAGCAGCCATTCTAGCACCCGTTACCTGTCGGCACCAGACCGGCTCCGGGCAAGCACGTCCTCGCACACCGTCTTGCTGCGAACCCCGACCGAACTCGGGCAGCGCAATCATCCAAACCCTCGACCAAACCCTCTATCAGGCGGTCTGCTAAGCAGTCCGCTACAACGACACCCCGACGGTGTTATCCGTTACGGCGGTTAGGTATACTGCGCCCTATATGGATATTTTCGCTACACCCTGGGGCGCAGCTCTGTTCGGGCTTTCTGGCGGCGTCCTCGCTTTTATCGCGCTTCTTATCATCTGGGTCGTGGTGCTGTGGCACCCGCGTCCGCTCGTGCGGCTGCTGCCAAACAGGCCGCTACTGCTCGGCCATCGCGGTGTTCGGCTCGCAGACGGGCCGCCCGAAAACAGCCTGGCAGCCTTTCGCCGTGCGTTTAGCGCCGGGCTAGACGGCGCCGAATGCGACGTGCAGCAGAGCGCCGATGGGGTGCTCGTCATCTATCACGACGAAACCCTGCCCGACGGGCGGACGCTGCGCTCGGTCACGTTTAAAGAGTTGCGAGACGCCCTACCCGAACTCGCCACCGTCGACGAGCTGTTCGGCCTCATGAAAGAGTATCCCGACGTGCTGCTCAACCTAGAACTCAAGGTCTACGGGAGGGATAGTGGGGGGCTCGAGCCCCGCCTCGCCCGCGCCATCTTTAAGGCCGAGCTGCCGACGCGGGTGCTGGTGTCGAGCTTTAACCCGCTCGCTCTGGCCCGTTTTCGGCTCGCTGCGTCCGGCATTCGGGTCGCGCTTCTGACCGACCCAAACAGGGCGTGGTGGCTACAGCGCAGCGTCTTTGCGGGCCTGTTACACGTCGACGCGCTCCACCCGCACCACAGCCAGGTCACGCCCGAACGGCTCGCCGCCGCCCACACCCGCGGGCTGATGGTCAACGTCTGGACGGTTAACGACCCCGAACGCCAGCACGAACTCGCTAGGCTCGGCGTCGACGCTCTTATCGCCGACGACCCGGCCACTCTGACGCGGCTACGTTCAGGGCTCGAGCCCCCCACCGCCCACACGGAGAGTTCTTAAAACCTTTTTTCGGTAACCTGGAGTCAAGCAGAATCCGACCGACACCCCCAACGGCCCGACACAAGGCCGTCCGAACGTCAACCATCTTATCAGGAGGCACACACGTGGAGCCTAAATTTAAACTTATCACTTCTAACGACCTCGACATCTTTCAGGACCGTCTAAACGCGTTTATAGGCAGTCTCGGCAACGACGACATTATCGTCGACGTCAAGTTTTCGACGACCGGTGCAGGCGGCGGCGTCGAGTTTAGCGCCCTCGTCCACTACCAGGAGACCGAAGCGTGGGGCGAGTAGACCGATGGGCACGTCCGCTTTGTGGGGTAGGCTGACCGGGTGGGATGGACTGACCGGGTGGGGTAGACTGGCCAGGGAGGCGGCGTTCTGAAACAGCGTGGCGTGGTTATCAATACTATTCGGCGACCGCACCTAGACTAGCGTCTTATGTCCGCACCCTTTATCGTCGCTGTCGACGACCAGGTCAGTATCCTCAAGACGATAGAGATTAGTCTGGCGCGGCAGGGCTACGAGGTGCATACGTTCGACAACCCCTTCGACGCTCTAGGGGCGCTGCGGGGAGGGCTCGAGCCCGACCTGATCATCTCCGACGTCTCGATGCCGCGCCTCGACGGCTTCGCGTTTTGCAACGAGGTGCGCACCACCCAGCGCCTCCGCTCCGTCCCCTTTATCTTTCTGACCGCACTTACCGACCGCCGCAGTATGCGCCAGGGGATGGCCCTCGCCGACGACTACCTCACCAAACCGTTTAGCAAGGCCGAGCTTATCGACGCCGTACAGACGCGGCTGCGCCGAGTTTGGGAGCTACGCCAAGTCGAGCAAGAACCTCACGGCCAAGCCGGCGAACAGGGCGACGTCGCAGTGATCGCCCTCGGGCAGCCACTTGTCGAACGGGGCGGCGTACGGGTCGATTGGGATTCGCTCAAGGCGCTCGAGCTGTTTTTCTACCTGCTCGAGCACCGCACCGGCGCGACCGTCTACGAAATCGCCGAACTGCTCTGGCCCGGCAAAAGCGAATCAAAAGCGGGCAGCAGCTTTCACACCACCCTCTACCGCCTCCGCAAAACGCTCAAATCAGTCTTTGGCGGAGACGCTGTCGACGCAGCCAATCGCCGCTACTACCTAAGCGATCAGCTCCCCCTCGACTACGACGCTGCCCGCTACCGCACCCTCGCCGCGACCGCCAAAGAGCGTCAGAACCTCAGCGACTTCGCAAGCGCTATCGGTCTCTACGGCGGCGACTTTTTAAGCGGTATCGACTCGCCCTGGGTAGACGAGGTGCGGCAGGCGCTAGACACGACCCAACAGAACCTCCTCGCCGGTGCCGCTCGCCTAGCCGCCGACCAGAACGATTTCCAGACCGCCACCCACTACTACCGGGCACTCGTCAGCCACGACCCCTTTAGCAGCGCCGGCTGGCGCGGCCTTATCGGCACCTGGGAAGCCCGCGGCGAACCCGAACGCGCCGCCGAGGCCCGCCGCCGTTTTCGCGACCTCTTCCCCGGAGAGTGACTGCCGGGTATGCTCCGCAGATAAGTCAGGTAGATAGGCTAGAAACGAGACAACACCGCTGCCGAGACAACGCTGGCAGGTCGCCGAGCGCTCACCAGACCTTTCGCCGCGTCTCGCGATAAGCCCGTGAGCACCGACCGGGCGGTACTGGTTTGGCGATGTCGGCGCGATAACAGTGGCGTGATGGTAGGTACCGGCGTGACAACATCCGTGTAGCGGTGTTCGAATCGACGACGCTTTAGAGCGACGGCGCCGAGGGACCGGCCATTACCGTATCGACTATTACCGCACCGACTCGGTGGGGGTGTCGATAGTGTCGATGGTGTTGATGAATACGGCGTGGTCGGTTATGGTTACCAGCGTCGTTCGTAACATCGACCCGCGAGATTTCGTCATCACATTTCGTTACCAAACACCGTGCGGAGTCGCTCCGCTTATTCACGCATATCAGATTTAGAAAGGGTGTCCGTATGTACAGCATCGATCTAAAAGGGAAAAAAGGCCTCGTCCTAGGTGTTACCAACCAGCGTTCGATCGGCTGGGGCATCGCCAGCAAACTTCACGAAGCCGGCGCGACGCTCGCGTTTAGCTACCAGGGCGAGCGGCTGCTAGGGACGTTAGAAAAGCTCACCGCCGACTTTGACGACACGCTGCTCGTAAAGTGCGACGTCACGAGCGACACCGACCTCGACACCGTCTTTACCGAGATCGAAGAGCGCTACGGCACGCTCGACTTTGTCGTTCACTCGGTCGCCTTCGCCCCGCCCGCGACCTTCGCCGAAGCGTTTTCCGAAACCTCGCGCGAAGACTGGAAAATCGCCATGGACGTGTCGGCCTACTCGCTCGTCGCCGTCGCCCAGCGCGCCCAGAAGCTGATGAAAAACGGCGGCAGCATCCTGACCATGAGCTACCTCGCCGCCGAACGCGTCGTCCCGCACTACAACATGATGGGCGTCGCTAAAGCCGCGCTAGAAGCGAGTGTCCGCTTTTTGGCCTACGACCTCGGCAAACAGGGCATCCGCGTCAACGCGATTAGTGCCGGACCGGTGCGCACTGTCGCCGCCCGCAGCATCGCCGGCTTCGGCGACATGTACAGCCGCGCCGGCGCGATGTCGATGCTGCGCCGCAACATCACCCAAGAAGAGGTCGGCGGCCTCGCCCTGTCGCTCGTCGCCGACGATTTAGGTGGCGGCATTACCGGCGAAACCATCTACGTCGACGCTGGCTTCCATGCGATCGGAATGTTTTTAGACGAAGCCCAAGAAGCCGAAGCGACCGGCGACTAAACACCGTTCGAGAATCACTCGAACATTATCCGGGTGCCGAGACCTCCTGGTCTCATGCGAGGACTTCTGAAGTGTTCTCGGCATCCGGTTGTTCCTGTCGTGCGGTAGTCATGCGGTAGGGTGCGCCATGCGCACCGATTTAAGTGGTATACAAGCACGTAACGACAAAATATCTTCCATCTCTCCCAAAGGGCTTGTCACGATTCTGAGACGACGAGCATCTTTATCGTCAGAAGCGTTAGACACGCAACTCTCGCCTATGCTTCGTTGATGAAAACGACGTATGCCTGTTTGGAGTAGCCCTTGATGCAGTGGCTGCGAAGGTGTTGTGTTTCTCGTGGTGAGCGTGGGTGTTTTTGCGGGGTGGTGCGCATGGCGCACCCTACTGTCTCATCCATCCTAAAACAGTGCGTAATCAGGATTTGGTCGTGACATGCCTTCCAGCATCCTTCACGGAGATTTCTAGATTTCGTGGGGACGTTCTCAATGCACTATTTTAGAGTGGACGGCTCACTACAAAACCGAACGAGCCACTACGGTAGGTGGGGTTGGGTGACGGTTGCTCGGTAGGGCGAATATTTTGCGGACAACGCTTGCCTCGGCTCTAAAACACGGGGTATACTTAGCGCCGATGCACTTCTTTTCTTACCGACAGAGCTGGTTCGACCGGGCGTGGTCTGGGCGATGGCGTCGCTCGACAGCTACCACACATCGGTCGGTCGCGCTTCTATTCTAGATAGTCTAGACGTTAGTAGATAGTCTAGACGTTAGAGACCGCGACGCGTTTTTCCACCTGTCTGCTTAGCTGAAGAAAAGAGGAGTTATGGCGACTACGCTGCCCAAAACTGCTGTTTATCCTGTCTACAAAGAAGTTCTTGCCGATTTAGAAACCCCCCTCACCGCCTACCTCAAGGTCGCGGGGCATCCGTCGTTTCTGCTCGAAAGTGTCGAACAGGGCGAGCGGGTCGCACGCTACTCGTTTATCGGGACCGGCGAGCGCCGCCGGATTGAGGTGTGGGGCGAACGCGTCAGTGTGACGACGCCGCAGAGTGCGGAGACGTTTACCTCGAAAGATCCACTGAAAGTGCTCTGGGAGCACACCGTGCGCGACTCGGCGCCGGACGCGGCGCTACCGCCGTTTTGGGCCGGCGCGGTCGGCTACGCGGGTTACGACCTGATTCGGCAGTACGAGACGCTGCCGGACAACAACCCCGACGAGCTTAACGTCCCCGACATGCTCTTTGTCGAACCCGAAGCGCTGGTGATTTTCGACCACCTCAAACGTAAGCTCTTTATCGTCGCGCCTGCCGAGGTCGGTAACGACGCGGACGAGACACGGGCGCGGGCGACGGTCGAGCGTCTCTACACACGGTTACGGGGGCCGTTGCCGGGGGTGCCGGGCGACCGGGCGGGTGTCGAAAGCGCGTTCGAGAGCAACTTTAGCCGTGAAGGGTTTATGGCGGCGGTCAGCAAGGCGGTCGAGTATATCCACGCGGGTGATATCTTTCAGGTGGTGCCGAGTCAGCGGTTTAGTGCCAAGCTCGGCGTCCACCCGTTCGCGCTGTACCGGGCGTTGCGCAGCATCAACCCGAGTCCGTATCTCGGCTACCTCGACCTCGGCCCGGTAACCTTAGTCGCGAGCAGCCCCGAAAGCTTGGTCAAGAGTGACGGCGTCAACGTCGAAACCAGGCCGATTGCGGGGACGCGAAAGCGGGGCTCGAGCCCCGCAGAAGACCTCGCCCTAGCCGAAGAGCTGTTAGCCGACGACAAGGAGCGGGCCGAGCACATCATGCTGGTCGATTTAGGCCGTAACGATTTAGGACGGGTCTGCGAGTTCGGCAGCGTCGAGGTGACCGACCTGATGCGCATCGAACGCTACAGCCACGTGATGCACATCGTGTCGGAAGTGCACGGCAGGTTGGCGAAGGGCAAGACGCCGCTAGACGCGCTCGCGAGCACGTTGCCGATGGGCACCGCGAGCGGCGCGCCCAAGATTCGGGCCATGGAGATTATCGACGAGCTCGAGCCCACCCGGCGCGGCCCCTACGCTGGAGCGTTCGGCTACCTGGGCGTCGACGGCGCGATGGACATGGCCCTCACGCTGCGGACGATGGTGATTAGCGGCGACCGGCTCCACCTCCAAGCGGGCGGCGGCGTCGTCGCCGACTCCGACCCGGCGTTCGAGTATCAGGAATCGCTTAACAAGCTCGAAGCGCTCCGGCGGGCCGTCGACATGGCGACTAAAGGACTCGCGTAACGATGAAAAACATCCTGGTCATCGACAACTACGACTCGTTTACCTACAACCTGGTGCAGTACCTGGGCGAACTCGGCGTTACTCCGACGGTGTGGCGCAACGACCAATTTTCGCTCGGCGACGTCGCCGAACTAGCCCCCGACGGCATCCTCGTCTCGCCCGGCCCCTGCACCCCCTACGAAGCCGGTCACTCGGTCGCGGTTATCGAGCGCTACGGCGCGACCACCCCGACTTTCGGGGTCTGTCTAGGCCACCAGAGCATCGGCGCGGCCTACGATGCCAAGGTGGTGCGGGCGACCAAGCTGATGCACGGCAAGACCAGCCAGATTAGCCACGACGGGAGCGGGGTTTTCGCCGACCTGCCGCCGAATCTCGTCGCGACGCGCTACCACTCGCTCGTCGTTAAAGACATCCCCGACACGCTTATCGCGAACGCCTGGGTCGACGAGGCGGGCGAACGGGTGATTATGGGTCTCAAACACCGCGACCATCCGGTCTGGGGCGTGCAGTTTCACCCTGAAAGTATCTTGACCGACACCGGCAAGACGATGCTTAAAAACTTTCTAGACATCTGTTAGGGATGGGCGTGAGAAGAGGGCTCGAGCCCCCCCTCATCTCGGTTATCACCGTCTGCACCGGGCGCGATAATTTGCTCCGCGAAAAGGTAACGGCGCTCGAAACGCAGACGTTAGCGCCGAACCGCTTCGAGTGGGTCGTCCTGCTAAACGGCCCTTCAAACAACGACCACACCCGCGCTTATCTCCAGAGTCTCGACGTCCCGTTCGGCCTGACCGTATTGACGAGCGAGGAGACACTACCCGCCGGAGCGGCCCGCAACCGCTGTATCGGCGCCGCTCGGGGCGACACCGTCTACTTGTCCGACGACGACTGCCTCCCCGAACCCGGCACGCTTGCCAAACATCTCGACCAGCAGCAGCGCGCCCCGTGCGTCGCGGTAGGCAGCATCGATTTTGTCGCGGACGACCAGGTTGCGGACGACCAGATTGCGGACGGACACACCGAAACGTGGCGTCCGAAGAAAGTCTACTTCTGGAACGTCAACGGCGCGAACAGCAGTGCTCCGCGCGAGGCCGTGCTAGCGGTAGGTGGTTTCGACGAGACGTTGCGCGGTTACGGCGGCGAAGACCTGCTGCTCGGCTACCTTCTGCACCGTCACGGCCTGCCTATCGTCGCCCTGCCGGACGCGAATGTCCTACACGTCGGCCTGGCCCCCCAGCAGAGCGGGAACGCGGACAAAGCCTATAGCGCGGGGCGCAACGCCTACCGTATCGCCCAAAAGTATCCGGCCTTAGCGTGGCGGCTCGGGGCGCATCCGCTGCTGGTCGGGTTAAAATCGGTAGCGTTGTACACACCGATTGCGGTGGTGTGGCGGGGGCTCGAGCCCCGCAGCTACCACTACGAACACGCCTACTTTCGCGGCTACCTAGAGGAGAGACACCATGCCCGAACCCAGCCCCGACTTTCAGATCGCCCCCCTGCTCGGTAGCATCTTCGACGGTGCGACCCTAGACCGCGACAGCGCCCGCGAGGTGATGGGCCAGCTGATGGACGGCAACCTTAGCCAGATGCAGGCCGCCGCCCTACTCGCCGCGCTGCGTACTCGGGGCGAAACGGTCGAAGAGATCGTCGGCTTCGCGCAGGCGATGCGCGAGCGGGCCATCAAGGTGCCCGTCTCGCTGACCGAACCGCTCCTCGACACCTGCGGTACCGGCGGCACCGGCATCAGCACCATTAACATCAGCACCGCCAGCCTCTTTATCATCGCGGCAGCGGGCGTCAAAATCGCCAAACACGGCAACCGGGGCGTGACCCGTAAATCGGGCGCGGCGGACGTGTTAGAGGCGCTCGGCGTCGACCTCGACAAATCGCCCGAAGCGCTCGCCGACAGCATCCGCGAGGTCGGGTTGGCCTTTATCTACGCCCGTAGCCACCACCCCGCCATGAAGTTTGTCGCGCCGATTCGCGCCGACCTCCGGGCCCGCACCATCTTTAACTCGCTCGGGCCGCTTACCAACCCCGCCGGCGCGACGCGGCAGCTTTTAGGCGTCTACGACCCCAACATTACCGAAACACTCGCCCGGGTTCTCGCCGGTCTCGGCGTCGAGCGGGCGATGGTGGTCCACGGCGACGGTATCGACGAGCTAAGCGTGTGCGGACCCAGCACGGTCAGCGAGCTAAAGGCCGACGGGGAGATCGTGAACTACACCTTTACACCCGACGAGGTCGGGTTAAGCACATATCCGCTCGAGCACATCTTAGGCGGCGCACCCCAAGAAAACGCCAGCGCGATTCATAGCATCCTAAACGGCGAGATTACCGGCGCGAAACGCGATGTTATCCTGCTTAACGCCGGCGCCGCCCTCTACCTCGCCGACCAGGCCGACTCTATCGGTCAGGGTGTCGACGTCGCGACCACACTGTTAGACAACGGCGCAGCCGCCCGCAAACTCGACGAGTACGTCGCCTACAGTCGCGCTTAAAATAGCTCGAACGGCATATCGAACGCACTTTGCAAGGGTCATTTGCCCTACACTGTTATCTAGCATTGCGATTTTTTCGCGCCTGATGGCGCACAATAGACTACTGTCCTGCTAAACACAGGGATTCTTTGCTTAATTCGAATAACCTGTCTGGAGACAGTCTTTACGAACCGTTTTTTCCAACCGTTTTTCTAGGAGGCTTCGCATGTCCGACCACACCCCCGACCAAACCACCATCGGCAGCCTACGGGTCAAGACCGGCTTCGCCGAGATGTTTAAGGGCGGCGTCATCATGGACGTCGTCAACCCCGAACAGGCTCGCATCGCCGAAGACGCGGGCGCGACCGCGGTCATGGCGTTAGAGCGCGTCCCCGCCGACATTCGCGCCCAGGGCGGCGTCGCCCGGATGTCCGACCCGACCATGATCGAAGGGATTATCGGCGCGGTGTCGATTCCGGTCATGGCCAAGGTGCGTATCGGCCACTTCGTCGAAGCGCAGATTTTGCAGGCGCTCGGCGTCGACTTTATCGACGAGTCCGAAGTGCTCACCCCCGCCGACGAGAACTTTCACGTCGACAAGCACGCCTTTACGGTGCCCTTTGTCTGCGGTGCCAAAGACTTGGGCGAAGCGCTCCGTCGTATCGGCGAAGGCGTTACCATGATCCGCACCAAAGGCGAAGCCGGCACCGGCAACGTCGTCGAGGCTGTCCGGCACGCCCGCGCCATTCTCGGCGAAATCCGCCGCATCCAGCACCTGCCGCCCGAAGAGCTGATGAGCACCGCCCGCGACCTAAAAGCGCCCTACGAGCTCGTCCGTTACGTCCACGAACACGGCAAGCTCCCGGTCGTCAACTTCGCCGCCGGTGGCGTCGCGACCCCCGCCGACGCCGCGCTGATGATGCAACTCGGCATGGACGGCGTCTTTGTCGGTTCGGGCGTGTTTAAGTCGGGCGACCCGGTCAAGCGCGGTCAGGCGATCGTGCGCGCCGTGACCCACTACAACGACCCCGACATCCTCGCCGAAGTGTCGCGCGATCTCGGCGCAGCGATGGTCGGTATCAACATCGACACCCTGCCGCAAGAAGAGCTGCTCGCCGCACGCGGCTGGTAGAGCGCGACGAGCAAGGCCCAGTACAACAACCGAAGAACCGCGACAACCGAAGAACGATGACAAGAGCGTCACGCAGTTGGCGCTCTTCTTCAATTCTGCTGTCTCTTTAGGCGGTCGCGCGAAATGCCGCTTTTTATACCATTCTGACTTGCCTAGGTCACCATGTGCGCTGATACCATTCGTAAGAATCGTAGGGTGCGCCATGCGCACCGCACTACCACTAGCACCCTCATTCACCACAACTAGCACCCTCATTCACCACAACAAGTGCGCCGCAGAATGTTTTCTATCCGGCAGGATCAACGTGACGTACAGAAATCAGCTTAGTATTATGAGACGTCACCGTCCATACCCGTCAACCGTCCATACCCATCAGATACGATCGTTGCAACATCATCTGGAATCGCCACCGGCTACCACCAGAGCTGTTAGGCCACCGGGCTACAGGCTGCTCTTACAAGCTGCTACTTAACGTAGCTACCGGACACCTCTTGCTACAATCAGACTGTGAAAGTCGTCCAAGGTCTGTTTCTACTGATTCTCGCAGCGGTGCTTTCGGTCGCTGCGTTCCTAACCTCGTCCGCCTTTAAGTGGGCCGATGAATTGCCGGTGCTCGACGAACTCGACGCCCTCGAATTTACCGCGACGTCGCAGATCTTCGCGCGCGACGGCGAAACGCTGATCGGCGAGATCTTGCCGGTGGTCGGTGAAGACCGCGCCTCGACCAACCGGATTCCGGTCAGTTTAGACGAGGTGTCGCCCGCCGCACTCGCCGCGATCGTCGCCTCGGAAGACGATCAGTTTTTCGAACACTACGGCTTCGACATCCCCGGTCTCGCCAAAGCGACCTACCTAGAGTTTTTAGGCGACGGCGGGCGCGGGGGTTCGACCATTAGCACCCAGGTCATCAAAAACACCGTGCTTAGTGACATCGCCGACGAGCGTTCGATCGAGCGCAAGGTTAAAGAGTTGATGCTCGCGGTCAAGCTCGAGCGGCGGCTAACCAAACCCGAAATCTTGCAGCGCTACATTAACGTCGTCTACTGGGGCGGCAACATCTACGGGATTCGGGCGGCGGCTCGGGCTTACTTCGGTAAGGAGCCGGTCGAACTCAACCTCGCCGAGGGGCTCTACCTCGCCCGGCTTATCCCGACGCCGAGCCGAAACTACGAAGACTTTGTCGCGACGCGGCGGAGCATGCGGGTCGTGCTCGACAACATGGTCGAGCAGGGCACGATTAGCTCGGAGATGGCCGAACGGGCCTGGCGTTATCCGCTCGAGCCGACCGGCTGGCAGGTCGAATACGACCAGAACGGCAACATCGTCGGCGATCCGCAGCGCACCACCGAATCGCTCGCACTCGCGGCGAGTGTCAGCTCTAACGACTTGGCGCCGCACGTAACCTGGACGGTTCGAAACCAGCTGCTCGAGCAGTTCGGCTACAGCCGCGTGTTCGGTTCGGGGGGGCTTAGAATCTACACCACCATCGACGTCCAGCAGCAGCGCGCCGCGAACCAGGCCTCGCTCCGGGCCGATATTCCGCCGGGCGCGCAGACCGCGATCGTCGGCATCGACCCCGAAACCGGCGAGGTAATGGCGATGACCGGCGAGCGGATCCGGGCCAACCAGGAGATCGGCGAGTTTAACCGCGTCACGAGTGCGTTTCGGCAGCCGGGCAGCTCGTTTAAGCCGATCATCTACGCGACCGCGATCGAACAGGGCGGCTACACCCAGGCCGACGTCATCGCCGACGAAGAGCTCGTTATCCCGCAGCCGGGCGGACGGCCTAACTACGAACCGGTCAACCACGACGACCGTTTTATCGGGCGGCGGACCCTGCGCGAACACCTCAACATCTCGCGTAACATTCCGGTGGTCAAACTCGTCGAGGCGGTGACGCCGGAGGCGGTGGTGGCTCGAGCCAGCCAACTCGGCTACACCACCCTGCAACCCTTCCTGTCGCTCGCTCTAGGCTCGTTCGAGGTCACACCCTTACAGCACGCGAGCGCGATGGGTGCCTTCGCTAACGGCGGCGTCTACGTCGAGCCGGTCCTCATCACCCGCGTCGAAGACGGCGACGGCAACCTGATTTGGGAGGCCCCGCAGCGCGAGCACCGCGTCTGGAGCGAACAGGCCGCCTACGTCATGCTCGACATGCTGCACGCCAACGTCAACGACTCGGGCGCCTTTAGCGGTCGCGCCCGCATCGACGGGCGCTGGGTCGCGGGCAAGACCGGCACCACCAACGACGAACGCGACATCTGGTTTGTCGGTATGACGCCGGGCCTCGTCGCGGCGGTCTGGATCGGTTACGACGACAATTCGAGCATCCCGCTCACCATGCCTAACGGCGAACGGGTCACGAGTTCGCGGCAGCCGATCTACGTGTGGCGCGACTTCGTCGAAAACGCCCTGCAGGGCACCCCCGCCGGGCGCGAGTATCCGGTCCCGGAAGGCGTCGTGTTTCGTAACATGGACCGGGTCAGCGGCGCGATCGGTTCGGGCGTTCGGGCGGCCTTTATTAGCGGCAGCACGCCGAGCCAGGAGGCCGTGCCGAGGTCGTCGCAAAACGTCACCATCACCATCCCGATCGATACTCGCACCAACACCCGCGCGACCGCCGACACGCCGCGAAGCGCGCTAGAGTGGCGTACCATCGACCCTACAGAGATCAGCCGCTACACCAACTAGCCTCGTTAGCTAGGCTCTTCTGCCTGTGTGGTTGCTAAACCGCAAACAGCGCGGCGTTTACTGATTCGGCGTTTGCTGATAGAGTAGGCGCCGTGTCTATGTATATCCCTGACGATTCTCTCCGCGACAACACAACCCTCACCGCGGTCGACGGCATCCGAGTCGGACACTGGCAGGACGACGACGCCGAAACCGGCTGCACCGTGATCCTCTGCCCCGACGCGGGCTGTCTGGCCTCGGGCGAGATCCGTGGTAGTGCCCCGGGCAGCCGCGAAACCGCGTTGCTCGAGCCCGAAAAGAGCGTCGAGCGGGTGTTCGCCGTCACGCTTGCGGGCGGAAGCGCTTTCGGATTGGCGGCGGCGCAGGGTGTGACGGACTACCTCGGCGAGCGGAACATCGGCTACGACACCCCCTACGCCCGCGTCCCGATCGTTCCGGCGGCGGTTATCTACGACCTGAGCGTCGGCGACCCGAAGATCAGGCCGACGGCAGCGTCGGGCTATACGGCGGCGTCTCGGGCGAGCGCCGCGCCGGTCGCCCTCGGTAGGGTCGGGGTGGGGACGAGCTCGAGCTGCGGCAAGTATCTCGGCCCCGAATTCGCCGAGCGGAGCGGTCTCGGCAGTGCGGCGCTGCGGGTGCAAGGGGCGACGGTCGCGGCGCTAAGCGTCGCCAACCCGTTCGGCGATATCGTCGATCCGGACGACGGCACGGTCGTCGCTGGGGCGCGCCTTGCAGACGGTCGTCGGCCCGGGCGCGACACCATGCACGATTTTTTTGCTGGCGACGTTCCCGACGGCGGCGGCACCAACACGACGCTCGTCGTCGTCGCGACCGACGCGCGGCTTAGCAAGGCGCAGGCCAAACATCTCGCTCAGAGCGCCCACGTCGGTATCGCCCGCGTCACCCGTCCGTCGCACACAGTTTTCGACGGCGACAGCAGCTTTGTGTTAAGCACGCTGCGCGGCCCCGAGGTGGCGCTGTTTCAGCTCTCGGTCGCGGTGCAGGAGGTCGTGGCACAGGCGATTTTGGCGGGGGCTAGAGCCCTCCCTTCTCGCTAGGGCGTCCGAAACACACCCGCGTCATCCTAAAGTCGGTTTTAGCGCCGGACGTTTTGCGCTACGCTCGTAACGACAGCGGTCGACCGAACCGCTCTGAGGAGGACACCCCATGAATCAGACCACCCAACAAAACCAGATTATCGGCCTCGTGCTGATCGCACTCGGGGCGCTGCTGTGGTTGGCTCGAGCCAGCAACTTTAGCGTCGGCGCGGTGCTCTGGCCTCTCTTTATCCTCGTCCCCGGCGGCGCCCTGCTCGTCGTCGCGCTTAACGACCCGCAGCGCAACAACCTCGCCGTGCCCGGCAGCCTACTCTCGGTACTCGGCCTTATCTTTCTGTTTCAGTCCATCACCGGCTATTTCGAAAGCTGGGCCTATATCTGGGCGCTGATCCCCGCCTCGATCGGTGCCGGTCGCGCCCTGCAGGGGCATCTTAGCGGCAACACCAAACTTGTCCGTAAGGGCGAAATCGCCGCCCGCAACTGGCTGATCGGCCTCGCGGCGTTCTTCATCTTCTTCGAGGTGATTATCGGTATCGGCGGACGCGGCGTGTTTAGCAACCTGCTCTTTCCGCTGCTGCTGATCGGCGCCGGCCTCTACCTGCTATCGCGTAACCAGGAGAGCGCCGCCGAGACGACCCCGCCCGGTAGCTCCGACACGAGCCCGCCGCAGTTAGAAACGTCTCCCGAACAGACCGAAACCGATCGCGACAACCCCGACACGACCGACCCCGACACGGCCAACCTCGACACGACCGACAGCACGCCCCGGTCGGAGCCCTCTTCGTGAGCAGCCGCACTTTCACGCAGCGCCGCTGGCTACCGCTGCTCCTGATCGGGATCGGCGTCGTCTGGTTGCTCGGCACGCTCGGCGTGTTTTCGGGCGCGAGCGTACGCATCCTCTTGACCTACTGGCCGCTATTGCTGATCGGCTTCGGCCTCGACTATCTGCTCGGACGAAACCGCGAACTCGACGTCTCCTACAGCGTCCTCGCGGTCGGCGTCCTCGTACTGCTGATGCTAGTCGGGCCGCTCGTCGGGATGGGACGCGGGCCGCAAGCGACCGAAGAGCAGTTTCGCGAACCGCTCGGCGACACCAAGCGCGTCGACGTCAACCTAAACATCGATGTGGTTCCGGTCGAGGTCCGTCCGCTCGGCGAAGACGACCTGCTCTTTAGCGCCGACATCCGCGACCCCGGCCAGGTCGATCTTCGTGTCCGCGGCGGCAACCGCAAGACTATCGACCTCGAACGAGCCGGGCGGCTCGGCAGCTTTAGCGACACCGACGCTCGCTGGCAACTCGCTCTGACCCCCGAAATTCCCGTCAGCCTCGACGTCGACGGTGGTAGCGCGCCGGCAACCCTCGACCTCTCGGCGCTGCAGCTTGCCGGGTTCGACATCGACGCGGAAGCCGGTCCGATCGACCTGACCCTACCCGAAACCCCCGACCCGTATCGCGGCGAGATCGAGATGGGGGCGGGGTCGCTCGACATAACGGTGGCCGAAGGGGCACGGTTCGAGCTCGACATCGACGCCGGCAACGGCTCGCTAAGCCTCGACCTAGAGCGCGACGTCGCCCTAGACCTTAGCCTCGACGCCGAGAGCGGCTCGGTCGACATCCGCTTCGCGTCCGGCAGCGCGGTGCGGCTCGAGATCGACGACGACGGGCCCGGTATGGTGAGTGTCGGCGGGGGGCTCGAGCACGTCCGGGGCAGCGGCGACACCGGCGTCTGGCAGACCCCCGGCTTCGGCGACGCCGAGCGGCAGATCGTGATCGAGATAGACGACGTCGGTGCGGGGCCGATTTCGGTGCGATGAAGTAGTACCACTCAACCTTTTTCTTGCGAGGGAGTGACCGACAAACGTCTCCTAAATTCTTCTGGCGGTAGTGCGTAACCTACGCAGGTAAGTTAGGATGATACTGGAACCGTGCAGAAGCTATTTGGACACACACAAATATGAAGATTAACTCTCTCGCTCTCACCAATTTTCGGGGTTTCGCTGAACGCTCGTTTGAGTTTAGCGACGAATTTAATATTTTCATAGGCGACAACGCCACTGGTAAAACAGCTATTCTTGACGCGCTCTCGATTGCTGTTGGCTCGTATCTCATGGGAATTGACACAGCGAGCTCACGCCACATCAGGGAAGACGAAATCCGCATCGTGTCACGCGTTGTTGGAGAAAGTATTACGCTTGAGAAACAATTTCCAGTTGTTGTGGCATGTGAAGGAAGCGTACCCGACAACCAAAACGTAATGAAGCAGCGACTTGACCATAGGAATGGTCAAACAGTACTTTTTGAAGACCGTGCTGTGGAATTCTCAATTAAAAGGGAGATAGGGGCAGAGGGAGGAAGGACGACATACAAAGACGCCACAAGACTTATAAGGATTGCAGAGATTCTGCAGGAGAGAGTCCGCAACGACAACTCCGAGCATGTCAGCTTACCTCTAATTAGCTATCATGGCACAGGACGCCTATGGCTTCGAAAAAGAGATAGGCATATCGAAACCAAAGGCCCCACCTCTCGTATGAGTGGGTATGAGGGGTGTATCGACGCCGCATCTAACGAAAAAGAACTACTGCGTTGGTTCAAAAAGATGGAGTATTCTGCTCTGCAACGAAAAACTGAAGGTGCAGGAGTTTTGAGAGCACTCAAGCATGCGATTAAAACCTGTTTAGACGGCTGCAAAGATGTCCGTTTTGAAGTTGAGCTAGACGAATTAGTCTTTCTATTTGAAAATCCGTCTGAACGCGCAGGAGCGATAAAGATTCAGGATGATTACTACCTGCCTTTTAGAATGCTTAGTGATGGTCAGCGTGAAATTGTTGGTTTGGTAGCCGACGTCGGCGCGCCGCGCAGCAGGTGCTCAATGCGTCCGGTCTTGAGGAGAACGTCTTCAACAAGAGAGAGCGAGGGGCATGGCTTCCTCATTGACGGGGCTCAGACCTTCACCTTCACCCAAAGTGGCAGAGAAAAATCGTTGCTGATCTGCGACGCACGTTTCCAAAAATACAGTTCTTCGCCACCACACACTCTCCGTTCATCCTGCAGTCTCTTCTTCCCGGAAGACAGGCTGATAAGACCCTAGCTGAGCCGAGAGAAGAACCAACATGTCCGTCCGGGGTAGGATGCAGTGACAAGAGTATTGAGGACATTGCGGAGGAACCTATGGGAATCGAGATTCCGCAGCGAAGTGAACGCTATCAACAGATGATGGAAACCGCAAAAGAATATTATAGACTTTTAGAAGAGGCTGAATCAGCCAGTGACAAGAGAGTTCAAGAGATAAAACGAGAATTAGATACGCTTAGTCAAAGATATAGTGACAATATCGCCTATCACGCTTTTTTAGAGATGAAGCGTGCGGCTGCTGGAATACCCGAATAAGCTTAAAGTTTCCAAGTTGAGGAGTGTTTGAACCTTGAGGCCAGTTGCGCGTGGTCCATCGCCCAGAATATTTAAGGACTACAGGGATGCAGCCGAACCGCTTAAGGGAAGATTAGGAAGATACTGCTCCTACTGCGAAAAAAATCTCGATAACGCTCCAGCGGTCGAACATGTGCTGCCCAAAGGACGCCATCCGACGTTAATAAACGATTGGGAGAACTTTCTTCTAGCCTGCGTTATATGCAACTCCATTAAAGGTGATCAGAACGTCGATCGTACTGAATACTGCTTTCCTGACGAGGACAACACATTTTTGGCCTTTCAGTACAGCAAAGGCGGACGTGTTAAAGTCAACCATCATTTAGCAAGTCCTCAGCAGAAGATGGCTTCTACAACGATAGAATTACTCGGACTCGACAGATATCCTGGACATCCTAAGATAACTCGAAGAGATGATCGTGCGCTAATTCGCCGAGAAGTATGGGATATAGCTGTCGTTGCTAGAGAAGATCTCGCTCGAAATCGTAATCAGGAGCTGATGAGGTCAATCGTTGAGACTATGAAGGGTAAAGGCTTCTGGTCTGTCTGGATGACTGTCTTTCACGATGACCGAGAGATGCGCCAACGTTTTATCGACGCTTTAGCTGGAACGCACACAGATAGTTTTGACAGCGACACTCAGCCCGTGCCGCGCGGCAAAATATAGAGGCAGCAATTCCGGGCCGATTTCGGTGCGCTAGGCACGCTTATACGCAACAAAGGTGGTAGCATACGGGCGTGAAAAAAGCCGAAAAAGACTTTCTCAAACAGCTTCTAACCGCGCCCGGCACCAGCAGCTTCGAGTCGAAACCGGCGGCGGTGTGGCGCAAGCGGGCCGAAAAGGTCGGCGCTCAGCTAGAGGTCGACAGCTACGGCAACAGCTTCGCGACCTTTAACCCCGGCGGTGCGCCGCGCGTCCTGCTCGCCGGTCATATCGACGAGATCGGGCTTATCGTGACCTACATCGACGACGAGGGGCTGCTCTACTTTAAGGGCGTCGGCGGCTGGGACGCGCAGCAACTTATCGGGCAGCGGGTGCGGGTGGTCGGCTACCAAAGCGAACTCGTGGGCGTGATCGGCAAAAAACCGATCCACCTGATGACGAGCGAAGAGCGGGGGCGCACCTCGAAGATCGAAGATATGTGGATCGATATCGGCGCCAAAGACGGCGACGAGGCGAAAAAGCACGTCCGGATCGGCGATTTTGCGGTGATCGAGCAGCCCTTTATCGAACTGCTTAACGGGCGGGTGGTCAGCAAGGCGATCGACAACCGGATCGGTGCCTACATCGCGCTAGAAGCGGCGCGGCGGGCCGAAAACGCGGCGGCGGAGACGGTCGCGGTCGCGACGGTGCAGGAGGAGATCGGCGGAATCGGAGCGTCGATCGCGTCGTACCGGCTCGAGCCCGACGTCGCGATCGCCATCGACGTGACCCACGCGACCGACGTGCCCGGCGTCAACAAAAAGCAGGAGGGCGACACGCCGTTCGGGTCCGGCGCGCAGCTTTCGGTCGGCTCGTACGTCCACCGGGGCGTGCTGCAACAGCTTATTAGCGCCGCCGAAGGGGCCGATCTCCCCTACACCCTCGCGACCTCGCCGCGCAACACCTACACCGACGCCGACGACCTCGCCAAAAACCGTAGCGGCGTGCCGACCGCGGTCGTCTCGATTCCGAACCGCTACATGCACTCGCCTAACGAGATGATCGACGAGCGCGACGTCGAGCACGTGATCCAGGTTCTGGTCGCGTTTATCGAGTCGTTAGGTGCAGAGACGAGCTTCGCGCAGCTCTAGCGCCGGTTAGCTGCCGCCGACAAAGCCGAGCTGCCGCCAGGCCTCGTAGACCACCACCCCGACACTGACCGACAGGTTGAGCGAGCGCGCGTCGGCCCGCATCGGAATCCGGCAGCCGGTCGCGAGGTCGCGCACCTCGGCGGGCAGGCCGCGCGATTCGGGGCCGAACAGAAGCACGTCGCCGAGCCGGTAGGCGACCTGGCTGTGCGGCTGATTCGCTTTGGTCGAGTAGGCGAAGACCCGTCCGGCCCTAAACGCCGCTGCGAACTGCTGGTAGAAAGCGCCGAAGCTCGGGTGAACGGTCTGGTCGACTTCGGCCCAGTAGTCCATACCGGCCCGCCGCACCCCTTCGTCGCCGAGGCGAAACCCCAGCGGACGGATCAGGTGGAGCGACGCGCCGGTCGCGAGACAGGTACGGGCGATGTTGCCGGTATTGGCGGCGATTTCGGGCTCGAGCAACGCAACGTGGAGCATTCCGGCAGCCTAACGCAGTCGCGGCGCCCCCGTCTAGCGCTCGGTGCGAGCGTCGCCTGGCACCCCCGCCGCCTCGAGCCGAGCGGGTAGCCTAACCTCATCTGTAAGCACCCGAATCTGTAAGCGCCCCGATCAGTCTCGTAAGGTACGTTTCGCACGTACCCGCACAGCAAAGGTAAAGGTCAGTTGTATGAAGGTTATCGTCTGTCACCTCAACCCCGATTTCGACGCGCTCGCGAGTCTGGCGTTAGCGCGGCTCGTCTATCCGGGCGCGGTCTGTGTCGCGCCGGGGCAGGGCGACGAGGAGACGCGGGCGTTTCAGCATCTGTACCGAGATTGGCTCGAGCTCACCCCCCCCTCCGACGTCGACCTGGGCGAGGTCAGCGAGCTTATCGTCGTCGACACCTCCGACCCGGCCCGGATCGCGCCGTTCGACACGCTGATCGGGCGGGTTCCGATCACCCTCTACGACCACCACCCCCGCGGCGAACCGGCCATCCCCGCCGCGCGCGGCGTCCACCGACAGGTCGGCGCGACCGCGACGCTCCTTACGCTGCTGCTTGAATCTCGGCAGCACCCGATCCCACCCGAACTCGCGAGCTTCGCCCTGCTCGGCATCCACGAAGACACCGGCGACTTCTGCTACGGTCTGACCAGCAGCGCCGACCACAGAGCGGCGAGCCACCTCCTCGCGTCGGGCGCGAGCCTCGGCCTCGTACGCGACTTTTCGCGCGACCGCAGCAGCGACGTCCAGCGCGGCCTGCTCACCGAACTGCTACGCGGCGCCCAAGAACACACCCTCGCCGGACACACCCTCGTCGTCGCGACCCTAGAGAGCGAGGACTATATCGGCGGCCTCGCCCCGCTCGCCCAACAGCTGTTAGAGCTGCACGGCAGCGAGGCGGCGCTCGTCGTGGCCCGGATGGACGGCAAGACGCTCGTCGTGGCGCGGGCGCGGGCGCAGAGCTTTGACGTCGGTCGCGCCCTCGCCGAGCACTTGGGCGGCGGTGGCCATCCGGGGGCCGCCTTCGCCCAGAGCCCGCTATCCGCCGCAGACACGGTCCGCAAGCTGCTCGCCGTGCTGCCCGACTACGCGATCCCGCTCCAGAGCGCCCGGGCGCTGATGAGCACGCCACTCCGCACCATCCGGGCCGACACCTCGCTCGCCGACGCCCAGGCGACGCTGCTCCGCTACGGCCACAACGGCGCGCCGGTCGTCGACGACAGCGGTGCGCTCGTCGGGGTGATTTCGCGCCGCGACCTCGACCGGGCGCTGCGGCACGGCCTCGGCCACGTCCCGGTGGCGAGCTTTATGACCCGCAAGGTGATCACCGCGACCGAGCAGAGCAGCGAACGCGACCTCGAACGGCTCGTGCAGACCCACAACATCGGGCGGATTCCGATCGTCCGGCAGGGCGAACACGGCGACGAACTCGTCGGCATCGTCACTCGGAGCGACCTGCTCGCCACGCGTCACCCGCCTAAAAAACCGCGCGACCTCGCCGAGCGGATTCTGGGACCGCTGCCGGCCGCCGCCAAAGACGCGCTCGAACTCGTCCGGCAGCGCTTCGACGGGCGCGACGGGGGGGCGCTCTACCTCGTCGGCGGGAGTGTCCGCGACGCGCTGCTCGGGGCCGGTATCTACGACATCGATCTCGTCGTCGAAGGTGACAGCGCCGAACGGCTCGGTAGTGTGCTGCAGCGCGACACCGGCGGCTCGCTTAGCTGCCACCTCGACTTCGGTACCTGCACCCTGACCCTCAAAAACGGTCTCGACCTCGACCTCGCGACCGCCCGCGAAGAGTTTTACGACCACCCCGGCGCGCTGCCCGACGTAACGCCGAGCACGCTAAGCAAAGACCTGGCGCGGCGCGACTTTACCGTCAACGCGTTAGCGCTACGGCTCGAGCCCCTCCCCCTCACCTTCGTCGACCCGTTCGACGGCCTGCGCGACCTCGAGCGGCGCCAACTCCGCACCCTCCACCCGCTCTCGTTCGTCGAAGACGTTACCCGCGTGATCCGCGGGGCGAGGCTGGCCGGGCGGCTCGGCTTTACCTTGCACCCCGACAGCGAAGCGCAGGCCCGCGCCGCGCTCACCCCCGACCTGCTCGCCAAAATCAGCCACTCGCGGCTCCGTAACGAACTGATGCTGACCCTCGGCGAACCGCGCGTCGCGCCGGCCCTCGCGGTACTCGGCGACTGCGGCGCGCTGCAGACGATGTTTGGCGCCCACGCCGACCAGGACGTGCTGCGCGCGCTCGACGCCCAACGGCAGCGGACCCGCATCCCGGACGAAAGCTACCTGATCGCGCTGCTGCTAGGCGTCCCCGACGACGCTGTCGAAGCTCAGGCGCGGGCCTACGGCTGGCCTAAGCGGGTGGTGCAGGAACGGCGGGCGGTACGGGCGATGCAGCAGGAGGGGCGGCTCGAGCCCAGCACCTTTAACAACCTCAGCGACGCCGGTCGCGCCGTGGTCAAGGCGCTTAGCCCCGAGTTTCGGGTGCAGGGCGAACGGCTCGAGCACACCCCGCAGCGCCGCACCCTCCGCGGCCAAGACCTGCTCGACATGGGCCTCATCCCCGGCCCCGACGTCGGCGCAGTGTTACGCCAGGTGACCGAGGCTCGAGCCGCCGGCGACGTCGAAACCTACGAGGAAGAACGCGACCTCGCCGAGCGCCTTATCCGCAACCTAGACAACGACCTAGACAATCCCGACAGCGACAGGCCCGACGACACCCCGGGCGAGACTGCACACCGCCACGAATCGGCGTCGTAGACTATCGTCATGCTTTGGCAATCGGCAGCAACTTTACTAACAGGAGTCACGCTTCATGGTCCTTAACTACCTCAATGACCCGAACACGCTCATCATCAGCTTTATCGTGATGATCTTCGCGCTTATCTTTCACAACATCGCCCAGAGCTGGGTCGCGTCGCGCTACGGCGACAACAGCCCGCGCTTTTCCGGCTTTATGAACTTCGATCCGCAACAGCAGTTAGAACCTATCGGCGTCGTTCTGCTCGCGCTGCTCGGCTTCGGCTGGCCCAAAACAGTACCGATCAACAGCCGCCAGTACAAGGGCAAGCAGGAGGCTGTCGTCTGGTACGCCGGGCCGCTGTCGTACCTTATTGTCGGCTTTGCGAGCGTGCTGGTCGGGTCGGTCTTTCTGGCTTTCGGCGAACAGGCCCTCTACCGCTCGTTTCTGATCGCCGGGTCGTTCGCGGTGCTGCACGCGATCATCAACCTGTTTCCAGTCTACCCGCTAGACGGAGCCCGGGCCGCCATGGCCTGGGGTAACCGCGACGTCCGCAACTTTATCCAGCAGATCGCCTCGTACGGCCTGATCGGCTTTATCGTCATCTTCTTTCTGCTAAGTTTTACCGGGATTATCGGACGGTTGCAGTTTTTCTTTTTGCAGGTTTTCCGCAACATCATCAGTCTGATTCCGGGTCTGTAGACTCACCGGGGCTCGTTAGCGAGACACGCGAGGGCGGTGCTGGTCACCGCCTTTTCTCATGGGTACAGTTTTAACGGGCGCAGCGCCGCTCCGGCAACCGCGCCTACAGCTATCGTCACGTCCCCTATCGTCACGTCCATAGTGCCGGAGGTAGGGCACGTTGCGCGCGTCTTTGCAGGCAGCGAGCACAGCAAAGTCGTAGCGACGCCGCTTCGCGCCATCTCCCCTTCCCCTCGTTTTGTTTACAAATCGTGTCGACAATGCACCCTAACCGCTTGACAACCACCCGTCAGGCTCGCGATACTAGACGAGTTACCGATAGTTTACAAAAACTATCACTATTTCGAGTTTATGACAACAACAGTACGTCGCTACAGAAGATTCCGTTACAGACGATTCTGCTCAAAACAATCTTAGGAGGCACCCGATGGGCTGCTGCGATACTCTACCCGCGTCTACCGCCGCGCAGACGACCGAACCAACCACCACAACGATTACGCCAGACGCACTCCGCCGCCGCACCGTCCTTAAGGGGATGCTCGCCGGGATGGTCGGGCTTAGTTTGGGGGGCTCGAGCCTCGGCTTTGCGCAGCGGCGCGGCGACCGGATCCGGCTCGCGTTTTGCAGCCAACTGCTCTGCGTCGTCCCGTACGAGTTCACCCAGGCGCAGGGCTTTTTCGAGGACGAGGGACTAGACGTCGAACTCGTCTACACCCGGGGCGGCAACGCCGCGATGCAGGCGCTCGTCGGGGGTGCGGTCGATTACGCCGCGACCTCGTTCGACGTCGCGCTGCAAGCCTTTGCCAACAACGCCGACATCCGCCGCTTCGCCACGACCGGGCGGCTGCCGCTGTTCGCCCTCGCGGTCGCCCCTAAAAACGCCGACACGATCACCGAAGTTAGCGACCTAGCCGGCACGACGGTCGGGGTGTCCGCACTCGGCAACGCCGACCACGCCATGCTCCTCTACCTGCTCGCACAAGCCGGGGTCGACGCCAACAGCGTCCGTTTCGCGACCCTCGGGCCGAACCTCTACGACGCGCTGCGGATCGGGCAGATCGACGCGGGCATGGTGCAGGAGCCGGCACTGTCGCTCCTCGCCGACCAGGGCGGACGCGAACTCGTCAACGCGATGAAGATCGAAGACGCCGAACGCTACCTCGGCGGAGCGTACGAGTTTATGGGCGTCGCCTACCGCACCGAAGAGCGCGAGGAGAGGCTCGAGCAGATGCAGGCTCTCGCCCGCGCCCTAAGTGGCGGCCTCCGCGCCGTCAAAGCGGCCAGCACGCGCGAAATCGTCGACGCCCTGCCGAGCGAACTTATCGCCGGAGGCGACACCGCACAGCTCGAAACCATCCTCGAAACCTACCGCGGCTCGCTCTACCCCGACACGGTCGCCATCGACTACGACACCTGCGACCGCGTCCAGCAGGCACACCTGACCGCCGGCATCCTCGACGCGCCTATCGACTTAGACACCCTCCTCGACGAAGAGGTTATCGGTCAGACCGAAGGCGTCGGCGAGAGCGTAGGCGGCTAATGCTCGACGTTCGAAACCTTTCGGTGAGCTACGGCGACACGCCGGTGTTAAGCCGTCTCGACCTGCACGTCGCTGCGGGCGAGTTCGCGAGCCTCGTCGGGCCGTCGGGGTCGGGTAAGAGCAGTCTGCTCCGGGCCGTGACCCGGCTGCACGAACCGAGCCAGGGCGAGGTATCGACCGAGGTCGAAGCGGCGCAGATCGGCTTTCTGTTTCAGGACGACGCGCTGCTGCCGTGGCGACGGGTTCGCGACAACGTCGCGTTAGGGCTCAAGATTCGTGGTGTCGCTAAGAAAGAGGCGTTCGAGCAGGCGGAGATGTGGCTCGAGCGCTTAGGACTCGCCGGTTTCGGCGACCGCTACCCCCGGCAACTGTCGGGCGGTCAGCGCAAACGGGTCGCGCTCGCACAGGTCTTGGCGCTCCAACCCCGGCTGCTGCTGATGGACGAGCCGTTCGCCTCGCTCGACGCCATCGTCCGCCACCGCATCACCGACGACCTGCTCGGCTGGGTCGAACGCGAACAGATGACGGTGCTGCTCGTCACCCACGACCTCGAAGAAGCGATTAGCCTGTCGGACAGCATCTACCTGCTCTCGCAAGGGCCCGGCGCGACGATTCGCCACCGCTACGAGGTGCCGCTGCCGCGTCCGCGCGATCTGGTCAAGGTTCGGAGCCACCCCGCCTTCGCGCCGCTCTACGAACGGCTCTGGCACGATCTAGAGCGCGAAGTCGACCCGGACGCTCGCGATCACACCACAGACAGCACAGAAAAGGAGCGCGTCGCCGCGTGAGAACTGTCTCTAACCCGTCCTCGTCAGACCCGGCGACACCTAACCGGCCCGGTGCTAGCCCGCAGGGATTCGTCGGCGCCGCACTCGCCAGAGTCTGGGTTCGGCGCCTGATCGCGCTGCTCGTCTTTGTCGGCGGCTGGGAGCTGCTGGCCCGGTTCGAAATCTTAGACCCGTTCTACGCGCCGCCGCCGAGCCGGGTGCTGTCGGTACTCGCCTCGCTCTTTATCGACGGCAGCATCTGGACACATCTGCAGGCCACCTTTACCGCCGCGCTGCTCGGGCTCGGTTTCGGGCTGCTGGTCGGGGCGGTGCTCGGCTTCGCCGCCGCGCTCGTGCCGCTGCTCGCGGAGTTGCTCGAGCCCGTCATGATCCTGTTTAACGCCATCCCCCGCGTCATCCTGGCCCCGCTGTTCGTGATCTGGCTCGGGATCGGCATCGCCTCGAAGGTCGCGGTGGCGTTTCTGCTCGTCGCGGTGCTGACCTTCTTCGCCGTTTACAGCGGTATCCGCGAGGTCGACGAACGGCTTATCGAACGGGTTAGGACGCTCGGCGGCGGGCGCTGGGTGCTGCTCCGCGAGGTCTACCTGCCCTCGGTAACCACCTGGGTGATGGGCAACCTCAAGGTCGCGGTCGGCTTCGCCTTTACCGGCGCGGTGGTCGGCGAGTTCGTGGCCGCAAGCCGGGGTCTAGGCTACCTGCTCACCTTCGCGCAGAGCCAGTTCAACGCCGCGCTGACCCTCGCGCTGATCGTTCTGATCATGGCCTTCGTGCTGCTCCTCTTTACCCTCGCCGGACGCCTAGAACGCCGACTGTTGCGCTGGAGATATCAACAGTGAACGTCGCTTACATCATGAACAGCCCGAACGCCGCGAACTACAAACTCGGCACCATGATCCTGCCCCAGCTCGAAGCGGGCGACCACGGCGTCACCGTCGCCGGTATCTTCTTCTTCGACGACAACGTGTTCGTGTTGCGCCAGGGCGACCCGGTCGGCGAACGCCTCGCCAAGGTCGCGAGCGAACAAAACATCCTCCTGATGATGTGCGACCAGTGCGCTATCCAACGCAGCCTCGCAATCGGTAGCACCCGCAACGCCTCGGTCACAGACACCGTCGCCGGGGTGCAGGTCGGCTGTTTTCCGGATCTCTACGCCGCACTCGGCGGCAACCCGCCCGACCAGGTCATCACGCTGTAGCGAACTCTGGCGAAACAGCGAGCGTTACCAGAACAGCGACGCGCCCTTCTCGCGACGAGGGGCGCGTTTTTTTAGACCGGTTTTTGTCACCCCGACATTAGTGCAGAAAGCGCCGTGCAGCATGTCTCTGTTGGCGGATAGGGTGATCGTTTCTAAAGTCGGTGCGCACGGCGCACCCTACCGGGTCGGGGTACGTTTTGGTGTGTTTGGGAGTCCTTCCGGGCGTTTTAGCGGCGGCGGTTTGGCGTTTTTGACGGCATGATGCGGTTGCGGCGTTCGGCGTCGCGGGCGGCGAGCAGTTGGTGGATCTCTTTAAGCTCGGCGTAGTACCTCTGTAGCTGGTCGGTCGGCAGATTCGGGTCGGTGAGGTAGCGGCTGACCTCTTCCATCCGGGCCATCAGCTTTTCGCGCTGGACGCTCCGGTCGTTCTCCAGATAGAGTTCGCGGAGCCGCGACAGCGACTTCTGGAGGTGGCCGTCGATATCGAAGGTGCGCTCGGACGCGTCGTCGCTCTGTTGGGCGAAGAGCCGCTCGAACAGCACGCTCGCGTCGTCGCGGGCGCGGTAGTGGCGGAGGATGTCGTGGTCGCTGTAGTCGCAGGCTGCGCAGAAATCGAAAAACTCTTTGAGGAGCGAGCCGTTTGGGGTGGTGGGGAGGTGGGGCTCGAGCCTTTCCACCCTCTCGCGCAACAGCCCCGGCTCGGTCAGCAGCAGCGCCATCACTTCGAGCTCGATCAGGGTGAGGTGCGAGGGCTGCGGCTTCTGCCCGCTCGTCAGCCCCTGCACCTGCGTCTTGTTGAGCCGCTGCCGTCCGCGCCGCCCGAGCCAGTCGTCGAGCCGCGCCCCGTCGATATGCAGGTGGTCGACGACGAGCCGCCGCATCTCGCTCGCGACCGGGTCGAACACGTCGCGCGGTTTTAGGACCGGTAACAGCTCTTCCAAGATCTCTTTTTTACCCTCGTGCGTCGCCGCGTCGTGCTTGTCCAACACGTTGTTAAACCGAAACGTCACTTCGGACAGGCCGTCTGCGAGCGCCCGGCGAAACGCGTCGGTGTGGCCACCCAATACCGCGTCAGCGGGGTCTTTGCCGAACGGAACGCGCACCGCCTTGACCAGAAACTGACGGCCTAAGGAGTGCTCGAGCCCCGACAACACCGCCCGTTGCCCCGCCGCGTCCGCGTCGAAGGCCAGGTAGAGGGTGTTGACGTCCAAACGGCTTAGCTGCCCCGCCTGCTCTTCGGTCAGCGTCGCGCCGAGCGCCGCAACAGCGTTCGGAAAGCCGGTCTGGTGCAGCGCGATCACGTCGGTGTAGCCCTCGACGACGATGCACTCGTGGCTGTCGCGGATGGTGGTGCGGGCGTGCGCTAAACCGTAGAGGATCGTCGACTTGTCAAAAATATCGGTTTCGGGCGTGTTGAGGTACTTGGGCAGGCTGTCGTCGAGCACCCGCCCCGAAAACCCGACCGTGCGCCCGAGATGGTCGTTGATCGGAAAGATGATCCGGTTACGAAACCGGTCGTAGCGCCGCCCGCTCTCCGACTCGGCGATGAGCCCCGCCGCGAGCAGGTCGCTCTCGCTAACCCCCTTGTGGAGCGCGTGGCGGAGCAGGTTGTCCCACCCCTCCGGCGCGTAGCCGAGCGCGAAGGTGTCGATGCTTTCGGCGCTCAGGCCGCGACCGAGCAGATAGTTTCGCGCCAGGCCGTTCTGGTCGTCGAGGTGGTCGCGAAAGAAGCTCAGCGCCACCGTGTTGACGTCGTAGAGGTCACGCTTCTTCTTGCTCTGCGGGCCCGCCGCGTAGGTCGTAACCTCGATTCCGGCCCGGTCGCCTAGCATCTGCAGCGCCTCGGCAAACTCCATGCCCTGCGTCTGCATCACGAAGTCGAACAGATCGCCCTTGGCCTGACAGCCGAAGCAGTAGTAGAAGCCCTTGTCGCGCAGCACGTGAAACGACGGCGTCTTCTCGTCGTGAAACGGACACAGACCCTTGTAGCGCTCGCGCCCGGCAGGTTTGAGGGCCACCATCTCGCCGACGACGTCGACGAGGTCTAGTTTGGTGCGGATCTGTTCTTTAGCGTCCAAGCGTGTCCCTCCCTCCGAGGCGCAGGCGTTCCTGTCTAAGGTTGTATCTGACTCTGCTTAGCGGCGGACGTGTCTAGCTAGAGTCGATATGTGTCGGGTCGATATGCGTCAGGTTGATATCGGTTCTGTCGGGCGGCGGACGAACCCCACGAGGCGAGCGACGTGTGATGATCCGAGATGTGCTAGCCGACGTAGGGCCGAGTGCGAGGCCGGGCGAGCGGTTCTGCAGCGGTCGTGGTGATGCGGTCGGGGCTCGAGCCGCTACGGTCGCCGATTAGAGATGTGAGTTTAGCAGAGTCGTCGGCGCGTTGCCGTGAGGCGAGGTCTTGACAGCCGGGCGAGCGGTACCCGTACACACAAAAACCCGTCTAGTACAGAAAAACCGCCGACGGATACGCCGGCGAAGATGTCTGCTTGGATCGTGGTGAGGCGAGGTCGTGACGGTGCTAGAGCGTAACGGTGCTGAGGCTACAGGGGGCCGAGACTAGAGACAGCGCTAACTAAGCTGCCGGTAGAGCAGCACACCTTCGGCGTCAGTAAGGGTAAGCGGTTCGTGCGGCCCGCCGACCTGGGTGTTAGGCGAGATGAGCTCGAAGCGCCAGCCGTTGTGTTCGAGCGTAGGGAGGTCTAGCTCGAGCGGGCTCAGCGTGATCGGCTCGCCCTCCATGTTGGCCACAAACAGCACCTGTTCGCTCTCGTCGGGCGAGGTGCGCAGCCCGTAAAACAGGGTGCTGCCGTCTTCGTAGACGATCCGGCTAAAGCCCTCGTTGTCGCGGAGGTTCTCCATCAGCCACGGGTGCGAGCGCCGAAAGTTGCGGAGCCGCAAATTAAAGCTCGTCTGTTCGGGGTTGAGTTCGTGGGCGAAGCGCATCGCGTTGCAGTACTCGTGCAGGTCGTCCATAAACGCTCTGGCGTAGTCGCGGAGCATCGTGATCGACGGTTCGGGGCCAGCCAGCGGCGGGTCGGCCTCGTCAAGCATCATAACGATCGCGTCTAGGTCGTATTCGGTATCGACCACCGCCTGCAGCAGCGAGGTCGCGAAACGGCGCAGCTCGGACAAGTCTTCGAAACCCATCTTCTTGAGGCGCGGAAACACGTCCTGGTGAAAGTGGTGTTCGTCGACCTGCCAGTCGAGAAAGCCCGCCTCTTCAGCGACGACCTTGATGCTGTAGCGGTAGTCGGTGTTGCGGATAAACGCCCAGGGCGCGTGCATGGTGGCGTGGACAAACTCCATCGGCACGCCCGGAAAGAGGCCGTAGGTCAGCAGGCTCGCCGCCGGGTGGTCGTAGCTGCGGCGCATAATCTCGAACAGCGAGCGGCCCATACGCGGGTTGATCGGTTTGCGCAGGTCGATCTGGTAGCCGCGCCGCATCGTGTCGTGGTTGGCGCAGCCGCTAATCCAGTGGGCGCCGACCGAGACGATCTCTTCGATCCGCCACCACTTGCTGTTCCAGAAGCCGTTAAGGTGCGGGGTGTTGTGGGCGAAGGTAAGGGGCCCCCACTGAAAGGTGTGCGGCTGCTGCGCGATCACCGCGCGGTAGGTCGAGGCGGTCTCCCAGTCTTCGCGGGGCCAGGGCCGACCGTCCTCGAAGATCATCCAGGGCAGGTAGCGGGCGTCGGCGACTTCCTGTTCGGTGTCGCTCATCTGCTGCAGGTAGAGGTCGTCGTACTTGAGTTCGTGCGCCTTCGCGTCCCAGTATTTAAAGTCTTGGGCGCCGTCGACCCGCACCCCGTCAGCACCGAAGTTGACCTTGCGCCGCTGCATCTCGAGCAGGATCGCCCGGACGACCCGGTGCTGGTAGTTAAGGTCTTGGCCGTACATGTTGGGGCCGCTAAAGTAGTGGCCGTTAAGCACCTTAAGACCCTGATTGTCGGCGTGGCCGTAGACGACATCGAAGATAAGCTGGATCGGCTTGCCGGGAAAGTTGTGGAGCACGGCGGCGAAGTCGGCGAGTTCGTCGGGACGCCCGGTTTCGAGCAGTACCGGGTTGACCGCCGAAGAGCCGGCGATGACCACGTCGTAGCCCCAGTTGGTCATGTCCAGCTTGGCGAGCGTGACGCTTACGGTGTCGTCACTGTCGTCGCTGTCGTCGCTGTCGCTGTTAGAGGCGGGCTCGAGCCGCCAGAACGCCGTGTCGTCTTCGTATTCGATGACCGGCTCGACCGGCATCAGCTGCACCGCGTCGTAGCCGACATAGTTCTGCTCGGTCGGGGTGAGCAGTTCGCCCTGTTCGATCTTCTGCGCGATCGCCTCGTAGAGCCCGGCCAGACCCTTGAGCGTACCCGCCTGGGTCGCGGTCGGAACGTGCAGCTGCAAGATGTTGGTCGGCGGGCCGAAGCGCGGGGTCGCCTCGTCGTCACCGCTGCCCCGGCGCCGAAAGTAGTCACGGTCGTGGCGCTCGAAGTCGAGACGGTCGAAGTCGTAGAGTTCGGCGGGCGCGTAGACCCCGAACGGGAGCGAGTAGGCGAGCGGATCGTAAATCACCCGCTCTTTGCCCTCGGCGCCCGCGTAAACGAGCTGGTAGAAGCTGCCGAAGCTGTCGCGGTTGCCGACCCGCAGACCGCTGAGCACCGCCCAGATATAGTCACCCCGCAGCGTGACCGGTACGCGGTCGCGCTGAAATTGGGCGCGTTCGGTGCTGCCGTAGTCGATCGGGCCGAGCGGCGTAAAGATTTCGAGAAAGATACTGTCGGTGTCGATCGGTTGGTCGTTAAGTTCGGGCACCCAGAAACCGAATTCGGCCCGGTCGCCGTTGGGGTGAGCACCTAGACGACGGCTAAGTTGCTGCTGCGCGGCAAAGTCACCCTTCTGTAAGAGTCGCTCTGCCCAGGCAGCGAATTCGGTGGTCGCCTCGTCGATAAGATGACACGTGGTGGCTCGAGCCATGTTGACCTCCTATGCTCTATAGCTTACCCCAGGCAGCCACGCACCCTTTTTAAGCCTCTCTAACGGGTGCGCCGCCGCCTCGGTTTGTATCCTCACACGCGTATTTGTATCCTCACACAGATGTTTGCATCCTCCACACGCGCGCGGCTAAACCCCCGCCTCTTTGTCGTAGAGCGGCAGGTGGCCGAGCGCCATAACCCCGTCGCGCGTTTCTCCCTCGGTAAACACCGCGAGCGTCGCGACGACCTCGCCGCCAATCTCGCCGATAAGCTCCGACAGGCTGCGCAGCGTACCGCCCGTACTCACCACATCGTCAATAATCGCGACGCGCCGCCCTCTTATTTGGGGGATGTTCGCCCCGTCGATGACGAGTGTTTGCAGTTCGCCGGTCGTGATCGACTTGACGCTCTTTTTGACCGCGTCTACCATGTAGGGCTTTTCGGTCTTACGCGCGACGACGTAGGGGATGCCGGTTCGAACGCTCATCGCGTGGGCGAGCGGCACCGCCTTGACTTCGGGGGTGACGAGGGTGTCGATACGGTCGGGCATAAGCCGCACGAGTTCGTCCGCCGCCGCCTCGGTCAGTTCGGCGTCGCCGAGCAGGTTAAGCAGCGCGACCGACACCTCGCCGACATTGACGACCTTGAGGTCGCGCCGCTGTGTACCGATCTGGATAGGGTGAGTTTGCATCGTTTCGTGTCTCCTTTGGGCCCTGGCTAGTTCGCCGTGTCAGCAGCGCCGACACAACGCTCACGACACGCATCCTAAAACAGACACGTTGTCGGGTGCGTCCGCCGCGCCGCACTCCAAGCGAGAGCAGCGTGTTCGTAAACACTTTAATTCGTCAGACCTTACAATCAGACGTTACAAAACGTACCATACCGGCTCACAGCGCCGACCTGTTCGGAAGCGCCCCCCGACCTGGCTACTCGCCGCCGTTACCGCCACCGTTACCCCCGCTGCTACCGCCGCCGCCACTGTCGCTGCTACCACTGTCGCCATCACCGCCGTTGCCGGTGTCGACCATGCTGTCGTTCCAGTCCTCGAAGTCTTCGTCGTCGGCTCGAGCCCCCGATGGCGGTGTTACGGGCGGGGTTCGGGGTCGCCGGGCTTGGTCTACATCACCGACCAAGATACCGTAAGCGCCGACGAGTGCGAGCGCGACGCCGCCGAGCAGAAGCGGCAGGGCCAGCCAGATAGGCAACTGTAAAAACAGCAGCAGCACGACGATAAGCAGGCCAGCAGCGAAACGCGCCACCGGCGGTACCCGGTCCCAAAACTGTCGAAGTTGGATCATGGTGTCAGTTTAACAGGTCGTCCGGTAGCGCAAAACCCACATCGTTCGGACACACCCTCAAAAACACCCTGCGGCGAGTTCGCTTCTGTCGCTCTGCCAAAACGTCTGAAAACCACCCGCCACACAAACCTCGCACAGCCGCGCAAACGTTTTAGCATGTGTGAGAGTGATACGCTTCCGCATCTCCGTCTATTCGTCGTGTTCGACTGTACCCGTCTGTTGTTGCCGATCTCGGCGGCGCCACAACGCCGCAAAGCCTCTGTACCCCGCAATCACCAGGACGACCCCAACCATACCGACCAGGACCGCGAACCACGTCCGCGCCACCAGCGCCGCTACAACGAGCGCTACGCCCGCCAAAACACGAAACAGTGGCGGTATACAGTGCCAGAACGGCTCCGAGCGATTCATCACCCTATACGTTTCGAAAACTTGTAGCGTTCAGCCGCGAAAATCATCGCTTGCAGTATACCGAAACCTCTCATTGATCATCGACGCCTTCTCCTGCCACGAGCGCCTCTACCTCTCGGCCCGACGTGAAACCGCACGTTGAATTTACCGCCTATAAGGCGGAACAGCACGAGCGAAGCGATGAAGGCTACCCAAGACAACCATTCTGGCTCTTCTGGTAGCGCTATAAACACCGGATAGCATAGCGAGCACCACAGCAGAAGCCTTACGAGCGGCATGACCGGTCGGAGCACCTCAGCTCTACCGCTGCGAAAAAAGAGGACCAGAGGGAGTCCGATAAGCACTCCGAGGATTGGGAGATAGTGCCAGAGAATGTGTGGTTCGTTGGTCACGAAGATGTCGCTAGCCGGTGCAGCGTCGCTCGCTGCTAGGAGAACCGTCGCGGTCTGCTGCCACACGTGCTGAAGATCTATCACGAGGACAGTTTAGAGAGTCAGCACGTTTTGCTTGGGAGTACAAATCACCTTCAAAGTGGTGCATATAGCACATCGTTCACCCTCTAGAACACGACGGTCTTGTTGCCGAACACCAGCACGCGGTCGTCGAGGTGGGCATTGACAGCTCTGGCCAACACGGTGCGCTCGATCTCGCGCCCGACCCGCACCAGATCCCTGACCGATTCGCGGTGCGACACGCGGGCGACGTCCTGGTCGATGATCGGCCCCTGGTCGAGGTTGTCGGTGACGTAGTGGGCGGTCGCGCCGATCAGTTTGACGCCGCGTTCGTAGGCGTGCTTGTAGGGGTTCGCGCCGACAAAGGCGGGCAGAAACGAGTGGTGGATGTTGATGATCCGGTCGGGGTAGTGCGCGACAAAGTCGGGCGAGAGGATCTGCATGTAGCGGGCCAGCACGATAAAGTCGACCTCGCCTTCGAGGCGGGCGAGCACCTCGGCCTCCTGCTGCGCCTTGGTTTCCTTGGTGACCGGATAGTGAAAGAAGTCGATGCCGAACGACTCGACGATGTCGCGCAGGTCGTCGTGGTTCGAGACGACCATCGGCACAACGGCGTCGAACTCGCCGCTACGCAGCCGCCAGAGCAGTTCGAGTAGACAGTGGTCGTATTTAGAGACGAGGATCGCCATCCGTTTGCGCTGGTCGGCGTAGCTAAGGCGCCAGTCCATCTCGAACTTGCTCGCGACGACCTCCTGAAACGCTTTTTCGAGCTGCGAGCGGCTGACGTCTAAGTCTTCGAGGTAGAAGACCATCCGCATAAAGAAGGTGCCGCCGGTCGGGTCGGTCGAGTGTTGGGCGGCGTCTAGGACGTTGGCGCCGTGGGTGTAGAGAAACTGCGACACGGCGGCGACGATGCCGGCACGGTCGGGGCAGGAGATCAGGAGACGGGCGGTGTTGGTCGTGGCCTCGGTTGCCATAGCGACCTAGCATAACGCAGTCGGTGCGGGGTCTGTGAACCGTTCTAATCACGCAGAGAGTGGCGTGTGGCCAAACCGCAAAAACTCGCGTAGACTGGGGCTATGAAACCTTTACGAGGCATTATTCCGCCGGTTCCGACACCTTTTACCCGTTCGGGCGAGCTCGACACCGATACGCTCAGGGGGTTGTTGGGGGGGCTCGAGCCCTCCGTCGACGGCTTCCTCCTGTTGGGCAGCAACGGCGAAGCGGTCTACCTCACCGAACACGAACGCGACGAAGTCGTGCGCACCGCCCGCGAGGTCATCCCCGACAGCAAGCCGCTTATCGTCGGCACAGGCGGCGAAGCGACCCAGATCGTCGCAGACAGAAACCGCCGCGCTGCCGACCTCGGCGCCGACTACGTCCTCGTCTTGCCGCCCCACTACTTCAAAGGCCAGATGACCGACGACGTTTTGGCGACGCACTACCGCTATCTCGCCGACGACAGCGCCGTGCCGGTGCTGCTCTACAACATGCCCGCCGCGACCACGCTAAGCCTTAGCCCGAACCTTGTCGCGACACTCGCGGCTCACGCCAACATCGTCGGCCTCAAGGATTCGAGCGGCAACGTGCCGGCGATGGTCGAGATTCTTAGGCAGGTACCCACAGACTTTACGGTGCTGACCGGCAACGCTCCGACCCTGCTCGCGTCGCTCGCCCTAGGCGCCAAAGGCGGCATCTTAGCGGTCGCGAACGTCGCACCGAAAGCCTACCGGCAGATATTCGACGCCGCCGCGCAGGGCGACATAACCACCGCTCGCGAGCTTCAAAAGCAGTACAATCCGCTCGCCTTAGCCGTCACCGCCCGCTACGGGGTGCCGGGCCTTAAAGCGGTGCTCCGCGAACAGGGCTTGTCGGCGGGCTACCCGCGTGCGCCGATGTTAGACGTCGACGGCGGGGTCGCCGCAGAGCTCAAACGGCTGATCGAAGAGACGTTCGCGGCGGCGTAGCGACCCGATCTTGTCACGATAGGTCGTAACGCAGGTCGTGACGACGGGTCGTAACCGCAGAACGTCACGACCGGGCATAACGAGGCAGAGCGTAGGGGCGACAGTCGGCGGGGGGCGACAGTCAGCGGGGTCGTCGGCAGAACGACCGCCCGTTGTCGCGGCGCCCCGTATATCCCCCGTAGCTATCGGCGGTTACGGTACATACACCGTGCTATCCGGGGCGTACAGTCTGGTCTATGACGCCGCGCCGCCTCCCTACCCTCACCCTAATGCGTCAGGTCGGCACCCTCGCGGTGCCGGTTATCCTCACCAACCTGTTGCAGACACTCGTCAACGTCGTCGACGTGTTTATGGCCGGACGGCTCGGGCCGGTCGAAATCGCAGCGGTCGGGATGGGCAACACGGTGCGGCTCTTCGTGTTTATCGGCATCCTCGCGGTCACGAGCGGATCGATGGCGCTCGCCGCCCAGGCGCGCGGCGCGAACGACGACGCCGAACTTAGCTTTGTCGCGCGTCAGTCACTTTCGCTGACCGTGCTGCTCGCGCTCGTACTGAGCAGCATCGGTTACGTCGCTGCCGAGCCGCTGCTCGGCTTTCTCAACAGCGACGGCGACCCCCGGGCGGTCGTGCTCGGCACCGACTACTTGCAAATCATCTTTATCGGTACGGTCTTGCTGGTCGGCACCTTTTCGCTTAGCAGCCTGATGCAGGGCGCCGGCGACACCGTCACGCCGCTGCTGGTCGCGGTCGGCATGAACGTCCTCAACATCGTGTTTAACTGGCTGTTTATGTTCGGGCCCGGCCCGCTTCCGGCCTGGGGGGTGGCGGGGGCCGCGCTCGGCACGCTGAGCGCCCGCTTTATCGGGATAAGCGTGATGATCTACCTGCTCTATTCGGGGCGTAACGTGGTCAAGATCCTACCCGGTAGCTACCGGCCCGACTGGGCGATGTTTCGCGACCTGCTCGCCATCGGAATTCCGTCGGGGCTTCAGGGGATGGTGCGCAACAGCGCGCAGCTGCTCGTGACCCGCATCGTGACCTCGACGGCGGCGGGCACCTACGGCGCGACGGCGCTCGCGATCGGTTTGCAGATCGAATCGCTCGCTTTTATGCCCGGCTTGGCGCTAAGCGTCGCGGCGACGAGCCTGGTCGGGCAGTCGCTCGGACGCTGGCAGATCGGCGAGGCCCGCGAACGGGGCGACGCGGCGCTGCTGTTCGGGGCGCTCGTGATGTCGGCGGTCGCGGTGCCGCTCTTCGTCTTCGCGCCGCAGCTCGTAACGCTGTTCGACCCGAGCGCGCACCCTACGGTGGTCGCTGCCGGGAGCAGCTATCTGCGGATCAACGCGGTCGCGCAGCCGATTCTGGCCTTCGCGATGGTGCTTAACGGGGCGCTACGCGGGGCGGGCGACACCAGACCGGGGCTGGTCGGCACGCTGCTCGGGCGTTGGGGCGTGGTGCTGCCGCTCGCCTACCTGTTGGCCTTACCGCTCGGCATGGGGGTAAGCGGGGTGTGGTGGGCGCTCGTCGCCGGAACGAGCGTGCAGTCGCTCTATATCGGGGTGCGCTGGTTCGGCGGGCGGTGGGCCGAGGTGGCGCTGCGCAAAAGCCGGATCTACCGGCTCCATCTCGCCCGGCTACCGCAGCACGAACAGCGGCGCTTTTTAGACGAGGTGCGCGCGCCGCTCCTCTCCGACCGCGACGTAAGCGAAAGTGTCGACGGGGCGGGCGTGCGCTACCGGATCCCCGGCGGCGACGTCTACAGCAGCGACGTGGTCGTGACGTTCGAGCAGGGTAGTTACCGGGTTAGGGCGGAAGGAGAAGACCCTCCCCCCATGCCTACCATCACGCCCCACCTCGGCCACATCTAACACCTCGACCACGTCTAAGCTCTACGGCTCAAGCATTAGATTGATTGCCCGCTGTAGACGTAAACGGTTAGGTGTAGGTAGCAGAACAGGTATGGGTAGCAGTTGTCTGCAGGAAGCGTCTACGGGGGGTGTAAACCCGGCACGCCGAACGCCGGAGCGCGTGGTAGGCTAGTAGGTGTGGAACTAGATGGAGCGTTGCGGCCCCGGTCGCTCGAGCACTACGTCGGACAGCAGAGACTTAAAGACAAGCTTTCGGTCTACCTTAGCGCCGCCAAAAACCGTGGCGAAGCGCTCGACCACGTGCTGCTCTACGGCCCGCCCGGCCTCGGCAAAACCACGCTCGCCCATATTATCGCCTACGAACTCGGCGTCGGCATCCGCGTTACGAGCGGCCCCGCCATCGAAAAACCGGGCGACCTCGCAGCCATCCTGACCAACGCGCTAGACGACGGCGACGTCCTCTTTATCGACGAGATCCACCGGCTCGGGCGCGTCGCTGAAGAGCACCTCTATCCAGCTATGGAAGACTACAAGATAGACATTATTCTGGGTCAGGGGCCCGCCGCCCGAACCATCCGGCTCGACCTGCCCCGCTTTACGCTTGTCGGCGCGACCACCCGCCCGGGCCTGATTACCGGGCCGATGCGGAGCCGCTTCGGCATTATCGAACATTTAGAGTACTACAGCGACGCCGAACTCGCGGCAGGGGTGCGCCGCGACGCCGAACTGCTCGGTTTTAGCATCGAAAACGAAGCGTCTCTAGAGATCGGTCGACGTGCGCGCGGCACCATGCGGATCGCCAAGCGGCTGCTGCGGCGCGTACGCGACTATGCCGAGGTCGCCGGTGAGGACGGGATCGGGGTAGGCCGAGCCCGCCATGCCCTCGACGAACTCGGTATCGACACGCTAGGTCTAGACGCCCGCGACCGTGCCATTCTAGACACCATGATCCGCAAGTTTGCGGGCGGCCCGGTCGGCCTCGACACGCTCGCGACCGCCGTCAGCGAAGACCGGGCTACGCTCGAAGAGGTCTACGAGCCGTTTCTGATCCAGCGCGGCCTCGTGCAACGCACCGCTCGGGGCCGCGTCGCGACCAAACGCGCCTATACACACCTCGGCTTCGAGCCACCGGCGACCGCGAGCGAACTCTTTCCCCCCTCCGAAGAAAGTTCTACGAGGTCCTAATGATCGAAGGCAGCCTACGCGACGCCCCCCTCTCCGACGTGTTTCAGATTGTTGTAAGCGGTCAGAAGTCGGGCATCCTGACGGTTGTTCGCAACCAGAGCCGCGCCCGCATCTACTTCGATATGGGCCGCCTCCAGTACGCGCACCTCTCTCCCGGCGTCCACCTCGGCGAGATCATGGTGCGGATGGATCTGCTGACCACCCAGGAAGTCCAAGAGATTTTAGCGCGGCAGCAGCAGGAGAACGCCGGTACACCGCTCGGGCTTATGGCTATCGACTTCGGGCTTATCGATCAGGACGATCTGCGGCAGGCGGTGCGCGCCCAGATCGTCGAAGTGCTAACCGAGATCCTGCTCTGGCGCAGCGGCAACTTTAGCTTCGCCGAGCGCTCCGGCGCCGCCTCACAAGTTCCGACCGAACACTCGCTCGACGCCATGATGCTGCTTATGGAAGTCATCCAGAAGCTCGATTCGTGGCAGGATAGCACCGTAAACCCCAACGTCATCTTCGAAAAATCGGGTGACCCGACCAAGTTTACGTTGCCGAAGGGGGGTTGGGAGGTGCTCGGCTACGTCGACAACAAACGGAGCGCGGCGAGCGTCGCCGCCGAGATCGACCTCCCCGAACGGCAGGTCTACAACATCCTCTTTGAGCTCCGCGAACGCGGCCTCGTCACCGAAAGCCTCTATCAGGTCGACGACCCGCTCGTGCTCGTTATCTCGCCGAGTAGCGCGATGCAGCGGCTTATGCAGCTCGCTCTGCGCCGGGCGCGGCTCCGGGTCGACGTTACTTCAGACGTCCAGGAGGGGATGCGGCTACTGCTCGAGCACCATCCGCAAGCGATCGTCGTCGAAGACCTCGGCGGCGAAGGCTGGGAGTTTGTCAAGGAGCTTCGTAAGCTGCCCGGTCAGGGACATATTCCGGTACTCGTGCTCGGCGAAGAGCAGGACAGTGGCGGGCTTTTTAGCCGCTTTCGCCGCCCCAAAGCCGAAGTGCTCGGCAGACCCTTTCGCGAGATCGACTTCCAGCAGATCGTCACGCGTATGGTGGGCCGTAAGAGTCTTTCTTAGGCTCGTCCCGACACTTTAGACAGCATCTTTATAAGCACCTCTCGCACGAAGGTAAGCTATACGAACATAAACACCCCCACACCAGTTCTGCTTGGTCCTACGTCGCTCAGAAAAAACTCGGGCGACGTTTCGCACCGTTCCCGTCTGCGTTTTTCTTTCTGTCCTCTCTGGGCAACGTAGTTTGCGTGCACCAGCAAGCCAGCCCGATTCGGTAGCAGAACGCGGTGAACATTCTAACGTCTTGCACATGCTGTAAAGCCTTGGTATAGTTAAAAACGACTGATTACAAGCTCGTAAGTACACTCTCACTAGCTCGAGGTGTTTGGGGTTGTCCACAAGTGGCGACCGACTTCAGGCACGCGTGTCTTCGAGGGGTGACAGTACCGTAACAGCTTGTAAACCCTTTAGAAAGAGGTGAACGATGAAAAGAATTCTTTTGCTAGCCCTCGCCCTCTCGGTCGGCCTGTTCGCGACCGCACAAGAAGAGGTCACCGTGACCTTTGTCGGTGGCTCGTCGGGTCTAGGTCTCGACTTAGACCGTGCATCTGCTGAAGCCTATATGGCCGAAAACCCCCACACCATCGGCGGCACCGAGTACAACGTGACCGTTAACGTGGTGCCGGGTCCCGAATCGGCGACCGACCGCCTCGGCCTCTACCGGCAGTTCTTCCAGGCGCGCTCCGCCGAAGCCGACGTGCTGATGATCGACGTGATCTGGCCCGGCGACCTCGCGGCTAACCTCATAGACCTCTACCAGTTCGAAGGCTTCCAGGAAGCGGTCGAAGCGCACTTCCCGGCTATCGTCCAGAACAACACCGTCGACGGTGTGCTTGTCGGTATGCCCTGGTACACCGACGCTGGTCTCCTCTACTATCGTACGGACCTGCTCGAAGAGTACGGCTACGACGGCCCGCCCGAAACCTGGACCGAACTCGAAGAGATGGCCACCACGATCCAAGAGGGCGTTCGTCAAAACAACCCCGACTTCTACGGCTTCGTCTGGCAGGGTAACGCCTACGAAGGTCTAACCTGTGACGCGCTCGAATGGATCGCCTCGAACGATGGCGGCGACATCGTTAACCCCGAAGGCGTCATCACTATTGCTAACGAAAACGCGATCGACATCCTAGAGCAGGCTGCAGGCTGGGTCGGCACGATCTCCCCTCCTGGCGTCACTGGCTTCCAGGAAGAGGACGCGCGCCGCTTTTTCCAGGCGGGCAACGCCGCTTTCATGCGCAACTGGCCCTACGCTTACAGCATCGGTCAGAACCCCGAAACGAGCGAAATCGCCGGCCTGTTCGACGTTTCGCCTCTCCCGCGCGGTAGTGTCGAAGGCGGTAGTCCCGCAGCGACACTAGGTGGCTGGCAGCTTGCCGTATCCCGCTACAGCCAAAACCCCGCCGTCGCCGCAGACGTCGCTCTCTACTACGCGAGCTACGAAAACCAGAAAGTCCGCGCTATCGAAGGTAGCTTTAACCCCACCATTGAAGCGCTCTACGAAGACGAAGAAGTTCTCGCAGCGGTCCCGTTCTTCGGCGAACTGCTCGGCGTCTTTACCAACGCGGTTGCTCGTCCTTCGACCGTGACGGCGCCTAACTACGCGGAAGTGTCGCGCGCCTTCTTTACCGCCGTCCACGACGTACTGACCGGTCAGGAAGACGCCGAAACCGCGCTGCTCATCGCCGAAGCCGAGATTCAGGAAATCACCGGCTTCGAAACGGGTACGCCCGAGTAGCGAGGCAACGCAACGATACGACACTCGTGACTTATCTGGGTTGGGCTTCGGTCCAACCCTGCTTATTTTCTCGACGCGTTATCTTTCGGAGGTTGATGGATGTCTCAGACGCAACAGCAACAAACGGAGGCTAAACAGAAGCAGCAGGGCCTATCCGAACTCGCTAAGCGCGAGGAGCGGACTGCCCGCTGGCTACTGTTACCGACGTTCGCCGTTATTCTGCTTATCGCGATCTATCCGCTCGGACAGGTCTTTGTTTCGAGCTTTACCAACGCCCGCTTTGCCGCCCCCGATCACCAGACCCAGTTTATCGGTTTTCAAAACTACAGCAATCTGCTAAGCATGACCATCCGAGAGTTGCCGGTCGAAACCGACGACGAGGGCAACCCAGTCATCGAAGACGGCGAGGTGCAGTACGAAAACTCGTTTCGGGTGCTGCCGAGCGACCCGCGTCGGTACAGGGGGGTCTACGAGTTTAGTCTCTTCGGAAATCGCTACGTGCTCGGTGCGACCAACCAGAACTTTGTGCGCTCGATCTGGGATACAGTCTCGCTCACGGTCATAGCCGTCTTTTTAGAGACCGTTTTAGGGATGGCCATCGCGCTGACGCTGTCGGTCAAGTTTTTAGGGCGCGGGGTGATGCGCGCCGCGATGCTCGTGCCGTGGGCGGTGATTACCGTGGTCTCGGCGAGGATCTGGGAGTGGATGCTCGAGCCCACCCGCGCCGGTTTCTTTAACGCCTTCTTCGACCAGATCGGTATCGCGAGCGGTAACATCAGCTTCTTTACCAACCCCGCCCTGCAAATCCCCTCGATGATCGCGATGGAGGTCTGGAAAACCACCCCCTTTATGGCGCTCCTGCTGCTCGCTGGTCTCGCGACCATTCCTAAAGAGCTTTACGAGGCCGCCGAGGTCGACGGCGCGACCCCGATCCGCCGCTTCTTCTCGATTACCCTTCCGCTTGTCGCCCCGACACTAGCCGTAGCACTTATCTTTCGTACGCTCGACTCGCTCCGTATCTTCGACGCGTTTCAGGTCGTCCTCGGCGAGCAGCGTTACTCGATGGCCAGTTTCGCCCAAAGTATGCTGATCAACAACAGCGACGTCGGTTTGTCGTCCGCAGCGAGCGTGATCATCTTCATCATCGTCTTCAGCTTTGCGATCCTCTACATGCGGGCGCTAGGAGTTGATACCGAATGAGCAAAGAGACCCGCCAACGTATCGCAAGCTTCTTCTTCTGGCTGCTTATTATCTTTATCTTCGTCTACCTGATGTTTCCGTTCTACTGGGCGACCATCTCGGCGCTTAAGCCCGAACAAGAGCTTATCCGCACGCCGACGACCTACTTCCCGCAAAACCTTACCCTCCAAAACTTTCGTGCCGTCTTCCAGAACGGACAGTTTTTGCGGGGCCTCCTGAACAGCACTATCGTCGCCACGGTCGCGACCGCCTTGAGCTTGATGGTCGGTTCGTTTGCGGGCTACGCGTTAGGCAAGATGCGCTTTCGCGGCAAGTCGCCGTCGCTTTACGTAATTTTAGCGATGACGATGTTCCCGCAGGTCGCGATTCTCGCCGGCCTCTTTACCGTCATGCGCTTTCTCGACCTCCCGACGCTCGCGAGCCTTATTCTTTCCTACCTCATCTTTACCCTGCCCTTTACGGTCTGGGTACTGACGTCGTTCTTTAGAGGACTGCCGATATCGCTCTTGCACTCGGCCCAGGTCGACGGCGCCAACATGATGCAGACCTTCTGGCACGTGCTGCTGCCGCTTACCGCCCCGGCACTTGTCACGACCGGCCTGCTCGCCTTTATCCAGGCCTGGAACGAGTACCTGTTCGCCCTAACGTTTACCGTGACCGAGCCAGTCAATCAGACCGTACCGGTCACGATCGCACAGTTTACCGGGGAGATCGCCAGACAAGAACCGTTCGGGGAGATCATGGCGGCGGCGGTCGTCGTGACGATTCCGCTCGTCATCCTCGTGCTGGTCTTCCAGAACCGTATCGTCGAAGGTCTGACCGCCGGAGCCGTCAAAGGCTAAACGTTTCTCTACAAAAACGCACGTAGATAGCGCATGTAAGGGTGGTTTCAGCCACCCTTTTTTGTTGGCTTAGAACCGAATGTCGTCACGTTTCGTTCGGTAGACGCTTGTCTTCTTACGTCGTTGCGGTAGCGTGCCTGTACACACTGCCCTTACTAAACATTGTAGATTCGTTAGTCTGCGTCACGCGATCGATACGAACGACGACACGTGCTGAGGCAACACGTGCTGAGGCAACACACACAGAAAGGACATCGACACATTTATGAGCGACTACGCTTGGTGGCAAAAAGGGATCGTCTATCAGATCTATCCGCGCTCGTTTCAGGACAGCGACGGCGACGGGGTCGGCGACCTGCCGGGGATTATCTCACGGCTCGACTACGTTAAAGCATTAGGGGTCGACGCGATCTGGCTAAGCCCGATCTATCCGTCACCGATGCACGACTTCGGCTACGACATCGCCGACTACCGAGACGTTCACCCGCTGTTCGGCACCATGGACGACTTCGACCAACTGTTAGAAGAGGCCCACCAGCGCGGTCTCAAGCTGATTCTGGACCTGGTTCCGAACCACACCAGCCACGAGCACGCCTGGTTTCAGGAGAGCCGTAAGAGCCGTGACAACCCCAAACGTGACTGGTACGTCTGGCGCGATCCGGCCCCGGGCGGCGGGCCGCCTAACAACTGGCTAAGCTGTTTTGGCGGGTCGGCGTGGGAGCTAGACGAGACAACCGGGCAGTACTATCTGCACAGCTTCGAACGGCGCCAGCCCGACCTTAACTACCGCAACCCCGACGTGATGGACGCGATACTCGGCGTGATGCGGTTCTGGCTCGAGCACGGCGTAGACGGTTTTCGGGTCGATGTAATCGAGTTTATGAGTAAACATATCGACCTGCCCGACGAGCCCGAAGACCCCAACTGGAACGGGGTCGAACCGTACGCGAGGCTCGAGCACATCTACTCTCGCAACCAGGCCGGCGTCCACCCGCTTATCCGCCAGATGCGTACACTCGTCGATAGTTTTGACGACCGGGTACTGATCGGCGAGGTGTTTGTCTTTGACGAAAGCATCGCCGCCTACTACGGCGACAACGACGAGTGCCACCTCCCGTTTAACTTTAACCTGATCTACAAACCGTGGAACGCCGAAGCGGCCAAAGCCGACCTCGACGCGGTCGCCCGGGGCGAGATAGAAACGCCGCCCCTGAGCAAGTACTTTGACTGGAACGCCAGCGTGATCCGCAAGACCGTCGAAGACTACGAAGCCGCCATCGCCGGACACGGCTGGGGTAACTGGGTGCTCGGCAATCACGACCAGCACCGCGTCGCGACCCGCGTCGGCTCACAAGACCAGGCCCGCATCGCGAACATGCTGCTCTTAACCCTCAAGGGGACGCCGACCTGCTACTACGGCGACGAGATCGGCATGACCGACGTCGAGATTCCGCCCGACAAGATCCAGGACCCGCCCGCTCTAAACCAGCCCGACCTCGCCAACATCTTCGGGCGCGACCCCGAACGCACACCGATGCAGTGGGACGCCTCGCCGCACGCGGGCTTTACCGCCGCAGACGCCGAACCGTGGCTGCCGGTCGCGCCAGACGCCGACCAGCGAAACGTCGAGCGGCAACAGCAAGACGACACCTCGGTGCTCGCGCTGTTTAAGGCGCTGACCCACCTGCGGCGGCAAGAGCGGGCGCTCCACGTCGGTGACTACGAAACGGTCGATGTCGGGGCAGCGGCACACGACGTGTTCGCGTACACGCGGCGGCACGAGGGTGGCGACGACTTTTTGGTGGTGCTTAACTTAAGCGACAACGTCTACACGCTCGATCTGTGCAGCGTCGGCGAGAAAGCTGATATCACGCTCGCGAGCGACCTGACTCGGTCGGGAGAAGTATCGCTCGACAACCTGAGTTTGGCTGCGGACGAGGGGCTGATTTTGCGGTTGGCGTAGCGTTTTGGCCAAGTTTTGGGGAGGACAACCCCTCCCCTTTCCACGAATCCAGCGCTTCTGATGACATTTTGCTCACGCCGAAGCTTGACCGCAGGGCATCTCTCTAGCGGTGAAAAACGTTACCGTTGCGTTACTGTTGCAGACGCAACTCGCACAGCACATCTTGGCAACATCTACGCCTTAGCGACATCATCGACAACGCTCTCTAACTTTGTCCTACCACCACCGCGATCTCGTCGAGCGCTTCCGGGTTGGCCATCACCTGGCGGTTTTTGACCTCCTGGCCGTTGACCAGCTTCGAAATCGCGATTTCGGTGGTCTTACCGCTCCGCGTACGCGGCAGTTGCGTGACCTGAAAGATCTGTTTGGGGACGTGACGCGGGCTCGCCAAACGGCGGATCTGGTCGCGGATGGTTTTGCGCAGCCCGTCGTCTAGCGTCACTTCGGGTTTGAGCACCACAAACAGCCACACCACCTCGTCGCCATCCTGCTTTTTGCCGACGGCGGCGGCTTCGCTGACTTCGGGGAGGAGTTCGAGCGGACGGTAGATCTCGGCGGTGCCGATCCGCACCCCGCCCGGGTTGAGGGTCGCGTCGCTTCGTCCGTACACGACAATACCGCCCTGCTCGGTGATTTCGATCAGGTCGCCGTGTCGCCACACACCTGGATAGACACCAAAAAACGCCTCCTGGTAACGGCTAAAGTCGGGGTCGTTCCAGAACCGCAGCGGCATCGACGGGGTCGGTTTACGGCACACCAGTTCGCCCGGCTCGCCGGTGACCGGACGTCCGTCATCGTCGAACGCGGCGAGGTCGACGCCGAGGCCCGGCCCCTGAATCTGGCCCGGATAGACCGGCAGGGTGGGGACGCCGAGCATAAAGCAGCTGACGATGTCGGTCCCGCCTGAAATGCTCGCGAGGTGGACGTCAGGCTTGACCGCGTCGTAGACCCACCGAAACCCCGCCGGCGACAGCGGCGACCCGGTCGAGGCGATCGTCTTGAGCGCGCTTAGGTCGTGGTCGCGGGGGGTGAGTCCGGCGTCTTTACAGCTGTGCAGAAAGCGAGCACTCGTCCCGAAAAAGGTTAGCTTGTGCTTCGCCGCCAGCCGCCAAGTCGCGCCGATATCGGGCTGGGTCGGTGATCCCTCGTAGAGGACGATGGTCGCGCCGAGCGCGAGCCCGGACACCAGCCAGTTCCACATCATCCAGCCGCAGGTCGTGAAGTAGAACACCACGTCGCCCGGTTTAACGTCGCTGTGCAGAAAGTGCTCTTTGTGGTGGGTGATGAGCGCGCCCCCCGCCCGGTGGACCATCGCTTTAGGTAGGCCGGTGGTGCCCGACGAGTAGAGGATGTAGAGCGGATGGTCGAACGGCAGCGGCGTAAAGCTAAGCTCGGCGGGGTCGGGGCCGAGCCAGTCTCGCCAGGAGACGAAGGCGTCGCTGTAGGAGGTATCGTCGGTGTCGTGATAGGGGATGATGACGGTGTGCTCGAGCCCCTCGATCTCCCTCGCCAACTTCTCGACCGTCTCTAGGGTACTAAACCGTTTGCCGTTGTACGCGTAGCCGTCGTACGCCACCAGCACCTTCGGCGCGATCTGCCCGAACCGCGCGAACGCCGCCTCGAACCCGAAGTCGGGCGAACAGCTACTAAACACCGCCCCGAGCGACGCACACGCGAGCAGCACCGTCACCGTTTCGGGCGTGTTGCAGGCGTACGCCGCGACCCGGTCGCCCTCTTCAACCCCCGACCGACGCAGCGCCGCCGCACACCGCGCTACCTCCTGCCGCAAGTCTAGATAGCTAAGCTGACGCTCGAGCCCGGTCTCATCGACCGCGATAATCGCCGTCTGACCGTCCGTCACCCCCGGCGGATAGAGCAGCGCCTCGGCGTAGTTAAGGGTCGCCCCCTCGAACCACGCCGTGTAGGGCATCGGCTCGACGCTCATAATCTCGCGCGGCGGCGTGCGTAGCGGCAGCTTGACGTACTCGGCGTAGAACCGCCAAAACGTTTCCGGGTCGGCCACCGACCAGGCGTGCAGGGCGTGATAGTCGGGCAGACTCCGGCCCGCTTCGGCTTCCGCGTCGCGGCGAAACGCGTCTAACGACGTCGCGGCAACGCGCTCCGGACTCGGCGTCCATAGGGGTTCGTTCACTTCAGACCTCCTCGAAACATCTGTGTCGACAACAACGGCTAAGATAACGCATTGTAACGTGCCAACCTTCGTTTTCACCACGTCGGACCGGTTCGAGCGATCGCGGTACGATAGTAGAGCGATGACTAATAGCACCGAGAGGATGAAGACATGACACCCACTATGCCGAACTTTTTGATTATCGGAGCAGCTAAGGCGGGAACCACCTCGCTCTATCACTACCTCCAGCAGCACCCGGATATTTTTTTAGGCTCTCCTAAGGAGATGGTCTTTTTTGCTAGCACCTACGAACGAACGCGCATCGTCCGTTTTCCTAACAGGCCCAAAAATCTTACCGAGTACCAGCAGATCTTCGCGGAGGCGCGACACAAACCAGCGCGCGGCGAAGTCTCGACCCCCTACCTCTACCTTCCTACGTCCGCACGCCGCATCGCCGAACACATTCCCGACGCGAAGCTTATCGTGATGTTGCGTCACCCTGCCGAGCGGGCGTTCTCGCAGTACCAGCACATGCGCCGCGACGGCTTAGAAACGACGACGGACTTTGGCGAGGCGCTTAACTTAGAAACGGCGCGGCTCGCAACCGACCCGTTTGCCGGCTGGCAATATCGGTCGATAGGCTACTACGCGGCGCAGATCGCGCACTACCTAGAGCTTTTTCCGCGTTCGCAGCTACGGGTCTACCTCTACGACGATTTTGCCCGCGACACGAACGCGGTGTTGCGCGACATCTTTAGCTTTTTAGAGGTCGACCCCGACGTTCGTATCGACCACGACGTTCGCCACAACATAAGCGGTATCCCGCGTAACCGAGCGCTGCACCAACTCGTCAACCGCAACAAGAGGCTACGGCAGAACCTCAAGCGGGTCTTGCCGCACTGGCTGACCAAACGTCTAGCCTACGGCTTTAACCGTCGTAATCTGGTGCGCGAAACGCTGTCTAACACCCTCTACAACGCGCTGACCGAAGAGTACCGCGACGACATCTTAGCGCTAGAAAAGCTTATCGGCAGAGATTTAAGCGGCTGGCTCGAGCCCCGCCCCACCCCCCACCCGGAACCCCGATGATCTCGCAACTTCAGGCCCTACGCCAGGCCCACCACGACCGCGACGACCTCGCCGCGTTAGAACGCTTTCTGCTCGACGACACCGCGCCGCTACCGAGCCTCGACCTTTTAGAGCGCACCCGCCTCGCCGCCTACGCCTACACCCGCACCCCGCGCCACCACCCCGACAAGCTCGCGCTCCGCCCCGCCTTCGTCGCCGCGACCCGGCGCCACCAACAGGCCAAAGCGGCTCTAACCCCGCTGTTCCAGGCCTGGTACGCCGCCGGTATCGAGGTGTTGCTGTTTAAGGGCTTCTACCTCGCCGAGTTCGTCTACGACGCGCCCGCCCAACGGTTTTACGGCGACGTCGACGCGCTTATCGACCCGCGCCACGCCGCCGCCGCCCGCCGCATCGCTGTGAGCCTCGGCTGGACGGTCGTCGCCGAGCTTACCGACTCGACGCTTCCTCACATACACGAGCTGATGAGCCTGCGGAGCCCCGACGGCATGGTCTACCTAGAGGTCCACCGGCGTATCCTGCAAAACTACCTTCCGGTCTCACGGCTGCAGCAGCGTTTTACCGACCGCGCCTGGCAAGCGTCGGTGACGCACCCTTGGCAGGGGATCACGGTGCGTGCGCTCGAGCCCCGCGACAACATCCTACTCGGCCTAATTCTAAACCGCTTCTGGTTTGCCGACCGCTGGACGTTCAAGCCGCACGACCCGCTCGACATGCAGCAGACCATGACCCGCCACCAGCTAAGCAGCGACGACTTGCGCCGCCGCGCCGACGAGCTCGGCTGCCGCCGCACCCTAGACATCTTTCTGTCACGTTGTCACCCCGGACGGGGCGTCCTCCACCTCGCTCCGCCCGACAAGCAGCAGCAGCAACGCTGGAACTGGCAGATTAGCGGCGAACGGCTGGCGTGCGGGGCTGGAGCGCCATCAGCCGGCAATGCTACGTGATCCCGGCATCCTACGACATGGCCGTCGCCCTCCCCCCACTGCTTAAGGTGCTCGCCCTGCTCCGCCGCCACCAAGACATCCGCGTCGTCCTCCGCGCCCTCGACCACCCCGTCACCGACCGGCAACCCACCAACAAAGAGCAGCAGCAGGTCGTTCGCGGCGTCCGCTGGCTGCTGCGGCTGTTGCGGATACGGACCGGCGGCAACTGTCTGCCCCGCTCGCTCACCATCTTCACCATGCTACGGCGGCGCGGCTACCCGGTCGTGTTTTGCAGCGGCGTCCGCAAAGAAGGCGCCAAACTCCAGGGTCACGCCTGGGTCGAGCTAGACGGGCGCGTGCTAGAAGAGCTTAAAGAGCCAGACAACCCGCAGCGTTACCGCGTCAACGTCCGCTACCCGCAAAGCTAGAAGCTACAGAATAAAAAAAGGACCCCGGGTAGGGGTCCTTGACGAGAGGCGGAGGCTCTTTGTTTTACTGAGCAGCTACTTTACTGAACAGCATCGACGGTGAAGGTGTCCTGGATTTCAACCCCTCCGACGGTAAGTTCGGTGATGATCAGGTCGGTACCGCCTATGTAAATATCGACCTCGTAGTTACCGCCGCCGAGATCGACGAAGTTGTCGAGACGCTTGTTGCCACTGAAGGTACCGCCGCCTGAGTTGTCAAAAGACGTTGCCTCTAGAGGGGGATTGGTACCAGACACGAACGTGAAGTCGCTAGCGACGTATCCGGATAGACCGTTGTTAGCGGCGTCCTGGACCGTAACCGAGAGTGTAAGGTACTGCGGGCCTGTCGCCGACTTAAAGTCCTTCTGTGTAATCGCGCTGTTGCCAGCGCTCGGCTTCGCAGCCACTCCGTCCCGCGCCGTTCCGTCGAGGATATCGACGCCTAAGACGGTGAGTTTGTCGATGCTGTAGTCTCCTTCCGCCGAAGGCGTAAAGGCAACTTCATAGTCACCAGTAGGGTCACCATTGGCATCAACCTTTTCAATGAAGCTGCTAAACGGCGGCGAGATACCGAGGTTGACAGCGTTGGCGCCACCGTTTACTAGGGCCAAGAAGTTGCTCTCGTCTAGACCAGAAATGGGATCGCTGTTCGAGTCGCGCAGCTCTATCGTCAGGGTGCCTGTCGCGTTGACCGGGATGTTCTGGTCGAGGGTGACGGTGCTCTGGCCAGCGTCGGGGACGGGCAGAACGTCGAATAAGTCTGAGTCCGCACTTTTGAGGACGGTGGTCGGCGCGCTCTGTATGGCGTTAAAGGTCAGTTTGTAGTCTTCGCCGAGCGCGTCAATCGACAGCGAGAACGTCGCTTGGCCGTCAGCGTCCGTCGCCTGGTTAGCGCCGCCCGAGAGCGTACCCGTGTTCCCCGAACCTGGGGCGATTTCGGCGTTAATAACGATGTCGATCCCGGGGGTGGTGGCAGAAATCGGGTTTCCGAGCGTATCTCTCGCTTCGACAATCACTTCGAAGGGTGCGTTTAGACCCTGCGTCCCGATGTCGGGCGTGAGCGACATGGTCGCTAGTGGGGCGTCGGTGACCGGCGAGACAATGACGACGCTTTCGAGCGGGCCGGGGTTGATCGTAAAGTTGGTCGAAGTCGTAAGACCGTCTACAGTAAAGTCGATTTGGTAGTCGCCGATGGTATCGATCTCTAGGCCGGTGAACTCTGCAACACCAGAAGCATCTGTCGCTACCGTAACGGAACCATTCGAATTTAGCGTTAGCGTCGCATCAGCGTTATCAAAGCCGATTTGGTCACCGCTATCGTTTAAGAGAGGATCACCATTACCGTCGAGGAGAGTGGCCGTAATGTCGCGACCGGTAACGAAGCTAGGTCCACTCTTCGCTACGACTGCGACCTCAAACGCATCCGGTGCTTGTTGGTTGGGCTGCTGCGGGACGTCGGTCGTAATCGTTAGCGAGTCGATGAGCGTCGGCGCAACCTCAACGGTAGACGTATCGGTTTTGTCCGTGCCGTCAATCGTATCCGCGCCGTCAACGGTAAAGGTCAGGGTTTTGGTGCCCGGCTGGTCGATGCTTAGATCGTCGAAGAGCGCGACAACATTACCATTGCCATCATCGGCAGTGTCAACTGTCACGGTGCCGTTAAGAGTTCCTGATGTAGCGCTGTCTTTCGATGCCGTCACCGACACGCCAGTTACTGGGTTACCGAACTCGTCTTTAACCTCTACAGAGACAGGACCGATCGGAGCGGTGACACCAACTTCAGGAAGCGAATCAGGAGCGATAACTTCAAAGGTAGGCCCGGCAGTAACCTCGAAGGAACTGGAGATGACGGGGGCAGCTGCTGGCGGCGGCGTGGTCACACTCGTATCGACCTCAAAGACGATTCGGTAGGTGCCGATGCCGAGGTCACCAATCACGAGGTCGTCAAACGAAGCGACTGGGGTCGTCCCCGAACTTACTGTAGCCGTACCCGCGTCAAAATTTCCAGCCGAAGGCGTAGTGGTATTGTCGTCGGTATCTTCGTAGTTTCCGTTGGGTTGTTCTTTCTGCAGAGTGGCGATGACAGAAACATCGTTTTTCCCAACAGTTGGAGCGTTTACGGTAGATACGAACACTTCAACGGGACCACCATTAGCACCTTCAATGGTGAGGCCGGCTTGTGTATCTGTTGGCTGGGTCTGGACAGTAAGGAGCGTGCCGTCTTCAATCTGAAGCTCCGCTAAGGCGCCGGGCGCCGCGTTCGGATCGAGCTGGGCGCTGTCTAGATAGAGGGCACCCGGGTTCGCAGCCGTGCCCGTAAGACGGAAGTTCGGGAGCAGCCTTAGCTCGTCTGCATCGCCGATGTCCGCGATAAGGCGCGTCGCGTTGCCGATAAGCGTTAGTTCCTTGAGCTGGAGATCTCTGTCGAGAAAGCGACCGTACGCTGCTTCATAGCCCTGGTCTACACCGTCCGCATCGACGTCAATCTCGTCAATGTCTTGCGCGGTGCTCGAAAAATCGGTGCCGATATCCGCTACAACAACACGAAGCCGTAAGTCGAAAAGGTCGTCAGCGGCGCTGTTTTGTAACGGTACCGAGTAGGTTACGGTGACGGATGTCGTTTCGCCAGACGTAAGAGACTCGAGCGACGAAAATCCGTAAGGGAAGAGATTAACTTGGGCTTCGGCATCGTCGACACTATTAAAGTTGTCTTCGATCCCGGGATTGAGCTCGGCGAGGGAGGCCTCTGTAAACACCACGAAGTCGTCGCGCTTACCTGCAAAATCAGTGACGAAATTACCCTGCGGGTCGACCGTCTTGCCGTGTACCGGCTTTAGCGACCCTATAGGCTCAAAGTCCGCACCCGTTGCGGTAGTCGCCCGAACGAAGGCCGAGTCGCCAACCTGATCGGTAGTAAATAGCGTTTGGGCCGGGATAATCGCAAGTCCGCCAGTGACGTCCGTGTTTCCCAGCCGCAGAGTAACGCTAACGTAGCGGCGCTCGTTACCTGGAGTCAAATCGTCTTGCGAGTTACGGCTGACTACGGTGACCCTACCCGAAGCTGTGAGGGCGTCGTCAAAAACGGCTTGCGAACCGAGTTCCCCGACCTTGTAAACGTTGACGTCGACGTTACCCTCGATGTTAGGGTCGCCGATGTTTTCGAAGTGTATGTCGTAGAAGCCGCCAAGGGTCGTTTCGGAGGGTGTCTCCGCTGCGGGACCGGGCGACCGTACGCAAGACGCTACAACTGCTAGCAGCAGGATAGCGCTTAGAAGGTACTTTAAATGCTCGGTGTAAGCATGTGTGATGAACTCCTTTTGTAAAATCGTATGGTTTGCTTGTCTATTAAAGGCAACCGGACAAAACCTGATTGTCTAAAATGTTAAGCGCGTAAGACAAGAGGCGTGAGGTGAAACTTAAAGCCTGTAACCCGAAGTTAAATGGTAGTGAAACCTAAGGTCAGTGCTTCGTAATCCTCGAGGGGCTCGAGCTGGGGCTTGACGTACTCCTGCTGTCCTGCGGTCGGGTTAAGCTCTTCGTTCTGAACGTGCTGGTGCGTTGTATCCATGAGTGACACAAACCTTTCTTCTGAAATGCGGTCTACCTAAAGACCTGTGCGAAAGAACTACGGGGGCTTGGTGAGACGGGGGCTTGGTAGGAAGTGGCGGCACTAAACACAGGTTGCTTACCACCTCAACTTAATTCTTTTAACCCTTTACAAACCTCCTTATCATAAGTGCAACGCCTAATGTATCATCAAAGTGGGTGCGGCTGTGTATCGCAGGATAGTCGCAAGGTTACGCATTAAGGCTACAACGCCCAGAACACGCCAGAACACAAACCAAAACTTCGTAGGCGTTCTGCGTTTCCACCTGCGGGGGTTCGTTTCTGTTCACAACAGATCTGTTCACGACAAACTCCCTTTCTGGTGGGGGCACGGCTCCGAACACTCGCCGCTCACCGAAACCTTATGTCAACCTTACGTCGCTACTGCGATACCTTTACCGTACCTCACGCTCATCCGGGCAAGATTCAGACCGTGGCGCTAAACGACGCTCGGCAGACGCAACGTAGCACCTCCTGAAACGCCGGTTCGGCGAGCGCCTAACGGAGAGCGTAACGGATGGCTCACAGCAGATCGTTGGTGACGATCTTAGTGACGGTCGTTGTGACCCGTCTTGCGTCACGCCTGCTCGCACAGAGTCAGCTAGTACCAAATCAGCTAGTACCAGCAGCTATTACACCTGCTCGACCTAACCTCCCTGACCTAAAAAAGTACAGGCATAGCATTACGCTTGTAAAGCTAACCATGTTTACAGTATGGACAGCCGAGGCGAAGATGTCAACACGCCTTTATGGGGGTTACGTTGTGGTGATTATGCTGTGTAGCGCGGTGCTGTAGCGTGTCGGGCTTTATCCGCACCGGACGCACTCTATCTACAATGCACTCTGTCTGTGATGCACTCTATCTATGACGCACTCTGTTTGTAAGGACGGGTTTTTATGCTCTTCTCGCTTTAGGGGGCTCGGACGACGTGTAGGCGGCGCGAGCTTAGCTTCGGCCCGAGAGCGGTTTTTGCCGGTCGCGCTAAAGCCTTCGGCTCTGTTTCAGACCACTCTGTTTCTTCGGGCAACTCTGTTTTAGACAACGCGCTTCGCAGGTCGTTAGCGGCAGCGCGAGCGTTTTTGACAGAGTCTGGTTAGCGCGCCTTGTTAAGATAGACTCTATGGAGTCTAAACCTTCTGCAACCGAAACCCCTACGCTCGGCCCCGACACGTGTTTTACCCCCCACCCCGAGCTTATCGAGACCGACCTAGAAGACGAACTCGTGTTGATGGAGCCCGAAAGCGGCAAGATGTTCGGGCTTAACGTGACGGGCCGGGTGGTGTGGCACGCGTTGCCCGAACAGAATCTCGGCCAGATCGCCCGGGCACTTTCGGAGCGTTTTGGTATCTCTTACGACGAGGCGCTTACCGACACACGCGAGCTTCTAGAGGCGTTGCGACAAGCCGGGCTCGTTACCGCTCGAAACAGCGACACTCTAAACAACGACACTCTAAACAACGACACCTTAGGGTAGCGCGCCGCTATGACGACAGTTGACGATAATTATAATGACGACGACACGATGACGACGCGTTTTTCTGTTTTCGGTCGTAGGTTAGTCACCCACGTCAGACACGAGGGGTTAAGACGGTGGCTGCTAAACCACTGGACGCTGCCGCAGGGGGGGGGCTCGAGCCCCTTTACCATCACCCTCGTCGAGCGCGACCCCGCCGAGGTTAGCGACGGGCGACGGCACAGCAGTGGCCACACCGCGCCGCGCCGACGACGCTCCCCGGCCGCACCCTCGACCTCTATCAGCAGGACGACCGCTGGTTTCCGGGGATGATCGGCGGCGTCGCGTACGAGGTCGAGGCTGCGGCGAGCACTACGGCGCGGGGCCGACAGCAGGATCGATAACAGGGTCAACAGCGGGGTTGACAGCAGAGTCAACAGCGGGGTCGACCACTACACGCTCCTCTTGGCCGTCGCCGAGGGCGCTGCGCGCACGACGGCCTGGTGTCTCTTCACGCCGCCGCCGCCGCGACGCCCGGCGGCGGGCCGAGCGGCGTTCTCGGGGCCGAGCGGGCGGGTAGACGCTCGACGCTGTCACGGGCGGCCAGCGCCGGCATGGCGCCGGTTACGCAGATGTCGTGGCCTCGAGCCCTCCACCCTCGCGCGTTGATCGGTGGCGAACGGGGCGTCCCGGCTCCGCCCCGAGGTGCTCGGCGAGCTGCATCGAGCCCTCGCCGAGGCGCGACGCCGGGGCGCCGCCTGACCACCGACAGGGTTCCTCCCCGACGACGTGCTCGCCAGCGCACTACGGCGGCCGCCCGTCAAGAGCGGCCGACCACGGCTCGAGCAGGTTGCGGTGCTCGAGCGCGACCCCGCACAGCAGACCTCGGCCTGGGCGAGCGCTTCTCCGGAAGCCCCCGACCGACAGCCGCCCTCGCTCTCTGGCAAGCGAGCGGGCTACCCCTCACCCCACAGGCCCGCAACACCCTCGCCACGACCATTCCTAAAATCGTCCGCGACGCCAGACGCTCCGCCGACTTACAGCCTCGGGCGCACCGACGTCCGCGACTTTCGGTCGCCGCGCTGTCCGAATCACAGACAGCGCCGTAAGCAGATGGCCAGCAAACCGACAATAATACGACATCGTACGGTCCCTAGCGCGAAAGGTCGGCAACACGAGACCGCTTCGTTCGCACCGCGCCCATGCCGAGAAGGTAAGCTGATATAACCAAACTATGTTACCGATACGCTCATTACGGGTCGGAGCCGCCCTGCTCGCGCTCTCGCTCGGAGCCCTCCTCCCTAGCCACGCGCAAAACACCGCGCCCACAGCGCTACCTCCTACGTCGGCGACGATGGCGCTGCCCGCGCCCGCCACACCAGACAACACACCAAACGATGCACCGGATGAGTCCGAACCAGAGACGTCATCAGAGACTTCGTCAGAAACGTTACCAGGAACTTCGTCAGAGACGTCATCAGAAACGTCGCTAGAGACGTCGTCGGCAACACCAGCCGAAACGCCAGACGAATCCGAGTCAGCATCCGAGTCAGCAACAGACGAGCCCGCAGCGCCTGAACCCGCACTGTCCGAACCCGCAACACCCGACGAAACGCCCTCGGAAACATCGCCCGTGACATCACCTGAAACATCACCCAAAACATCACCGGTGGACGACGAACCGACGAACGACGCGCCGGTCGATAGTCCCACGGACGATTCGGTAGACGGGGTAGACGGCGCAGCAGACGGTGCAGCAGAGGGTACGAGAGACGACGCGGTAGACGAGCCGGTCGACGACGGTGCGGTGCGGTATCTGGTCGAAAACAACGCGCTCGTCGCGCGGCGCGCGGGGTTGACGCTGTGGCAGCTCGGCTTTGCCGAGGCGTCGGGGCTGACCGTAAGCCCGCTCCAGACCGAGACAGGCTTTTACGTCGGACACGGCAACAGCGTGCTCCGTATCGACGCCGAGACCGGGCGGGTGCTGCGGCGCTGGCTGGTGCCGGCACAGGTCGAAACCCTCAGCGGTGACGGGGCGAGTGTGCTGATTACGGTGCGCCATAGCGAGGCGCTTACCGAGACGGTGCGGCTGCGGGGCGATACGCTGCAAGACCCGGTACGCTTCGGCACCGACCCGGCGGTGTTCGGGTGGCTGCAACAGGAGGCTAGCGTCGACGAACCGGCAGCGCGGCTCGCGCAGGACCCGACCAACCCGTGGCTCTATGTGGCGGCGGGGCTCGAGCTCCTAGCTGCCGGCGACAACGACGGGGCGGACAACGCCTTTGTGCAGGCCGCCGACGAAGCGACGACGTTTTACGACCTTGCCGGTGTCGCGCAGGTGCTGCTCGTCGCGGGGCGGCTCGAGCTCTCCGAGCTTACCTTTAGCGCCGCCCTCGCCGACTTCGCCGCGCGCGGTTACCATCCCGCACTGCTCCGCAGCCGCACCCTCCACGACGCCTACAACTTTCCGCTCGGACCGCTCGAAGAGGCGCTCGGCGCTGCCGATGTCGAACGGGCGAGCGTGCTCGCCGAACGGCTGTGGCTGACCTCACCCCGGCTCGGTGGCGCTCGGGAGGTGCTCGAGCACTACGCCGACCTGCTCGAAGAGACCGGGCGCCGCGACCTCGCCGCGCTGTGGCGCGAACGGGCGCGGGGCAACGCGAGCGAGCGCACCGTCGGCAGCCTCGACCAGCTCGTCGCGACCCTCGCCGCGAGCGGCTGGTACGCCGCGACCTCGATTCTGGTCGCGATTCTGACGCTGCACCTAACGCTGCTCTGCAAGTACTGGATCCCGCAGGGCAAGATGCTGCGGCGGCAGCGGAGCCCGTTCGGACGGCTGTTCGCGATCCGCTACTACAGCGTGACCGAAAAAGCGGTGCTCGTCATGATGTTCGCCGCGGTCTTGGCGCTCGGCACGCTCGGACACTGGAGCGACGAAAACGCCGACCTACCGCCCGCACTCGGTTCGGGCACCCTCGCCAACGAACCGGCCCAAGCCTACCTCGGCGACAACGCGCTTAGCGGGGTGCGCGGCGACTTTATTCTGGGTTACGCCGCGCAGATGAGCGGCGCTGTCGAGAGCGCCCGCAGCAACTACCAGCAGGCCGGCAACTATCCGCCCGCGCTAAACAATTTGGCGGCGCTAAACGACGATCCGGCACTGTTTAGAGAGGTGCTCGAGCTCGACCCTAACCTCGAAGCGGCGCGCTACAACCTCGGCGAACAGGTCGGGGCGCTCCCCTTTACGGCGGCGTATCAGCCGGGTTACGCGCTCGTCACCCCGACCCGCGACGACTTTCTGCGGGCGTCGGGCGCGACCTGGGAGAACGCCCTCGTCGCGACCTTCGCCAACCCCTGGCAAAACCTCGCCGACGCGCGTCCGCCGGGCCTGCCGCCGCTGCTGTGGCAGCTTCTCTACCTGGTCGTGCTCGTGTTCGCGACGCTTACGGTGGTGATGCTGTTCGTGCCGCAACCGCGTATCGTGCAGCAGGCGCCGCGCACCTTTCTGTTTCACGTCTTCGCGCTGCTTATCCCCGGCAGCAGCCTCGCCGACGAGGCGTGGGGGCTGTTGCTGATCGTGCCGTGGGCGGTGATCGGGCTCGACACGATGTCGGCGCTGTTTGGCTGGGGGATAGGGCTCGAGCTCGGCCTTCGTACCGACTACCTGCTGCTCGCCGTCCTCTACGGCGTCAACCTCATCGCCTTCGCCATCGAGTTTTCGCTCTACCGCCAACGGCTGCTCGAACGGCGGCGCCGCCGCAAAGAGGACACCCGCTCGTTTAGCCTCTCCTAAAGTCGCTGTCAAATAGTCAGTCGTCGCTGCCAGATAGTTCGCTAGCTAGCTTGCCGAGGGGGCGCGGGCGCGGGCGTAGACTTACAGGCATGAGTTCTTCACGTGCGCGCCCTTCGCGTCGCAGCTCTGGCGAGCGTGCTTCGGTTGGCTGGGCCGACCTGCGGCAGCTGCGGCGTCTGTTTACCTTTACCAAGCCCTACCGGGTTCAGCTCGCCGTCGGCATCTTTGCGGTGTCGGTCGCGAGCGGGCTCGGGCTGCTCTTCCCGTTCATCACCCGCGAACTGTTTAACACCGCCTTTCTAGAAGCCGACGAAAACCTCGCCCAGCTCGACCTGATCGCGCTCGGGCTGTTCGGCATCTTTGCGGTGCAGGCGGGCTTTAACTACCTCCGGGTCTACTACCTCGCGGTCGCCGGGGAGGGCGTGGTCGCCGACCTGCGCACCACCCTGTTCGGCCACCTCGTCTACCTGCCGGTCCGGTTTTTCGAGGAGCGCAAGACCGGCGAGATCACCTCGCGCCTGACCGCCGACATTGCGACCGTGCAGGGCGTGGTGTCGCAGTCGCTCGCGCAGTTTGTCAACCAGCTCATCACGCTCGTAGGCGGCGTGATCTTTCTGTTTTTCCTCAGCCTCGAACTCACGCTGCTGATGCTGTCGATCGTTCCGGCGGTCATTATCGCCGGTGCCTATTTCGGGCGCAAACTCCGCACGATCAGCACCGAGTTTCAGGACAAGGTCGCTGACGCCAACGCGAGCGCCGAAGAGGCGATTAGCGGCATCCGGGTGGTCAAGTCGTTTACGGGCGAGGGGCTCGAGTACCGACGCTACAGCGACCAGATCGGCGACGCCTACCAGCTCGCCCTGCGCCGGGGCCGCGTCCGGGCTATCTTTATCCCGAGCATTATTCTGGCGATGTTTAGCGCGGTTACGGCGGTGCTCTGGTACGGCGGACGGCTCGTCGCGAGCGACCAGCTCCTCGCCGGCGACCTGATCGCGTTTCTGCTGCTGACGGTGTTTGTGGCTGGGTCGATCGGCACCTTTACCGGCCTCTACAGCCAGTTTCAAGAGGCGCTCGGCGCGTCGCAGCGGATCTTCGAGCTGCTCGACGAACAGGGCGATCTCTCCGAGGCACCAGGCGCGCGGGGGCTCGAGCACCCCCAGGGCGACCTCCGCTTCGAGCACGTCTCGTTTCGCTACGGCGACCGCGGCGACGAATACGTCCTTAAAGACATCTCGCTGCGCGCCGCCCCCGGCGAGATCATCGCGTTAGTCGGGCCGAGCGGCGCCGGCAAAAGCACCCTCGTCACCCTGATCCCGCGTTTCTACGACCCCACCGAAGGCCGCATCCTGCTCGACGGCTACGACCTCCGCGACCTCGCACTCCACGACCTGCGCGCCCACATCGGCATCGTGCCCCAAGAGACCCAGCTCTTTTCGGGTAGTATCGCCGAAAACATCGGTTACGGCAGACCGGGCGCCCCGCTCGACGAGATTATCGACGCCGCGACCGCCGCCAACGCCCACGACTTTATCCGCGGCTTTCCGGACGGTTACGACACGGTCGTCGGCGAACGGGGCGTCAAGCTGTCGGGCGGTCAGCGGCAACGGGTCGCGATCGCGCGGGCGCTGCTCAAAAACCCCAAGATTCTGATTTTAGACGAAGCGACCAGCTCGCTCGACAGCGAGTCCGAAGCGCTCGTGCAGGCCGCGCTCGACCGGCTGATGGAGGGCCGCACCACCTTCGTGATCGCCCACCGGCTTAGCACGGTGCAGAACGCGAGCCGGATCCTGGTGCTCGAGCACGGTCGTATCGTCGAGACCGGCAGCCACGACAGCCTCGTCGCCAAAGGCGGGCTCTACCACGACCTCTACGCCAGGCAGTTTAGTCACGAAGTGCTCAGCGATTAGCCCGAACAGCTGTCCTGACCGATAGCCTCGGCATACAGTTCTGACAGACAGTTTTGATAGACAGTTCTGATACTAAGCTGACTTCTGTATGTCGCGTTGATCCTGCTGGGCAGAAAGCATTCTGCGGCGCACTCGTTGTAGCAAATACGGGTGCTGGTGGCGGTGCGGTGCGCATGGCGCACCCTACGATTTGGATGAATGGTACCGGTACAGATGGTGACGTAGGCAAGTCGAGATGGTACGACAGATAGTTCTGATAGACAGTTCTGACAGATAGTCTCGATAAACGAACGGCCCGGACATCGTTACCGGGCCGCTATCTGTTAGCTATTCGTCGGACTAGACGCGTTCTCTATGCGCGTCTTCTAAACAAGTTTGGCGTCGAGCGTGATCTCGGTGCCGGTCAGCGCTTTCGACACCGGACAGCCGTTTTTGGCCGCTTCGGCGATGTCCTGAAACGTCGCCTCGTCGATGCCGGGCACCTTGGCCTCACAGCTTAGCGCGATGCCGGTGATGGCGAAGCCGCCTTCGACCTGATCGAGCGTGACCTTAGCTTCGGTCATAATGCTGTCGGGGGTGTGTCCGGCGCTGCTTAACTCGTTAGCGAAGGCCATCGAAAAACAGCCCGCGTGCGCCGCGCCGATAAGCTCTTCGGGGTTGGTGCCCTGACCCGACTCGAACCGGGACGGAAACGAGTAGCTTCCCTCGAACGCCCCGCTGCCGAGCTTCATGGTGCCTTTGCCCTCGCGTAAATTGCCTTCCCAAACCGCACTAGACGAACGTGTAGGCATAATCGAACCTCCTCGAAAACGTGCTTTGCGTCGTCACAGACGCTAAAAGTATCATGATGACGGGTAAAATCAGCTTTAGTCTAACGCATCCGTCTCGGAGCACTTTGCAACCCTACCGACAAATGGCGACCCCTCGAATAGCGACCCCTGTCCGCTCGCGCGTCTACCGCCCTAGCAGCGAGCCGAACAGTGTCCGGGGCGGGGCGAGAGTAGCATAGAGGCTATGCCGCTAACAGTGGAATCTCCGTTTAGTCCACGAGGTGATCAACCTAGCGCCATCAAAGGTATTGTCGACGGTCTCGGCGACGGGCTGCGCTTTCAGACGCTGCTCGGCGCGACCGGGACCGGCAAGACCTACTCGATGGCGAAGATTATCGAAAAGACCCAGCGCCCCGCGCTTATTCTGGCGCCGAACAAGATTCTGACCGCGCAGCTCGCCGCCGAGTTTCGCGACTTCTTTCCGGGGGCGGCGGTCGAGTTTTTTATCTCCTACTACGATTACTACCAGCCCGAAGCGTACGTCCCGGCGCGCGACCTCTTCATCGAAAAAGACGCCAACATCAACGTAGAGCTCGAGCGCCTGCGCCACTCCACCACCCGCAGCCTGCTGACGCGTAACGACGTCGTGGTGGTCGCGTCGGTGTCGGCGATCTACGGTTTGGGGTCGCCGGAGACGTATCAGCAGCTCAACATGATCTTGCAGGTCGGGCAGACGCTGTCGCGAGACGACATTCTGACGCGGCTCGTCACGCAGCAGTACGAGCGTAACGATATCGAGCTTGCGGCGGGGCGGTTTCGGGCTAAGGGCGACGTGATCGAGGTGTGGGCGGCGTACGAAGAAAACCCGCTAAGGATCGAGTTATGGGGCGACGAGATCGATAAGTTGTCGGTGCTCGAGCCCATCACCGGCGAGTCTCTCTACGACCTCGACGCCATCACCATCTTCCCCGCCAAGCACTACGTCACCCCGTTCGAACAGCTCAAACCGGCCATCGCCCAGATCGAACACGATCTCGAAGAGCGGCTCGACTTCTTCGACAAGGCGGGCAAACTCCTCGAAAAACAGCGCCTTAAAGAGCGCACCCTCTACGACCTCGAAATGCTTAAAACGCTCGGTTACTGTTCGGGGATCGAAAACTACTCCCGCTACCTAGACGGACGCCCGATCGGCGCGCCGCCGCACTGTCTGCTCGACTACTTCCCCGACGACTTCATCACCTTTCTAGACGAGTCTCACGTGATGCTGCCGCAGATTCGCGGTATGCACAATGGCGACCGCGCCCGCAAACAGACCCTCGTCGACTACGGCTTTCGGCTGCCCGCCGCACTCGACAACCGTCCGCTTACCGAACCGGAGTTTTTAGAGCGGGTCGGCCAGGTCGTCTACGTGTCGGCGACCCCGAGCATCGCCGAACGCGACATGTCGGACAACATCGTCGAGCAGGTCATCCGCCCGACCGGCCTCGTCGACCCCGAAGTCACCATCAAGCCGAGCCGGGGCCAGATCGACGACCTAATCTACGCGATTCGCGACCGGGCCGAGCGTAACGAACGGGTTCTGGTTACGACACTCACCAAAAAGATGTCCGAAGACCTTACCGAATACTTCGCCGAACAGGGCTTGCGGGTGCGCTACATGCACAGCGGCATCGACGCCTTCGAGCGCCAGGTCATCATCCGCGACCTGCGGCTCGGACACTTCGACGTGCTGATCGGGATCAACCTGCTCCGCGAAGGGCTAGACCTGCCCGAAGTATCGCTCGTCGCGATCCTCGACGCCGACAAGACCGGCTTTCTGCGTAGCGAACGGAGCCTTATCCAGACCATCGGGCGGGCCGCCCGTAACGTCCGGGGCGAGGTGTTTCTCTACGCCGACCAGATTAGCGACGCGATGCGGGCGGCGATGGACGAAACCAACCGCCGCCGCGACAAACAGCTCGCCTACAACCAAAAACACGACATCACCCCCGAGAGTATCCGCAAGAGCATCCGCGACGTTATCCGCGACCATGACGAAACCGAAGAGAGCAAGCCGCTCAGCCCCTGGGAACGCGAACTCGTCACCGACGATATCAAGCAGGAGATCGCCGAACTCGAAACCCAGATGTGGGAGGCCTCCGAACAGCTCGACTTCGAAAAGGCGAGCGCGATCCGCGACCACCTCCGCGAACTAGAAGCGCGGCTCCAGGGCAAAGACATCTCGGTCACGACGGTGCCGGGCAAGGAGCCGAAAAAGAAGGCGAAGTCGGGGCGGGTTCGGCAGAAGCGCTAACCTCAGCGAACGCTTCTGCCACGATAGACCTTTTCGGTAGCGGTTTCGCCCGCGTACGGCTACGTTCGGCGACACCGTTCTGCTGCTCGGTCTAGCTTGTCAGCCCGAAGATCGCGACGGTTGTTTACGGGCCGTTCGGCGTCCCTATAAGCGTGCTGTGCGCGCCACGGGAGCCATCACGCTTTCGTCTTTGAGCAGAGGTGTGTTCGTTGCATAATGCTCTGTTTGTGCATCGGTAAACGGCTCGCGCTACCGTCGTGACACCGCTAGGTCAGCTCGGTATGAAGTCGCCGTGAGTCGGTCGGTGCGCATGGCGCACCCTACTGAGCCGTCCATCCTAAAACAGTGCGCGAACGAAAGGTTGCGGGGCCAAAAGGCGGTGCGCATGGCGCACCCTACGAAATCGGAGTTCGCCCGTAGGGTGCGCCATTGCGCACCTAACTTTTAAAAGACATTTCGAAATGTCGGGGCGGCATGGTTCGTGTACTATTTTAGAGTAGCCAAGTCACTACTGAGCCATCTACTCTGAAATGGTGTACTGGGAACATCTCCTCGAAATCTAAAAATCTCTGTGTAGGATGGCGAAAAGTGGGTTATGACTAAACCCCAATCACGCACCGTTTTAGGCTGGATGACCCACTACCGGGCTGGAATCGCCACCAAACAGGACACCCCGGTCGAGGTCGCCGGGGTGCTCGTCGTGATTGTTTCGGGTGACAGAGACTTTGTCCGCCGAGTCGGCTCTCGCGGGCTTAGCGAATCAGCATGACGACGGCTTCGACGGATTTGTCGAGCTGGGTGCGGATCGAGGCCTTGACGTCTTCGGCGATGCGCTGCATCGTGGCGGGGTCGGCGGCGAACGATGCGACGAGGTGGGCTTTGAGGTCGGCGCGGTTTTCGACGATCCGGCTGCGCACCCGTTCTTCGCGGACGAGACGGCGGATCATGGGGGGCAGGTCGGCGTTACGGACCCAGCGCTCGGCGGCCTGACGCCCGATCAGAAACGCGACGGCGCCGATAATTAGGCCGATAATAAAGCCGATCGGGCCGTGCAAGATAAGCGCGACGCCGCCGCCCCCGGCAAGGTTCGCGACGACGACCGAAACGATCGCGGCGGTGACGACGCTCGCGCCCTCGAAGGCGAACATCGCTTCGGGATTGACGATCAGGCCCGACGGCAGGGTGCCGCGCCAGGCACCGCCCGAGCGGAGGCTAAACGCGGTTCGGGGGATGCCATAACGGTCGCAGATCGGGTTGATCTTCGCTTCGATCTTAGGGCTGATGGCGTTAAACCAGTCTTCGACTGCCGGGGCGAGGGCGCGTTTGCCGGCGTCGCTCGTTAGCCACGCCTCGCTACGCCGCTCGATCTCCGGGCCTAGACCGTCGAGGGTCTTGATACGGCCTCGCTTCCAGTCTCGAAAACAGGGCAGCACCACGGCGTCCGGCAGCGTATCGACCAGCACGTCGGCGACGCGCTCTAGCAGATCGGGCAACTCGGCCTCGACGACGTCGGAGAGCACGCCCGAGGCGAGAAAGTCGTCGACCTCGCGCTTAAACGCCTGCGCCTTGTAGTCGATCCGCCCGGTCCAGGCGAGCCCTTTGGCGATCGACAGTTCGGGCTCTTTGCCGCGCAGCACCGTCGCGCCCGGAAAGACCTCGCGGCAGAGTTCGGCGGTAAAGGCCATCCGCGACGCGCCGCCGGTCAGAAACACCAGTTCGGGAGGCGCGTCGGTGAGCTGATCGCGCGCTGTACGTAGGGCGTCGCGAAAGGCGCCGGGCCAGCTCTGGTCGTTGAGCAGCGATTGGGCGAGGATGTCGCGCATGTCGGCCTGGGTGAGCTCGACGTCGAAGAAGATCGGTTCGGGGGTCGGCAGTTTGAGCGTCGCGCTCGCCGGTTCGTCGCGCCAGCGGGCCTCGTTCGAAAAGTAGCTCTCTTTGACGCGGCGACAGGTTAGCTCGCACATCGCTTCGTACTGCGGATAGCGCTCCAGCACCTCCCGCAACTCGCTCCGCCGGGGGTGCTGCTGCAACACTCGGTCAAGGATGGCCCGGTCGAGCAGACCCGCACCTAGCGCGACGTCGCCGAAGTCGATGTAGCGTTCGCTAAGGTTACGCACAGCGGTAAAGTCGGTGGTCGACGAGCCGACATCGACGATCAGCACGGACTGCTCGAGCCGCTCGGTCGACACCCGCAACTCGCTCGACTCTTTGGCGTGGATAAAGGCCGCCCGCGACTCGGCGACGACCCGGACGGGCTCGAGCCCTGCCTCCCGGAGCAGCGCCTCGTAGCGTTGCCGCGTCGACAACCCCCAACCCGACGGACACCCGACCACGAAGTGGGTCTGGCCGTCACCCCGGATAAGGTCTTGCTGACGCAGCGTCTCGGCGATCTTGCCGACGAACTGCCGCAACGGCTCCCGTACGTCGGGGTCGTCTAGGTCGGGGCTTTTAAACCGGACCCGCAGGCTGTCGAGCTGCCGGGCGGTGTAGGCGTCTTCGCCGATAATAACGCCGCGCCGAGGGTGGACCGCGACGGCGCTAATAAAGCTGCGCTTGTTCTGCACGTCGAGGATCTGCGGCTCGGTCGTCGCCGCGACCTGCGCGAGTGCGAGCGCCGTTTCGCCGTGACCGAGGTCGAAGCCGACGATTTCGAGGTCGTTAAAGTCGACGTGTTGCGGGCGCCGGTCGGACGGATCGGGGGTGGCGGTCGCCGGGGTGGTGGCGAGTGTTTCGGGCGCGGCGGTTGCAGACGGGGTGGTTACAGACATAGATCACTTCGCAGGGAGAGGAGACGATGCGGGCGGACGCGCGGGCGCCGAACGGGGGACGACACGCTACTTCGCCCGGCCCGATCCGGACGACGGCTCGGGGGACGGTTCGGGGGACGGTTCGGCGAATTCGGGCTCGAGCACCCGCCCCCTACTCAGCAGCGTCTCGCCCTGGATCAACGCCGGCGTAAGTGTGCGCAGCTCGGTGTCGCTCGGGTCAAGGCTCGGCAGAAACTCGAAGTGCTGCGGGTTGTCACCCCTAAACACGTCGGCGCGGACCTCGTAGTGAGACAGCAGTGCCGGCACGGCCCGGGCCATCCGCAACGCGTACGCTTCGTCGCCGGCGTGTTTGGCTTCGAGCAGATCCTGGAGCAGTTCGAGCAGCTGCGGGTGAGCGGCGAGCCCCGGAGCGTCGCTCGGGTGGCGTTCGGTAAGGGTGTCGGCTTCGGCCAGAACCTTGTCGGCGGTGACGAGCGCATCGGCGACGGCGGCGAAGAAGGGGTTGAGGTCGAGGCGGACGCGGATCTCGGCGGGCGGTTCGGCGAGCGTGTCGGGCGACCCGGCCACCTGTAAGCGCACCGGCAACCAGCTGTCGGGCAGCCAGCGGAACACCTCCGAGCCGATCAGCAGCAGCGACAGCAGCACCGCGACACCTTCGCCCCGGCCCCACAGCCACAGCAACAACACGAGCGCCCCGGCACCCTGAACGAGCCGCCACCGCAACGGCAGACCGAAGTGATGACGGGAGGGCTCGAGCCCCTCCGAACGCCGCCAGGTCTCGGCCCGGTTCGCCGCGAGTAGCGCTACAAGCGACGCCTTGACCACGTCTAGCACAAACGGCGCAAGGCGGCGCCGCGCCCGCACCGGCTCGCTGTCGAGGTAGCGCGCCCGTACCTCATCGAGCGCCTGACGCACCTCGCGCACCACCCGTTCGGGGCTCGCCTCAGCACCGAGGCGCTGCTGCAACGTCTCGCGCTGCTGATCGAAAAGCTCGACTAACCTGGCGATGTCACCCTCCTTCTTCGCTTTACCGTTCGGGCATACTTCTGGGCAGGTAGCGGACAGCGAGCCGGTGTAGCGAGCACCCTTACACACTTCGCAGTAGGTTCGGCTGCGCCGTCTTTCTCTAGCATAATCTATCAATTTTAACGCGTCGACAACCTGCTCAGGGTACCTTTGCCGACGCCGCCGCGCCCCGATTGGCCAGACCGCAGCGGCTACACGCTACACATCATCGCTTTACACATGTGCTTCACATAAGGGCTGACAAAGGCGGCAGACAGGGCAGATAGCGCGTGAGCACTGTAGAAACACTGTAGAGTTTATGCCGCCGCGCCCCGCCCTAGCGTATGGTAGGCTTCCCCTATGAGGAGGCACCTGTGACATTTGAAGTAGGAGACAAAGTAGTCTATCCGTCAGAGGGCGCTGGCGTCATTTCCGAAACAACGACCCGCGAAATCTCAGGCGAAAAGCAGGAATACCTAAAAATCAGTCTGATTCGTGGCGACATGGAAGTGCTTATCCCCTTTAAGAAGGGGGAGGAAGTCGGCCTACGCCACACCGTCGGTAACGACGAAATCGAGAATCTGCTCGACACGATTCGCAAAGCCGACCTGTCGCTGCCGGCTCCGTGGCCACCCCGCTACCGCGCCGAGCAGGAGATTTTGTCGAACAGCAGCGCCTACGAACTCGCCAAGCTTATCGGCGTGCTGTCACAACGCGACATCGAAAAAGGCCTCGCCGCGACCGAGCGCGAGGTTATGGAGAAGGCCAAAGACATGCTGTCGAGCGAGCTCGCGGTGGTGCAGGACATCAGCCTTAAAGAGGCTGTCCGGCAGATTCACGACACAATCGCGGAGTTTGAGGGGTAGGCTCGAGCCCCCCCTACCCCCTCCCCGAAAGTCCAACAAAAAGCCGGACACCGACCGCCGTCCACGACGCACTCCCGCCTCAACCATACCCTCGCCAACGATCTCCCCACCGACAATCCCGCACACGTCCGTAAGAACGGGCCGCCCCCCCGACCGACATTGACATTCCGAACACGCGCCACCGCTGCACCGTCGGCCTCGTGCAGCGTCTTTTTATGCGTCTTTATAACGATGTTTTTACGATGATGTTCATGACGATACTTATGACGACGCGTTTTTTTGCGGCAAGTCACCCCGCACCCTTGTGCTCGGCGCCTCACCTTCGTAGCCTAACGTTATGACCGACACCGCACCGCTCTACTCACCCGCGACCGTGCGTGCGCTCCTAGAGCGTCACCGCCTCCGCGCCGACAAGGCCTTCGGGCAGAACTTTCTGATCGACGGCAACGTGCTCCGTAACATCGTCGCGGCGGCGGAGGTGCAGGACACCGACACCGTGTTCGAGGTCGGGCCGGGGCTCGGCGTGCTGACACGCGAACTCGCCGAGCAGGCCGGGCGGGTTGTCAGCGTCGAGTTAGACGCGCGGCTTCTGCCGGTACTACGCGAGACCACCGCCGACTACCCTAACGTCGCGCTGAGCGAAGGGGACGCGCTCGACTACGACCTTACGAGCCTGCCGCCCCAGAGCCTGTTTGTCGCCAACCTGCCCTACAACGTCGCGACGCCGCTCGTTGTGCGGGCCTTAGAGTCGCTGCGCTTTAGGCGACTCGTGTTTCTGGTCCAGAAAGAGGTCGCCGAACGCCTTAGCGCTAGCCCCGCAACCCCTAGCTACGGCGCGTTAAGCCTCGTTGTACAACACTTCGCCCGAGTGCGCGTCGTACAACACGTCGGGCCGAACGCCTTCTTTCCGGCCCCCGACATTACGAGTAGTGTCGTCAGGCTAGACGTAAACCCGGACGCCGAACCCGACCCGGCCACCTTCAGGCTCATTCGCGACGCGTTTCGGCACCGCCGCAAGACACTCAAGAAAAACCTCACCATGGCCGGGTACGACGCCACACGGGTTACGGAGGTGTTGGAGGGGCTCGAGCTCGACCCCAAAATCCGCGCCGAAGCGCTCGGTTTAGAGCATTTTCGCCGACTCGGGCGAGCGCTCGCGTAGATAAAACTAGACAACGGTGTGCAGCCGCCCGGCAGTGCGCTATAATGCAGCAAGCAACGCAACACAAACGCTACACAATCCCGATCAGCACGCCCACGGGAGGGGTGGATGTCTAAATTTTTTGTAATTGGTGACGTTACCGTCGACCAGATGTACTTCGTCGCCGAGCTACCCGAAGCCGGTAACGAGGTGTCCGCGAAGCGTGCGACGATGGGGCCGGGGGGCGCCGGGGGAACTATCGCCGTCGCACTCGCCGCACTCGGCAACGAGGTCACTCTCGCGGCGCGGGTCGGCGCCGGGCCGTTCGGCGATCTCGCCCTTAAAAAGGTGCGGGCGGCGGGCGTCGACACCCGTCTTATCCAGCACGACACCCACCTCCAGACGAGTAGTGTGACGCTGCTCATCACCCCCGACACCGAACGGACCATGATCAGCGCCGGCGGCGCGAGCCGTAACCTCGACGTCGCCGAACTCAAGCCGAGCGACGTTAGCGACTGCGACGCCCTCGTCGTAAGCGCCTACAGCCTGATCGGCGGCTTACAGCGCGAATACGCGGTGCGGGCACTCGACATCGCCCAACGCGCCAACCTCACCACCTTTATCGATTTGGGGAGCGGCGCGGTAAACGCCTTGCAAGACAGGCTTATCTCGCTTGTTCAGGGCGTCGACTATCTGCTGATGAACAAACAGGAACTCTTTACCCTGACCGGCCAGTCTTCGATCTCCGAGGCGGTCGTCGGGTTGGCCGACCAGGGCATCAGGCGCGTTATCGTCAAGGTCAGCGATATGGGCTCGATCGTGGTCACGCCCGAACTCAACGAGCTTATCGAGTCTTTAGAGGTCGACGAGGTGCTCGACTCGACCGGCGCCGGCGACTACTACACCGCCGCCTTCGCCTACGGCGTTATGGAGGGCTACGACCTCCCCTACGCAGCGCGGCTCGGCAATGTCGCTGGCGCGCTCAACGTGACCGCCGTCGGCGCACAGAGCTTCGACCTAGACGCCGACACCCTTGCCGAACACGCCGAAGAGATGCTCGCCGTCGAGGCGCGGCAACGCGTTTAGCGGCACCTATAGCAGCACATACGCGCGTATCTTTGCGACGCTCGTCTAAAGTGCTAGGTCGTCTTCTCGCGACCGAGCCTCCGCGTTCGTGACGGGCTGTTTGGGTAAGGCGAACCCGAAGGTACTTCCCTCGCCGAACACGCTGCGCACCCACACCCGGCCTCCGTGCAGCTCGGCGAGCTGCTTGACAAGCGACAGGCCGAGGCCGGTGCCTTCATAGTTTCGGGTCAGCGAACTGTCGACCTGTGAAAAGGCCCGAAACAGTTTGGCGTGGTCTTCGGGTGCGATGCCGATACCGGTGTCGGTGACTTCGAAGCGGACTTCATCGGCGGCGTCTTCGACGTGCAAGACGATACTGCCGCCCTTGGGGGTAAACTTGACCGCGTTCGAAAGGTAGTTGTAGAGCATCTGCTTGAGCTTGCGCGGATCAGCGACGAGGGTTGCGGGGGTGTCGGGGAGTTCGGTGCGTAGCGACAGGTCGTGCTTTTGGGCCCGCTCCTGAACGACGCCGAGTGAGCCGCGCGCGATGTCGGTAGCGCTTAGCGTTTCGGGCTCGAGCTCCAAACGCCCCGCCTCGATCTTCGAGAGGTCGAGCACATCGTTGATCAGCGACAACAGATGCTGACCCGAAGTAAGGATATCGCCCAAGTAGGCGCGCTGCTTGTCGTTAAGCGGCCCGAAAAAGCCTTCGATCAACACCTCCGAAAACCCCAGAATAGAGGTTAGCGGCGTACGCAGTTCGTGACTCATGGTCGCTAAAAACTCGCTTTTACGGCGGCTCGCCTCGGCGATGGCGCGTTCGGCCTCTTTACGGTCGGTCACGTCGCGGATGATCGAAAACACCTCGCGGTCGTTAATCGCGACCATCCGTCCCTCGCGGTAACGTCGCTCACCGCCGACCTCGACAGGATATTCGTAGGTGTTGACCTCGTCGTTTTGGAACGCTAAATCGATCTGACGCCGCACCTCACGAGCGACATCGGCAGGCAAAACATCGTCGATATGTTTTCCGACCATCAGGGTGATGTCGCGGAGGGGCACGAAGTCTTTAGGCGGAACGATGTCGACGTAGTAGCCGTCGCGGTCGTGGCAGACAATGGCGTCAGGGATCGCTTCTAGCAGCGCTCGGTTACGGGCTTCGCTTTCGCGCAAGGCGAGTTCGGCGCGTTTGCGGTCGGTGATGTCGCGGACGATCGAGATGGTTTCGTCGTCGTTTACCTTGACGAAGCGCACCTCGCGGTAACGCTCTTCGCCGAGAACGGTCAGCGGGTGTTCGTAGATCTGCGTCTCGCCGGTCGCCAAGACCCGTTCGAGCCGTTTGCGAATGTCGGCGGCGATCGGGGGCGGCAGCGTCTCTTCGGGTGTCTTGCCGAGCAGGCTGGTCGTCGAGCGGTGGGGCAAAAAGTTTTGGGGCGGCACGATTTCGGTGTAGCGCCCCTCGCGGTCGCTCCGGATAATGCCGTCGGGGATAGCGTTAAGCAGTGACCACATACGCTGTTCGCTGTTGCGGAGGGCTCGAGCCGTTGCGGCTTGCTCGCTGACATCGAACGAATACACGAGTTCGAGGGTCTGCTCCGCGAAAGACAAGCGCTTGCGCCCGATCACGATATCGTAAATTTTATCGTCTAGCTCGTACTTATCCTGTGTAACCATGTGGTCTTCGTCGCTCTGCCAAAACGCCACATCGGCCTGGTAATACTCCTCGGCCCGGTCACCGAAAACATCGGTGTAGCTTAGCTCGCTCACGACGCGGTCGCCGGCTCCGAAGCTGTAGCGAGCCGGAGCGTTCATCAGCACAAAGCGGTGGTCGCGGTCTTTGAGAAAAACCGGAAAGGGCAGCCCGTCGAGCACCGCCTGGGTGAGGTCGCGCTGGGCCTTTAGCGCCGCCTCGGTCTGTTTGCGTTCGCTGATGTCTTTAAGCGCACCCTGGACGTAGCGGACAACGCCGCCCTGCCGCACTGCCTCGCCAACCGCGCGCACATCGCGGTGCCGACCCCGAGCGGTCGTCATTTCGAGTTCTAGGTCGTACGGCCCCCCCTCGGTGTTCGCGCGCACGAAGGCCGTTTCGAGCCGATCGCGCGATTCAGGAGTGAAAAACGATAGCGCCGTGTCGGGGTCCGGAGCGTCGTCGTGCGGCCACTCGTAGATATCAAATATCGCGTCGGTCCAGGTCGTCGCGCCAGTCGTGGGATCGTAGCGCCAACTGCCGGTGTGGGTCAGGCGCTGCGTGACGTTGAGCAGCACCTCCTGTTCGCGGAGCCGGTTTAGGGTCGCCTCGAGCCGGTCGCGTGTCCGTCCGGCGATCACGACAAGGGCGGCGACGACGAGGAGGGCGACGGCGGGACCGAGTGGTGCTGTGGTGAAGGGGGAGGGCTCGAGCCCCACCACCCCCGGCGCGTATACCCGCACCACCACGTCGACAACGAGCACCCCCAGCGCGACCGCGCCACCGAGCGTCCCTAACAGCACCGCCACTAAGACGACCGCGCCGGGCAGAATCACAAACAGGGCCAGGTCGAAAACAGCTTCAAACAGCAGTGCGAGCGCCGTCGCTGCGACCATCGAACCTAGCGCGAACGCCGCCCTGCGAGGTGTCCGGCTCGTCAAAATCGTCAACGACCCCGTCCGCACCGTCCGACCGTTCGGTGTATCCGTCGCTTTCTCTATCGGTTTGTCCATCTATTACGACACCCTTCTGTTACAAAACAGCCCTACACGACACCCCGCTAGACACGACTCGGCAAGACCGGTTGTCTACATACTGTTGTCTCGAGTATAAACCGTTGCCGCGCCGGGCACGCCCCACCACAAACCGTAAACGCACACGTCGCGAAGCTCAGCAAAACGCCGCACGGCGTTGCCGACAACGTCACCGACGCCGCCGCTAGCGGTCTGGCGGGCGCCCGGGCGCAATCGTTCTAGCGAACCTCATAAGCATCAGCAGCGGGCTGCTACAATCGCCGTATGAAAAAGCTTTTTACAGCGCTTATCCTCGTGCTGCTCGGCGCATTTGCGGTCACGCAAGCTCTCGCCCAGACAACCACACAGCGTGACACCGACAGTTTCGAGGCCCGTTTCGAAGCGGCCTGGACGCTTGTCGACCAGCGCTACTGGAACCTAGACGACCGACCGGTCGATTGGGATGAAGTCTACGACACCTACCGACCGCGCGCTTTGGGCGCCGACGACAAAGAGGCGTTCTACGATGTGCTCGCCGAAATGTACGAAGAGATAGACGACCAGCACTCGGTGTTTGTGTCGCCGTCGCGGGCCGCCGAGATTCGCGACGAGTACGGCGACCTTCCGTGTATTCCGGCGCTGCTGCAGAGTGGCACAACCGACAACCCCGACATCTTCGACGACCCGCTGCTCAAGCGTAACGACAGCCAGCTTATCGGTAAGGTTCGCTACCAGATGGTCGGGGACACCGTCGGTTACCTCCGCGTTCCCGACCTCGCGAGTGCCGGTATGGCCGGCGATATCCGCGCCGCTGTGCGCCAGCTCGACCACAGCGACGCGCTCATCCTCGATTTGCGCGGCAACCCCGGCGGACGCCTCGTGACGATGATGCAGGCGGCGGGTATCTTTACGGACGGCTTTTTGTGGCGCACCGTCACTAACTGGACGCTTCCGCTCCCGTATCCGGCGATCGGCGCGACCGCGACCGAGCTGCCGCTCGTGGTGCTCATCGACGGCGACGTCAACAGTGCGGCAGAAGGGTTGGCAGGGGCGCTACAGGCTCGAGCCCGCGCCACCCTCGTCGGCGAGACGACAGCGGGCAACGTCGAAGCGGTGATGCCGTTCTGCTTGCGTGACGGTTCGCAGGCCTGGATCGCGACCGGTGTGCTCGCCCCGATCAGTGGCCCGACCTGGGAAGGGCGCGGCGTCGTCCCCGACATCGAAACAACCTCCGAAAACGCGCTCGCCGCAGCGCTCGCCTACCTCAAACAGAACCGCCCGTAACGGTGGCAGAATCTTCTCGTAAAGCGTCTTCTGGTACGGATCAGCACGCGAACACAGTACCCGCCGAGCCGGTCGCGTCGAGCGTGTGGCGGCTTCCGCTGGCTACCAAAACGCTGCCTCCGTTCGACCACACCAACAGCTATCTGATCGTCGACGCGGGTCTAGGACTGCTCGTCGATATGGGCGGTTCCGACCTCGCCACACTAGAAGCGGCGCTAGAGCAGGTCGGCGTCACGACCCTTACGGGCCTGCTGCTCACCCACAGCCACGGCGACCACTGTTCGGGGGCGGCGGCGGTGCAGGACAAATTCGAGGTGCCGGTCTACGTCCACGCGTTAGAACGAGAGCGTCTTGACAGGCTGCAAATGCTCGACGGCCCGGTCATCGAGGTCGACGAGGACAGCTCGCTCAGCGTCGGCGAGGTGTCGCTGCGGCTGCTGCACACACCCGGCCACAGTCCGGGACATCTTAGCGTCTATATCGAAGATAACGAGACGGTGCTGGTCGGTGACATGGTGGCGGGGACGGGCTCGAGCTGGGTCGGCACGCCCGAGGGCGACGTCGGCGACTATCTCCGGTCATTAACGAGACTGATGCGCCTAGACGCGAAGCACTTAGGCCCCGGCCACGGCCCGGTCATCCACACCCCGACGAGCAAGCTCCGCGACGCTCACGAGCACCGGCTACACCGCGAAGCGCAGGTCGTCCGGGCGCTGGTCACGCCCAAAACGCTGACCGAGCTACGCCAGAGCATCTATCCGTCGCTGCCCGAACCGACGGCTGACTTTGCCGAGCGGAGCCTGCTCGCCCACCTTCACAAGTTACGAGGCGAAAAAAAGGTCGTCAACACGGGCGATGACGACCGAGGACCGTACGAGCTTACCGAGGACCGAGCGGCGCGGCTAGACTCTCTGTAACCAAGAGTTTCCGCACACCCAGCAATCCCCTCCAGGCCACCCCTTTTTCAGGCCGCATCCTCAAAAATACCGGTCAGTACGGCTTTTAGCCGATGGGCTGCGTGACGCTGAGCCTTACGCCAGGTAAGGTTAGGGTCGCGCTGACGCTCGGCGCAGATGAGGTTAAACGCCTCGATGACGACGTCCGCGTGCTGCAGCTGCGCCGCAAAGCTCTGACATTGACACTGTTCAAATGCCAGGTTCTGCTTCCGGGTGCGGTGACTGACCTCCAAAGACCAGCGGCTCCCCTACGTCCTCATCAGCTCTTGAACGCCCCCTGTGATGGTGCTGATAAGAACGCTCAGGTGCCAGCCGAAGTCCTGGGCCTTCCAGGTGATGAGCAAGTCGACCTCGGGGATCGTGACCGGCAGACGCTGGTGCAGCACCCGGTCGTTGGTTCTAAAGCGTCCGATAAAGCCGACCGAGAGTGATGCTAACGACCGCAACGCTAAACGGGTAGTGACCTTCACACGGCAGCATCGAGCATCGCTTCGCTAGCGCTCCGTGAATTCGGCGGTGCGGGTTTTCGTCTCTGACGGCTTTGGGGGAGGTGCGGAAACGCCTGTTTAGGTACAGCCAAAGATCATCTTGACGCAACGAGCCCTATCGGTTGACGAGCAACGGTAGCGGGTCGAAAACCTGTCGGTTGCAGGTCCGCCGCGACCCGTAGTAGACACCGAAGTGCAGGTGTGGCGGTGTGGTCACCGCGTTCCCCGTATTACCGACGTACCCGATAATGGTGTCGGTCGTGACGTAGTCACCCTCGCGGATGTTTTCGCCGTAGCGCTCTAGGTGCGCGTAGTAGTAGCGGCGTCCGCCCGGCCCGACCACCCAAACCGTAAGACCGCCCCGCTGGCTCGTCCCAATACGCCACAGATAGCCTTCGGTCGCCGAGTAGATCGGGGTTCCGCGCGGCGCAAAGATATCCTGCCCCTCGTGTCTACGGCCCACTCCGCGCGGCGCGCCCCAGGTATCGGCGACCTGCGAGACGCGTACGCCTGACACCGGCATCCGTAAGCGTGTGTCCGGCTCGGCGGGCAGCATCGCGCTGTACGCGACATACTCCTGCCACCAGATATCGCGCTGTTCGCGCTCTAGGCGCTCGGCTTCGGTCTGCGGTTCGTCGCGAACGTAGTCGCAAGTCACCACGCTGTTCGCTAGCGCCGTGTGCGGCGGCGTAACGACGAGCACGGCGAGTAGAGACGTCAACATCAGGACGACGTAGCAGGGGGCGTACCGGTCGGGGCAGGTTTTTTGCATCGCTATAGTTCCTCGGCAGAAATATGGTTCTCGGTAGGAAAAGAGGTCGATTACAAGCGCGACCGTTGTCTCTACTAAATTAGCAGAGCGGTGCCCTCGCAGCGACATTAGACCTTACCTGTCGTGACGAAAGCACCATGTTTAGCGACTGGTAGCAAATCCAGTTTTCATTGCCACAGGTCGATTTCGGCCTCGTTTTTCGCAACAAGCGTTCAGACTACTTGCGACCAGAGCAGGAATGTAGCGGTGGTTCGTGGAACTGCTATGGGTTTAGCGACCGAACGATTCGATCTATTTCGATCGCGGGTCGAGCGCGTCTCGCAACGCGTCACCGACCAGGTTAAAGCCGAGCACCACAAGGACGATGGCGAGGCCCGGAAACGTCGCGACGTGCGGGGCGACGGCGAGGTATTCGCGGCCCCGTGCGAGCATAAGCCCCCACTCGGGTTGGGGCGGCCTCGCACCGAGCCCCAAAAAGCCGAGGCCGGCAGCGAACAGAATCGCAACGGCCATCTGCAGGCTCGACTGGACGATGATCGGCGAGATCGCGTTCGGCAACACGTAGCGAAAAAGCAGCGGTATGCTGCGCTTGCCTAGCGCCCGAGCCGCCTCTACATATTCCAGGTTACGGACGCTTAGCACCGAGCCGCGTACCAGCCGCGCGTAGATCGGCACCGACGCGATCCCTACCGCGATCATGACGTTGGTCAGACCGGTGCCTAACGTCGCGACGAGCACGATCGCGAGAAGAATCCCTGGAAACGCGAGCAGCGTATCGATCACGCGCTGCACCACCATGTCGAGTGTGCCGCCGTAAAACCCCGACACCGCCCCGATCGGCACCCCGACCGCGAGCCCGATCGCGACCGAGATCAGTCCGATAAAGAGCGAAATCCAGGCGCCGTGAATCAGCCGGCTTAGCAGATCGCGTCCCTGCTCGTCGGTGCCTAACAGGTGTAGCCGGACCGGCCCGTCGACCCCGAACAGCCGCCGCTCGCTTTCGACCAGCCCGAAAAACCACGTCCACTGGGCGCCGCGCACGAACAGGCGCACCGGGTAGGCCTGGCTCGTATCGATCTCGACGCCGCGCACCGGGCTTCGTACGACCGGGCTCTGATAGAGGCCGAACTGGCCGTCGGGGCCGCGCAGACTGACGCCGGTCAGAGGCGGTACGTAGGTGGTGCGAAGGTTTTGGCTCGTCGGCGGATAGGGCGCTAAAAAGGGTGCGAACGCGACGAAAAAAAGAAATACCGCGATAATACTTACGCCGAGCGTCGCGAGCGGGCTTTTAAAGAGCCGCTTACGCCAGCGGTTCTGTCTTTCGGGCGGCGTACGCTCGGTCGATACGTTGTTGGCGATAACCGGCCTCGTCATCGTAGCTCCTGTCGCACATTGTCGCGGATGTTTCTGTCGGGGATGTTTCTGGCCGTAGCGGGCTTAGCCGTATGTGGCACAGCAGACCTAGTCGTGTCAGTCATCGTCGTGTCAGTCATCGTCGTGTCGGTCATCGTCGTGTTAGTCATAACGGATCCTCGGGTCGACCAGGCCGTAGAGCATGTCGACGAGCAGGTTGATCAGGATAAACGACACCGCGATCAGCATCACCGCGCCCTGCACGACCGGGTAGTCTCGCGCCAGGATAGAGTCGACGAGCAGCCGCCCGATACCGGGCCAGGTAAACACCGTTTCGGTAAGCACCGCGCCCGCCATCAGCGTGCCGAACTCGAGCCCCCCGACCGTCACCACAGGGATGAGCGCGTTACGAAGCGCGTGTTTGTTGACGATCCGCTCCTGCCGTAAACCCTTCGACCGGGCGGTGCGGACGTAGTCCTGGCTTAGAATTTCGAGCATCGCGCTACGGGTCATCCGGGTGATAATCGCCATACTCGACACGCCGAGCGTGATCGCCGGAAGCACCAGATGGGCGAGCGTGCCCCGTCCGGCGACCGGAAACCAGCCGAGCTGCACCGAAAAGAACAGGATCGCGAGCAGCCCAAACCAGAACACCGGCATCGACACCCCGATAAGCGACCCGAGCGTGACCAGGTAGTCGAGCGGCGTGTTGGGCCGCACCGCCGAGATAACCCCGGCAGGGATGCCGACCAGCAGCGCGATCAGAATAGCGCCGAAGGCGAGCTCGAGCGTGTTTGGAAAAAACGTCTTGAGGTCTTCGACGACCGGGCGGTTGGTCCGGGTCGAGCGCCCCAAGTCACCCCGAACGACGTTACTGATAAAGATTACGAACTGCTCGGGCTGCGACCGGTTAAGGCCGTAGCGCTCGCGGATACTTTCGATCGTTTCGGGCGGCGCGAACTCGCCGGCGAGGTAGAGGGCCGGGTCACCGGGCGCCAGGCGAACCATCAGAAAGACGATAATGAGCACCCCGAACACCGTCGGAATCGCAGCGAGCAGACGGCGAATAAAATAGCTAAACAAGGGCGTCCCTACACGTCACCGTCTGGTTCGTCGTCTCGGCCTTATCGGCCATCGTTATAGCGGCCATGAAGGTCGTGTCGGTCATGGTCTTATAAATTTTGGTCGTATCGATTATCGTCTCGGTCATTAACACGTCTATCCTATCGCGACTACCGGTTTCGGCGATCAGTAAGATAATTTTTCAGATTAAAAGCGGGGCGGGCGTCAACCCACCCCGTGCGAACACTTCGGTCTCGCACCGCTACGTTCGGCGTCGCGCTAGGCCGTTAGACCCGGTTCGCTTACTCCAGGCTCGCGTTGAGCGCCAGGACGCGTTCGGTCGGGTGGATGACCAGACCCTGAACCTCGTCACGAACCGCGACGAGCTGGGTTTCGCTGTGGAGGAAGAGCCAGGCGGCTTCGTCCCAGATGGTCTGCATCGCATCTTCATAGAGGCTCAGGCGGAGCTCTTCGTCCTGGACGGTGCGCGCTTCGTCGAGCAGGGCGTCGACTTCGGGGTTGCTGTAGAACGCACGGTTAGAACCGTCGGGCACCCATTCGCTGGTGTGAAACAGCGGGAAGAGGCCGTAGTCGGCGTCACCGGTCACGGTGCCCCAGCCCAGAAGCGCCATCGGCACGGTGTTGTCTTCGGGCGCTTCGCGGGTCAGCGCGAGGTACGACGACCACTCGAGCGTTTCGATAGAGGCGTCGATACCGACCTCGGCGAGCTGGCTCTGGATCGCTTCGGCGGTCTGGATGTCTTGCAGGTAGCGACCGCTCGGGCTGTAGAGGGTGGTGCTAAAGCCGTCGGGGTAGCCCGCGTCGGCGAGCAGCTGACGGGCGAGTTCGGGGTCGTACTCGTAGTACCCGACCGGGGTGTACCCGAAGATGCCCGGCGCGACCGGCGCGTCGGACGGACGGACCGCGCCGCCGAGTACGAATTCGGCGATAAGCTCTTTGTCGACCGCGTAGTTGACAGCCTGACGCACGCGGACGTCGGTGAAGGGCTCCAGCAGGTGGTTAAAGTAGATGTAGATGGTGCGGACACTCGACACGTTTTCGACGCTTAGCCCCTCGGCGGCGTTGAGGCGGGCGATGTCCTGCGGCGGTACCCGCACCGCGACGTGAGCTTCGCCGGTTTCGACGAGCGCCATCCGGGTGGTGTTTTCGGGCACGGCTAAGAAGCTGACCGCCGCGACGCCGGGCAGGGTGCCCCAGTAGTCGTCGTTGCGCACCAGGTCGATACGCTCGCCCCGGTTCCAGGTTTCGAGGCTAAAGGGGCCGGTACCGACCGGGTTTTCGCCGTAGTCTTCGCCGAATTCTTCGATGGCGGCGGGGCTCTGCATCGCGGTGCTGCTGTGGGTCATGTGGGCGAGTAGCGGCGCGAACGAGTCCGACAGGGTGAGCTGCACGGTGTACTCGTCTACGACATCGACCTGTTCGATACGGGCGAGCAGAAAACGAAAGGTAAAGCCGAGTTCGGGGTCGAGAAAGCGGTCGAGGTTGTACTTGACCGCCTCGGCGTTAAAGGGCGTACCGTCGTGAAACATTACATCTTCGCGCAGGTCAAGCGTCCAGACCAGGCCGTCGTCCGAGACCGTAAAGCTCTCGGCGAGGCGCGGCTCGATGTTGCCTTCGGGGGTGAGTTCGAACAGTGTCTCGACGATATGGCTGCTGACAGTCGCCGACGGCGAGTCGGTGATGGCGTGGGCGTCTAGGGTCACGGCGTCGGTGCCCTGAGCGATGATGAGGGTGTCTTGGGCGAACGCGACCGAGAGTAGGGTCGCGCAAAGCGTGAAGCTTAGCAGCAAGCGGGATAGTACGTTAGACACGATAATGTCTCCTTAATTGGCGGGGCAGCGACAGGCCGTTTACGAATCGTCGTTTGTGAATCGCTCGCGGGTCGGCGCTGCCGGTCTGTCCGGACACGGTTTCCGGATGCGATTTCTAGACCCGGACGCGGCCACGGTGCGTCACGAACAGAAGGCTCGTGGGGATAGCGAAACGGAGCTAGGGTGTAGGTCTACTCAGCGTGTCCTCCTCGGCGTGTAGTAGTTTGCAGGCTCGAGCAATCTTTATCATCCTATAAGGTCGTGCATGTCGGGGTCAATAGAACGCGTGTGAGCGCGCGTGCCGGTCGAAGCCCGCCGAGTAGGCGGTGTCCACATTGTCGTTGTCACCATTATCATCCGTACTGTCGCGAACGTGGGGGGTGTTGCGGCCCGCCGGATCTGGTACCGTAGCCGTGCTGATGCGGTTGTAGCGCGTAGTGCTGTAGCGCATAGTTACGCAGCAGCACGGTCATGACGGGCATGATTGTGGGGCTCGAGCCCTCCCACACACCGCGACGGTTCGGAGCCCGGTCGACGATTCTGTTAACTGTCTACTAACTGTCTACGTTGACTGTCTACACGCACCGCGAAATAGGGTACGCTAAACTAACGTCATCGGAGGTCGAACGTGAAAGTTGTGCGCATCCTACAGCTCCTTATCGTGCTGTTTCTAACCGGCTATCTGCTGCTCGTTCACAACGCGAACCCCGAACGGGTGCAGCTACCCCTCTTACCGACCGTGCCGGTCGCGCTCGCGATTGGCGTCGCGCTCGTACTCGGCTGGCTCGTGGCGTGGTTGCCGCTCCAGGGGACGCAGTGGCGGCTCTACCGCGACAACCTGCGGTTGCAGCAGCGGCAAGACGAGTTAGAACAGGCGCTCGCCCGCTACCAGAACACCCTCGGCGAGCCGTCACGCCCGGTCATCCCCGACCGCGACGCGGCCACGCGGCAGAAGCAGAACGACAAAGCCAGGCGCCGCCGCGACACGCCGACCTACACCGAAACCTACACCGACCCCGAACACGCCTAACCCGATGCTCCTACGGCGACACCTTCCGCGATCCGTTAGCCGCTCGTGACGACCTCTACCTCACACGACACCGGCTCACGCAGTGCGGCCTCGGACGTACCGGCCCGACACGAAGCGCGCTGGCGGCTCGAGCCCCCCGCACCCCCCCACATCGTCGCTAGGCTGATGCGCGACCTGTCGGTACCGCCGATCTTGGCAAGTGTGCTCTATCAGCGCGGTCTGCACCAGGACGCTCTCGGACAGCTCTCGCCCCCGCTGACACTCACCCAAATCCCCGACCTCGGGGCGGCGGCGGAAAGGCTCGAGCACGCCCTGCGTCACAAAAAACGCATTATGATTCACGGCGACTACGACGCTGACGGCATTAGCGGCACCGCCGTGCTGACCTTAGGGTTGCGGGCGCTCGGCGGGACGGTTGTACCGTTTATCCCGCACCGGCTGACCGACGGTTACGGCATCGCCCCGCAGCGGGTCGATGAACACGCCGAACGCGCCGACCTATTTGTGACCGTCGACTGCGGCATCAGCAACGTGGCTGAGATCGACGCGTTGCAGCGGCGCGGTGTCGAAGTGATTGTCAGTGATCACCACCATCCGGGCGAGCGCCGCCCCGACTGCCTGATCGTCCACCCGGCAACGTCGCCACTCGCGAAAAAAGGCCTGCCGGCGTTGACCGGTTCGGGGGTGGCGTATCACCTGCTCTGGGCGCTGCACGAACGGTTAGGGCTCGAGCCCCCCCTCGACTACAGCGACTTGGCCAGTATCGGCATCATCGCCGACGTCGCCCCACTGATGGGCGAAAACCGGGCGCTGGTGTTGGCCGGGCTCGAGCGGATGCCCGACTCGGTCTGGCCTGGCGTTATCGCTACACTCAAAAAAACCCAGCTCAGCGCGCCGAGCGCCCGCGACGTGGCGTTCGTGATCGCGCCTCGGCTTAACGCGGCGGGGCGGTTAGGCGAGGCAGACTTGGGGCTCGAGCTCCTCACCACCGCCTCCGAACGCCGCGCCAAAGAACTCGCCCACTACCTCGACGCCCGTAACAAGGACCGCCGCCAAATCCAGGACGCTATGTTCGCCGAAGCGATGGAACGCGTCGACCCGGACGCGCCCGCACTGGTGCTACACAAACACGACTGGCACCCTGGCGTGATGGGGATCGTGGCGAGCAAGGTCTTAGAACACCACTACAAACCGGTCTTTATCGTCGCGGACGGCAAGGGCTCGGTCCGATCGACGCCGGGCATCTCGGCGGTCGCGAGCCTCGACGCCGCGAGCCACACCCTAAAGCGCTACGGCGGTCACTCGCAGGCCGCCGGCTTCGCTATCGACGAGGCCCGTCTGCCCGACTTTCGCGCGGCGATCTACGACTTTGTCGCTACCCACCCGGTGCCGCAACGCCAGGTCAGGCCCGACGCGCTGCTCGCCCCGAACGACCTCGATCTCGATCTGATCAGGGCGATCGGCAACTTCGAACCCTACGGCCAGGGCCATCCGCCGCCGCTGTTCGCGTTCAGCGGAACCTTAGAGCACGCCCGCGCGGTCGGTCAGGGCGGAAAGCACCTCCAGCTTAGGGTCGCCGGGGTCAAGGGGATCGCCTGGGGCCGGGGCGACGAGGCGGAGACGCTATCGCTCGGCCACGAGGTCGACGTCGCGGTACACCTCCAAGTCAACGAGTGGCGCGGGACGAAAAGCGCCGAGTTTATCGCCGAAGACATCCGCAGCGCGGCGGGGCTCCCCTCCCTTACCGACAGCCCTAATGACAGTCCTGACGACAGTCTTGATGACACACCTGACGACAGCGCCCTCGCCGCCCGCATTCACCGGCACCGCCCCTCTCACCGCGACCGCCTCCTCGTCGTCGGCCCGAGCGTCGACAGTTTGCCGAGCTGGTCGCCGGGCGATCTCGGCCCCGAAGACGGCCTCGCCAAAGCCGATATCGGCGGAGTCTGGATAAGAGCGCTCCCGCTCGAGCCCGCCACCCCGCTCGCACTGACCGCCCCACTCGCCCAAATCATCCGCGCTAGCCTCGCCCACCCCCGGCTACACCTCTACGTCGATATCGACGACCAGCTCGCCGAACTCGAAACCCACCTCGGCCACTACCCCACCGTCGCCGATGTCCGCCGCACCTTCGTCGCGCTGAGCAAAGGACAGCCGATCCCGTTCGGCGACGTCAAAACGACGCTCTGCCGCCAGGTTATCGACGAACTCGGCCTGCTCGACGCCCGGGGCCGTGCCTACCGGGGCCAGAAACGCGACCCCTACAGCGCACCGACCCTGGTCGCGGGGCTGCGCGAACGCTACGTGTTGCAGACGCTGCTTAGCGCCTACCGCTACCGCGACGACGCCGGCTTCGCCCTTACTCTGCGGGCGCTGTTCGGGGCGGACGAAAACGGCAGCGATGACAGTGACGAGCGATGGTACGGGTGACGGTCCGGGCGCGGTAGAAGCGTAGCGGAGGCGCGAAGGTTCGGCATCGGACCGGGCTGTGTACCCGCTGTGTGTACCCGGCGTGTGTACGTGGTATGTCAACTTTCGGTTTGATTTATCGGTTTATGCGATACTGTAAACTATGCTAAAAACTTCTGCTGATCCGGGGCTCGAGCCCCGCCCGGTTCGCGCCGACACCGAACATATGCGCCAAGTCGCAGACGAACTGCGCGCTGTGGTCGAGGGGGAGGTCCGTTTCGACGACGCGTCGCGCGCCCTCTACGCCACCGACGCGAGCCCCTACGAGATCAAGCCGCACGGCATCGTGTTGCCCAAAGACGTCGACGACGTCCGCGCCGTGGTCGAGGTCGCCAACCGGCACGGCCTACCGATTCTGCCGCGCGGCGGCGGTACGAGCCTGGCCGGACAGACGGTCGGCGCGGCCATCGTCGTCGATTTCTCGAAGTACATGACCCGCGTCCTAGAGCTAAACGTCGAGGAGGGCTGGGTCAAGGCCGAGCCGGGCGTGGTGCGCGACAACCTCAACCGGATGCTCGCCCCGCACCAGCTCCAGTTCACCCCCGACATCTCGACCACCGCCCAGGCCAACATCGGCGGGATGGTCGCCAACAACTCGGCGGGCACCCGCTCTATCAAGTACGGCAAGAGCGTCGACCAGGTCATCGCCATGACGGTCATGCTCGCCGACGGGAGCATCGTCGAACTAAGCGAAGTAAGCGACGAGGTGTTGCAGGAGAAGTTGCAGCAGCCCGGTAGCGAAGGCGACCTCTACCGCACCGTTCACAACGTCGTGACCGACCACGCCGACGAGATCGAAGCGCGCTACCCCAAAGTGATGCGGCGCGTCGGCGGTTACAACCTCGACGAGTTTACCGACGGCAAACCGTTTAACCTCGCCAAACTCGTCAGCGGCTCTGAAGGCACGCTCGCGCTGATTCTAGACGTGACGCTCAAGCTCTACCCGGTCCCGACCCACCGCTGCATGGCGCTGGTGCACTTTCGCACCCTCGTCGACGCGCTGACCGCGGTGCGCTACATCAACCGGCACGGACCGTCGGCGGTCGAGATTCTAGACGACCACCTGTTCGAGTTAGGACGGCAAAACCCGGCGCTCGAGCCCCTGCTGAGCTGGGTCGAAGGCGAACCGGCTGCGGTGCTGATGGTCGAGTTCGACGGCGAAAGCGAAGACGAGATGCTGTCCGGGCTGAGCAGCCTCCAGGCCGACCTAGACGTCGCCGACCTTAGCTACCACACCTACGTCGCCTACCGCACCGAAGAGCAAGAAGAGGTGTTGCGCTTCCGGCGCGGCGGCCTCGGCATCTACGCGACCATTAAAGGCGACGCGAAGCCGACCCCGTTTATCGAAGATTCGGCGATTCCGGTCGAACACCTGCCCGACTACATCCCCGAAGTGCTCGCGGTCTGCGAGAAGCACGGCGCCAAAGCCGTGCTGTACGCGCACGCCTCGGTCGGTGTGATCCACATCCGCCCGCTCGTCAACCTCAAAAGCAGCGAGGGCATCGACACCTTTCAGAACATCAGCGAAGACGTGTTTCAACTCGTCAAAAAGTACGGCGGTTCCTGGAGCGGCGAACACGGCGACGGGTTGATCCGGTCGTACCAGAACAAAAACCTGTTCGGCGAGACGCTGTACGAAGACTTTCGCCGCATCAAACGCGCCTTCGACCCGAACAACCTGATGAACCCCGGCAAGATCGTCGAGGCGCAGAAGATGACCGAAAACCTGCGTTACGGCACCGACTACCACGCCGACGTACCCGAAACCTACTTTAACTTCGACAACGACGGCGGCTACCTCGGCGCGATCGAAGCCTGCACCGGCGTCGGCAACTGCCGCAAGACCGACACCGGCACGATGTGCCCGTCGTACATGGCGACGCGCGACGAAGACCACAGCACGCGGGGCCGCGCCAACATCCTCCGCGAAGCGCTTAACGGGCGCCTGAGCGGCGGTCTGACCAGCCAAGAAGTCTACGACGGCCTCGACCTCTGTTTGTCGTGCAAGGCGTGTAAGGCCGAGTGTCCGAGCCAGGTCGACATGGCCAAGATCAAGTACGAGTTTTTGCAGCACTACTACGACGAACACGGCACGCCGCTGTCGGTGCGCGCGATCGGTAACGTCGCCCGGCTCGCGCCGCTCGTCCAGAAGATCGCCCCGCTCGCCAACACCTTTCTGCCGCTCAAACCGATCCGCTACCTGATGGAGAAAGTCATCAAGGTCGACCGGCGGCGGGTGCTGCCGCTCTACGCCAACACCGACTTCGGGAGCTGGTTTAAGCGCCACAAGAAAGGTCAGAACGGCCAGCACGCTCAGCCAGAGACGCAGACGAACGGGAACGGGCAGCTTAACGTCGACGCCAAGACCGAAACCCGTCCGACGGTGGCGCTGTTCGCCGACACCTGGACGATGTACAACGAGCCCGAGATCGGCATCGCCGCGACCAAGGTGCTCGAAGCGCTCGGCTACCACGTCGAGATGGTGAACTACCGCTGCTGCGGGCGTCCGCAGATCTCGAAAGGGTTGCTTAAAGACGCCAAGAAGGTGGCGACGGGCAATGTGGCGGCGCTACACGACTACGTCGAACGGGGCGTGCCGGTGGTGGGTTTAGAGCCGTCGTGCGTGACTGCGTTTCAGGACGACTACCGCGACCTGGTGCCTAGCGAACAGACCGAAGCGGTCGCGAAGAACGTCAAGATGATCGACCAGTTTTTAGCCAAGGAGTGGGCGAAGGGAAGGCTCGAGCCCGAAAAGGTCTTCCACCAGAACGGCGTCAACATCATGCTCCACGGTCACTGCCAACAGCGCGCCATTATGGGCACCAACCCCACCAAAGCCGTGCTCGGCTGGGCGTCGAAAAACGTCAGCGAAGTCGATTCGGGTTGTTGCGGCATGGCCGGGTCGTTCGGCTACGGCCACCACGACGTGTCGATGACCATCGGCGAACAGCGGCTCTTTCCGGCGGTCCGCGAACACGACGGCGAGACGGTCGCCTGCGGGTTTAGCTGTCGGCACCAGATCAAAGACGGGACCGGCAAACGGGCCAAGCACATCGCCGAGATTATGGCCGAGGCGCTTAAAGAGTAAGCGTTTTTGCAATCCGAGTATAGACGAAGACCTCGCCGTTATCGCTGCGAGGTCTTTTTTGATGTGGACGGCTACTGCTTGTTTAGGGTGATGTCGAACGTCTCCACCACTTCGCCGCCGTTGCCGTCGGGCAGGGTCGCGGTGGCGGTACCGGTGAGGCTCGAGCCCGACAGCATCCCCTCGAACGAAACCGTATCACCGTCGCCTAAATCCATCGTCAACGTGACCGTCGGAGCGTCGTAGCTGCCGTCGACGAAAGAGGTGTTGGCCGACTTGCTCGCCTCGGTCGTAGCGGTCGTTCCACCAGTCATCTCGATCACGCGGACGGTAACCTCGCTCGTTTCGCCAGTGTCGTTCGCGAGCTGATCGCCGGTTTGGGTGAGCCACACGTCGATCGATAGGTAGTCGACGGTATCGTCGCCCGCAACCCCGACCTCCCCGATCCAGTTACCGACGAGCAGACCTGGCGCTGGCACTTCGCTCGTCGCGCAGCCGACCACAACCAGAGCGATAGAGAGTGCCCAGAGTAGAGGCACAACAAATCTTTTCATTAAAAAACCTCCCGGACGCTCAATATAACTTTTTTTGACGCGTAGGATGCAAGCTCGCTTAGCCTATCGGCGTCGTCACAGCGCGCGTTATACTCGCGTGATGAAAGTTCTTATATCGAACGACGACGGTATCTTCTCTCCGGGCCTGCACGCCCTCGCCAAAGCGGTGCGCGAAGTCGCCGACGAGGTGCTTATTGTCGCGCCCGACGTCGAACAGTCCGCCTCCGGCCACGCCATTACGGTGCGGAGGCCGCTCCGTTATCAGCACACCATCCTCGAAGGCTTGGGCGGTGTCGAGGCGTACCGCGTCGACGGGACACCCGCAGACTGCGTGGTGCTCGGCGTCCATAACGGCGGGCGGCCCGACGTGGTAATTTCGGGGATCAATCTCGGCTCGAACCTCGGCTTCGACGTCACCCATTCCGGCACCGTCGCGGCGGCGATGGAGGGGACGACGATGGGGATTCCGTCGATCGCGTTTTCGCTGCGCACCGCGACCGACGTCGAGCTAGACTTTTCGTACGGGGCGGCCTACGCCGCCGAGCTTATCCCGCAGATTGTGGCGAGTGGGTTGCCGCCTAAAACGCTTCTAAACGTCAACTTTCCGACCGGCGCGTTGCGGGGTGTGCGGCTCACGCAGCAGTCGACCCACGGCTACGAGGACAGCGTGGTGCGGCGCGAAGACCCGGACGGGCGGCCCTACTACTGGATTAGCGGCACGCCGGTCGCCGAGCGCGAAGCGGACACGGACTATACGGCGGTCGTCGACGGCTACGCGTCGGTAACGCCGCTCCGGCTCGACTTTACGCACCGGCAGTTTTTAGACGAGTTAGCGGCGGTCGTGCCGGGGTTAGGGCCCGTCCCCCAGTCCTAATGGGCGATTTAGACAGCAGCACGCTCCGTCAGGCTCTGTTCGACGCGACCCTCGCCCCCCTCCCGCGCGACCACGACAACCCCGACCTCGCCGAGTTCTACCGGCTGCTACGCGACTACCCCGAACGGGGCGGTAAAGGCTTACGCGGGCTGATTCTGCTCTACGCGACCGAGGCGTACGGGCAGCCCTGGCGGGCGAGTTTAGAGTTGGCGGCAGGGCTCGAGCTCTTTCAGAACTGGGTACTCGTTCACGACGACATCGAAGACGACTCCGAAGACCGGCGCGGCAAGCCGGCTCTGCACCGCAGCGTCGGGCTACCGGTCGCGCTTAACGTCGGCGACGCCATGCACGTCTACATGTGGCAACTGCTACACACCCTGCCGGGCGTGTCGCCCGACGTCCACCGGCAGCTCTTGGCCGAGTTCGCGCAGATGATCCACCGCACCGCCGAAGGCCAACACCTAGACCTGTGCTGGGTCGCGCAGGGCCGCTTCGACGTCTCCGAAGCCGAGTATTTAGAGATGGTGACGTTAAAAACCGCCTACTACACGGTCATCGCGCCGCTACGGCTCGGGGCGCTCCGCTGCGGTGCGAGTCCCGACCCGCGCATCACGCAGGCCGGGGTCGATCTCGGCGCCGCGTTTCAGATTCGTGACGACGTGCTCAACCTAAGCCGCGACGTCGCCTACGGCAAGGAGTTCGCCGGCGACCTCTACGAGGCCAAACGGACGCTGATTCTGGCGCACTTTTTCGCGCACGCTACGCAGAACGGAACAGAACGAGGTGTGCGAGCGGCTCGCGAAGGCGCGCGGCGAGAAGACGAACGACGATATCGAGGCGATTTTAGGGTACATCGAGCACCACGGGTCGCTCGACTACGCCCAACACGTCGCCGAAACGAAGGCCCGGCAGGGACTGGCGCTGCTCCGCGATCTGTTCGCCGAGGTGCCGGGTCGCGCCGCCGCCGACGAACTCCTGACCCTGCTCGATTCAGTCGCTCGAGCGCCCACAAGCACACGCCGAAACGAAGGATATTGAACATAAAAAAAACATTACGTATTGCTCATCGTGCCGTGTCCCTGCTCGCTGCGCACGTGTTCCCCGCCCATCCTGCGCAGTCGACGTCCCGGCTGCCGGTGACCAGCTCGCCCGCCTGCGGACAGCCACGTCATGCCTCCCCGGCATCAGCACCCTCCGCGGTTAGCGTCCAGCGCACGTGACCGACCCCCGGGTGGTGCATGCGGCTGACCCTCGGCGACGACTGGCCGGGCGCCTGGGACGCAGTCCCGTGGGCGCGGCCCGACGACTGGCGTGCCGTCAGCGACGAGCTCGCCTGGGACATCGCACGGCTCGGGGCCGGCTGGGTCCACCTCGAGGCCAACCACCAGCGCTCGGCCCACCAGCGCTCGATCGTCTCGCGCCTGCACGTGCTGACCGAGGTGCTCAGCGCCGACCTGCCCTACCTGCTCGGCGTCGGGCCCACGAAGGCCGACGACGCGTCCCAGCCCCAGCTGCCGCTGCTGCTGCCCGACGAGCCCCCGATGGAGGACCTCGCCGACCGCCCCGGCGAGCTGTCGTGGCGGCTGTACTTCTGGATGGTGCTCGAGCAGACGCTGGACCGGGCGCTGGACCGCGCCCAGCCCGAGCTGCGTCGCCATGCCCTGGCCGACCGCGGCATCACCGAGCCGCTGGCCGACGAGGACCTCACCGACGCGCTGGCCACGACGTTCCCGCCCGGCACCACCGGCGTGGAGGTCGAGCGCTGGTGGCACCGCCGCGCCGAGGAGGACCGCAACCTCGGCCGGGCGCTGGGCCACCAGGTGGCCCTGCAGGTCGAGCTGCTGCTGCGCGAACAGCTGCCGACCGTCCTGCCGATGCTCGAGGAGGCCATCGCCCTGGAGGTCGAGGACGCGGCGCTGGGCGGCGCGGTGCACGTGGAGACCATGCGGGGACGCCCGGTGGCGCTGCGGCTGGTCAGCTACGAGGGCGTCCAGCGAGCCCCGATCTGGCTGGACGCCGATCCCGACGCCACCCTGCGCGAGCTGGTCGGCGCGGCCGGCATGACCGTCCCCTCCACCGAGGCCGCGCGGCAGGACCGATCAGTGAGCCTCACCGACCACCTCCGGGAGTGGATCGGCGCCTGGCCGCCGCCTGGCCGCGGGCTGACCGTCGTCGCCTCGCGGACCCGGACCGAACCCGGCTGGGACGGCCGGCGCCGCGACCTGCTCGGCGCCGTCGACGCCGCCGGCGACGGCATCGTCGCCGTCGTGCCCGACGATCCACATGGCCGTGGCCGACCTGCTGCACGGCGAGGACCCCGAGGTGCTCGACGACGACGAGGTCCGCCACCGCGTCGGCGAGCTCGCCGGCGGCGAGGGCGCCGTGCTCGGCATCGGCGTCCTGCGCTGGGCCACCGAGGTGACCACCGACGTCGAACGCCTCGGCCAGTGGCTGCCGCACACCGACCCCCGTGTGCCCGCGTGGCTGGAGCCCTTCGGCGGCGAGGCCCTGGTCGCGCTGGACGAGGACGGCGAGTACGCCGGCGGCGTCGGCGTCAAGCGCCACGGCGCGACCGGCCACGAGCTCGCCGTGGTCACCCACGAGGACCACCGCGGCAAGGGCTGGGGTCGTCGGCTGGTCGCCACGGCCGCCCGGGACGTGCTCGAGCGCGTCCCGCTGGTCACCTACCTCCACGGCCGTGACAACACGGCCTCCGCGCAGGTCGCCGACGCCGTCGGCATCCCCGACCGCGGCTGGCGCACCATCGGCGTGTTCGGAGGCGAACGTGGCGAGTGAGCCGGCACCGCTGATCGCCGGGCTGCGTGCCCGGCTGGACCGGGCGCGCCTCGCCGACGGGACGATGCTGGCGCTGGCCGCGCTCACCGGCGTGGTCACCGGCCTGTTCGCCGCAGCGATGATCTGGCTCGTGCGCCTGGTGGAGCGGGTCGCGTTCGGCACCAACGTGACCATGCAGGAGCTGCTGCTGATGCCCGCCGCCGGCGCCGTCGGGGTGTGGGCGATCAGCCGGCTGGCGCCGGAGGTCACCGGCTCGGGCGTGGTGACCACGATGGAGTCGCTGGCCGTGCGCAACGGCCGCCTGCGGGCCCGGCTGCCGTGGCTGCAGGTGCTGGCCACCGGGCTCGCGCTCGGCACCGGCGCCTCCGGTGGGCGCGAGGCGCCGATCGTGCTGGTCGGCGGGTCGGTCGGCTCGGCCGTGGCCCGGCGCTTCCACCTCACCGAGGAGCAGCTGCGCTCGCTGGTCGCCGCGGGCGCCGCCGCAGGCATCGGCGCGGCCTTCAACGCCCCGATCGGCGGGATGCTCTTCGCCATCGAGGTCATCGTCGGTGGGCTGCGCAGCAAGGCCCTGCAGGTCATCGTCATCAGCTCGGTGGCCGGCTCGGTCGTCGCCCGGCAGCTGGTCGGTGACGGCATCATCTACGCCCCGGCGTTCGACTACGGCCTGCGCGACCCCCGCGAGCTGCTGCTCTACCTCGCCGTCGGCCTGGCCGCGGCGCTGCTGGCCGCAGTGATCATCTGGGGTGACCGCTGGGCGCAGCGGCTGTTCGAGCCGGTGCGGCGCGTGGGCGGCGACCTCGGTGCGCTGGCGCTGGGTGGCGCGATCGTCGGCGTGATCGCACTGGCGGTGCCGGAGGTGCTCGGCGACGGCAAGACGCTGCCGCCGATCAACGGCATCGTCGACCCGATCCAGGAGCTGATCAACGGCGGGTTCGGCGTCGGCTGGGGCGCGGTGAGCGCCATCGCAGTGCTGCTGGTGGCCAAGTTCGCCGCGAGCCTGGCCACCAACGCGTCCCGCTCGGCGGTCGGCTGGTTCGCGCCGACGCTGTTCCTCGGCGCCGCGCTGGGCTCGGCGATCGCCACCGCGACCCTGGTGTTCCTGCCCGAGTCCGGGATCAACCCCGGCGCCTACGCCCTGGTCGGCATGGCCGCCGCCTACGGGGCGACCGCCCGCGCGCCGCTGACCGCCATCCTCATCGTGTTCGAGCTGTCCGGCGACTACGGCCTGGTGCTGCCGCTGATGCTGGCCGTCGGCGTGGCGACGTGGCTGGCCGACAAGGCCACACCGGGCTCGATGTACACGCTGCCGCTGCGCGACCGGGGCATCGTCTACGCCGAGCCCGACGACGTCGACCTGCTGCAGACCGTGCACGTCGAGGAGGTCATGACCACCGGCCACCCCACCGTGCGTCCGTCGGTGCCCCTGGAGGTGCTGCAGCGCCGCTTCGAGACCGAACGCACCCACGGCTTCGCCGTGGTCTCCGGCGGCGTGCTGCAGGGCGTGGTGACGCTGACCGACCTCGCACGGGCCGACAACCTGCTGGCCGACGGGATGCGGCCTGCCTCCACCGTGCTGGTGCAGGACCTGATGACCACCGACGTGCTCACGACCTCGCCCAGCGACGCGGTGTTCACCGCGCTGCAGCGCATGGCGTCCATCGACGTCGGCCGCATCCCGGTGACCACCGGCAACGGCACCTACCTCGGCATGCTGCGCCGCGGCGACCTCGTGGACGCCTACCGCCTGGCGCTGCAGCGGGGCGCGGACCGCCAACACAGCGAGGACCGGGCCTCACTGCGCGAGCTGACCGGCATGCGCTTCCTGGAGCTGACCATCGCCGACGGCTCCCCCGCCGACGGCACGACGGTCGCCGACCTGGCGTGGCCGACCTCGGCGGTGCTGACCAGCATCACCCGCGGCACCGACGTCGTGGTGCCGCGGGGCGACGTCACGCTGCAGGCAGGCGACGACGTCGTGGTGCTCGCCAGCCACGAGGAGGCCGAGGCCGTGCGCTCACTCGTCGGCCGGTACGTCGAGGCCTGACGCGTCGGCGTCGGGCCGTGGCGCCGACGGCGAGGTGTCGTCGGCCGGGGACGGGTCGATGATGCCGTGCTCGGCGTGGATGGTGCGGTCGATCTCGGCGATGTCGGGCGCCTGCTCGTCGCGGACGAGGAGGTAGCCGAACGCGAGCGGCACGACGGGCAGGAACAGCGCCATCGCCGCCGCCTGGTAGGACGGCATCGCGTCGACGAGGAACCCGAACCCGGCCAGCCCCGCCACGCCCCCGAACACGGCGGCCGTGCCGACCCAGCCGTTGGCGGTCGCGCGGGTCTCGGTGGGCACCACCTCGTTGAGCAGGGCAGCCACCGGCGGCCCGAGGAACGCCAGCGAAGAAGATCATGCAGAGGTAGCCCACGCGCAGCGCGAGGTCGTCGCCGCTGTAGGTCCACACCGCCGCCACGGGTGCCGCCGCCGTGCCGAGCGCCGAGGTGGTGCGCCGGCCGATGCGGTCGCCCGCCCACCGCCCGGCGAGCAGCCCGGTCAGCCCGATCGGGCCGGCCAGGATGACCAGCACCGCCATCTGACCCGGCGACTGGTCCAGCACCTGCTCGCCGAAGAGGAAGAAGAAGGTCAGCGCCGGGCCGGTGACGACGTTGGTCAACGCGCCGAGCAGCGCGATCACGAGCACCGGACGGACGTACTCGCGGTCGACGAACCCGAAGCGGGGCCGCTCGGCCCGGGCGTGCTTGACCGAGGTCGGCGAGTCACGGACCAGGCGTCCCACCAACGGCAGCGTCAGCGCCATCGCCGAGGCGCCCAGCAGGACCGTCCGGTAGTCGAGTCCGTCCCCGATCGAGCGTGCCACCGAGACGATGCCGGCCCCGACGGCGTACATCGCCGACATGTAGGCCAGCGCCGCGGTGCGGTCCTCGGTCGCGGCCTCCTCGGAGGCGACCACGGGCACCACGGCGTTGGTGGTGGTCAGCAGCGGCCGACCGACGGCCAGCAGCAGGACGAAGCTCCAGAACGTCGGCATGAAGGTGGCCACGCCGGTCGCCACCAGGCCGATCGCCGCCGCGGCCAGCAGCACGATCCGGCGACCGAGCCGGTCGGCGATGACCGAGCCGAACAGCGCGCCCGCACCCGCGAAGCGGATCGCGGCCAGGCCCAGGCCGAGCGCGCCGGTGCTCATGCCGACGGTCTCCTCGACCTCGGCGGAGGTCGCGACGTCGAAGGCGACGGCGACGTCACCGAGGACCGCGGTGACCCCGAACTGGGCGGCACCGGCGTACAGCGTGATCATCGACGCACCGACGATCGGAGCCGACAGCCAGCCGGGCAGCCGCCTCGCCACGCAGGTCCTTGCTCGGTCGGGTCCTCGTCCGGCCCGACCGTACTGCTGCGCCGCGTGCGGCCCGCCGGGCTGGCACGCTGCGCAGTGTCCGGGCCGGACCAGGTGTCCGAGGAGTCCACGATGGCCGAGCGCGCCGCAGCCGTCCGCCCGCCGTTGCGGGTGGTCGTGGTCGACGACCACGCCGTGGTGCGCGGCGGACTGGTGGCGGGCCTGCCCGACCACCGCATCGACGTGGTCGCCGAGGCCGCCGACGTCGCCTCGGCGGTGGACGCGGTGCGGCGGACCTCGCCCGACGTGCTGCTGCTGGACGTGCGCATCCCCGGCGGCGGCGGGCCGAGGGTGCTGGCCGAGCTCGACGAGGAGGCACCCCCGACCCTGGCCATCAGCGCCTCCGACGAGCGCGACGACGTGGTCGCCACGGTGCGGGCCGGCGCCACCGGCTACCTGCTCAAGACCGCGCCGGTGGAGGAGATCGCCGCCGCCGTGCACGCCACCGCCGAGGGCACCCCCGTGTTCTCACCCGAGCTGGCGGGCCACGTCATGGACCTCGACGAGGCCGTGCTGGACGAGGCGGTCATCGAGGACCCCGAGTGGGAGTCGCTGACCGACCGCGAGCGGGAGGTGCTGCGCCTGCTGGCACGGGGCCACACCTACGACCGGATCGCCGAGCAGCTCGTGGTCAGTCCCGAGGACGGTCGAGACCCACGTGCGCAACACGCTCCACAAGCTCCAGCTGACCAACCGCCACGAGGCGACCCGGTGGGCGATGGACCGCGGCTTCGACGCTGGCGAGTGACCGACCGTGATCGGGGATCACGTCGTGTGAGGCATCCACATGCGACGCTTGCGCCCCCTCGCAAGAGACGTAACCTCATGCAATCCCGTGCCATCGAGGAATGCGCAATGCGTCGGATCTGGGCTGCGACTGCGGCGGCTGCGCTGCTGCTCGGCGCCTGCACGGACAGCGACCCGGAGGTCGGCTTCGAGGGCCTGCCGGAGGATACCGAGAGCCCCTCCCCCGAGCCCTCACCGACCGCTTCCGCGGAAGCAGCACCCGACGAGATCGACGTCACCACGACCCCCGACGAGATCACCCCTGAGTGGGTCACCGCCGTCGTCAACACGCTCCTCGCCGAGTACGGCGAGATGACCGCCGAGATCCTCGCGATGCCCGTCGCCGAGGACCCCACCCTCCCCGACGGCTACAAGGAGCGCCTCGACGCCCTCTTCGACAGGTGAGCATCTCGAGCGTGAGCCGCATCGAGCTTCGCGAGCTCGCCAGTCGATCTCGATGGCGTGAGCGTCGGACTCGCTTCCTGCCGATGAGTATCGCAGGTCTTCGCTTCGAGACCAGCAGCCGTCCAGTACGCACAACCGCAGTGCATCATCGCCGTCGGGACGGATCGATCGGTCGGACGGCGGTGCTCGACGGCTGGCTCGCCGAGAGTCTCGAGCGCAGTGTCCCTCGCTCGAGGCGGCAACGGCCAGATGCCTCCAACTCCACGCTACTGGGACATGATCGACGTGCTTGCCGAACACCGATCCGGACGGAACCCCACTGCCCGACGAGTCGATGCTGAACGCGATCGCTAGACGACTACGGGGACGCGCTCGAGCAACGCCTGCGAGGCCGCAGCGCGATGAGAGTTCGCCACGCTCTCGGACTCGTGGTCGACGCATCCGGTGCTGGCTCGCCGGTGACCGGACCAGCGTTCGCCGTGGCGCGACCTCGATCGGAAGCCACTGCCGACGACGGCAACGCAGGACGTGCCAGGATGCTCGAGACTCGAGACTCGATGTGGAGATCACCACGCCGGGGACGGACAGGGGCATATGACAGCCGGGCGACTGACGGCGCCGACGGAACCACCGCAGAACGTGCGGGCCTGCGCCGGACGGGTACTGGATCTCGTGGTGGATGCTGGACACCGGCGAGGCCCCACCGTGCCTGCGACAGACCGGCGAGACGATCACCGCCGCCTCCCGTGAGGATGCCGACCTCATCGCCGACCACCGCGACAACCTCACCGTCACCCAGTGGGAGGCCTACACGGCCACCCCCGGCACCACCCCACCCGCACCGTGTCCCGACGCAACCGGCGACGGCTACCCCGGCACCATCGGCATCGAGGCCCAGGAGTTCGCCGACTCGGCGATCGAGCTGCTCCCGAACGCGGCACCGACGATCTCGGGCGGCAAGGCGATCACCGGACTTCGCAGCTGGCTCGACCTCGGTCGGCCCACCACCTACTCCGCGGACCGGGAGCTCAACCCGGGGCCGTTCAGTGTGACGGCGTCGCTCACCGCCACCGCGACCAGCACCGTGGACTGGGGCGACGGCACCATCACAGACCACGCGAGACGCGGCGGCGGCTACCACGAGGGCGAGCCCGGTCCAGCCGACATCGTCCACACCTACACCGACACGGTCGACGACAACACCCTGACGGTGAGCGACACGTGGGAGATCATCGTCACCGGGCCCGGGTTCGACGACATCGCCCTGACCTGGGCCGCGCCGCCGGTCGGCATCACCTTCGACGTCGACGAGGTGCGCTCCGCCCGCGACCGCTGACCGCTTCCGCGGAAGCGGTCCTCGGGCGGCACGACCCACAGGGTGACTGTCACAGGCATGGCGTAGAACGGGCCTCCAGATGGAGGAGCCGCCATGACCACCACACCAGCCGTCGACAGCGACGACCCGCAGGTCCCCGAGCCCGTCCGCACCGCGATAGCCGATGCGGTCACGGCCGACACCGGGCGCCAGGACCTGCTCGTCGAGTACGCCCGAGCCCTCGGTCCGGACCCGACGATGGCCGGTCTCGACGACGACGAACTCGAACAGGCCGTCCGCATCGGCGCCGCCGAGATCGCCGCGGCGACGTGCCGCTGGCTGCAGCTGTTGGCAGAGCTCGTGGTCCGCGGAGTCTGGGCGGACCACGGAGCCAGGACCCCGGCTTCCTGGTTGTCCTGGGCCCTGGGCGTCGCTCCCTCGACCGCCCGTGAGCACGTCCGGGTGGCGCTGCGACTCCGGGAGTGCCCGCTGACGCGCGAACGCATGGCCGCAGGACGCCTCTCCTACTCCAAGGTGCGCGCGATCACGCGGGTCGCGACACCCGAGACCGAGCAACTGCTGCTGCAGTGGGCAGACGCTGCTCCCGCGCACGTGCTGGAGCGGATCATCACCGACGCCCGCCGACAACAGCGCGCCGGGTCGGCGCCCGAGGACCGCGACGACCTCGGCGTCACCCGACGCTGGCGAGAGGACGGCACGTTCGAGCTCGTCCTCCGGGTCGATGCGGGCACGGGCATCGCCATCGAGCAGGACCTCGACCGACTCGTCGAGCTCGACCAGGACGCGCCGGGCACCGGCGAGGACGTGCCGTCGGATGCCGAGACCACCGAGCCACCGTCGGACGAGCCGACCACGTCCGAAAATCGCCGCGTCCCTCGCACCAGGAGGGAGGCGGACCTCATCGTCGGGGCTGTGGCGGCGGCAGTGCAGGCCGGCCCCGAGGACGCCTCCGGCGCGGACCGCCACCACATCGTGCTCCACACGACGCCCACCGAGCTGCTCCGGGCAGCGAGTGACGCAGACGTCGACGACGGGGACCAGACCCCCGCCGACAGCGGCACCGCTTCCGCGGAAGCTGCCTCGACGCGCCGGTCGCACCTGCATCTCGTGCGCGACGGCCGCGGACGCGTGCGGTCGATGTCGGCACGGACGCTGTGGCGACTGGCGTGCTCCGCCCGCTTCGACCTGGCCATCGACGACGAGAACGGCCATCCCGCCGACCTCGGCCGTGCCCGGCGTGCCCCCGATGCGCGACTGCGGCGACTCCTGCTGGCGCGTGACCGCACCTGCCGCTTCCCCGGCTGCGGCGCCACCCGATTCCTCCACGCCCACCACGTCGTGCACTGGGAGAACGGCGGAGCCACCGACCTCGACAACCTCGTCCTGCTGTGCAACCACCACCACACGGTCGTGCACAAGGGATGGGACCTGCGACCGGCGGGCACTGGCCGCTGGACGTTCCACGCACCGAGCGGCCCGAACCACCACCGCAGCGAGCCGCACCCGTGGGCCCGACGGCTCCCGGGCGCTTCCGCGGAAGCGCTCCGCGAAGCGGCGCGGGCCCACGCCAACGACCTCGCACCCGAGGCTCGGGCCAGGCTCCTGCAACCGCCGCACTGGGACGGTGGCGACTACGACCACTCGATGACTGTCGGGTTGCTGGTGGAACGACTCGCTGCTGCCGCCTGACCGCGCGGCGTCGTGCAGCACTGGCGCCGGCGGTCGGCGTCGGGTGTCATGGCGCGCGCCCGCCCGTGGTCGTCGTCAGGAGCACTCGTGATCGAGGTCGGAGAACGAGCCCCGGACTTCGCACTGCCGACGGGCGAGGAGGGAGCGACCCGGTTCTACGGACAGGTCGGCGGGGCGACGTCCCTGCTGGTGCTGGCTGGCAACGACTCCGAGCGGGGCGCGGACCTCGCGGACCGACTCCGCGACGACCTCGGCATCGACGTGGCGTTGGTGGCTTGCTCGCCCCCGTCGGACGGACGCGCTGCGTACCGGGACCCCGAGGGCGGGGTGCACGGCGCCTACGACGTCGACCCCGACGGCGGAGCCGTGGTGCTCGTGCTCGACCCCAACGTCCGGGTCGCCGCCACGCACGGCCCCATCACCGATGTCGCGGCGGACCTCGACGAGGTGGCGGGCTCGGTCCGTGCGCTGGCCGACGACCGCGCGGGATCCGTCGTGCAGGGCCACGCACCCGTGCTGCTCGTCCCGGGCGCGATCAGCGAGGACCTCTGCGACGAGGTCATCGCCCTGTGGGAGGCCGCCGACCCCGTGGAGACGGGCGTGGAGACGATGGCCGACGGCCGCCGGGTCGATGCCCTGGACCACCTGCGCAAGCGCCGTCGTGACCACATCGTCACCGACCGCGAGTTCCAGCGGCTGCTGACCTCACACATCGGCCGCCGCGTCATCCCGGAGCTGAAGAAGGCGTTCGCCTACGACGCGTCCCGGTTCGAGGGCTTCAAGATCGGGTGCTACACCGACGAGGACGAGGGGTTCTTCGCCGCGCATCGCGACAACCTCTCCGAGGCCACGGCCCATCGCCGCTTCGCGCTCTCGGTCAACCTCAACGCCCCCGACGACTACGACGGCGGTGGCCTCTGCTTCCCCGAGTACGGCCCGGACGTCTACCGACCGGATCGCGGTGAGGCGCTGGTGTTCTCCGGCTCACACCTGCACGAGGTGCAGCCGGTGACCCGCGGCCGGCGGTTCGTGCTGCTGTCGTTCCTCTTCGGTCGGTGACGCGGCCGGAACTCGCCGTGGCAACGGGTCGGCATCGCGTTGCTGGCTGCGCTGGCGCTGATCGGCGGCGGGCTCAGGGCGATCCCTGAAGCCGTGGCCGGTCGCGCGAGCGACAGTGCACGGTGTCAGGGAACGCAACGCCATGGAGGCATCCGATGACGCCGCAGACGACCACCGACCGACCGGGCAACGACCTGCCGCCGCCGACCTACCCACCGCCCCACTCCGCGACGTCCGCGACCCGCAAGCGCCGCACGCCGTGGCGGGAGCGACTCCCCGAGCTCGTTGGCGGCATCGGCACGATCCTCGTCGTCGCCGCGATCGCGGGGTTCCTCTCCGCCCAGTGGGAGGAGCTGGACCAGCTGGGCCGCGCGATCGTCCTCGGCGCCGCCGCCGCCGGCCTGACCGCCGCCGCGAGTTGGCTCGAGCAGCGCAACGGCCGGCTGAGCCAGCTGACCTCGATGCTGTGGGTGACCGGCTCGGCCACGACCGGCGCGGCCGTGATCCTCGGCGCGAGCGTCGGGCTGGACGGCATGGCCCGCATCACGGCACTGATCGCCGGGCTGGCCATCGCCGGCCACGCCCTGCTCGCGGTCAGCCGCGACCCGTCCTCCCCGCTGCGCCAGCTCGGCGTCGTCGGCGGGGCGCTGGTCGCCGCCGGCCCGTTCGGCACCGACATCGCCGACCGTGCCACCTGGGACACCGTCGGCGAGTTCTTCATCCCCTTCGCCGGCCTGGTCGACCCGACCCTGACCGACGACGCGTTCCTCTACACCGGCATCGCCCACCTGGTGATCGGCGCCGCATGGCTGGCCTGGTCGGTCCGCAGCGACGGCCGGGCGGCGCAGGTCGGCTGGATCGGCTCGACCACGCTGCTGGCCTACGCCGCGCTGCAGCTGCACGTCCTGCCCTACGGGATCGGTGCGTTCGCCGCGCTGCTGCTGGTGCTGGCCTACCTCGTGCACGGCATGGTCACCGAGCGCACCGGTGCCGTGGTCGCCGGCACGATCGGCGCGCTGGTCGCCGGCGGCCGGGTGCTGTGGTCGCTGTTCTCCGGTGAGGTGGCAACGACCATCGCCGCCTTCGGTGTCGGCCTCGCCCTGCTGACCTGGGCGGTCCGAGCCCGCACGAACGCCGAGGACGACGCCACGGCCACCGCCGACCGCGATCCGGCCGACCCGCACGCGGCGACCCGTGGTGACACACCACCGACGTCGCAGCGCTCCACCCCGGCACACTGACCGGCGATGGAGACACCACGCACGACCGACGCGCTGCGGGAGGCTGCACTTCGCTTCCTGCGGCGCTTCGGCCTCGTCGCCGCCGCCTGGGCCACGCTGCTCGGCCTGACCGTCCCCGGTGGGGTGCAGCGCACCGGGGTGCTGGCGGTCGGACTCGCGATCCTCTGGGCCTGGGCGCTGGCCTCCCAGGTCGTGCGCGATCCCTACATGTGGTGGGGCGGGTGGTTCGTCGTGGCGATCGGGCTGGAGCTGCTCGGACCCCTGGCCCGCACCGGCGGGTCGTCGCTGGCCGGGGGCGTCTCGTTCCTGGTCCTGGCCGGGGTCGCACTGAGCCTGCGGCGGGCATGGGTCGCCGCGACCGTGGCCGTGCTCGCCGTCGTCGCGCTCCTGCGCCCGCTGGTCAACGACGCCTGGACGATCGGGGGGTCGATCAGCACGGTCCTGCTGTTCGTCTTCGGTGGCCTCGCGGTGACCTGGCTCATGGAGGTGGTGGCGCGCGCCCAGGCCGAACGAGACCGGCTGACCGCCGCCCTCAACGAGGCCGAACGCGAGGCGGCCGTCGCCCGGGAGCGCAGCGAGGCCGCCGCCCGGCTGCACGACTCGGTGCTGCAGACGCTGACCGCGATCGGCCGCACCGAGGACCCGACGGCCAGCGCCCGCCTGGCGCGGCGGGCGGGCCAGGAGCTGCGCGACTTCCTACGGCGCGCCAGTCACGGCGAGGGCCACGACGACCTCGGCGACGCGCTGCGGGCCGCCGTGACCGCTGCCGCCGACGGCGGCGCGGTCGGCGTCTCCATCGTCGGCGACCACCACCTCGACGACGCCGGCACCGCACTGGTCGACGCGGCGGCCGAGGCCGTCCGCAACGCGGTGCGTCACGGCCAGCCCCCCGTCCGGGTGCTGCTGGAGCGTGCCGACGACGAGCTCGTGTGCTGGGTGTCCGACCGCGGCGAGGGGTTCGACCCGACCGCGGTCGACCCCGACCGCCTCGGGGTGCGGCGATCGATCGTGGCACGGCTCGAGACGATCGGTGGCAGCGCACGCCTGACGACCGAGCACGGGTGTGAGTGGCGGCTCGCGGTGCCCGCGAACACGTAGGCCTCAGGCAGTGCAGTCCAGCGTCACCTTGCCGGTGGTCCGGCGGCCGCGCAGGTCCTCGTGGCACTGGCGGACCTCCGACAGCGGGTAGCGCGAGCCTCCCTCGACCTGCAACCCGCCGGTCGCCACCAGCGTGTAGAGCTCCTCGAGCGGCTCGGAGATCATCTGCTGCGGCCGGCGGAAGCAGTCCATCAGCCAGAACCCACTGACGGTCTTGGACCGCTGCATCAGCCCCTCCAGCCGGATGGGCGAGGGCGCCTCCCGCGACGCCATGCCGTAGAACGCATAACGACCCAGCGGCGCGAGCGCAGCCAGGGACTGGTCGGTGGTGTCACCGCCCACCATGTCGATGACGACGTCCGGCTTGCCGTCGCAGGCGTCCTCAAGCGCGGCCTTCATGTCCTGTGCGCGCGAGTCGACGGTCGCGTCGCAGCCGAGCTCCTCGGCCAGCGCCCGCTTCTCCTCGGTGGAGGCAGTGCCCACGATCCGCTTGGCGCCCGCCCGCTTCGCCAGCTGCACCAGCAGCGAGCCGACACCGCCGGCAGCAGCGTGGATCGCCACGGTGTCGCCGGCGCCGACACCGGTGCAGGTGGTCAGCAGGTGGAAGGCGGTCAGGCCCTGCACCAGCATCGCGACCCCGGCGGTGTCGTCGACCTCGGCGGGGAGGTCGAAGACAGCCGTCTCGGGCACCGCCACCTTCTCGGCGTACCCGCCGGTCCCGCAGAACGCGGCGACGCGGCGACCGTCGGCGGTGGTGCCGACGACCTCCGAGCCCGGGATCAGCGGCAGCTCGGTCGAGGACAGGTAGGAGTCCTCGACCTGGTGGGTGTCGGCGTAGTTGACCCCGGCGGTGGTCACGTCGACCAGCAGCTGGCCCTCCCCCGCCTCGGGGTCGGGCAGCTGGGCGACCTCCAGGACCTCGGGCCCTCCGAACTCGGTGATCTGGACGGCGCGCATGTGATGGCTCCCTGGTGGTGGTCGACCGACCCGCGACCGTAGGCGGCCGCGACGTCGGCGGGCTCAGCCGGTCGGCCAGGCCGGATCCGCGTCGCCACCCTCGCCCTGGCCGAGCGGCGAGTCGCTGGCGGGTGGCAGGTCGCCGCCGTCCCAGACCATGTGCCCGCGCGGTGGCGGCGTACCGGACCACTCGCCCTGGCCGTGGGTGGGGATCGTGGCGTCGAACGGCACGGGCAGCGCTCCCGTGGCCTGCGCCCTGACGAGCTGCTCGTTGAGGTCCTGCTGCTGGCCGTACTTGGGCGCCACGCGCTGCATCAGCCGCACGGCGCGGCCGTCGTGCAGCTCCGCGTGCAGGGCGTAGCCGTCCGGCAGGGGCTGGCCGTTGACCTTCACGCCGCTGGTCTCCTCCGACCACCGCCACACGATGCGCTCGACGTCCGCCCACGGGACCACGGTCTTCTCCGCGTCGTGGGCACCATGGATGCCGTCCTCCTCGAAGCTGAACCCGGCCCGCAGCATGCTCGACATCGACACCAGGACGGCCACGGCGATGGCGGGGAACAGCAGCAGGAACAGCACCGGGCGGGACCCGTCGTCGCTGGTCGCGCCGCTGAGCAGGATGAACAACGGGATCCCGCCGAACATCGCCGCCCACAGCCAGATGAACCAGCTCCCCCGGGCGCGTGGTTCACGAATCCGCATGACGTCCCCCCCATCGGTGCCTGCAGCATGCCAAACGGGCCCCATCGGCGCAGGAAGTGTGGCCAAGACGCCGGCGGTAGCGTGCCGCGGCGAGGAGACGCCGTGACCCGACCGCTGCACGCCGAGCCCCAGCACGAGCCGCGGCTGCGGCTGCTCCTGGGGGAGCTGGCGGCGCCGCTGGAGGGCCTGCGCCTGCTGCCACGCCTGCCGCGCCAGGTGCGCAGCCACGACGTCCCCCCGCGCGACGTGCTCGTGCTGCCCGGCTGGATGGTCGGGGACGGCTCGACGGCGATCCTGCGCGCGGCGCTGGCCCGCGACGGCCACCGCGTGCGCGGATGGGGCCTGGGACGCAACACCGGTGACGTCCCCGCGCGCATCCGGGCGGTCACCGAGCTCGTCGGCCAGCGCGCGACGGCGGCCGGCAGCCAGCTCGACCTCGTCGGGTGGTCGCTGGGTGGGGTCATCGCCCGGGAGGTGGCTCGACGCCGGCCCGACGCGGTCCGCCGCGTGGTCACCCTGGGCACACCGTTGCACGGTCCGTCGTTCACCACGTTCGCCAGCCTCTTCGTCGACGAGGGCGCGCGAGACCGCGCTCGGGCCGAGGCGCAGCGCCGCGCGCGATCGTTCGACGGGGTCGCCCGCGACGAGGTCGCCCGGGAACAGACCGAGCGCCGACGGGCCACGCCACCTCCCCCGGTGCCGGTGCCGGTCACGGTCATCTGGTCCCGTCGTGACGGCATCGTGCAGTGGCGCGCGCAGCAGGACCGCGACAACCCGTGGGCGGAACACGTGGAGGTCGGCTCGACCCATCTCGGCATGACGCTGGATCCCGACGTGCTGGACGTCCTGCGCGACCGCGTCGGCGCCGACGTCACGACCTCGCTGCGCGCCTGACCGTGCTGGTCGTCACCGCCCCCGACACCGCACGACACGACCCGTCGCACGAGCTCGACAAGGGACAGGTCGTCAGCCCCGTGTGGGAACGGGCCGCCCGCTACGACGCGATCGCCGCAGCCGTCGCCGACGCCGAGCTGCCCATGGTCGCACCGCGCCACCACCACGGACAGGGTTGGGAGCGGGTCCACGAACCGGCGCTGGTCGCGTGGCTGCACAGCGGCTGGCGGGCGTGGCGTGACGCCGGCGGGCCGGAGGTGCTGATCCCCGACACGTTCGCGCACCGCGCGTGGCCCGACACCGCACGTCGGCCCACGTCACCGATCGGGGTCGCCGGCTGGTGGGTCACCGACACCGCCACGCCGATCGTCGAGGGCTCCTGGACCGCCGCGGTCGCCGCGGTGGACGCGGCCCTGACCGCGGTGGACCTGGTCGCCACCGGCGAGGCGGACCGTGCCCACGCACTGACCCGTCCGCCGGGCCACCACGCCGGACCCGGCCACATCGGCGGGTTCTGCCTGGTCAACCACGCAGCGATCGCCGCCAGCGCCCTGCGAGAGGCCACCGGCGAGCGCGTGGCGGTCCTCGACATCGACCACCACCACGGCAACGGCACCCAGGAGGTGTTCCTCGACGACGCCTCGGTGCTGTACGTGTCGCTGCACGCCGATCCGGCCACCTCCTACCCGTGGTGCAGCGGCTTCACCGACGAGGTCGGCACCGGCGCCGGCCGCGGCGCGACGCTCAACCTCCCGCTGCCCGAGGGCACCGACGACGACGCCTACCTCACCACGCTGGAGCGGGCGGTGGAGGCCGTGGCCGCCCACGAGCCGGGGACGGTCGTGCTCAGCCTCGGCACCGACACCGCCGACAGCGACCCGGTCGGCGGCCTGGGCCTGTCGACGGACGCCTACCCCCGGATCGGCAGGACGATCGCAGACCTCGGGCTGCCGGTGGTCAGCGTCCAGGAGGGCGGCTACGACCTCGACCGGGTCGGCCGCGACACCGTCGGTGTGCTGCGGGCACTGGGATGACACCTCACCGGGTGACGGTGTGCCAGGCGACGACGACGGCGAGCAGCACCAGCACCCATGGCGTGGCGTCGGTCCGCCGCCAACGGTCCCAGCGGCTGCCGCGTGCGTCCAGCGAGGCCACGAGCGCGGCCAGCAGTGCGCCACCGGGCAGCGGTGGGGCCGGCACCAGCAGCAGCACCGCGGTCAGCAGGTTGACCTGCGCGATCGCCGAGCCGAGGTCGCCCGCCACGGCGAACCCGCCCGTGGCCAGCGCGACGTGTGCCAGCGGGCCGGCCAGCGCCACCACGGCACGGCGCGGCCGGCTCACCGCCCGGTCACGGGTCGGCGCCGGTGCCGGCCAGCCGACGACGACGCCGCCCACCAGCGCCAGCAGCGCCGGCACGAACACGGTCCCGGTGAGGTGGACGTTGCGATCCACCCGCCACAGCCGCCCGGCCGTGCGTGGGGTGTCGTCGCCCAGCAGGACCGCCACCGCGGCGCGCACGGCTTCGGCCAGCGGGATGCAGACGACCGCGACCACGACCAGGGCCACGGGATCGATGTCCAGCCCGTGGACGGGGAACTCGCCGCCGAACGGCATCCGCCATCCCCTCGTGGGTCGTGTGGTCCGGCGCGAGAGGCTACGGCCACGACGAGACACGCCATCAACGCCGTCGTCACAGGATCGACACACACCCTCGGCACGGTCTGGCCTGCCACCCGACCGTGGAGCCGTCAGTTGACCTACACCCTGCGCATCGCCCTCGACGACCGTCCCGGCTCGCTGGCCCGCATCGCGGCAGCCCTGGGGGACGTCGGCGCCAACATCGTCGAGCTGGACGTGCTCGAACGCAGCGTCGACCTCGCCGTCGACCAGCTGGTCGTGCAGGCACCCGGCCGCACGGGCCAGGAGGTCCGCGACGCGATCGACGGCGTCGACGGTGCCACCGTCGAGGTGCTGCGTCCCACCCGCCGGCACGCCGGGCTGCCACCGCTCGGGCTGGCCGTCCGCCTCGCCCGCGCCGACGGAGGTGACCTGCTGCGGACGCTGGCGGACGGCACCGTGGTCACCTTCGAAGGGACCTGGGCGGCGATCGTGCGTGACCGCAGCCCGCAGACGGAGGTGCTGGCCGCCAGTGCCGGTGCGCCGAGCTTCCTCGACGTGCCCACGCCGTGGCTGCCGCTGCGCGACGTGCGGCGCATCCCCTCCGGCAGCTGGACGCCACCGGACTGGCTGCGGGCCGACGAGCCGCTGGCGCTGGCCGCCGCACCGCTGCGTTCGGCCGACGAGGCGCTGGTGGTGTGCCGCCCCTACGGCCCCCGGTTCGCCCAGCGCGAGCTCGGCGACCTCGCGATGCTGGCCGACCTGGCCGTGGCCGAGCTCGCACGGGCCGAGGCGGACGCCGCGCTGGTGTGACCGGTGACCGTGCTCCGCTGCCCGGCTGTCCTCAGGCCAACGGCAGCAGGTGGCTGCGCACCATGGCGTAGTGCACCAGGGCCGCCAGCACGACCATGGCGTGCCACACCTCGTGGTAGCCGAACACGCGAGGCCTGCCCTGCGGCCACTGGTGGGCCAGCATGAGCGCGCCGGCGATGTAGATCGCACCGCCGCCGAGCAGCAGCGCGACGCCGACCGGCCCCATGCGGTCCCAGGCCCACGGCAGCAGTGGCGTGGTCAGCGCCCCGAGGGTGATGAAGACCGTGTTGCCGAACCCGACCGGCGTGAAGGTCGGCCACAGCGCGAAGCCGATGCCGCCCAGGGTGGCCGCCCACACCCCGACCAGCACCACAGTGCTGAGCCAACCGTCGAGCGCCAGCAGTGCGAACGGCGTGATGCTCCCGGCGATGGCGAGGAAGATCCCGGTGTGGTCCAGCCGGAACATCGCCTCGGTGGTCCACACGTCCCAACGCCTGAGGTGGGTCAGGGCGCTGAGCGTGAACATCGCCTGCATCCCAAGCCCGAACGCGAGGGCGCCGGCGAGCGCGGTGGTGGTGTCGGCACGGCGCAGCAGCAGCACCACCAGCACCGGCCAGACGAACACCATCGCCATGTGCGACCAGCCGCGCATCCGCGGTGCGGTGTGGCTGAACGAGCGGTGGGTGTTGGCAGAGACCTCCAGCCGGCGCCACCACCACGACGGCCATCGGTGCACCGGCCGGGGCGCGCTGGGCTGCGCATGGGTGCCAGGGTCGTAGCGGGAGAGGTCCATGGGCCGGGAGGCTACGCCGTGCGTGGCTCGGCCTGCGCCGCGGCGACGTGGTCAGCGATGGCGTCGGCCACCTCGCCGTGGACTGCCCGGGGCAGCTCGTGGCCCACGTCGGCCAGCTCCAGCATCTTCGCACCGGGGATCGCCGCGGCGGTGGCACGGCCGCCCTCGATGCGCAGCATCGGGTCCACCTCGCCGTGGATGACCAGCGTCGGCACCTCGACGCGGGTGAGTCGCTGCGTGCGGTCGCCGTCGAGCAGCGCCGCCAGCAGGTGGCGGCCGCTGGCCTCCTGGTTCAGCCCGTCGCGGTACGACAGGCGGTGGCGCCGGCGGGCGTCCTCCTCGTCGAACAGCGGCGAGTTGGCCGACATGCGCGAGGCGGCCACCGACGCCTCGACGTAGGCCTGTTCGCTGTGGGTGGGCGGGGACTCCAGCAGCATCGCCAGCACCTCGGGGTCCCCGGCGGGGATGTCGGGCCCACCGGTGGTCGACATGATCGACGTCAGCGAGGCGGTGCGCTCGGGCCAGCCGATGGCGACGTGCTGGGCGATCATCGCGCCCATGGAGGCACCGACCACGTGCGCGCGGTCCACCTCGAGCCGATCGAGCAGGGCCACGACGTCACCGGCCATGTCGCGCAGGGTGTAGGGAGGGTCGACCTCCTCACCGCGTTGGAGCGCCTCGATGCGGGGGGCGGCGGGGCCCAGGTGGTCCAACCGCGGGGAACCGCCGACGTCGCGGTTGTCCGGGAGGACCAGGCGGTGGTCGGCGGCCAGCAGCGTGACCAGCCCGGGCGGCCACCAGTGCCGCTGCGTGCCGAGGCCGGCAAGCAGCACCAGGACGGGACCGTCCGACGGCCCGTGGACCTCGAAGTCGAGCTCGACGTGGGTCATCGAGCGCTCACGGCAGCCACTTGGTGGCCTTCTTCGAGGTGAGCCGCTCGACCGCGGCGGCCCATGCTGCCCGTGCCGCGATGGCGTCACCGTCACGGCGACCGGCCAGGTGCCCGGCACGGAACGCCTCGTCGGGTGGCAGGGCGGGCGCCTGCTCTGCCAGCCACCGCTGGACCCGCAGGGCCCGCTCGTGGTCGCGGGCGGCCGTGGCGGCCGCCCCGGCTGCCACGGCGAAGCGGCGTGGCGCCTTGCCGGGGGCGATCGCCGCGGCCGCCCCCAGGGCGGCCAGCAGCGGTGCGCCGTGCGGCTCGTCGGGGGTCAGGGACCCGGCGATCGGCGCCCAGCGCTTGTCGACCCGTGCGGCAACCGACGCGCGGGCTGCACCGGCAGCCTCCTCGGCGTCCAGCCCGGGCGCGTCCGCCAGTGCCCGCAGGCCAGCGATCATCTCGGCGTGGGCGTCGCCGTCCTGGTGATCGTGCAGGGCACGGACCGCGGCCTTGACGGCGGCGCGACCTCGCTCCTCCAGCTGGGGCAGGTCGGCTCCGAGCACCGCCAGGCGCTGGGCGTGGCGATCGACCTCGTCGAGCAGGGACCGCAGGGTGGCCAGGCCGGTCGCCACGGTCGCGTCGCCGTCCAGCAGCTCGACGAGCCCGAGGACGCCGTCGACCACGGCGACCGTGGCGGGGGCGGTGCGACCGGTGTCGTCGAGCCGCAGGTGGGCGTCGGCGACCAGCAGGTCTGCCAGCCCGTCGACCAGGGCGGCCCGCCAGGCGGCGTCGGCCTCGCCGTCCTCGGCATCGGGGACCGCGGGCAGGTCGGGGTCGGCGACCGCGGCCGGCCCGAGGATCCGGACCGGGCGTGGGATGTCGTCGCGGTCGAGCGCGCCGGCGTCGTGCAGGGCGGCCTCGACTGCCTCGATGACGGCGCCGTCGGTGTCGGGTCCGGCCTGCAGCACGACCTCGCGGAAGCGACCGGTCAGGCGCCGGCCCGTGTGGACCGAGATCTCCTCGTCCGACACGTGGACCTGCAACCCGCCGTCTCGCACCAGCCCGGTGCCCTCGCGGCGCACCTCCAGCCGAGCCACGCGACCGAGCTCGGCGTCGCCGGCCAGCCGCCGGCAGGCGTGGCGGGCCGCGGCCGGGATGGTCCGCGGCGAGGTGTGCAGCGCGTGGTGGGTCGGTGCCACGGTCGGTCCGCCGGGGTGCTCGGGCAGGACCAGCTGCCACGCGGTGCCGTCGTGGGCCAGCCGCACGCCCCAGCGGGCCAGGGCGAGGTCCTCGGTGTCGACCACGACGGTCGTGCCGGAGGTCGCCGGCGCCGGCACGGCCGTGTCCACACCGTCGACCTCGGACAGGTCGGGCAGCTGGAACGTCGGGGGCACCCGCAGCCGCACCGGTCCCACCTGCTGCCTCCTCGATCCGTGGCCGGTCGACCCTAGTCGTCGCTCCCACGCGCTGCCGCAGCCAGCCGCTCGACGACGCCGCGGCCGTCCGCGGGTGAGACCTCGGCCCGAGCGACCATCCAGCACGACACCGGCGCGACCCACCGCTCGGCGGTGTGGGCCGCGGTACCGGCCAGCGACAGCAGGTCGTCGAGCTCGTCCTGGGTGGGTGGCTCGACGTCCAGCGCCGTGGCCAGCGTCCGGACCCACTGCTCCGGCGTGACCCGGCCGTCCTCGTCTGCTGCCATCGGGCTCCCCTGTGACTTGCTGCGTCGAGGACCCACGGTATGCCTGGATCACGTCCGCGTGCAGCGCCTCCACCGTTGTGTCACACCTGCTTGGCACCTTCGGGGGTACTCGCACTGATGGAGGGCGCCCGAGATGGTCCGCTTCCTGCACACCGCCGACTGGCAGCTGGGCATGACCCGGCGGTTCCTCGACGCCCGGGACGCCCTGCCACGCTTCCAGCAGGCCCGCATCGACGCGATCCGTGCGATCGGCGACGCGGCCCGCGACCACGAGGCCCAGTTCGTGGTCGTCGCCGGGGACGTGTTCGAGACCAACCAGCCCGACCCCCGCACGGTCGAGCGGGCGTGCGAGGCGCTGCGCAGCATCGACGTGCCGGTCTACCTCCTGCCCGGCAACCACGATCCGCTGGACGGTGCCAGCGTGTTCCGCTCCCCCGCCTTCCGCGCGGCGGTGCCCGACCACGTCGTGGTGCTCGAGGACGACGAGCCACGCCCCGTGCCGGGGGTCGCCGCCGAGGTCGTCGGTGCGCCGTGGAGGTCCAAGGCACCGACCCGCGACCTCGCGGCCGAGGCCGTGGAGTCCCTGCTGCCGGTGGCGGCTGACCAGGTCCGGGTGCTGGTCGCCCACGGCGCGGTGGACGCCGGTGTGGCCCCCGACCGCGAGGCCCGGGCCACGGTGCACGCCGCACCCCTGCAGGCGGCGCTGGAGGACGGCCGCATCGACTACGTCGCGCTCGGGGACCGCCACTCGACCTGGCAGGTGCCCGGCCACGACCGGCTGTGGTACGCCGGCGCGCCCGAGCCGACCCGCTTCGACGAGGTCGACCCGGGCAACGTCCTGCTGGTGGAGGTCGAGCCGGGCGGCGCGCCGGCGGTCACCCCGGTCCGCGTCGGCACGTGGCGCTTCCTGGAGATCACCGAGGAGCTGCGTGACGCCGAGTCCGTGGAGCGACTCGACCAGCAGCTGGCAGATGTGGCCGACCGCAGCCGCACGATCGTGCGGTGCAAGCTGTCGGGGGTGGTGTCGCTTGCGACCCGTGCCCGGCTCGAGGAGGTGCTGGACGCCCACGCCCACGCGTTCGCGTGCCTCGAGCTGCCCGAACGGCACACGAGCCTGCTGACCGAGCCCGACGACGCCGACCTGGAGGCGCTGGACCTCTCCGGCTACGCCCGCGACGCGCTCGACGAGCTGCGCGAGGACGACTCGCCCGTCGCCGCCGAGGCCCTCGCCCAGCTCTATCGCATCGTGCGCGAGCGCGACGCGGTGGCCTGACTCCACGGCCCACCTGGCATCCCCTATGGTCCGGGCGAATCACAACCCTCGGAGTCGTCCTTGCTACGCCACCTGCCCATCCCGTCGATCCTCGGTCTGGCAGCGATCCTGCTGACCACCGTGCTGATCGTGCCCTGTCCTGGCCGGCTCTGCCCGAATCCAACCCACCGGCGACAGCGAGGTGCCCGAGTTCGAGTTCCAGCCCGGCCTGCTCTCGTGCTCAGAGCGGTTTCTCCTACGCCATCTACCCACTGCCGGAGAACGAATCCAGTACTCCGACTGACCCCGCGATCGACGGTGTCGAGATCGAGGTCGACGAGGTGGAGAACACCGTCAGCTTCCCGATGCCGTCGATGGACGGCGGCGAATACCTCTTCGAGCGATCCTGCCCTCCCAGTGAGGACGAACTCGAGGACAGCGAGACCTTCCGCATCGCCTTCTCACGGTTGCAGTTGACCAAGGCGGTCGAGGGCCAGGTGCCGGATGAGGCCTCGTTCACCGTGAACGTGGAGTGCACGAGCAACTTCGGGAAGTTCGACGAGCAGCTCCCACCGAGACCCGCCAGTTCGGTCCCGACGGCGGTGACGACCAGGTCGTCATCTACCAGTTCTTCGACGACGACAACCAGATCGAGGTGGAGTGCGAGATCACCGAGCCGGAGGACGGCGACGCCGAGGCCACGACGATCGTCCCCCAGACCGTCACCTACACCGACTACTCCAACGTCCTGTCCACGGTTACCAACACGTTCCCGGCACCGAGCCCCGACCCCTCCCCCAGCCCGGAGCCTTCGCCGAGCCCCACCGAGGACGTCGATGACACCGTCGACGAGGCCGAGCCCGCCGAGCCGGTCGAGACCGAGCCGGACTTCACCGGATGACGGCACGAACCACTGCGGTGGCCGCCTGCCTGGCGGCCACCGTGCTGTTGGGCGGGTGCACGTCCGCGGAGCCGGTGACCCTGCCGCCGCTGGAGGCGAGCGCCATCACCGAGACGTATGACGACGAGCTGGCCGAGCTCGGCCTGCGCCTGACGGACCGAGGCGGGCTTGTGGACGAGGAGTACGAACCGGATCCTGACGGCACGCACCTGTCGTTGTACGTCGCACCTGACGGACCGCGAGACGACATGGCCTACGTCGACGGTCTCGTGGAGGTGACGGCACTGTTCGCCCAGGACGTCTTCGACCGCTGGCCGGGGCTGGATTCGTTCGACGTCTGCCAGGAGGATGTGCCGCGTCGCGGACGGTGCGAGTGCCCCGGCCCGCACCCAGGTCACGCTGACCCGCGAGGCAGCAGCATCCATCGACTGGGCAACAGCCGACGTGGATGGCGTCCTGGTCGCCACGCAGAACGACAGCGGGTCGAACCTGATCATCCTCGACGCCACCCTGCGGCCGCTAGCCCGAGAGGCGCTCGATCGCTGAGGGGACCGCGCTGACGCGGGGTTCAGCCGCTGATCGTCACCGGTGTGCCGAGCGGCAACATCCCCGCGAGCTCGATGATCACGTCGTCGGGAAGTCGGATGCAGCCGGCGCTGACCCCGTTCGCCGATCGAGTCCGGGTCGTTGGTGCCGTGGATGCCGATGACGCCCTCACCTCCGGCGAAGCTGAGCAGGACGTCGCTGAAGCCCGACAGCCCGAAAGCGAACGAGCCGTAGACCCCGTCCGGGTCCGGCGGCTGCAACAACTCGGTGATGAAGTACCGGCCGCCCGGCGTTGGCGTGTCCTCCTTGCCATAGGCAATCGGTGAAGTCGAGGATCTCCACGCCTCCACGAGTCACCGTCAGCTCGAACGCGGCGAGGTCGACGTCGACCCCGTAGCTGGTCTGCGACAGGTCGACGTCAGCAACCCGGATCCACCCGCGCGAGCCGTTGGGGCGCACCGGGAGCAGGACCTCGAACCAGCCCTCCAGCTGCCGCTCAACGAGCAGGACGCGCGGTGCCCCTCTTGCGGTCGGATGCGCGAGCCGATGCAGCACCGGGGCCTCCTCATCGGGCTCGCCACGCGCCTCCAGTTCCTCGACCGTGGCCGTGGCGATCAGGGAGCGCCCCTCCGGCAGCCTCGTGGTCGGCTGGACCTCACCGTCCGATGCGGGTGCCGGTGACTCCACCGTGGCCGGGGGCGACTGCACCTGATCCGGCGCAGCCGTGGGTGCCGGGGCGTCACTGCACGACGTGGCGAACCCGACGAGCGCCGACGAGGACCAGGCGACGGCAAGTGAAGACGAGCGGCTCCGGAGACTGAGCCGAGCGCGAGGCTAACGCGTGCCACTGGCGTGTCGCCGGGGCTCGGGTGCCGTCGGACGCCGACCCGCAGCACTACGGTCGGTCGGCGGCCGGCACCCGGAGGCATCGATCCCAACCAGGCATCACCACCAGGCTGTTCACCGGCATCGCTGCCTCGTGCTCGCTGGCTGTGCGACCGGTCCGGCGACCGAGCCGGCGACCGAGACCGCCTCACCCCGAGGCGACGACGCGCCGGTGGTGCGCCAGGGGCCGGTGACCGACATCGTGGACGGCGACACCTTCGACCTCGCTGACGGGACACGGGTGCGGCTCGCGATCGTCGACACGCCGGAGGTCCGCAGCGACACCCAGCCGTGCGGTCCCGAGGCGACCGCGTTCACGGGTGCGTTCCTGGACGGCGCCACGGTCGCGATCTACCGCCCGCAGGACGCACCCGCCACGGGCGGCTTCGACCGGCTGCTGGGCGAGGTGGTCCGGGTCGCCGACGGCGCCAGCCTCAACGTGGCGCTGGTCGCCGCCGGCCTCGGCAGGGTCGACGAGCGCTTCACCGCCGAGGATCCTGACCTGGCCGCACGCCTGCGCCGCGCAGCCGCTGACGCACCCACGCCCGAGTGCGCCACCGACACCCCACCGGACGCCCCACCGGACGCCGCCGGCGAGCCCGACGGCACCGAGCAGGCCACCGGTCCGGTCCGGATCGTCCACGTCCGCTTCGACGGCCCCGGCGATGACGTCCAGCCGGGCGACTCCGAGTACGTCGAGCTGGGCAACGACGGCGACGAGCCGGTCGACCTCATCGGGTGGCAGGTGGCCGACGACGACGGCAACACCGTCACCGTCGGTGCCGGGGCCACGATCGCACCCGGTGGGAGCCTCCGGGTCTACAGCGGCCCGGCTGGTGACGAGTCGGCACCGGACCGGTGGTACGCCGACCGCGACCAGGGCTACCTCAACAACAGTGGTGGCGACGACCTGCGCCTGCTCGACCCCACCGGGACGACCGTCGCGACGTTCCGGTACGACTCGTAGGGCCACGTCGCCACGGCCTGCCCCGTCGTCAGAGACGGACCGACGCATCGCCCGGGGCGGGTGGGACCACGTGCCGCAGCTTGGCCGGGTTGCGCACCGCGTAGAGCCCGTCGACCAGCCCCTCGGTGGTGACCGAGACCGAGATGGCCACCACGACGTGGCCCTGCGGGTCGACCGCGACCACGCCCGGGCCGCCGTTGAGCCACATCGGGTGCAGCGTGCTCCCCTCGCCCTGTCCACGCAGGCCGAGCACGAACCGGGCGACCCGGTCGGGGCCCACCACCGGCCTGCGGGCAGCACTGACGACGCCCCCGCCGTCGGAGACGAAGCGCACGTCGGGGCTGAGCAGCGCCATCAGGTCGTCGAGGTCACCGCCGGCAGCGGCCGCGAGGAACGCACTGCCCACCTGCCGGCGCCGTTCGCGGTCGACCTCGAAGCGGTCGCGTCCGGCGGCGAGGTGCTGCCGCGCACGGCTGGCGAGCTTGCGGACCGCGGCGGGACTGCGCTCGAGCATCGCGGCGACCTCGTCGTGCTGGTAGCCGAACACGTCATGGAGCACGAACGCGGCACGCTCGAGCGGCGACAGGGACTCCAGCAGGACCAACAGGGCGCTGGTGACCGACTCGGCCAGCACCGCCCGCGCCTGGGGGTCGCCGGCCAGCTCGGGCTCCTCGCCGGGCAGCGGCTCGGGCAACCACGGCCCGACGTACTGCTCGCGCCGGACCCGGGCGCTGCGCAGGTGGTCGATCGCCAACCGGGTGGTGACCGTCGTCAGCCACGCCGCCGGCTCACGGACGTCCTCGGTGCGCGTCAGCCGCAGCATCGCCTCCTGGACGATGTCCTGGGCCTCGGTGAACGACCCGGTCAAGCGGTAGGCGAGGCCCTCCAGCCGCGGCCGCTCGCGCTCGACGGCGTCATCGGTGTGGTCGGCGTCATCGGTGTGGTCGGCGTGGCTCATGCTGGGGCCGTTCGACGGTTGCGTGCTGCACCAGCCGCAGTGCGCCCGGCCACCCGGGCCGAGGCGAACACCGCATCGGTGAGGAACCCCGCCGAGCCCACCCAGTCCCCCGCCAGGCACAGGCCCTGTTCGACCTCGACCGGCTGGCGGCCTGCCAGTCCGCCGGCGGCTGCAGGGGCGACGTCACCCGTGACGGTCATGTCGGGCAGGAACGCCACGTCGACGACCTCGTCGCGCCAGCCCGGCTGGACGCGGTCCAGCAGGCCCTCCAGCTGCGTCCGCTCCGCAGTGCCGGCCTGCTCGTCGCTGTCGAGGTACCGCGCGAGGTGGATCACCGCCCCATCCGGCGGCGCCAGCTCGGCGACCGCGGAGTGCACCGAGAGGTAGGTCGGCTCGTCGATGCCGAGCACGAAGGTCCGGTCGGGGCGCGGCAGGTGCCCCAGGGCGACGTCCAGCACGGCGGCACGCACCGGCGTCCGCCCCGCGATCGACGCGCGGGTGGCAGGATCGACGACGTCGCTGAGCACCTCGCTGGTCCTCCTCGGCGTGCCGGCTGCGACCACGACGGCCCCGGCACACAGGTCGAGCCCGTCCCCGCGCACGCGCCACCCGTCGTCCTGGCGTGCGAGGACGATGCTGCCAGTGCCGGTCAGGATGTGCACGCCCTCACGCTGCGCGGCCGTGGCGACGCCGTCGACCAACCGCTGCCAGCCGCCATGGAGGTAGAGGACGGGCTGCAGCGCGCCAGCCCGCAGGTTGGTGAGGACGGCGCGGGCAGCGATGCACTCGTCGGCGGCGTACGTGGCCAGCCGTCCCACGGCCAGCAGCAGCGACCGTGCATGCGGGTCCGTGGCCCGGGCACGGACGTAGGCACCCCAGCTCACCCCGTCCAGCCGCGCGGTCGGCGGCCGGGCCAGTCCCGCCAGGACGCGCAGCGCCTCGAGGCGGCCGCGGATCCCCAGCCACGACGCACGCAGCAGGCTGCCCGCACCCTGCGGGAGCGCCACGAGCTCGCGGGCGAACTCGGCGTGGCCATCACCGGGCACGCCGCCGTCGACCTGGACGCCGAGCTCGTCGAGCCCCGCTGCCGCGGCGCCGCCGCGGTACAGGGCATGGGCGCCGAGGTTGAGGACGAAGCCGTCGACACGGCGCGACCGAGCACGTCCGCCGAGCTCCGGGCCGCGCTCGGCCAGCACGACACGGGCGCCAGCACGAGCAGCGTGGGTCGCGGCCACCAGGCCACCGAGGCCGCCGCCGATCACGGCGACGTCGGCGTGGTCAGTGCGGTCAGGGGATGTCGGATCGGTGCAGTTCACGGCTACCTCCGGGAGTCGTCGGTCACCCCCGTTGACGAGACAGCTCACCCGTGTGTGACGTTCCGGGTTCCCCGGGCTGGGACTCCCTGACGATCGTCAGCCGTGGGCGGTCAGTCGGCGGCGCGGCGCAGGCGGTCCATCACGGCCCGGCCGATGCCCTCCTCGGCGACGGTCTCGACCACGACCACGTCGACCCCGGCGAGCTCCGCGTCGCGCAGCGCGCCGTACAGCATCGGCGCGAGCTCACCGGCGTCGTCGAAGCGACCCGCCTCCACCACACCGTCGGGTGCCGGCTCGCGGGCCAGCAGCGCGACGTGCTCGCCGGCGATGGCCAGGGCTGCAGCCTCCTCGGCGGCGCGGCCGGGCGCGGCCAGCTGCACCCGGCAGCTGGGCTGGTAGTGCCGGTGGCGCGTTCCCGGCGATGCTGCCTCCTCGCCTTCGGCCGCCACCGACGTCCCGGTCTGCTCGAGGTCCTCCCGGGTCACCCCACCCTCGCGCAGGACGACCGCGACCTCACCACGGGCGTCCACCACCGTCGACTCGACCCCGAGCGGACAGCTCCCTCCGTCGACCACGGCATCGATCGCACCGCCGAGGTCGGCCAGCACGTGGCCCGCGGTGGTCGGCGACGGACGGCCCGAGCGATTGGCCGACGGGGCCGCGACGGGCACGGCTGCGACCTGCAGCAGGGTGATCGCGACCGGATGGTCGGGCACCCGCACGGCCACGGTGTCCAGTCCCCCCGTCGTCTCGCGCGGCAGCTCCGGCCGGGCGTCAAGCACCAGTGTCAACGGGCCGGGCCAGAACGCGGCCGCCAGCCGCTCGGCCAGCGGGGTGACCTCGGACGCGACCTCACCCATGCGTTCAGCGGCCGCGAGGTGGACGATCAGCGGGTTGTCGGCAGGGCGCTGCTTGGCGGCGAAGATCCCTGCGACCGCGGCCGGTGTGGTCGCATCGGCCCCCAGTCCGTAGACGGTCTCGGTGGGGAACGCGACCAGCCGCCCGGCGCGCAGCAGTTCGCCGGCGACGGCCAGGCCGTCGCCGGTGGGCGGGAGCAGACGAGTGTCCAGACGGCCTCCGTGGCACGCTGGGCAGGGTCGACGCCACAACGGCCCTGGTCAAGTCACCTCACCCCACCCGCACTACCGTGACGCTCGGCAGCGGAGGTCGATCGTGGGCACCAACACACCGGTGAGGCTCGCACTGGCCCTGTTGGCCGTGGCGATCGTGCTCGGCATCATCGGGCTGATCCTCAAGGCCCTGCGGTGGCTGCTGTACGTCGCCGTGGTGGTCCTGCTGGTCGCGGGGGCTGTCAGGTGGCTGATGGGCAGCGACAGGACGTAGCCACGGGCCACCTCATGGCTCGGCGCCGACCCGGGCACCGGTGCCAGCACCGGCCGCCGTCGTGGGCGTGCCGTTGCCGCCGGTCAGGGTCCGCCAGACGATCGCCGGGTGGAACAGGTCCTGCGGGCGGTCGAGCAGCGCGATCACACGGACGAACGCCTCGGCGACGTCCGGGTCGTGGTGGGCGACGGGCAACAGGCGCTGCAGGTAGGCGTTGGTCAGCCTCCACTGCAGCGGTCGCGGTCCCTCGACCTCGGGATTGGCGAGGTCGGCACCCGTGGCCAGCGTCCACGCGTCCTCCACGACCGACTGCGCCGCGGCCAGCGCACGCGTGCCGACCTGGTCCAGGCCGTGGGCGTCGAGCACCTCGCCCAGCGCGATCGCCTCGGCCAGGGCCACGGTCATGCCCTGCCCGAAGCGGGGGTCGAGCGAACAGACCGCGTCACCGGCGACCACGAAGCCTTCGGGCAGCCGGTCCAGCTGGTCGTAGCGACGCCACGAGAAGGACGGGAAGGCGCGCGTGGCGGCCTCCCCGACCGGGGTCGCACTCTCGACGATGGTGTGCAGGTCGTCGACCCAGAGGCTGGCCGCGTAGTCCTGGAAACCCGCCAGGTCGGTGGGCGGGCGCTCCCCCAGCATGCCGATCAGGGTCACCAGCCAGCGGTCGCCCTCGACCGCCAGCGCCACACCGCCCCGGCGGCCGGTGGGCGGGATGTCGACGAGCACGTTGCCGCAGCCACCGAGGTCGTCCGGGTCGCGGTGGAACAACCGGGTGGTGTAGTGCACGCCGACCTGGAGGCGCTGCTCCTCGGGCGGGGTGTGACCGAGGTCCTCCAGCCACCGCGGCGTGATCGATCCACGGCCGGTGGTGTCCACGACGAGGTCGGCGTCCAGCGTGCGCAGCACGTCAGGGTCGTCCTGGGAACGCAGCCGCACACCCGTGACGCGGCTGCGGTCCTCGGTGGTCGCCAGCTCGCGCGCGGTCCAGCCGTCCAGCAGCTCGATGCGGTCGTGGGCCAGCACCCGGTCGCGCACGACTGCCTCCAGCAACGGTCGGGTCGTTCCGGTGATGCGCAGGTCCGAGTCCCCCAGTGCCAGCCGGCCACCACCCATGTGGAAGTGCCAGCGGGACGCCTCGATGACGTCACCGCCACGGGCGGACAGGTCGGCCAGCACCCCGGGCAGCAGCTGCTCGAGGCGTGTGACGCCACCGGGCACCAGCAGGTGGATGTGCTCGCCCTGCGGCACGCCGTCGCGCTGCTGCGCGTCGTCGGGCAGCACGTCGCGGTCGACCAACGTGACGTGGTCGAAGCGGTCGGCGAGCACGGTGGCGTGGGCCAGTCCGGCCATGCTGGCGCCCAGCACGATCGCCCGGGATCCGGTGTGCGGCATGTGTGGTCCTGTCGTCAGTGGCAACGTGCCAGTGACGCTATGAACGGCCGCAGCGCCGCCGCGTCGGTGAAACGGTGCAACTCGCCACACCCGGACTACACCATTGTGTGCAGGCGCGCCTACACCAGGTCGTGCTCGTAGGCGAAGGCCGTGGCGGCCGAGCGGTTGGGCAGGTCGAGCTTGGTGAAGACGTTGTGGAGGTGGCGCGCCACGGTCTTGTCGCTGATCACCAGCGCGTCGGCGATCTCGCGGTTCGTGCGGCCCTCGGCCACCAGCCGCACGACCTGCAGCTCACGGGGCGTCAGGCCGGCTGCTGCTGCTGGGGAGGTCGATGCCTCCAGCCCCTCGAGCCGTCCCAGGGCGGGTGTGGCACCGAGGTCCTCGAAGACCTTCCTCGCCGCGTCCAGCTCGATGGCGGCGGTGTCCGCGTCGCCGAGCTCGCGCAGCGCGCGGGCGAGCAGCACCCGGGTCCGGGCCGTCTCGTAGGGGGCGTCCAGCTGGCCCCACCGTGCCCGGGCGTCGCTCAGCGCGTCCAGCGCCGCGCCCGCCTGCTCCTCGGCCAGCAGCACGGCACCGCGGGCGCGTGCCGCTGCGGCCTCGACCAGGGGCGTGTGGAGGTCCTCGGCGATCGCGGCGAGCTCGTCGGCAGCTGCGGCAGCCGCCTCGTGGTCGTCGGCAGCGAGCATGATCTCGGTCGCCGCGGCCAGCAGGTCGGCCCGTGATCGCGGGGCGCTGGCCTCCTCGACGATCGGTGGGACCCGGCTGTCGGTCTGGGCCAGCACGCGCCGGATCGCCGCAGCCGCAGCGTCGGTGCGTCCCTGGTCGAGCCGTAGCAGGGCGAGGCCGGGCTGCGGGTCGCGACCGTGGTCGGCCGCCCGGGCGAACGCGGCTGCGGCGTCGTCGTGCTCGCCGCGCAGGCGGTGCAGCTCGGCGCGCTGGTAGTGGGCCATCCCTGCGGCCGACCCGGGCAGGTCCCCCGACGCATCGCAGGCGTGCTGGGCGTGCGCGACCGCCGTCGCCCAGTCACCGCGCAGCGCCGCCAGCTCGGAGCGGTGCACGAGGCACTCGCGGCGGTAGGGCACCAGGTCGGGCTGGGCGGCGCACCATCCCGACAGCGAGATCGTCCACTGCTGGGCGCGGGCCACGTCGAACGTCTGCTGGCAGGCGTGGATCACGGCGCAGTAGACGAGGCCGGCGGCGATCGTCGAGACCCGGCCGGACTCGACACCCACCATGACCTCGTCGAGCAGGGCGAGCCCGCGCTCGGACTCACCCTGGCGGATCAGGGCCTGGCCCTGCCCGAGCCGTCCGATCGCGGTCACGTCGGCCTCCTCGAAGCGGGTGCCGATGGCCGCGGCCTCACCGAACAGGTCGTGGGCCACGCCAGGATCGCCGTCGTTGAGCTCGGCGAGCGCCGCCGGCAGCAGCAGGTAGCCGTGCTCGGCGCAGTCGTCGGGGCCGTGGTCGTCCAGCAGTCGCTGGGCCCGGGACATCCAACCGCCGCCGCGAGCCTGCGCACCCAGGTCGGTCAGCAGCACCAGGCCGAGCCAGAAGGCGCACCGGACCGCGGCCGCCACCTCGCCGCGGTCGCGGAACGCTTCGTGCGCCTGCGACCACGCGTCCTCGGCGGCCCCGTGCCGGCCGGTGAGGTAGGCGCTCTCGGCCAGCCGCACCAGGTCCTGCGCGTCCAGACCTGTTCGCTCCTCGACAGCTGCCAGGCGGGTGTAGGCATCCTCCCAGGCGCGGCGGGTGAACCCCGCCCGCGCAGCCTCGAGTTGCTCGCTCACCGTGGTCCCCGCCGTCGCACGGACACGATAAGCGCTGACGGGGCTGCCGCACCCGGCGACCGCACGGTCGCGGTGGTGCCGTCCACCAGGTCCGGCGCCGTCACCCGCCCGTGGCGGGTGGGTCGGCGATGGGAACCGTGCGCGGGATGGGGCGGACCTCCACGCCCCGGGCCTCGAGGACGGCCGTCGCCTGCTGCACGTCCAGCGGCTCGACGCGGGTGCGCATCCCCGCGGGTGCCCGTTGGTGCAGACCGGCCCCACCGAACACGCACCGACCGGCGAGCTCGCCGGTGACGTCGCCGCGCAGCCGATGGCGCAGTGCACGCCAACCGGCCTCGTCCAGCGCAGCGGCCCAGCGTCGCGTGATGCCGTAATCGAGCGTGTCGTGGACCTCGGCGTTGAGGCCGAACCCGGTCGCTGCCTGTGCGGTGAGGTCAGCCGTCGGCGGTGCTGCCCGCACGGTCACCGTCGCGTGGAACAGCTCGACGAGGCGCTCGTGGACGACGACCTTGACCGGGGTCCGCAGCAGCTTCTCGACCAGGGCCCCGTCGAGGCGCTCCTCGGCGAGGTAGCAGGTGCCGCGCGGCGTGGTGCGGTCGAAGCGCCCGCCAACCTCGTCGTTGGGCGCCTCGACCGAGGAGAACCACCACGCGCCGGGGTGGTCACTGCACCGGTGCAGCTGGTCGACGTGCCCCGCCGCGGGGAACCCGGCCAGGTCCCCGCGGTCATCGGGCGGCTCGGCGAGCCCGCTGGAAGCAGCCATCAGCCCGCCCGGGCCACCGCGTCCACGCCCGCGACGGCGCGCTCCTCGGTCCCCAGCGACGCAGCCACCTCACCAGCAAGCCGCAGGACGGGCGTCGTCGCGCCGGTGCGGAGCATGGTCAGCGGTGTCTGGTCCTCCAGGGTCGGATCCGGCGTCGTCAGCCACACCGCGACCGTCCAGCACGCAGCTGGCCGCTCGACGTCGTAACCGGCGGCGGGCAGCACCTCGTGGAGGTGGTCCAGGACGTCGAACTGCCACACCGGGTAGACCAGCCGGGTCCGTCCGGACCCGTCGGACGCCAGCGGCAACCCGAGCAGGGCGCCACGGTGGAGCCGGTCGGAGACTGCCTGCTTGGTCACCCCGCCCATCGCCGCTCGCGCCCCGTCGGTGTCGTAGAAGGGACCGACGTCCTCGGCCCAGCGGCGGCCGACGACCAGCGATGCGGCAGCCCGACGTCCTGCGTCCTCCGGTTCCAGGCCCAGCTCGACGCCCTGCTCGAGCAGGGCCTGCAGCTGCGCCCGGTATGCAGCCGTGCTCCGGACGAGGAAGTCCTCGACCGGATCGTGGGGTGACGTGACTGGCATGCCGCCAACCCTACGAGGTCAAGGTTGTCAAGTAAAGGTTGTCCAGTAAAGCCAATCCAGTGCCGCTACCACGGAGCCCCGCAACCCGCACCAGGTGCGCGACCGGAGTGCCGGCAGCACGTGGGAGGCCAGTGTCGGGCCGGCTCCTACGGTGCGGCCCCGATGGGACCCTCGAGTCCCTGCTCGTCGATCGGGAGCCGCACAGCTGCGCCCTTCCGGGAAGGAACTGGTCATGGTCGTCCGCACCGAGCCGTCGCACCTCCGCTCGGGGGTGGCGCTCGCACTGGGTCTCGTGCTCGCACTGGGTGGGTGCTCCTCCGACGAGGGTGCCGACGATGTCACCGACGAGCAGACCGAGCCGGCCCAGGACGAGGACCCGGCAGAGGAGGAGGAGGAAGCAGCCGACGAACCTGGGGACGACACCGAGGAGCCTGCGGACGACACCGAGGAGGAGCAGGCCGCCGCTGCCGACGACAGCGGGGAGTGTCCGCTCGACGCCGGAAGCGTGTCCGAGGTCGTGGCGATCGGCTTCGAGATCACCCTGGACGATGTCAACGAGCTCGCCAACGACGGGGTGTCGTGCATCTACAAGGGGGAGACCGACGACGTCGCCGTCATCGCCGCAGTCTCGCTCGGCACCTGGGACGGCAGCGACGAGCGCGTCCAGCAGGTCGTCGACCAGACCGCCGAGTACTTCGACGAGCCGGTCGCGACACCTGGCCTCGGCGACCAGGCGTTCCTGTTCGACGACGACTTCGGCGGGACCAGCCTCATCGTCTTCGTGGACGGCGAGCAGTACAGCACTGCCCTGAGCGGTGCCGGGTGGACCGGGACGTCCCTGGAGTCCCTCGACGAACGCCAAGCGATCCTGGTCGAGCTGTACGAGCGAGCCACGGGCTGAGCGCCACCTCCCCTGTCGACCAGGAGCCCGGCTACGGCCGGGTTGCCAAGGCGCTGCACTGGGCCACGGTGCTCGCGCTGGTGGCGCAGTTCACGATCGGCTACTCGATCGAGCGGGCCGACGACCTGCTCGAGTGGGTGGTCGACGCGTGGATGGGTGGCGAGGACGATCTGCTCGTGGTCCTCCACGCAGCCATCGGGGTCGTCATCCTCGTGCTGGCGATCGTGCGGCTGGTGTGGCGCCGGATCGCCGGGCTGCCGCCGTGGTCACCGGCGCTGTCGGCCACCGAGCGCCGCGTCGCGCACCACACCGAGCGGGTGCTCTACGCGACGTTGTTCCTGATCCCGCTGACGGGGGTGGCGCTGCTGTTCCTGGCCGGTGAGGACTGGGACCTCACCGGCGGCGAGTGGCAGGCACCGCTGGAGCTGGTCGACGACGACGTGGCGCTCGGCGCCCACATCGCGACGCACGTGACGTTCTTCGTGGCGTTGGCGGTGCACCTCGGCCTCGTGCTCAAGCACCAGGTGGTCCACCGCGACGGGCTGCTGCGCCGGATGCTGTGACCAGCAGCCCCACGGGGCCGCTCAGCGGCGCCGGTTTCGTCGGTTGCGCCGGTTGCGCGGGCGGGCGCCGCCGCTCGTGCTGCGCGAGCGGGCGCCACCGCTCGTGCGGGGAGCCGCGCCACGATCGCCGTTGTCGGAGCGCGACGCCGACGAGGTCGTGGCGGTCGCTGGCTGGGCGTCGCTTGCCGAAGCACCGGTGTCGAGGACGGCGAGATCCACGCGGTGCGTGCCGTTGTGGTCAAGGCCCTTCTGCAGGTCGCGCAGCTGCTTGCCCTGGTCCTCGAGCACCAGCGAGACGACCGTGCCGTTGCGACCGGCGCGGCCGGTGCGGCCCGAGCGGTGGACGTAGTCCTTGTCGGTGGCGGGCAGGTCGAAGTGGATCACCGTGTCCACCGCGTCGACGTGGATGCCACGGGCCGCGACGTCGGTGGCGACCAGTGCCGTGACCGAGCCGTCGGCGAAGTCCGCCAGTGCGCGCTCGCGCTGGTTCTGGCTGCGGTTGCCGTGGATCGCGGCCGTGCGCAGCCCCTTCTTGCCCAGCTGCTTGGCGAGGCGGTCCGCGCCGTGCTTGGTGCGGGTGAACACGATCGTGGAGCCCGACCGGCGCAGCGCGTCCGCGGTCAGCTGCTTGCGGTCGTGGCGGTCCACCTCCCAGAAGTAGTGGCCGACCTGCCCCTGCTCCTCGGCGGACTCGTCGATCTCGACCCGGACCGGGTCGCGCTGGTAGCGGCGGACGAGGACGTCGACGTCGCCGTCCAGCGTCGCCGAGAACAGCAGGGTCTGGCGATCGCGGTGGGTCTGGTCCAGCAGCCGCCGGACCACGGGCAGGAAGCCCATGTCGGCCATCCGGTCGGT
>JAXHMC010000042.1:0-17995 GCA_034521635.1 Trueperaceae bacterium | reverse complement strand
GGATAACTCGCTTTCCGAGGCTTTACAGCCGAAATTAAGCCAGTCTGCCGTGCAGAACTGACTTTTCGGTGATGCTCATAGGTCGGCAATGTTCTGAGTTGGAGCTCGTGGACGGGTTTGAACCGTCGACCTCTCCCTTACCAAGGGAGTGCTCTACCACTGAGCTACACGAGCCTACTAGAACCGATGCATTCCGGCACTCTTGCTAAGTCTAGACGGCTAGGTCTAGATCAAGAATGCGTGGAGCGGGAGAAGGGATTCGAACCCTCGACATTCAGCTTGGGAAGCTGACGCTCTACCAACTGAGCTACTCCCGCGCGGTGGTGGGTAGGGCTGGATTCGAACCAGCGTAGGCTAAGCCAACGGATTTACAGTCCGTCCCCTTTAACCACTCGGGCACCTACCCATACAGGTCTTACGTCCTACAGATCGTGCATCCTACATCGTGCATCGCATTTCTTACTACGTCATACCTCTTAGCGAGGCGTGCGTTCGGCGTTTCGAACGTGGACTCTTACCTTACACAAGCCCTCGTTGTCGGAGGATGAAGTGCTGTGATGGTTCTGGAGCCACCCATCGGAATCGAACCGACAACCTTCTGATTACAAATCAGATGCTCTGCCAGTTGAGCTAGGGTGGCGTACCTAGCGCCGAACTCGGTCTCGGGCTCTCGCCGTCGTCCGAATAAACAAAGTAGCACGTAGGCCCGGGGCTGTCAACACCTAAAAAACCGCGCCGGAGGATAGCGCTAACCAGAGCGCTCGGCAAAACCGGAAAGCACGTCTACAACAGCCGTTTCGAGTACGGGTAGAGCGTAACTTCCTTTGAAGACGAGCAGTGTCGGGAGTTGCAGACACCGTCACCCTAACAGCAGCGTCCCTATCGTCCCCCACAGCACCGTAAACGTCAGCCCCGGCAACGCCCGTGCCGTTATCGACATCACCGACCCCGACGACACCGCTCCTACCCCACTCCCCTACTCCGCCGACGCCCCGGGACGCGGTTTGAGCCGGGCCAGAAACGCCGCCGCATCGGGTTCGCAGTTGACCACGTCGGCGGCGCGCAGACCGGCTTTGCGGGCTACGGTAACGCCGTGACGGATCACGTCGAAACCTTCGCGGCTGTGGGCGTCGGGGTTGATCGCGAACGAACAGCCTAGCTCGCGGGCCCGAATCACCCAGCGCCAGTCGAGGTCGAGACGGCGCGGGTTGGCGTTAATCTCGACGACCGTCCCGGTTTCGGCGCACGCTTCAATCACGGCCTCGACGTCGACGTCGTAGCCAGGGCGGCGGAGCAGCACCCGCCCGGTCGCGTGGCCCAGAATCGTCGCGTAGGGGTTACGGACGGCGCGGACGATCCGCTCGGTCTGCTTGGCGCGCGACAGGGTAAAGTTTTGGTGGACGCTGACCACGGTGTAGTCGAGCGTCGCGAGCACCTCGTCGTCGTAGTCGAGGCTGCCGTCGCTCATAATGTCGACTTCGACGCCGTGCAGCAGGGTAAAGTCGCTCGCTTCGGCGCGGAGTTCGGCGCGAATCTCGGCGATTTCGGCGGCCTGGTGCTCGAGCCGTTCGACACTAAGCCCGCCTGCGTAGTACGAGCTTTTCGAGTGGTCGGCCATGGCGAGGTAGCGGTAGCCCCGTTCGCGCGCCGCGGCGACCATGTCGCGGAGGCTGTGCTGACCGTCCGACCAGTGAGAGTGGTTGTGGACGACGCCCCGAATCGCGTCTACGGTGACGAGATCGGTCGGCGGCGCGCTCGGTTGGGGCGCTTCGGCGTCGCGGAGTTCGGGGGGCAGGTGGGGCAGTTCTAGGTGCGCGAACAGCGCGGCTTCGGTAGGGGTCGCGATCCGCTCGTCGCCCCGAAACAGACCGGCCCTCGACCCGGCCATCGATAGGGTGTAGCCCCGCTCGGCGGCTCGAGCCATCAACCGCTCCCGAAACGCCGCGTCGCCGGTGCCGACCGCGAGCGCCGCGCCCCACACGTCGGGCTCGGTGAGAAATACCTCGGCGTCGTGGTCGTCGTAGCGCACCCGGATCCGGGGCGGGGTGACGTCTTCTTGAGTGCCGAGGGTGAGCAGCGCCGCTTCGAGTGCGGCAAACGAGACGTTAGCGGCGAGCAAATCGATGTCGCCGACCGTTTCGAGACCACGGCGGAGGCTACCGATGGGCTCGAGCCGCAGTTCTGGTAGCGCCGTCTGCAACTCTGCCGTCAACCGCTCAGCGAGATGCTCGGCAGTATCGCGCCGCATCCGCTTCTTGGCCTCGAGCGCGAAACGGGCCGCGTCGCCGATGGTCGCCGCACTCTTGCCGCCGAAGCCCTTGATCGCCGCGAGGTCGCCGTTTTCTATCGCTGCGACGAGCGCCTCGACGCTATCGATGTCGTGGTGCCACAGCGTCGCGACCTTTTTGGCGCCGAGCCCGCGCACCGCGAGCAGCCCCCGCACCCCGACCGGCACCTGCGCGTGCAGTTCGGTAAGGACCGGAAGCTGTCCGGCCTGCCTGTAGGCGACGAGTTCGGCGGCGAGCGTCTTGCCGACCCCCTTGAGCCGGTCTATCTCGCCCGCGTCGATAAGGGCGGCGAGGTCGTCGCGGGTGTCGTCGAGGCTGCGGGCGGCGTTGGCGAAGGCTCGAGCCCGGTACGGGTCGCCGACAACCTCGAGCAGCTTGGCCGCCTCGTTAAGCTGCGACAGCAGCGCTTTTTTGTCGAGTTCCATAGCCTCACGATACCAAGCAGACAGCGCCGAAGTTCCGGTCGGCGCGTACAGACCCGCCCGTACAGGCCCGCCCCACACAAACCAGACCGCGACCGACCCGCATCCGCAGCGCCGACACGCTACACTACCGCTATGAAGCTACGTTCACACAGCTACTTGTCGATGGTTGCGGTCGTTGTCGTCTTGGTCGCGGCAGGGTTCGCACACGCCCAGAACTGGGTCGGGTTGCGCAGCGGCGTCCCGCTCGGCGTCACGCTCCACTACGGTATCGCCGGGGCGCTCCCCGACGGCAGCGACCTGCGGGTGAGCGGCGCGGTGCGCTCGCGCGGCGGCGACCTAAACTTCGGGGTCGGCATCGACGCGCTTAACGAGCTGTCGGTCGCCGAGCCGTTCGTCGTCTATGCGGGCGGGGGGCCGGCGCTAGATTTTAGCCAGGAAGGGGCGCTGCTAGACGTGCACGTGCTGCTCGGCGGCGAGTTTCTGTTCGGTGATGTGGGGCTCGAGCCCCTCGGCGTCTTCGCCGAACTCAGCCTCGGTGTCGGCATCGGTCTAGGCCGCCCGAACGAGATTCCGACCTTCGGCGGCGCGCTCGGCGTCAACTACCGTTTTTAGCGACGTGCCCCGTTTTCGCAGCGCGCCCCGCCTGCTCGTGCTGCTGCTCTTCCTCACGGCCCTTAGCGGCGGCGCGGCGCAGTCGGTCTGGCTTAACCTCGGCCTCGGCTACGACGAACGCGGCAGCGGCGACTACCGCAGCACCGTCATGCTCGGCAGCCGCATCGTCTATCCGCTCAACGACGTCGTCGGCCTCTACGGCGCGCTCGCCTTTCGGCGCGGCATCGTCCTGGACGCGGGCGGCTGGTTCGCGTTTCGGCCTAACCCCGAAGACCCGCTCGGGTTTCGCAGCTACGCAGGAGTCGGACTAGGCCTAAGCGGCGGCGATTTCGGCGCGGCGCTCAGCCTCGCGCTCACCTACGACCTCTCCGAAGACGTCGGTCTAGGCGTCGTCTACACCCACCGCCCGCTCATCCTACCCGAACTGTCGCAAGCGTTCGACGTGTCGCTGAGCGTCCGCTTCGCCGTCGATTAGTGGCTCGTCCAACCTAAAACGGTGCGCGACTATACTAAGCTGATTTTTGTATGTCACGTTGATCCCGCTGGGCAGAAAGCACTCTGCGGCGCACTCGTTGTGGCGAAACAAGGGTGCTGGTGGCAGTGCGGTGCGCACGGCGCACCCTACGATTCACATGAATGGTATCAGCGCACATAGTGACATAGGCAAGTCGGGATGGTACAACAACAGACGCCTAGCGATACGAGCACCTTCGGTCTCGTCCTTGTAGAGGTATGGGGTGCTACGCGGATGGGGCCGAACGGTGCGTAGTGCGCTCTAGCCGAGCTGTTCGGCGATCATCTGCAACCCCTGCAACGTGAGCAGCGGCGCGACCTCGTCGACGCGGCGACAGTGTCCGTCGAGCGCCGCTGCAAAACCGCCGGTCGCGATGACGAAGGGGCGACCGTAGGCGGCGTCGATCTCTTGTTCGAAACGTGCGACCATCCCGTCGACCATGCTCGCGTAGCCGAACACCAGACCCGACTGCAACGCGCTGACGGTGTTTTTACCGACCGCCGTTTCGGGCGCGACCAGGTCGACACGGGGCAGCTTGGCAGCCTTGTTAAAGAGCGCGTCGGCGGCGGTCATCGGGCCGGGCGCGAGCGCGACCCCCATCAGCCGGTTCGGTTTGAGGATCAGGTCGAAGTTGGTCGCGGTGCCGAAGTCGACTACGATCAGCGCCTCGGCGTCGTAGCGGAGCGCGGCCACCGCGTTGACCATCCGGTCGGCGCCGACCTCGCGCGGGTTGTCGGTTTCGACACTGAGCAGCTCGGCGAGCAGGTCGCTCGTCACCGACAGCGCCTCGACCTGCCAGTAACGCTCGAGCGCGGCGGCGAGTTCGGGGCCGACAAACGGCACCACCGACGAGATGATCGCGGTTCGGGGCCGGTCCTGACCGTCTAGCGCGAGCAGGTTGTGAAGGAGGACGGCGTACTCGTCAGCCATGCGCATCCGGTCGGTCGCAACGCGCCAGTGTGCGCACAGCGCCGATCCGTCGAACAGCCCGAGCACCGTGCTGGTGTTACCGACGTCTACAGCGAGAAGCATGGCTGTAGCCTAACAAATTTGCCTGTATCAAGGGAGGCGGATCGGTTTAGGAGGTAGCGACAGAGGCGCGTTCGCTCGTCCTGTCTGGTCGGGTGTCGTCGACCGTATCGTCCGTCTCGTCGTTGGTATCGTCGAAACTCGGTAGGTAGATACGAAAGGTCGTCCCCTCGCCGAGCGTGCTGTCGACCTCGATGCGGCCCTGGTGGACCTCGACGATCTGTTTGGCGATGGCGAGACCTAAACCCGCACCGCCGCCCTTGCCCTTGTAGAACTTGTCGAAGATACGCGGCAGCGCGTCGGGGGGGATGCCGGGGCCGTGGTCGCGGACGAAGAGTTCGAGGGGATCGCCGGGCGTCGCGGGCGCGTTAAGCCCTACCGTCACGCACGCCGGGTCACCGCAGGCCCGTACCGCGTTGGCGGTCAGGTTGCGGATAAGCTGACGCAACTTCTCCGGATCGCCTAAGAGCAGTTCGCCGTCGACCGCCGCGACCCTAACGCCGGGAAACTCGTCGGCGACGGGCTCGAGCACATCTTCTTTAGGCTCGAGCAGGTGCGGTTCGTACTCGTAGACAAGCTCGCCGCGCGAGAGCTGCAAGATATCGGCCACGAGCCGCGACATGCCCTGAGCGATCCGTTTGGCGTCGTGCAGGTCGCGCTCGACCTCGGGTGAGGCGCGCCGGGCAGCCCGCTCTAAAAACCCCTGCAGGCTCGTTAGCGGGGTGCGCAGTTCGTGGCTGGTTTCGGCCAGAAAGCTTCGCTGCGCGTCTATGGAGGCTTTAAGGCGGACCACGAAATCGTTAAGAACAGTGCTTAGCTGGCCGACTTCGTCGTCGGGTCCGCGGTAGTCGATCGGGGTGAGGTATCCGGGCTCGAGCCGCGCCGCAAGCCGCGCCAACTGGCTGACCGGCTGCAGCGCCGCCGCCGCGACCAGGTAGCCCACCACCCCACTTAGCAGCGTCAGCACCACCGTCGTGACCGCGAGCGCCCGCCCGATCTGCAGTAGCGCCGCCTGGATAAAGTCGGTCGGCGACAGCACCACCACCACCCCGAACGCGACCGGCGCGAGCGCCGCCCGCACCTCGCGCTCACCTAGCGCACCGTGCCAGTTACGGACACCGTCGTTCGGCGGCAGGCCAGGCGCCGCAATCTGACGCACCACCTCGGTCGGCAACGCCCGGTCGCGAAACTCGTCGTTAGACGCTGCGAGCAGTTCACCCTGACGGCTGTAGAGCTGCACAATCACGCCCCCGGTCGGGCCTTCGGGTGGGGTTACGTTCGCCCCTGCATAGATCTGCGCGACCCGCACCACGTCTTCGCGCAGGGCGCGCTGCAAGTCACCGACGAGGTTCTGACGCACCACCACGAACGCCGTAACCGCCGCAATGACGCTAAGCAGAACGATAGCGAGGCTGCTGAGGAGCGTCATCCGCCACCGCAGTGCGAGACCTGACCGGGCGACCATGCTCGGCATCTTAACGCCTCCGTGTCACAAATACGTCACAAGTTGCGCCTTCGAACCGATACGCCACGGATAAAACGCGTCGTGAACGGGTCGGTGCGGCGTTTGCTTACGTCTGTCAGATGGGGATGTGCTTTAACTGGGCGAGGTGGGGCGGTAGGGGCTCGAGCCCCTAGACACCCTCAAACCCCGACCTGTCCGCGTCGGGCTAGCCCTTGACCGCGTAGCCGATACCGCGCACCGTGCGGATAATTCCGAAACCGCCGGCGTCGCGCAGTTTGCTGCGGATGTTGGCGATGTGGACGTCGACGACGTTGCTCGACGGCGGCAGATCGTCGCCCCAGACGTTGCGTTCGATCTCTTCGCGGCTGTAGACGCGGCCCGGCTGGGCGCAGAGCAGGTTGACCAGTTCGAATTCGCGGGGCGAAAGGCGCAGTTCCTGATCGTCCCAGAACACCTGGCGCCGAGCACCGTCGACGAGCATGTCGCCGATCCGCTGCACCGCACTCGAATAGCGCCGCCGCAACTGCACGTTGATTCGGGCGATAAGCTCCTCGGCGTGAAACGGCTTGGCGAGGTAGTCGTCGGCGCCGGCGTTGAGCATCGCGACTTTGGTTTCGACGTCGTCGGCGGCGGTCAGGATAATGATCGGCGTTTCGCTCGTCTTTCGCACCCGGCGGGCGATTTCAGCACCGTCTAGGTCGGGCAGGCCCAGGTCGAGGACGATAAGTTCGGGTTCCTGTTCGCGTACAGCGAGCAGACCGCTTATCCCGTTGTCGCGGTGGATCACCGAAAAGTCGGCGTCGGACAGCTCGAGCGTGAGCAGACGACTGATATCGTGATCGTCTTCGACCAGCAGAATACACGGCTTTTTCATCACCATCTCCTCTTTGGCACCGGCCCGTACAGCGTTCGCCCGGGCGGTCATCGGTTGCGGCCCGGCAACACGAGTTCGATACCGCGTTCGTCCGCGAGCCAGCCTCTAAACGACACCAGCTGCCGGGCGTCACCGAGTTGGAGCAGAATATCGTCGCTCTGCGGCCCGACATAACCGGTCGGAACCGCGAGTTCGCCCTCGGGCGCGTAGCTAATCAGCAGCCGGATTTCGCGGCCCGGCTCGAGCGGCACGTCAAACACCAGGCGGTTGTTCTGAACTGTCGCAGCGTCTAACACCGTGACGAGATCGGGCAAGACGATTTTGACGTCGGTGCCTGGCAGCATCGCGGGTAGCCCGGTAATGGTCTGGGCTAGCAGTAGCCACATCATCATCGACACCTCTTTAGACTCGCTCAGCGACCCCAGCCAGGTTCGGCGGGGTGCCCTGAAACGGTTTGGTACTCCGGCAGCGCATAACATTCATAGCGCTAGCCTAGCAGGGCTCGGTTGCAAACAGAGGATAATTCGGTGAACGCCGTCTTCATAATCTCGCTGGTCGGGCCAAACCTTTAAGCACGGCACTAAGCGCGACACACCAACCGCCAAACACGCCCGCAGAATGCCCGGCAGGGCCAGGTGGTCGTGGGTTAGGATGACACCCGGTCGTACATTAGGAGGTCGTACGTTAGGATTAGGTATGGTTGTAGACGGATATATGTTCGGATGACACATGTTCGATCCGGTACCGCCGAGCCGGAACACGCCCTCGTCGCCGCTGCTGCATGTGCAAATCGTCCTCTTGTCGTACTAGCGTGTTCGAGTAGGGCTCGAGCCCTACCAGAGCTGCGCCAGTGACAGTGCGGTACCGACGCTCTGTGACGCTCTGCTTTATAGTGCGCTACGCTGTCGCGCTACCGTCGCGCCGATAGACTCCGAAATACCTCGGCACCGCACCGGTAGGCCCCGCCGAGGCGCTTCGCACAGCCCTCCCGACCGCACCGAGACCGCAACCGAGGACGTACGTCGAGGCTGCACCGAAGGTGTGCTGCGACGTTTGGTAACGCCCCGACCCGCCCGCGTCCGACCCTAAAAGGATCTATCATGACCGTAACACCCGACTCTCGCTCCAACACTCGTCTCCGCTGGCTGTTTGTCGTGCTTGTGGCACTAGGCCTGTCGAGCCCCGGCCTGTGGAATTTCGGCCACGCCCAGACCTTTAACGCCAACACCTACTACCAGCAGTGTCTCCGCTTTGAAGCGGGGGGCGACCTCGAAACCGCCAAACAGAGCTGTCTAAACGCTATCCAGATCGACCCTAACCTTACCGACGCCCAGCTCGCGTTAGGCCGCATCGACCGAGAACTAGGCAACCTGGCCGAGGCGGCGTCGCGGCTCGAGCCCATCGCCCGCGCCGTCGACAGCGCCGAGCCCTACATCCTGCTTGCCGAAATCGCTATCGAACGCGAACAGTACGTCAACGCCGAAAGCTATCTGCGCCAGGCCGAAACGCGTCTGCGGGCCCGCTTTAACAGCGAGTTCGACGCGCGGCGGCGCTACCTGACCGGGCTACTCGCCGAGATGCGCGGTGACTACAACCAGGCACTCGAAAGCTACCAGGCCGCTATCGCCGCCGACAGCCTCGACACCACCTACCGGCTCGCCAACGCCTCGCTCCGCTTTACGCTCGGCGAGGCCGGGCTCGTGATCCGCGAACTCGAACAGTACCAGGCCTTTATCGGCGCGTCGGGCGGCGCCGACCTGCTCGCACTGCTCGCCCGCGCCCGCTGGGCCGAAGGCGACTACGAGGGGGCCGCCAACGCGTTCGAGTCGGCGCTGATCGTCCGCAGCAGCCGCGACACCGAAGCGCTGCAGCGCGATTTGCGCGACCGGACACTCGTCTACTTCGGTCAGGGCGACTTTCGTAGCGGTGGTCTCGCGTTGCAAGCCGCCGCCCAACGGGGTAACCTGCTGCCGCAACTGCTCGGCGCGCTGCTACCCTGGATTATCTTGTTGCTGCTGCTGTTCGCGCTCCACCTCGTCGGCGAGAGCATGGTCGACACCACGAGCAGCCTCGAAATTGTCGAGGGGCCGCGCCTCTGGACGGTCGGGCAGGTCTACGCGACCCTCTTTACGGCGGCGCTTGTCGCGATTGTCGCGACGCTCGGCTACGGCTATGTCCAGTACCAGAACTTTCTGGCCATCGTCACCCCGATACAGTCAGCGGATGTGCGGGCCTTCTTTCTGACGGCTATCTCGCTGCTGCTCGCCTTTCTGGCCTACCGGCAGGTGCGGGCCAACGGCTGGAAACCGTTCGAGGTGCTGCTGGGGGGCTCGAGCAACATCCCGCTCGGTCTCGGCGTCGGGGTGGCGCTACTCGTCGCTATCGTCGCCTACAAGGTCTACGTGCCCGAAGCGCCCTGGTCGCAGAGCGGCGACTTCTATCTGGGCTTCGCCCGCCTGACCCCGCTCTTTATCGCCGCGGTCGTCGCGATTCCGCTCGGCGAACTCTACTTTCGCTCTTTTGTGATTCCGCCGCTGAGCCAGCGCTACGTGCCGGGTCTCGGCATCGCGGTTTCGGGCGTGCTCTACGGGCTCGTACTCGGCGTCCCGCTGCTGCTCGTCGTGCTTGTCGGTGCCGTACTCGGCGAGGTGTTTCGGCGCTACGAAGACGGCATCACCCTGCTCGTCGCGCAGCTCGTCGTCCACCTGGGCCTCGTCCTCGGCGTTACTTTTAACGACTGGATGCGGAGCGTGTTCCTCCTCTAGTGGGTGGGGGCTGTAGCCGGGCTCGTAGGCGCGGCGCCCGCGTCGCTCTACACTCGCGCTATGTTTGACGCGCTAGAAACCACGCTCTACTACGTCGACCACGACCACCCCGACGTTATCGCGCCGCTGTTGGTTCGCGCCGGGGGTGGTCATGAAACAGATACGGGTCACGAGACAGGTACGGGCCAGGAAGAAGGCAAAGCGCTGCTGCTGTTTCGCTCGGCGGCGGCGGCAGCGCCGCACCGCGACGCACTCGGGTCGGGGGCGGTCCTCGTCACGCTAAAAGACGACGACTTTCGGGCCAAGGAAGAGCTGTTGCGGGCGGCTATCGTGCGGGGGGCGAGCGAGGTGTGGCTCGAGCCCTCCCCCACCCTCACCCCCGACCACATCCTCCCCATCGCCAAAGCGCTGTTCTACATCCTGTCCTTCCGCCGCGAACGCGCCTGTCTGTAATGAATCTGTAGCGAACGTCTAAAGCGGCAACCGCGCCCCAACCCGGTACCACAATCCTTCGCGCGTACCCCACCGTCACCCCAAAACTGACCGGCGCCCCGTACCCGACGACCGTGTCGAGCGACGCCGTGACGTCCGCACCGACGTGAAACCCCGTGTCGAGCCAGCTTCGCACCCGTGGTTCTACGCTGACGCGCTCTAGCGCGTAGCGTCCGTCGCCGTAGCGCCAGGTCACCGACGGGCTGTAGCGGTAGCCGAGGCTAAGCGACGCGGCGAGGTCGCCGTCGGGACGAACCGGAATCCCTAACGACGGACGGTAGCCCGCTCGCGCGCCGAGGCCGAAGGTGCCTGGCCAGCCGTCGACGACGTCGGAAGCAGAACGATAGTAGAAGCCCTGCCCCCACAGCCCCGGCGACACGCCGTCCGGGGTCGCACTAATGAAACCGACAACACCGAACTGGCGGCCTCGGGTCGGGTAGCTCCAGACATCGCCGCGCAGTTGGGAGGCCGAAAAGGTCGCTGACACGTCGGGGCGGAGGACAGCGGAGGGCTCGAGCCACACCACCCCTCCCCGCACATCCGCTCGCACCAACCACCGGTCACGCGGCACCCTAAACCGCACCTCGCCGAGCACGCCGAGCGCCGTACTCCGCGCCGCACTAAGATGCCCCTGCTGCGGCCACGCCCCCACCTTCACCCCGAACCCGAACGGATACTGCTCGCCGAACGCGTTAAGCAACGAGTTTTCCTGATAGTCGTAGCGGACAAACCCGTACCCGCCCGCGAGTGCTCCCGACAGCGTGCTGTCGTAGCCGAGGCTGACCCCGTAGCTGTGCTGTCCACTATCGTCCTGTCCGAACACCGTAACCTCCGCCGCGACTGAAAACGGCGACACGCTAAATCCGCCCGCCGTCGGCAGCCAGCCGTAAGGGGCGAGACTGCGTAGCGGACGGTACGGACGCACCGGATAGACAATCGCGTCGGACGCCGGGTCGGCTCCGGTCTCGGTCGGCAGACGTTCTAGCGCGAACGGCACCGTCTCGTCTAACGTTTCGGTCAGTGTCGCGAGGTTGTAGCCGTTCGGACCCTGCTCGACGTACCAGATTCGGTCATCACCTGCCTCCGGTTGCAACGCCCCGCCGACACTCCGCGTCAGCCGCGTCAGCGTCATCGTGGTGAGGTCGAGACGGTAGAGGTCGAACACGCCGTCCGGGTCGCGGTCGGAACGAAACAGCAGCGCCGTCTCGCCCTGCCAGACCGGGTCGAGGTCTTGGGCGGCGTCTCGGGTGAGGTCGTACAGGTCGCCGTTCTGCAAGAGGACGAGGTCGACGAAGCCGCGTCGCCACACGCTGAGCGCGGTTTGTCCCCTGTCGCTGACCGCGAGGCCGACGAGGTGTTCGCCTGCCGTCGCTCGCCACAGGGTCGTCACCGTGCCGCCGCACCAGCGTCGGAGTTGGGAGGGTTGGGGTTGGGCGTTGCGGACAAAGAGGATGCAGCCGTCAGGGGTGGGAGTGGGGAGGTGAGCCCTGGCCCCCGCCGTCACCTGCCGCTCCTCCCCGGTCACCACATCGAGCGTCATCACTTCGGAAAACGCCGTCCCCGCCTGCGGCACCACCCGCGCGTACACCAACGTCCGTTCGTCTAACCAGCGCAACGTGTCCGGCAACCGGTCCCCGACAACCTCGCGCCGATTCGCCAACCGTACCCCTTCTTCATCCTCTACCACGTCCGCGACCGAGACCCCCGGCGGCCAACTCGCCCACGCCACACGCGTCCCGTCCGGGCTAAGCGCCGGAGCACGGGTGTACCAGCCCGTCTGCGTCACCGTCTCGCCCGATACTGTCTCCCCCGACACCGCCGTCTCTGCGAACACCGCCGCCTCGTCTAGCACCTCCGCCCGCCACTCGTCCCACAACGCGCTAAGCTCGCCCCCCTGCGTCTGCCGCCACGCCCCGCTAAAGTCGCCCAAAAACCCGCCCGCGTTGTACGCCCGCAACGTCTCTAGAACCGCCTCGAACCCGTAGCGCGACACCAGAAAGTCGACAAAGCCCGCCCCGTACAGATACCGCGTCAACCCGCCCGGCCACGGCGAGTAGGTAATCAGCCCCGCCTCTTCGAACCCCGGCCACGTCTCGCCTAACGCCGCCGTGCGCTGCAACCCGACCGTGAGCGCGTCGTCTGTGCGACCCCCGTCGGTGTATGCCGACTCGACCCAGGTCGCGATGCCCTCTAGAAACCAGCTCGGCGGCACCATCGCTGTCGTCTCGCCGACCAGACCGAGCCGAACCCCCTGCGGCGCACCGGGCGGACGTTCGGTGTAGGTCAGTTGGACGCTGTGGGTCAGTTCGTGCAGCAGCAGCATGTAGAGCGCGTCGCCCGTCCGGTAACCGATGTCTGTCGTCGTCGGAAACACGCTTCGCAGCGCGACTTTAGGCCGAGGCAGCGGCGGCGCGAAGGCGTTAAACACGTCGTTGTCGGTCTCTAAGGTAAACACCACCGTGTCCGGCGCGTAGCCAAACAGCTCCGCGAGGATGTCGAGCGCGGCTTCGGCGTCCCGAGCGACCTCTTGGGCGTAATCGGCGAAGGCCGCGTCGTCGTAGAGCACCCGGACGCGCGGCGCGACGACTTCCTGGGTGGCGAGGCTGTACAGGGAAAGGCTGTGTAGGTGGAGAAGCAGGACGAGGCAAAGCAGCAGCTTAGCGCGGCGAAACATCATGTTTTTAGCTTAACCGACGGCTGCTAGACGAACCTTAGAACTGTCGTCTGTACAAGAACGTCGTCTATACAAGCAAGAAGGTCGGCACACGAACGGTGTCTTTACAAGAACGACAGCGACGATAATCTGACGCAATCTTCTCACGATAGCCTGCAAGCAGCTACTTGCCCGAACGTCGTAACTCTTCTAGCGAGTAGCGGGTGCCGCGCCACTCGATGCCGCCGGTGACGAGCGCCTTGACCGTCGATTCGAGCATCGCGTAGACGAGGACGGCGACGCCGACGGGGTGCAGCACGGCGTACCAGAAGGGAACCTTGGAGAAGCGCTGGTTGTAGGCGTAGACGCCGAAGATGATGAGGAGGCTCGAGCCAAACAGCCCCCGCGCCAACCACGGCCCGAAGAACACCGCGCCAAAGGGCAGCACGTGCGTGATGGTCAGCGACACGGCGACGATAACCGCGAACAGCGGGTTGTAGTCGAGCCCGGCGAAGGCGTTCTTGTTAAGACCCCGCACCGCCGTTTTAAGGTCCGGATACCACTCGACCGAGAGCAGTTCGGGCGCGAACACGGCTTCCTGACGTCCGCCGCTCTGTTTGATTTTTTTGCCGAGCATAATGTCGTCGTCCGGACGGAGCGCGATAGCCTGGTGGGTGCCGGCCCGTTCGTACACCTCGCGGCGCACCAGGCCGAACGCCCCGACCCCGATAAAGGCGCGAGAGTTCGGGTTGGCGGCGTTCCAGAACTGGCTGTAGACGCTAAACAGCAGCGCGAACGCCGACACGAACGAGGTCATCCAGACGCTCCGGGTCACGAAGTAGGGCAGCGCGGCGAGGTGGTCGAGGTTGTTCTGCGTCGCGAACGCGACCGTGGTGCGCAGCGTGCCGGGTTCGTACGTCACGTCGGCGTCGGTAAAGAGGAGCCAGTCGCCGCGCGAGCGGTTCGCCCCGACGTACAGCGCGTGGTTTTTGCCGAGCCAGCCGTCGGGCAGCGTGTCGATATGGACGACGTTAAGACGGGGGTGGCGCTGTTGCAACGCGTCTAAAATCGCACCGGTGCCGTCGTCCGAGCGGTCGTTAAGGGCGATAATTTCGAGGTCGGGGTAGTCTTGGGCCAGAACCGATTCGAGCGCCGTCTCGATGCTGTCCGCTTCGTTACGGGCGGGGATGATGACCGACAGCGACGGATACGAAGATAATTCGGGGACGTCCGTACCGTCCTCTAGGCGGCGCACCCGCGACATCCCCCACAGCCACCAGAGCGAAATCGGCAGCCACAGCGCGAGCGTAAAGACGGCGAGCGTGATGAGCAGTGTGTCCATAGCGCTACGATACGGGTCTTGGAGGCACAAGTCTGAGAGGCGGCTGACGGGCTGCGGCGGTCAAGGCGTCGGTACGAGACGACTCTGGTATGGTGAAACGATGCCTGTCTATGTCGTCGACAAACCGCTCGGCCTCACCTCGCACGACGTGGTAGCCCGGTCTCGCAAACTCCTGCGCACCAAACGCGTCGGCCACGCCGGCACCCTCGACCCGCTCGCGAGCGGCGTGCTGGTCATCCTTAGCGAAGACGCCACCAAACTGTCGCCCTTTCTGACCGACGTCGACAAGGCCTACCTCGCCTGGGTATCGTTCGGCGCGGCGACCCCGACCCTAGACGCCGAGGGGCCGATTACCGACACCGCCCCGACCGACCACCTCGACCAGAACAAGATAGAAGCTGCGTTCGCCCCGTTTTTAGAGCTACGCGAGCAGCGCCCGCCGCAGTTCTCCGCCGTCAAAAAGGGCGGCGTCAAGAGTTACGAGGCCGCCCGCCGAGGCGAAACGCTCGACCTGCCGCCCCGTCCGGCGGGGTACCGCGACATCCGCCTGCTCGGCTTCGCCCCCGACCGCGACGCGCTCCCGACCCGGTTTCGTTTAGGCGACGAAGGCCACTGGGAGCCGCATCCGCAAGGCCGAGACGTGCCGCTACCCGACCCGTTAGGCGTGTTTCCGACGGCGCTCGTCTCGCTCGTCGTGCGGTCGGGGACGTACATCCGCTCGTTCGCCCGCGACCTCGGCGCGGCGCTGGGCACCGAAGCGCACCTAAGCGGGCTGGTGCGGACGCGTTCGGGCCGGACAGGGTTAGAGCGGGCTATCGCTATCGACGATTTAGCCGACGCCGAAGGACTTTCTAAAGCGGCAGCGATTCCGTTTGCGAGGCTCGAGCTCTCCCCCCCTCACATCATCCGCATCCGTCAGGGTCAACACCCGCCCCTAGACCTCGACCCGACCGATAAGCGCGTCGCCCTCGTCGACTCAGGCGGTAAGCTCGTCGCCGTCGTCGAACCCCAGCCGGACGGCTACAAACTGCTCCGTGTCTGGGCCGATTAGCAGCGTGCCGGACCCTCGACCCTTTACGCGTATATTCAATTTTGTATACACTACCGATACACGACAGTCTAGATTAGACTAAAGGCGCTCGCATGCGTCACGCCTCTCGCCTGCTCCCTCGTCGGCATTCCGGCATACTCTTTTGGAACCTTCGGGGTCGCCCCTACGTTTCTAGCTCGTGATTTACACCTCGTTAGATTCACATCTCGTCAAAGGAGTTCACAGATGAATATCGGTATCCCGAAAGAGATTAAACGGCACGAGTACCGCGTCGGGGCGACTCCCGGCACCGTCAAGGCGCTCGTCGGGCGCGGTCACAGCGTCTTTGTCGAAACCGGGGCGGGTGACGGCAGCGGCTTTGCCGACGACGCCTACGCCGCCGAAGGTGCGACCCTCGTCGACAGTGCTGCCGAAGCGTGGCAGCAGCAGATGGTGATGAAGGTCAAGGAGCCTATCCAAAAAGAGTACGGCTTTCTGCGTGACGACCTGCTGCTCTACACCTACCTCCACCTCGCCGCCGACAAGCCGCTGACCGAAGCGCTCCTTAACGCCGGCACGACCGCTATCGCCTACGAGACGGTGCAGCTAGACGACGGCTCGTTGCCGCTGCTCACCCCGATGAGCGAGGTAGCCGGACGGATGGCGACGCAGGTCGGGGCGCACTACCTGAGCAAGTTTTTAGGCGGACGGGGGCTCCTGCTCGGCGGCGTCCCTGGCGTCCAGGCGGGCGAAGTCGTTATCTTAGGCGGCGGTGTGGTCGGTACCAACGCGGCCAAGATGGCGCTCGGCTTAGGCGCGCGGGTGACCATCCTCGACGTCAGCCACCGGCGGCTCCAGTATCTCGACGACGTGTTCGGGGCGCGCCTGCAGACGCTCGCGAGCAACCCGGCCAACATCGCCGAGATGACGGCCAAGGCCGACCTGCTCGTCGGCGGCGTGCTGATTCCGGGGGCCAGGGCCCCACACCTCGTCACCCGCGACATGCTCGGCACCATGAAGCCGGGCAGCGTGATTGTCGACGTGGCGGTCGACCAGGGCGGCTGTATCGAGACCAGCAAACCGACCACCCACGACGACCCGACCTTCGTCGTCGACGACGTGATTCACTACGGCGTGGCGAACATGCCCGGCGCGGTGCCCTACACCAGCACCATCGCCCTGTCGAACCAGACGCTAAAGTATGGGCTAGCACTCGCCGACAAAGGTCTCGAAGCGCTTAAAGACCCCGCCCTCAAACGCGGCCTCAACACCCACCAGGGCCACCTCACCTACGCCGCCGTCGGCACAGCGTTCGATATCGAGTCGGTCGCACCCGAAAAGGCGCTCGAAGGACAGGCTGTTCGGGCCTAGATGCGCTCCGCAAACGCATGAAGCTCGCCATCGTCGGCTGCGGCTTTATCGCCGAACGCTACGCGACCGACCTCCGGCACTACTCCGGTTTGTCGCTCGTCGCCGCGACCGACCTCGACGAAGACCGCAGCCGCACCCTCGTCGACCGACACGGCGGCACGGCCTACCCCGACCTCGCGACGCTGCTCCACGACAGTGACGCCGAGCTCGTTATCAACCTGACCGTCCACGCCGCCCACGCCGAGGTGACCCGCACCTGCCTCGGCGCGGGGCGGCACGTGTTTAGCGAGAAACCGCTCGCCTTAGACGCCGACGAAGCGGACGAGCTTGTCGCCTTGGCCGACCGCAAAGGACTCACCCTCGGCTGCGCGCCGGGCAACCTGTTAGGGGACGCACAGCAGCTGGTCGGTCACTATCTGCAGAGCGGGCGGTTGGGAACGGTGCGGATGGTCTACGCCGAGTGCAACCTCGGGCGGGTCACGCAGTGGAGCAGCAACCCCGAAGCGTTTTTGCGGGCGGGGCCGCTCTTCGACGGGGCGGTCTATCCGCTGACGCTGCTCGTCGGTTACTTCGGGCCTGTTATCGCTGTAGAGGCCGCGCACAGCGCCTTACTCCTTTCCGAACACGACCATCCGGCGACCGGAACCCGGTTTTCGGTCGACACGCCCGACCAGGTCACGGCGCTGCTACGGCACGAAAACGGGACGCTGGTGCGGCTAAGCGCGAGTATGTATGTTCCGGCCCAGACCAAGCACTTCTACAGCGTCGAGTTTCACGGCGACGCGGGCTCGCTCTACCTCGCCAACAGCGGCGACACGGGGCCGTTCGGGCCGCACGCGGTCGAGTTTTCGCGGGTGGGCAAGGGCTACCTGTCGGTGCCGTTACCGAAACCGTCAGAACCGCGCGGGTACGGGGCGGCGATTCGGGAGACCGTCGCGGCGATTGGGGCGGGGCGACCGGTAGGAGTAGGGGGGGCTCGAGCCGCCCACCTCGTCACCATCATCGACCGCATCGACCGCTGCGCCACCACCCACCGACCCCAACCCATCGACCCCCCCGACCTTGCACAACCAACATTCGCTTTTCCGCGCGTACCGACCCGCCTCCCTCCGCTCGGCTTCGGCTGTTCCCGCTT
>JAXHMC010000041.1:0-10350 GCA_034521635.1 Trueperaceae bacterium | reverse complement strand
GCATGACACCGACCGGGCGCAGCGGCAGCCGTCGATAGCCCGAAGCCACCCGGCGGTTAGCGGTTATCTGGGCCGGGCGACGCTCGGCCTCGCGGTTCTCGCGGCGGGCCTCGCCCTTATCCTACCGGAGACGACGTTCTGGGCGATGCTGGCCCTCAGCGCGCTCGGGCTGGCCGGGCTGGGGTATACCGAGGAAAGGTTGACGACGACGGCGTTGCGGGTGTTAGGGGACGCGGTGCTGCTGACGCCGCTGGTGCCGCTCGTAGGGTGGCTGTTGGCGGGGTGGCTCGGTGGCTAGGGGGTACGACCGGTTGGCGGGGGTGTACGAGGGGCTCGAGCACCTCAGCTTCGGCCCCCAACTCCAGCGGGCGCGCCATATCGGCAGTCTCGCCCAGTCTCAACATATTCTGATTCTCGGCGAGGGCGACGGACGGTTTCTGGCCGAACTGTTAGCGCTCAATTCGCACGCCCGCATCGACTGCGTCGACCTAAGCCGGGCGATGTTAGCGAAGGCCGCGCGGCGTAGCGGCAACCCGCCACAAGTCCGTTTTATCCATGCCGACGCCACCGACCACCGTGTTTTAGACCGATGTCTGGCCCGAGACTACGACGCGGTCGTGACGCTCTTTTTTCTCGACAACTTTACCGCCGACACCCTGCGGCAGCTCGTCCCGACACTCGCGGCGCGGCTACGACCGGGCGGGGTGTGGCTCCAGAGCGACTTTCGTCTGCCCGAACGGGGCTGGCGACGGTGGCGGGCGCACCGGTGCTGCTGCTCGGCGTAATGTACGCGTTTTTTCGGCGGCAGGGAACGGTGGAGCCTGAACGCGTCGGTGGACGTGGCTACGGGGGGCTTTGAGCAGCGCTGGTACTGCTTACAGCCGCGCCTACTTTAGTGCCGGTCTCCTCTACGCCCAACGCTGGCGCTTTCCCGCCGCCTCGTCCTCTCTGTACCGTCTTCCCCGTAACGTGTCGTAACAGGGTGTACGTCTAGCAGTGTGTACGTCGGGATATAGGTCGGCGCCCCATCATTTCGGGTCGCAGCGTTCGTAGAGTAGCCGATAGTCTCCGCCCAGCATCGCTCTACACTAAACAGATGACCGACACCGCGCCACCCACCGATTCCGCCACCCACCCGACCGTCCAGCTCGGCGACAATCCACCGATTCCGCCCTTAGGCGTCGGAACGTGGGCCTGGGGAGATAGCATCTATTGGGGTTACGGCAAAGGCTACGACCGTGCCGAACTCGAACGCGCCTACCGGGCCAGCATCGACGCCGGCATCGAGCTGTTCGACAGCGCCGAAATCTACGGGACGGGCACTTCGGAGCGGCTGCTTCGCGACTTCGCCCGCACCACCGACACCCGTCCGCAGTTCGCGACCAAGTTTTTTCCGTATCCGTGGCGCTGGACGCGGCGGCAGCTCGTCAGTGCACTTCAGGGGAGTCTAGAGCGGCTCGGACAGAGCAGTGTCGCGCTCTATCAGGTCCACTGGCCGTTTCCGCCGCGCTCGGTCGAAACCTGGGCTGACGCCCTCGCCGAAGCGCACGACCGGGGGCTAACCAGGGCGGTCGGCGTGTCGAACTACAGCCTCCAACAGATGAAGCGGGCGCAGCAGGCGTTGCAGAAACGGGGGCTGCGGCTCGCGAGCAATCAGGTCGAGTACAGCCTGTTGCAGCGCTCGCCGGAACGGAACGGTCTGCTCAGAGCGTGCCGAGACATGGGGGTGGTGCTTATCGCCTACAGCCCACTCGCCCAAGGTCTGCTGACCGGCAAATACGACGCCGACAACCCGCTGCCGGGCATACGCGGACGGCGCTACAACGACAAGCTAGAGCGCTACACCCCCCTTATCGACACCCTGCGCGACCTCGCTGCCAAATACGACAAAACACCCGCCCAGGTATCGCTTAACTGGCTTATCAGACAGGGTACATTAGCGATTCCGGGCGCGAAAAACGCCAAACAGGCCGCCCAGAACGCCGGCGCGCTCGGCTGGCAGCTTAGCAGCGACGACGCCGGACAGCTCGGCGAGGTCGCCACCCAGGTCAAGTCTTCCTCCTGAGCGCCCCAAGGCGACCAGCAGGCCTAAGTCATCACGCGTAGGTCACTTCAAGCAGGTCACTTCGAGTAGGTCACTTTAGGCACGCCGAGAGCGAGATGTCGTAACGCCAGCAGGCGTCTCTATCGGTGTGCGGCCCTGTCGGTGTGCGAGGTCTGCCAGACGTAGACCCAGACGTAGACGCCTCACCCGTTCGGGCACGTTATATGCTTACGGTGACGCGAAAAGGCCGGTTCGCCGCATATCGCTCTGGCCGTCAACCGAATGAAAAGTAGTTAACAACCGCTAACTATGTAGTACAAACCGATAATAGTTAAGGATTTTTAACTAATAATTGTTAGCGTTGTGGCCCAATCATTTTCTTCCGACCCTACAAAACCGACCGTAACCTCGCTAACGAGTGAGACACAGGCCGCCGACGAACGGCAGCCCGACAGTGAACCCGCCGACCTGCTTATCGAAGAGCTAAGCGAGCACACCTTACAACTGATGTGGACGTTGCGCCAGGAGGCGATGCGGGCGTTTGAACCGCTCGGAATGCGCCCGATGAAGGCGCTGCTTTTGGAGCTCGTCGGGCGCGGTCTGGTCTACCCCAAAGAGCTGTCCGACATGCTCGACACGCTGCCCCCAGCGATATCGGCGATTGTCGCCGACCTCGAAGAGCGCGGTCTGTTGCGGCGCGGCCTCGACCCGAACGACAAGCGCAAGATTAGGCTCGAGCTCACCCCCGACGGCCAGACCATGCGCCAGCGCCTCAAAACGACCTGGCACCAGGCCGGGGCGGCGCGGCTCGCGCGTTTAAGCAGCGACGAACTCGCCACCCTCGTCAAAATTTCGCGCAAACTGCTTAGCGACGGCTAGGCCGGGGGGCACGCCGTGACAGAAAGCGGTTCGGTCTGGCTGCTCCGGTCTGGCTGCTCCAGGCTGTCTTGTGAGCTTCAAACGAACTATCTAAAAAATCTCTCGCACCACTATTTTTTACGACCCTACGACGACCCTGTGACAGACGATAGTCGCGCCCGGCCCGCTCGGTACCGGCCCGCGTCCCCACCCTCTTACTTTCTACCTAGCAGGAGAACGTATGCCTAAGCATCTACTCGCCATCTTCGTCGCGGTCGCGCTAAGCGGCTCCGCCCTCGCACAGACCGAAGCGCTCGCCGACTACCTCGCCCGAGTACAGGACACGCCCGGCTTTCGGGCCAGTCTCGCTTCGCGAGAGGCGGCGCGGCTCCAGCTCCAGAACGCCTACGACCCGGTCAGCCTCGACGCGAGTCTCGGCTACGCCCGTTTGCCCCAGAGCGAGAGCGGCCTGCCCGACTTTCTGACCAGCATCCCCGGCATCGAAGACCTGTTCGCGTCGCCGACCAGCAGCACCTCGGTGTCGCTCAGTCTGCGGTTTCGTCCGGCGCCGTTCGGCGACATCTCCGACCTGGTGCGGCAACGACAGCTCGAACTCGCCAGCGCCCAGCTGCGGCTCCGCGACACGCTCACCCAGCTCGAAACCCAGGCCGTCGAAGGTGCTTTGCGGCTCGAGCTCGCCCAAGAAGGCCTCGTCATCGCTGAAGAAGGTCTCGCCCTTGCCGAAGAGGTGCTCGCCGCGACCGAACTGCGGCGCGAACGGGGCGCAGCGACCCCCGCCGAACTCCGCGACGCCAACCTCCGCGTCCGCGAAGCGCGCGACCGTGTCCGGCAGTCCGAAGCCGACCTCGACGTCGCCCGGCTGTCGCTCCGGCAGCTCGTCGGCGACGCCCGTCTCGGCGACGTTCCGAACCTGCCCCGCGTGCGGGGCGAACCGCTCGACGTCCTACGGGCACAGCTCGACGCCGAACGCGCCCAAATCGGGGTGCGGAGCAGCGAACGCGAACTGTACCCGACCGCGCAGGCGACCTATAACTACCAGCCCTCCGACGAAAGCACCTTTTCGTTGTCGGTCGAATCGCGGACGCTGCAACCGTCGCTTAGCTACAGTTACCAGAGCGCGGCGGGCGGCGGCGGCGGGCTCGGCGGGCTGCTCGGGGGCGGCGGTTCGCAGCCTACCTTTCAGGTCGGCGTGTCGATGACGATTTCGCCGGGTACGCTTAACGCTTACGACGCGGCTCGAGCCCAGCGCGACGCCGCCCAGGCAGGGCTCGAGCAGACCCGTAACAGCAGCGCGCTCCAGCTCGAATCGCTCCAGAACGCCCTAGAGGCCGCCGAGCGCAGCCTCGACACCGCGCAGCTCAACCGGCTTAGCGCCCAGCTCAGCCTCGACGAAGCGCGTTCGCGGCTCGACCTCGGACTCGCGACCGACTTAGAACGGCAGCAGGCCTTCGTGTCGTTGCAGCAAGCAGAGCTAAACCTGCGTTCGGCACGGCTCGAGCGCCTCCGCCGCCTCCTCGACATCTACCGCTACTACGCTATCCCCATCTCGGAGGTTCTCGAATGACCCGGCTGTTCGTCCTGCTGCTGCTGTTGCTACCTACCGCCTACGCACTGACCCTAAACGAAGCGCTGACCAACGTCGACAACCGCACCGCCGTCGTCAACGCCGAAGCCGAACTCGACAACGCCCGCGTCGCGCTCGCGCGCACCGAGGCCGACCCGCTCGCGCTCCGCAACGAACGGGTACAGGCGCGGCAGCGGGTCGAACTCGCCGAGGCCGAACTGACCAAGGCCCGCTACGACGCGACGACCGAAATAAGCCGAGCCTACACCCGCGCCTTCGAGGCCGAACGGCAGGTCGCGCTCGCCGCAGAGTCGGTGGCGGTGTCCGAACAGGCGCTGACCATCGCCCGCATCCGTTTCGAGCGGGGCGGCGCGACCGAGCTCGACGTCCGCGACGCCGAACAGAGCCTGCAGGACGCCCGGAGCAACGCCGCAGCGGCCCGAGAAGGGTTGCAACTCGCCCGCAACAACCTGGCCAGCCTGGTCACGCAAGACTTAGGCACGCTCGCTTCAGTGCCGCTCGTCACGCTGCCGCCGGTACCGCCGCTAGACGCGGTGCTCGAAACGTCGGACGAGCTGCCTAATCTGGTGCAGGCCCGCCAGGGTCGGGAGTTGGCGCGGGTAGGGCTCGAGCTCCTCGATCCGAGCTACGCCCCGCAGTCGCAGATCGACCAGGCCGAACTGCAGCTCGAACGCGCCGAGGAGAGTTTCGGCGAGGCGCGGCGCGGCATCAGCATCCAGGTTCGTCAGCTCCACAACAGCGCACTCAGCGCCCAGAACGACCTGCAGGTGCGGCGTAGCGCTTTAGAAAACGCCGAACAGCGGCTCGCCATCGAACGTCAGCGGCTCGAGGGCGGGCTCATCGCCGAAATCAGCTTTTTGCAGACCGAGCTCTCGACGCTGCAGGCCCGGGTCGCGACCGTGCAGGCGGGCCACAGCTATCTGCTCGCGCTGCTCGAACTACAGGCGGGCAGTATGTACCCGCTGGAGGTGTTTTAGTGACCACAAAAACGCTCGCAGCATTTTTCGGCGGGGTCGTGCTGACGCTCGCGGCGGTGTTTCTGGTGCTTGCCAGCAGCCAGAACGGCTCGAGCCCCAACAGCGCCCGCCGCAGCGCCGCCAACCAGATCGTCCCCGTCGCTCAGACCCAGCAGACCGACGAACCGGTCCGGCAGGTGCGCGCCATTACCGCCCAAGCGGGGTCGCTCAGCGCGGTGCGGAGCGCTTCGGTCACCATCGAACCGGCCCAGGAGAGCCAGGTCTCGGCGGGTACCGGCGGGCGGGTCGAAGCGGTGTTGCGGCGCGCGGGGGGGATGGTCGAACAGGGCGATACGGTGGTGCGGCTCGACGACAGCACCCTGCAGAGCCAGCTTCGCAACGCCCAGCTGTCGCTCGAATCGGCGCAGATCAACTTGGCGAGCTCGAGCCGTGCCAACCAGGAGGCGATCCGTCAGCTCCAGGCCTCGGTCGCCGCCGCCCAGGCCAACCTCGACGCGCTCCAGACCCGCTACCAGGAGAGCCGGGCACTGTTAGACGTCGGCGGTATCGCGCCGGTCGAAGTGACCAGCCTCGAGTCGCAGCTCGCCCAGGCACGTAGCTCGCTGATCCAGGCCCAGTCACAGCTCGCCCAGAGCCAGCGCGCCGGTCGCGAAGACCTCGCGCTGCTCGACGTGCAGGTGCGTCAGGCGCGCAACCAGGTCGCCCAGGCCCGCGACGCCCTCGCCGAAACCCGCGTGTCGGCGCCCTTTAGCGGCGAAATCGGCGATATCATGGTCGAGGAGGGTGAGTTTGTCGGTGCGGGTACGCCGGTGTTTAGCCTCGTGAACAACACCCGCCAACTCGCCCGCTTTCGGGTACCGCCCGAAGACGCCCAGCAACTCGCCGAGCGCGACCTGATCTACATCCGCTACGGCGGCCTCGACTACGCCTCGTTCGTGGTGCGGAGCAGCCCGGTGCCGGGTCAGCAGCAGCGTCTCGTCGAAATTACCACCGAAATCTATCCGTCGGACACGCCGATTCCGCCCGGTAGCGTCGCCGAACTCCGTTACGAGCGAACGCTCGCCGAGGGCGTCATCGTCCCGTCGGGCGCGATTACCGCCGAAGGGGGCCAGAACTACGTCTTTGTCGTCCGCAGCGGTCGCGCCGCGCGCACCGAGGTGCGGGTTCTCGCCGAAGCGAGCGGCGAAGCGGCGGTCGAGGGTGTCGAGGCCGGCAGCCGCGTCATCTTTCCGCTTCCGATCGATCTTCGTGACGGGGCGCGGATCGAGGTGGTCGGGTCGTGAACCGGCTGATCGAATTCTTTATCGAGCGCTTCGTGTTCGCGATCAGCATCTTTACGGCGATTATCTTTTTCGGGCTGATCTCGGCGACGAGCTTAGGGATCGACCTGCTGCCCGAATTCGAGTTTCCGGTGGTCGGCATTAACACCGTCTATTCGGGCGCCGGTTCCGAAGAGATGGCCGAACAGATCACCCAGCCGATCGAAGACGCGATCGCGACGCTGCCCGGCGTTAGCGACATCACCTCGTTTAGCGGCGAAGGGTTTAGCTTCGTGATCGCCCAGTTTAGCTTCGACGTCGACGTCAACCAGGCGGCGGTCGAGGTCAACCAGCGGATCAACACCATCCTCGACCAGCTACCCGACGACGCCGAAGCGCCGACCATCCAGAAGTTCGACCCCGCCGACGAGCCGATCTTGCGGATCGCCCTGACCGCGCCAGGTGCGGACATCGCCGCGCTGCAAGCGTACGCCGAGGATACGCTCGAGCCCCTGCTGCAACGCGTCGAGGGGGTCGCCGACATCGCGGTGCGGGGGCCGGTCGACCGCGAGGTACAGGTGCTGATCGATCCGGGTAGGCTCGAGCTCTACAACCTCACCCCGCAACAGATCGCCGGCGCGATCGGCGCGTCGTCGCTAACCCTTCCCGCCGGTAGCCTCACCCTCTCCGGCGAACGGGTGCTGATCGCGCTCCGTACCGTGCCCGAAACCGTCAACGAGGTCGAACGGATGCTCGCCGACCCGGCGCAGGGCGTGACGGTCAGCGACGTTGCGGTGGTGCGCGACACCGCCGCCGACCCGCAGAGCTTTGTGCGGCTTAACAGCCAACCCGCAGTGCTGCTCGAGGTGCGCAAGGTGTCCGGCACCAACTCGGTCGCCGCCGCCCAGAACATCCGCCGCGAGGTCGCCGGCCTCACCCTGCCCGACGGCTACACCACAACCTTTGTCGGCGACACCACCGTCTTTATCGAAAACTCGGTCAACGACACCTTTCGTGAGACGCTTATGGCGGTCGGCGCGGTCGCGCTTATCATTCTGCTCTTTGTCGGGCGGCTCGGATCGACCTTTTCGGTCGTGCTCGCCATCCCGATCACCATCCTCGGCGCGACCATCGGCTTCGCGCTGCTCGGCTTTACCTTTAACACCGTCACACTGCTCGCCATTACCGTGGCGGTCGGCCTCGTCGTCGACGACTCGATCGTGATCGCCGAAAACACCGACCGCTACGTCGAGATGGGCTACAGCCGCAAGGAGGCCGTGCTGCGCGGTGCGAGCGAGGTGTCGGTCGCAGTCCTGACGGCGACGCTGTCGCTGCTCGCGGTGTTTATCCCGATCGCGCTGCTGCCGGGCGTGGTCGGGCAGTTTTTCGCGCAGTTTGGGCTGGTGCTCGCCGCGACCATTATCGTGTCCTACCTCGAAGCGCTCTTCTTTCTGACCGTTCGTCTGGCCTATATGCCTAACCCGCTCCCGCCGACCTGGGCGGCACTGCCCGGCGCGGCGCGGCGCGTCGTCGCCGACGGACGCTGGACGCTGTCGCTGTGGCGGCGGATCTGGTTCTGGCTGATCGTGGTCGCGGCGGCGGGCGCGGTCTTCGCCGGGGTGCAGCGCGGGGCCGCGCTGCCGCTACCGGTCGACATCGGGATCGGTGTCGTGGTCGGCCTGGTCGGGGTACCGCTCGCACTCTACCTCGGGGCGTACTTCGGGCGGCTCGTACTAACGGTCTTCGGGGCGGTTCTGCGTAGCGGTCACGAACTGACCAAGCGGGGCGTCGACAGCCTACGCGAAGGCTACGCCCGGGCACTCGGCGCGGCGCTTAACAACAGCACAGCGGTGCTAGTTGGGGCGGCGCTGCTGTTCGCGACCCTCTTCTACGTGTTTCCGCAGATCGAGTTTAACTTTGTACCGCAGGTCGACGCCGGTCAGATCGACGTAAGCATCGAACTACCGCCGGGGAGCACGCTCGGCAGCACCAACGAGGTCGCGCAACTCGTCGAGGCGCAGCTGCTCGCGGTGCGCGAGGTCGCGACGGTGCAGTCTACGGTCGGATCGGGCGGCCTGCTCGGCACCGCCAACGCCGAACAGGCGAACATTACCGCCGAACTGGTCGGGCTTAGCGAACGGTCGATCTCGTCACTCGAACTCGCCGAGGTGTTGCAGGACCGTATCCGGGCGGCACTCGCGAGCTACCCCGAAGTCGAACTCGAAGTGGTGTCTGGGGACGGCGGCGCGGTGCCGGTCGAAACCGGGCTCACCCTTACCCTTAGCTCGACCGACCTCGAACTGCTCCGCGAACGCGACGCGGCGGCGCGCGAACTGCTCGCCCAAAACCCCTACCTGCGCAACGTGAGCTCGAGCCTCGAAGGCACCGTCAGCGAACGAGTCTTCGAGATCGATATCGCCCGCCTGTCCGGTACTGGCCTCACCCCGAACGACGTCGCGCAGACACTACGCGCCTACAACGTCGGCATCCGCGCCGCGAACTTGCGTCAGGGCGGCGACGAGATTCCGATCCTGGTCAAGGTCGATCCGGTCTTTATCCGCGACGAGCAGACCCTGCTCAGCCTGCCGATCTTCGCACCCGCGTTTCAGGGTTTTCTGCCGCTCGGACAGCTCGGCACGTTCGTGGTGCAGGCCGCGCCGACGAGCCTTAACCGCACCAACCAGGCCTTCGCGACCGACCTCTCCGCCGACCTCGCCCCCGGATCGCCCGGGCTGCTCCGCGTCCGTAGCGAAGTCGAAACCGCGCTGCGCGACGCCGGTATCGTCGACGAACGCGTCGTCCAGGGCCAGGGTGTCGGCCCCGACCTGCTCGGCGACCTCGTGTTTTACGGCCCGATCGCGTTCGCGCTCGCACTCGTCCTTAACTACATGGTGATCGCGAGCCAGTTTAACAGCTTTCGCTACCCGTTCTACCTGCTCCTTACCGTGCCGCTCGCGCTTGTCGGAGCGTTCTGGCTGTTCTACCTGACCGGCAACTCGCTCGACGTGATTAGCGTGCTCGGCGTGGTGGTGCTGATCGGCCTGGTCACCAAAAACGCCATCCTGCTGCTCGACGTGGTGGTCGGTCAGTTTAGAGAGGGCCAAACCCTACGCGACGCGCTCGTCGCGGCGGGGCGGCTGCGCCTCCGTCCGATCCTGATGACGGCGCTGACCGTGGTCATCATCAGCGTCCCACTGCTCGCCGGTCTCGGCGAGGGGAGCGAGTTTCGGCGCCCCTTGGGCCTTGTGATCGTTGGCGGCGTGGTGTCGTCGACCTTTCTAACGCTCTTTGTGGTGCCGGCAGCGTTCTATCGTTTCGAGCGGCACCGCTACACCGCCGAGGTCAGAGCGGAGCAACAGGCCCGGCTCGAGCCCCACCTTAGCCCCGGCAGTTCTGCGGCAGACTAGCCCCGCTTCTGGTCGTAGAGTCTGGTACCGCTTCGAATCGGCTCGCTTGTAACAGGGCGAGCCGATTCGGGCAGAACGAGGGAGACAATACGGACAGAGCGCTGCGAACGGTCGGCGAGGCCTAGTCTCAGCAAGCTGGTTTCGACAAGCTGGTCTCGACAAGCTCGTCTCGACAGTCTAAGATGAAGCAAAATTCATA
>JAXHMC010000040.1:0-104580 GCA_034521635.1 Trueperaceae bacterium | reverse complement strand
TCGACCTCGCCAACACGCGGGTGCGCGGCGGCCTCACCCTCGGACGGTCGTCGGTCGCGGCGCCGTTAGAAAACGCCGTCCTCGGCGGTAGCCTGTTCGTCGACACGTTCGCGGTCGCCGGACAACCCCTGAGCGCCGAGATAACGCTCGCGGGCGATGTCTCCGAGCCGCGCGCCGACGTCACCCTACGCGGACAGGGCACCGCGACGGGCGCGCTGACCGCGACCCTGACACCCGACGCAGTGCGGCTCCAGAGCGACCTCCGTCTTGCCGAGGTGACGAGCGATGTCGACCTGACCCTGACGCGGCAGCAACTGGGCGGCGCGGGCGAGGTGCGGTGGCGCGACTACCGAGTCACGTTCGTCAGCGAAGAGGAGCGGCAGCTCCAGCTCGTCGGGGCGGACGCGTTGGCCGGGTGGCGGGGCGTTATCGACCTGGGCGCCGTAAACTTGGGCGCTACAGACGGGAGTGACGGGGGACGGCTGTCGCTGTCGGGCGACCTGGCGTCGTTAGATGGACCGCTCGCGGGGCGGGTGCGCCTAGAGGTCGTGCCGAACGACGAGGTCTGGCTCGAGGCGACGCTGCAGGATGTGCGGGTCGCCGGTCGGGCACTCGGCGACGTGACGGTGCGCGGACAGAACGAAGCGACGGGCCGAACGTTGGCGGTGACGGGGGACGTGGTTGCGGCTCGAGCCGAGCTAACCCCAGAATTTCGGTGGGCGCTCGCAGGGCTCGAGCTCCCCCTGACCGACACGCTGACCCTCAACGCGACCGGGTCGGGGACGTTGACGAGCGGCGCGGTAGACGCAGTGGTCGGCGGCACACTCGGCGGTGGGGTCGGCGAGCTAGAACTCCCCGTCTCGGCGCGCTACCAGGGCGCCGCGCTAGCGCTAGACATCGAGGACGGGGCGCTGCTCGGCGGCACGGTGCGGGGCGCGCTACGGTTCGACGACGGCTGGTCGGGGACGGTCGACGTCAGCGGCGCGAGCCTCGTCGGCGGCGAGCTCGGTCTAAACACGACCCTCGCCGGGCCACTCGCCCGACCCGAGCTGCGGGCCGACAGCCGCTTTCGTCTCGGCGCTTACGCGCTCAGCGGCCAGGTTACGGCGTCGCGGAGCCGCCTACAGTTCGAACAAACGCTAGACGCGCCCTCACTCGCCGGGCCGGTCGCCATTAGTGGGGAGGTGTGGCCGGGGCTCGAGCTCACCCTGCAACAGGGCGACGACACGCTTACCGTCCGTAACGGCGGGTCGCTGCAGGCGTTCGGCACCTTAGCCCTCGACCTCGGCCCGGCTCGGCTGCGGCTTGGGGCCGGTACGGGCGACACGCTGCTCGTCGGCGAGGTTAGCAGTCCGCGCTTGCCAGGTCTGGTGCTTAACGCCCAGCTACCCCGCAACCTCGCCCAGCTGCGCGACGGCCTGAGCATCACCACGGGCGAGACCGCACGCGGGACGATTCGGCTGCTGCCGGGCGGCGGCGCGTCGGTCACGGCGTTTCGGTGGGACGGGCCGTACGGCCCGGTCACGGTCGACGGCGAGTTGCGCCAGAACGGGGTCGGGCTGGTCGGGCAGCTTACAGGCCGCTGGCGGCCCGACGCCCGTAGCACCTCGCCGCTGTCGGTCCTTACACCACTATCACTAGACCTCGCCCTCACCCCGAACACCGCCACCCTGGTTAGCCAGAGCGAGGCGGGCGCGCTGCGCTTCGCGCTCGACCGTGGCAGTGGCGACGCCGAAGCGTTCGGCAGTCTGAGCGTTGGGGCGGGGCGGCTCGAGCTCGACGTTCGCTACCGGCCCGACACAGGCCCCCAAGGACGGCTCGAGCTCCGCGACATCCCCTTGCAGCTCACCGACAACGCCCCGACCCTCGACAGCGAGGTCTTTTTCGACCCCGACGAGCTGCGCGGCACCCTCAGCCTCGTTACCGAAAGCGGCGACGCCCGGCTCGCGACCCGGCTCGGTTGGCGGCGGCTGTTACCGGCGGCGCTGCACGACGCCGTCCCGCAGGGGAGCACCATCCGTTCGTCAGCGCCAGCGAGGACTTCGCCGACCTGCGGCTGCTCCAGCGCCAGCCACCGTTGAGTGCGCCGGTCAGCGGACGCTTTCAGCTTAACGACCGGCAGCTGAGCGGTCGGCTGAGCAGCGCGCAGCTCGCCGTCGTCGACATCACCCTGCCGAGCGCGCTGTCGTTTAACGGCACGCTCGGCGACTTCGCTATAGGCGGAAATCTCGGCGACAGCCGGATAGACCTCGGCGTCCGGGACGGCGTGCTGGCAGGGCTCGTGGTGCTCGAACGCTTTCCGCTCGACCTCGCCGCCGAAGCGGTGTTAGGCAGTTCGGCGGTCGAGGCCTCGGTGACCGGGCGGGTACGGCTCGAGCTCCCCCTTAACAACCCACTCGCCGGACGTATCGATGTCGCTACCGAACGGCTCCTGCTGCAGCGCGGTTCGCGCGCGAGCGAGGGCGACGTCGCGCTCGTCTACGCCGACCGGACTCTAAACGTCGAGCGGGCGATTTTTCGTGGTCCCGGTGTGTGGCAGGCCGAGGGCACTCTCGGACAGCAGGGACTAAACTTTCGGCTAGACGCCCGAAACGCCGACTTCGGACCGCTGCTCGGCCTCGTGCCGCAGTTCGCCGCGCTAGACCTCGGCGCCCAGGGCTCGCTGAGCTTAACGGCGGGCGGTAACCTTAGCAGCCCGACCGTCGCGCTCGACAGCCCCGCCCTAGACGTCAGCCTTGGCGAAACGCGCTACACGCTGCGGGCGTTGCAGGTGCGGCTCGCCGGCGACGACCTGAGTGCGAGCGCCGACCTTATCGCGTCGGGGGCGGCGTCGGGGACGCTCGCACTACGCGGTTCGGGACAGCTCGACCTGAGCCCCTACCAGGTCGGCGACCTGCAGATTAGGGTCGATGGTGGGCTCGAGCTCCCCACCATCGGCCAACTCGGTGACCTCCGGGCCCGCATCTTCGCCGACACCCCCGGCAACTGGCAGCTCGACGCCAGCGGTAGCCTCGGCACCCCCTTCACGCTACGCGGACGGCTCAACCCGCTCGACCTCCGGCTCTCCGGCGACGACCTCGCACTGCAGGCACCCCGGCTCTTCGTCGCGAGCAGCAGCAGTGACGTCGACCTCCGGCTCCGCTCGCAGCTCGGCCAGTTTCTGATTTCGGGCGCCGTTCGCGCCGACCAGGCCGAACTCGCCCTCGCCGAAGCAGAAGAGAGCCCCGAAGAGAGCGAACCGAACCCGCTCTTTACGCGCATCCGCTTCGACAACGTCGCGATTGTCGCCCCGCAACAGGTGCTGTTTCGTGAAAACTTCGGCAACGCCGAGGTCGCGCTCGACCTTCTGCTCGGCGGCAGCGTCGCCGCACCGACGTTGCAGGGCAGCGCGCAGATTTTACGGGGCACGCTCCGCTTTTCGGGTCAGGGCTTCGACGTCACCAGCGGGGTCGCCCGCTTCGAGACGTCGCGCGGCGTGTTTCCGGCCTTCGAGGTGCGGGCGGTGACCCGCTTTCAGAAGCGCCGCGTCCTCAACCCCCGCACCAACGACATCGAGTTTGTCGAGCCTCGGCGTAGCGAAGACTTCGAAGTGTTTCTCGACATCAGCGGCGAGTTTGTCCCGCAGGAGGATGCCAGCAACCGGCTCGAGCTCAGCACCCGCCTCAGCAGCGACGCCCGTATCCAGCCCCCCGCCCAGAGCACCGCCAGACCGCTACGTCAACCCGAACTGCTGTCGCTCATCACGGTCGGACGGCTCGAGCTTACCCCGAGCATCGCCGGACGGGGCGGCCTGGCCGGTTCGGTCGCTGAAGGTGCTGTAGACACCGCCGTCGACCTCTACTTTTTGGGCGAACTGCAGCAGGCTATCGGCGACGCCCTCGGCGTCGAGGTGTTCGAAATCGAGACGAGCAGTGTCAGCGCCCTGCTCGGCGGCAGCGCCCTGTTCGGCCTGTCGCTCCGGGTCGGCGGCTACCTTAGCGACGACGTCTTTGCGAGTTTCCGGGTCGGCAGCTTCGACGACCCCGCCCAGCGCTTCGCGTTTAGCAACGAGGTCACACTCCGCTACGAGCTCGACCCGCTCGAATTCGTGCTGTCGGGCGGCGTCAACTTTTTCGAAGACGCCGCGCTCGCCCCGGCACCCGAACTCAACGCTGCACTCAACTACAGCATCACCGCGCGTACCGATGTAGAGGCGGGGCTCGAGCTCTCTAACGAAGCCCAGGCCCTCCGCTTCGGCCTCACCGTCCGCTGGTAAAAACCGTCCGCTGGTAAACAACGACCCCGGATCTCTCCAGGGTCGCCGGTCGTTTGATTGTCGTCGGGCACGTCTGGAAGACTCCTTGTTCAGGCCCAATCAGTAGGGTGCGCCATGCGCACCGCACTAGCGACGGCACCCACATTCGCCACAACGAGTGCGCCGCAGAGTACTTTCTACCCAACAGGATCAAGATGACATACATAGTAGCAATTCCAGATGATGCTGCAACAATCGCGTTTGCCAGGCCTCGACGGTGACGCCTCATATGGAGCAGTGTTTCGTGGAACTGCTAATAGCAATTCCAGATGATGCTGCAACAATCACATCCGACAGATATCGATGGTGACGCTTTGTGTGGAGCAACGTTTCGTGGAACTGCTAACAGAAGTCAGCTTAGTAGAAACAACGACCCCGGATTTCTCCAGGGTCGCCGGTCGTTTGGTTGTCGTCGAACACGTCCAGAACACACTTCGTGGAGCAGTTCCAAATTTCGCGTGACAGTTCCAGAAGATTTTGCGTGACAGTTCCAGGCAACGCGACCACCATCACGTCGGGCGGGTATCTACGACAACGCCTTGTAAAACCGCTCGTCGTACCGAAAGCGTACCGCGCGAAACTACGATCCCGGTTCGTACTGCGCGAGGCGTCGGCTGCCGAGCAGCAGCGGCAACACCGTCACGAGTAGCGTCAGCAGCGTGATCAGTCCGAGCAGTACGAGGCCTTCGGGTTGGCTCCAGTAGAATTCGCCCGGACGGCGGAGCGTCTGCCAGGCGGGCCAGGCGAGCACCAGCGTCATCAGCGTCGCGTAAGCGAGCGACAACGTCATGTAGAGCAGTCCGCCCGGCGAAAGCGGGATCTCGGAGGGGTTGGTCGCGTCGAAACGGGGGAAGGCAGCACCGAGCCCGATGCCGAGCCCGGTCGTGACGATCGCCGCACTAAGCCCCGCAATCGGCGACACGAAGGCGAGCGTCGGCGACACGTCGATCAGCCGGGCTGCGGTGTAGCCGAGACCGAAACCGAGGATCGCCATGACCGGAAGCGCGTTCCAGAATTTGCTCATCACGATGCTCGTACTGCTCAGAGGGCCGGTGCGAAGCATCCAGAAGCCCTCCCCCTCGAGCGACACGATCGGGTAGGCGGTGCGCACCCCGACGCCGGCGAGCAGAAAGCCTAAAAACATCAGGTTGAGGGTGCCGAGCACGTCGCGAAAGCGTTGCAGCTCGACCTGGACGCTACCGACACTGACCAGGTAGACCCCGGCCAGCGCGACGAGGACGAGCAGCTGCGACCACTGGGTCGGGTCACGAACCAACAGGCGGATGTCTTTGACGATGATGCTGCCGGTGCGGCCTAGCGGTCTAAAGAGGCGCTCCCACCAGGCTGCCGGTCGCACCGTCGGATCGAGTTTAGGGGTACCCGACTCGAGCGACCGGACCCAGCCCTCGCGGTAGGCGAACGCGGCAAAGCGCGCCATCATCCAGAGCAGCAGCAGCGACAGCAGCGCCAGAAAGTACGCGCCCGCCGACACGTCGCCGCCGATCGCCGACCAAACCGCCTGCGACGCCCACGACGGCGGTAGCCAGCCGACCTCGAAGCTCGCGTAGCGCTCTAGAAAGATACGAAACTGTTCGGGACTCAGGTCGGCGATCTGTTCGGGACGCAGCGCCCGCAGCCCGAAGATAAGGCCGGCGGCGAGCACCACACTTAGCGCGGTCGAGGCTTCTTTGACCCGTCCGGCGGGCGCGACGCGCATCAGCAGCAGCGACAGAAAGCCGCCGATCGCGACCGGGATCGCGTAGAGGGCGAGGACGGCGGCCAGCGAAATGACGTAGTAGCTCGGGGCGGCACCTAGCTCGAGCCCCACCCCCACCAGCACCGGCAGCGTAAAGATGGCCGGCAGCAGCGCCGCGTTGAGGTAGGTTTCGGTCACCTTGAGGTAGAAGACCTGCACCGCCGGAACCGGCAGACTGAGCAGAAAGGGCAGGTCTTCGGAGCTGTAGAGCGTGGTGATCGCCGTAGTCAGCACGCTAAACGCGACGCCGAGCATCAGGATAATAAACAGCGCTTCGAGGCTCCGCTGCGCGATCGCCGAGGCGAGATCGATGGTGTCGACCACTTCGTAGCTATAGAGAAAACGCACCGCCCGCCGGGTCATCGCAAAGGTGGCCCAGTAGACGAGCGCCAGAAAGCCGAACACGAAGACGTAGCGGCCCGGATTGGTCTTGACGCCGTTAAGCGCGCCCCGCAGCCGCATCGCAAAGATCATCATAGGTTCATCACATCATAGATTCGTCATGGATTAGGGTCGTTATAGATTAGGTTACCGGTTCGGTCGTACCGCTCCCGACCAGCCTACGCCGGGGTCGGTTCCTGTTCGGAAGCGCGGGTCTGCGACGCCTCTTCGGTAAGGCGCATAAAGATCTCTTCGAGGTTGCCCTCGCCGGTCTGCTGGCGTAGCGCTTCGAGGTCGCCCTCGCCGGCGATCGCCCCTTTGCTCACCACGATCACCCGGTCGGCGACCGCTTCGGCGACCTCCATCGAGTGGGTGGTCAGCAGCACGGTGTTGCCCTTGTCGGCGTAGTCGATCATCAGTTGACGCACCTGCTTCGACGCACGCGGGTCGAGGCCGACCATCGGCTCGTCGATGATGAGCACCTTGGGGTCGTGCAGGAGCGCGGCGATAAAGGTCAGCTTTTGCCGCATGCCGTGCGAGTAGGTCTCGATCAGCTCGTTGGCGAAGTCTTGCAGCGAGAAGAATTCGAGCCACTTCTGCGCCTTCGCGGCGCCGTCTTCGACCTGGCGGAGCTGCGACAGAAAGCGTAGCAGTTCGCGCCCGGTCAGCTTCTGGTAGAGGTAGGGCCGGTCGGGGACGTAGCCGAGGTGGGTCTTGGCCGCGACGCTCTCTTTGACCACGTCGTAGCCGGCGAGGCTTACCCGGCCCCGCGTAGGCCGGATCAGACCGGTGATCGCCTTGATGGTGGTCGACTTACCGGCCCCGTTCGGACCGAGCAGTCCGAGCACCTCGCCGGGGTAGGCGGTAAAGGAGACACCCCGTACCGCCTCGATACGACCGTAGCGCTTGGCGAGATCATGAACCTCGATCACGGTTGGGCGGCTTGGGCTGCGACTTCCTGCACCGTGTCGTACGCGACGCGGAGCGAGTTGTCTTCGTCGAGGTTGACGAGCGCCTCACCCTGCACCGCACTCATCTCCGGACGGTCGCGCAGCTCGAAAAAGCTAAACTCGCCGTTTTCGTCGGCGGTCGTCGATCCGACCACGTTGCCGCCCACGACGATCTCGATCTCCTCGTTCGGGTTGGCACCGCGTCCTTCTAGAGACACCACATCGGCGAAGCGGGTGTCTTCGGCGAAGATGTCGGGCACGATCCCCTGCTGGTTAATGCTGTTCCGGTTCGGGGTCAGCCACTCGAACGACAGGTAGACGAGCTGGCCGCCGTTGGTAAGCGATACCACGCTCTGGCCGACACCCTTGCCGAAGGTCTCTTCGCCAACCACCTGGGCGCGACCGTTGTCTTGCAGGGCGCCCGCGACGATCTCCGACGCCGAGGCCGAGTTGCCGTTGACGAGTACGACCATCGGCAGGTCGTAGGCGCTCGCGTCCGCCGAGGCGAGCCGCTGCGTGACGCCGCGCGCCCGCTGAAACACGATGTCGCCCTGGCTCAGAAAGGCGTCCGCGACCAGAATGCCCTGGTTGAGCAACCCGCCACCGTTGTCGCGCATGTCGAGGATAAGCGAGGTCGCGCCCGCGGCTTCGAGTTCGGCGATCTGTTCCTGGAGCTGGTCGTAGACGCGCTGGTTCGCGAAGGTGCGGATACGCAGATAGCCGACGTTGTCGGGCAACATGGTCGACTCGACACTGACGATTTCGATGCTACCGCGCGTGACGGTAATGTAGACGACGTCGTCTTCGCTAGGGCGGCGCATGCCGAGCTCGACTTCGGTGCCGGCGGGGCCGCGGACGACCTCGACGATTTCGCTAACGGTGTAGTCGCGGACGTTTACACCGTCGACCTCGACGAAGATGTCGCCCTGGCGAACACCGGCGGTTTCGGCGGGGCTACCGCTGTAGACGTTGACGACCTCGACGATGGTGTCGTCGATACGGTTACGCGCCGAGAGCGTCGCGCCGATCCCCTCGAAGGTACCGCTGCGGTCTTCGCGGGCCCGGGCCGCGTCCTGCGGGCTCGCGTAGCTGGTGTAGGGATCGTTAAGCGCTTCGAGCATCCCCTCGATCGCGCCCTGGATAATGGCGTCGTTATCGACGTCTTCAAGATAGTTAGACTGGAGCGCGCCGTACGCCTGCAAGAAGGCCCGTCCGGTAGCGCTGTTTAAAAATTCTTCACTAAAATCGCGCGAGAACTGCGCGTTAACGACCGCCACCAACAAACCGAGGCTTACGGTGAGCGTTACGAACCATCTGCGTTTCATAAAACCTCCTGCGTCACGTCTGCCAAGTATACGGTTTCGCGCTTCTGAGAACGGTAAGACCTCCTACGCGTCTCCGGCACGACTAGGCTGACGCTCCTCTTGTCCGGCCCCGTAGGGTCGTATAACGGGGGGTATACTACGCGAGATGCGTGTACTCTTTGTCAGCAGTGAAGTCTATCCGTTTAGCAAGACCGGCGGGCTCGCCGACGTCGCCGGGGCGCTCCCCGCCGCGCTCGTACGACAGGGCCACGAGGTGCTCGTCGTCACGCCCTGGTACAAGACCCTCGCGGCGACGCCGCCGCCGCTCTGGGTCGGCGACGTGTCGGTACCGTTCGACGGCGGCTTTAGCGACTGCGGCGTCGGAACGTTAGAGTGCGACGGCGTCCGCTACGCCTTCGTTGGTCACGACGATTATCAGCGTGACGAACTCTACGGCTACGACGACGACGTCTACCGCTTCGCCCGCTTTACCCGCGCCGTACCGCAGGTCGCCGAACATCTCGACTTTCGGCCCGATATCGTCCACGCTAACGACTGGCACACCGGCCACCTGCCGATGATGCTCGCCCACGGCTGGCACCTCCCGGACGGCTTTCCGGGCCTGCCGAGCGTGTTTACGGTCCACAACGTACAGTATCAGGGTGCCTCGGATCTCGGCGCGACCCTCTACTGGCTACGGCTTCCGAGCGACCTGACCGGCAGCTACGCCAACCACTTCGGGCGGGCCAACGCCATGCAGTCCGCGCTCGGCTTCGCGCACCACGTCACTACGGTCAGCCCGAGTTACGCCGAGGAGATCAAGGAGCCCGAGTACGGCTACGGGCTCGACGGTACCTTTAGGCATATCGACGACAAGCTTTCGGGGATCCTAAACGGCCTCGACACGGACGTCTGGGATCCGGCGACCGACCCGCACCTGGCACAGCCCTACAGCGCGGACGACCTGACGGGGAAGCGGCTAGTCAAGGCGCTGCTGTGCGAACGCTTCGGGCTCGAGCCCTCCCCCCCCCTTATCGGTGTCGTGTCCCGGCTCGCCGACCAGAAGGGGATCGACCTCGTCCTCTACGGCCTAGACGCGTTGCTCGGCCAGGGCTGGAACCTGCTGGTACTAGGATCCGGCGACAGCGAGACGGAAGAGACGCTGCGCGGCGCCGCCGCCGCCCATCCGGGCCGGGTCGGTAGCTATATCGGCTACAACGAAGAGCTCGCCCACCAGGTCTACGCCGGCTGCGACGCCCTCGCCATCCCGAGCCGCTTCGAGCCGTGCGGTCTTAGCCAGATGATCGCGATGCGCTACGGCACCCTCCCGGTCGCCCGCGCTACCGGCGGCCTGCGCGACACCATCCGGCACGGCTACACCGGCTTTCTGTTCGAGCATATCAGCAGCGACGGCGTGATCTGGGCGAGCGGCCAGGCCCGCGAGACCTACCGCGACGCCCGAGACTGGCAGCAGATGATGCGCGCGGCGATGGCCGAAGACTTTTCGTGGGACAGTTCGGCTCGAGCCTACGCCGCACTCTACGAACGGCTGGTATAACCAAGAGATGAGCGACACCCGTCCCCGCGACGACACCCGCCCAGACGACACTCACTCAGACGGGGCCCGACAGGACCACAGCTGGCAAGACGCGCTCGCTACCGGTCGGGCCGACCGCGCCCTGCAACACTACCTCGCCGTAGGCGCTCCCAACCTCGACGTCCAGGACACCCTCGACGGCCTTGCGGCGGTGCAACGGCACCTGCGTGCGAAGCGCTACCGCAAGGCCGAGCAGACGCTCGAACTCCTCGACGTCCCGCCCGAACCTGTCAGTGCGGTGCTGCCCTGGGGGGCGTTGCCGGAACTACTCGAAACGCTGCGCGAGAGTAACGAGAGGCTCGAGCACCGCGACTCCGGCACCGCCCTAGAGCTGCTCCAAGACCTCGACCACCCGCTCGTCCGCGCCGAAGCTGACACCCAGCGCGGCACCGCCTACATCTTTCAGAACGACACGAGCGCCGCCGGCGAGTGTTTTGACCGCGCTCTAGAACACGATCCTAACCACTACCGGGCGCTGACCAACCAGGGCAACCTCGCCCTAGAAGCGGGCGACACCGACACCGCCATAAGCCGCTACGAAACCGCGCTGAGGCTTAACGAAGACTTCGGCAACGCCCACCACAACCTCGCGGTCGCCTACCGCCGCAAGGGCCAGATCGGCAAGAGTGTCAGCGCGATGCGTAAAGCCCAGCGCGCGACACAGCAGCACACCACCCAGGAGGCTCGAGCCACCCTCTCCCAAGCCGGTCAGCGCTTCGGCGGCAAAGCGTTTAAGTGGCTACTGTACGGTGTCGGCGCCGCCGTGCTCTTCTATATTTTGCAGTCTCGCGGGATTTTGTAACCTCTTCAAAAGCTAGTCATCACGATACCAGAACCGAAGTTGTAGAATACGCTGTACACACCTGACCGCCTACAACTGCCTCGGCACCGACAGAGATGCGCTACCCTCTTGTATCCTCTCGACCTACCTATGTCACCATGTGAGCCAGTACCATTCATCTGAACTGTAGGGTGCGCCATGCGCACCGCACTACTACCAGCACCCGTATTCACCACAACGAGTGCGCCGCAGAGTGCTTTCTATCCAGCAGGATCATCGTGACACACAGAAATCAGCATAGTATTATCCTGAAGCCACACACGAACATCGACCCGTTACCTGGCAGCACACTCCCCAACAGAACACCCCGCGAGCGCGAAAGCTGGCGGGGTGTCGCTTCGGGCGACGTCTCGTCTGGTGCGGACGACGTCCTTGTCTAAGCTATCAGCGTCTAAACTATCGGCCAGAAAACGCTACTCGACGGTCACGCTTTTCGCCAGGTTACGCGGCTGGTCGACGTCGCGCCCGAGCCGAGCGGCGGTTTCGTAGGCGAGCAGCTGCAGCGCGACCGCGTTGACGAGCGGCGAGAGCAGTTCGTGGGTTTCGGGTACACGGATCACGACGTCGGCGTGGTGGCCGATCTGGGTGTCGTCGTCGTTGGCGATCGCGATGACGATACCGTCGCGGGCCTTGACCTCTTGCAGATTCGACAGCGTCTTGTCGTAGAGCGCCGAGGCGGTAGCGATCGCGACGACCGGCATCGCGTCGTCGATCAGCGCGATCGGGCCGTGCTTCATCTCGCCGGTCGCGTAGGCTTCGGCGTGGATGTAGCTGATCTCTTTGAGTTTGAGGGCGCCCTCTAACGCGCTCGGAAAGTTGATGCCGCGTCCTAAAAACAGATAGTCGCGGTGGGCCTTAAACCGCTCGGCGACCTCCGCGATCGCGCCGCGCGTCCGGAGTGCCTCTTCGATCAGTGTCGGTATGCGGCGCAGTTCGGTGACAAGACCGGTCGCGGCGTCGGTGCTGAGCGTGTCCCGTTTCCGCCCGATCCAGAGCGCGAGCAGCGCGAACGCGGTGACCATCGCCGTGTAGGCCTTGGTCGAAGCGACGCCGATTTCGGGGCCGGCGTGGATGTAGAGCACATCGTCAACCTCGCGGCTAATCGACGAGCCCTTGACGTTGAGGACGGCTAGCGTCTTAGCGCCGCAACGTTTGGCTTCGCGGAGCGCTTCGAGCGTGTCGATCGTTTCACCCGACTGCGACACGACGATGCAGAGGGTGCGCTCGTTTAGGATCGGTTCGCGGTAGCGAAACTCGCTCGCGACTTCGACTTCGACCGGAAGCCGGGCGAGCTTTTCGATCAGGTACTCGCCGACCATGCCGGCGTAAAACGCGGTGCCGGCAGCGGTAATCACGACGCGGTCGATCTGCGCCGGGTCGAGGCCGAGGTCTAGGTCGACGTCGCTCGCGCCGAGCCGTCCGGCGAGGGTCTGCTGGACGACGGTCGGCTGTTCGAAGATCTCTTTAAGCATGTAGTGCTCGAACCCGGCCTTTTCGGCGGCTTCGGGGCTCCAGTCGATGACGGTCGGCGTACGCTCGATGACCCGTCCGTCGGCGTCGGTCAGCGTGACCCGGTCGCGCTCGAGCAGCGCGATATCGCCGTCGTGCAAGAAGATGACCTCGCGGGTGTAAGGAAGCAGCGCGGGCACGTCGCTCGCCACAAACATCTCGCCGTCGCCGATACCGACCACCATCGGGCTGGTGTTTCTAGCCGCGACGATCTGGTCGTGGTCGGCGTGTGAGACGACCAGGGCGTAGGCGCCGCTCACCTCGGCGAGTGCGGCGCGGACCGCCGCCGTCAGGTCGCCCCGGTAGCGCTCGTCGGCGTAGTACGCTTCGGTCAGGTGGACGAGCACCTCGGTGTCGGTCTCCGACGCGAAGACGTGACCGTCGGCCTGGAGGCGTTCACGGAGCGGCTGATAGTTTTCGATGATGCCGTTGTGGATGACCGCGAGCCGCCCGTCTTCGGAGAGGTGCGGGTGGGCGTTGACGTCGTTCGGTTTGCCGTGGGTCGCCCAGCGGGTGTGGCCGAGGCCGAGGGTGCCGGGCAGGGCGGTATGGGTGAGCGCGTCGGCGAGGACGCCGAGTTTGCCCGCACGTTTGACCGATTGTAGGGTAGAGGTATCGGTGCGTTCGGGGGGCGACACGACCACCCCGGCGGAGTCGTAACCGCGATATTCGAGTCGTTTGAGGCCGTCGAGCACGACCTCCGAAGCTTGCCGGTGGCCGACGTAGCCAACAATGCCGCACATGGTTGCTCCTCGCTGCGCATACGGGCGCAGGTAACGGACGGGCTCGAGCCCCCACATCTACCAGGTAAAGACCTGCTATCGGGTACAGTCCCGCGATGCCGAGCACTACCGACGTCGCCTCTTAGCGTCATCGTTACGGATATCCGCCTGCTCAGTCGAGGCAGGGCTCGAGCCGTCATGGTCGGTTTAAAGTCACGATAGGTTTAGAAGCATTAAAAAGCAACGCATCTGCAGCGGGTGACGCTCGCGCTGAGCACGCAGCACAGCTGTCATCCCGGACCTATCGATCTAAAACCGTTACGTTGTGTCGGAGATGTAAACATGAACCCTAATCATATCTCGAGTGAGGGGTTCGGCTCAGGAGGGGCCCGCAGACTTACGTTCGCATTTTCGGTCCCGCGCGGCGGCCTGGTATGGCCGCGTGTGCGTTTCGACCTATCCTCGGCCCGTACGGCGCACCACAACCGTTACGTCCGAGGCCCTCCACCTCGTCACCTGCCGCATTTGTCGTCTCGAAATCGTCATCTCGACATCGTCGTCTCGATCGTTTCGACAGTCATTATGATGGTTCGGTGTCGACACGGTCGTTGCGAGCTGTCTTTCCAAGCTGTGTTTCAGGTGATCATTTCGAGCTGTGCGGCGAGGGCTTGCGCTTCCTCGAGTGTTACCTGTTCGTTTGTAGTCTGCTGCCTAGCCTCCTTCCCACGGTGCCCGAACCACGAAGAAGCCGTGTAGGGTACGTATGAGCCCGCGGCTCGCCGGGTCGATCTGACTGGCATTTTCGAGCAGCGGATAGAGCAATATATCACGCCCGAGGTCGACGAGTTGTGAGTTTTGCACTGCCTCGCCGAACGGTGCGGGCAGGTTACGCGGCGGATAGATGATGAAGTTGTTGATGTCGCGCTCGATCGGTAGCGCCGTCGCGAGGCCGAGTGTAAGCACCACGCCGAGCAGAAAGCCGCCGACGCCCCCCAACACCGTGCCGACCGTTTCGCGGAGCCGCAGCCGAAATTCGAGCCACGGCCCGGCGTAGCCGAGCGCGAGCCCGACCACTAGGGCGAGCGCAAGCGTGAGCAGCAAGCTCGTCTGCGTCAGGCTGTAGAGCGGCCTAAACAGGATCACGCCGCCCATACCGACCAGAAAGCCGGTCAGGCGGCGTTGCGCTGCGAAGGCGCTTGACGCCGCGATGGTCATCATCAGAAGGATGTCGAGCCAGGGCAGATCCATCAGTCGCGGATATCATACCCCGCAGCGGCAAGTGCTGTAACGATCTGCTGCATATCGGCGTCGACTTCGGCGTCGCGGAGCGCCCGTTCGGGGTGCCGAAAGCGGAGGCGGACCGCGACACTGCGTTGGCCAGCAGCGATCTGTGCGCCTTCGTAGAGGTCGAACGGCTCGAGCCAGACCAGATACCCGCCCGCAGCCTCGGTGATCATGTCGGCGATCCGGGCGTAGGGCACGTCGCGCGGCGCCACGATCGCGAGGTCGCGCTCGGCGTAGGGTTGGCGCTGGATCTCCCGAAAGCCGATCGGGCCGGGTGCGAGGGGCAGGTCGAGTTCGGCGACGAAGGTCGGCGGCAATTCGTACGCGGCGGCGATTTCGGGGTGGATTTGGCCGATCATCCCGATCGCCTCGTCCTGCCAGAAGAGGGTCGCGTTGACGCCGGGGTGGAGCATGGGGTGGGTGGCGGGCTCGAGCCTCACCTCCGCGCCGAGCGTCGCGGCGAACCGCTCGACGATCCCCTTAAACACAAAGAAGTCGACCTCGCGCGCCTCTAGCCAGCCGCCGCCGGCCCACAAGCCGTTCATCAGCAGTCCGAGCCGCTCCTGCTCCTCTTCTACAAACACCCGCCCGACCTCGAACAGCGCGAGCCGTTCGGCACTCCGGTTGACCCGGGCGACGCCTAACAGGCTCGGATAGAGCGCGGTCCGCAACACGCTCCGCTCGGCGCTCTGCGGGTTGAGCAGCTTTACCTGCGCCTCCGGCGCCGCGGTCTTGGCGAGCTCGTCGTCGCTGGTAAACACGTAGTTGATCGTCTCCTGAAAACCGAGTCCGACCAGCAGGTCGCGCAGCTTGCGGTGCGTCGCGTCGTCGCCTTCGGGCACGAAGTGCATCGCCGGAAGCGTGGTCGGAATGTGGTCGTAGCCGTGCAGGCGGGCGACCTCTTCGACGAGGTCTTCTTCGATCCCTAAGTCAAACCGCCAGGTCGGCGCGGTGACCTGCCAGTGGTCGTCGCCTACAACCTCGACCCGGCAGCCGAGCGCTTCGAGGTAGCGCCGCTGCTGTTCGGCAGGCACGTCGATGTCGACCAGAAACGCGACCCGCGACGGGCGGAAGTCGATCGTCTCCGGCGTCTTCGCGCGACCGACATCGGTCAGGCCGGGGTGGAGACGACCGCCACCGAGTTCGGCGATCAGGTGGGCGGCTCGAGCCGACGCCGCGGGCGGCAGATTCGGGTCGACGCCCCGCTCGAAACGGTAGTGCGCGTCGGTCGACAAACCGAGCCGTTTAGCCGTCTTGCGGATCGTGACCGGTTCGAAGTGTGCGACCTCTAGCGCGACCGCCGTCGTATCCGCTTTGACGCTGTGGTGCAGCCCGCCGATCACCCCGGCCACACCGATCGGGACGGTCCCGTCTCCAGACGTATCTTCCGAGGAGGGGGTGGTAATCAGCAGGTCGGCAGACGAAAATTCGAGCGCCGCCTCGTTAAGCGCGACCAGCGTCTCCCCTTCGTTCGCCCGGCGCACCACGATGGTGTTGTCGACCAGGTCGGCGCGGTCGTAGGCGTGCGAGGGCTGGCCGAGTTCGAAGGTGACGTAGTTGGTCACGTCGACGATGTTGTTACGCGGACGCAAACCGAGCGACGCGAGCCGCCGCTGTAACCAGATCGGGCTCGGCGCGACGCTGACCTCTTCGATCAGCCGCAGCGTAAAGCGCGGACAGCCCTCCGGGTCGTCGATGACCACACGCAGATTGTCCTCCGTACCCGTATCGCCCTGGTCTAAGCCGTGAGCCGGATGTTTGTAGTCGACGCCGAGCTTCGCCGCCAAGTCCCGGGCGACGCCGAGCACGCTAAACGCGTCGGCACGGTTCGGGGTCAGCTCGAGCTCGATCACCGTCTCTTCGGGCCACAGCTCGCACAGCTCGCGTCCGAGCGGCGTGTCTTCGGAGAAGGCGATTAGGCCGCCGGCGTAGTCGTAGAGGTCGAGCTCTTTAGGACTACAGAGCACGCCCTCGCTCGGCACGCCCATCATGTCGCGTACCTCGACGGTAAAGCCCGCCCCCGGCAGCGTCGTGCCCGGCCTCGCGAACGCTGTCAGCAACCCCACACGGGTGTTAGGCGCACCGGTCACGACCGTGTGGGTCTGTTCGCCGTCGTCGACGGTCGCCCGGAGCAGATGGTCCGAACCTTCGATCGCCGCGACCTCGGTGATGCGGGCGACGACCACGCCTGCGGGTGCTGCTGGACGGGTAAAGACCTGTTCGACGCCGAGGCCGATACTCGCGAGCAGATCGACCGTCTCTTGAAGCGGCGGGGCGTCGGGGAGTAACTCTTGGAGCCAGCTGTACGGTAAGTTCATAGCGCCCCCCGAAACTGCTCGAGCACCCGCAGATCGCCACCGAAGAAGTAGCGGATGTCGGGAATGCCGTATGGAACGAGCGCGAGCCGCTCGATGCCGAACCCGAACGCGAAGCCGGTCACGCCCTCGTAGCCGACCGCCTTGAACACGTTCGGATGCACCATGCCGCAACCGCCGAGCTCGAGCCACTCCTCCTCGCCACTACGCGGGTTGCGCCACCAGATCGCGAACTCCGCGCCCGGCTCGACAAACGGAAAGTACGACGGCTGCAAGCGCGTCTTCGTACCCGGCCCGAACAGCGCCGTCGCCATCTCGTCAATCGCCCCCTTGAGGTCGCCCATGGTGATCCGCTCACCGACCACCAACGCTTCTAGCTGATGAAACATCGCCTCGTGCGTGACGTCGACCGCCTCGTTACGAAACACCTTGCCCGGCACGACGATCTTAAAGGGCGGCGTGTGCGCCTCCATGTACCGAACCTGCATCGGGCTCGTGTGGGTCCGGAGCAGCCGCCCATCGGTCGTCCAGAAGGTGTCCTGCAGGTCGCGGGCCGGATGCCAGTCGGGCGTGTTTAGGGCGTCGAAGTTGTGGTACTCGTCTTCGAGTTCGGGGCCGCTGACCACGTCGTAGCCGAGACTTCTAAACACGTCGGTGAGCCGGTTGGTGACGAGTGTGAGCAGGTGCAACCCGCCGACCGGAAGCTCCGTGCCGGGAAGCGTCACGTCGACGCGTTCCTGCTCTAATTTCCGGTTTAGGGCTTCGCGCTCTAGCGCCGCCCGGCGTTTTTCGACCGCCTCGCTCACCTCGGTCTTGACCGCGTTGATCTGCTGTCCGACCGTCTTGCGTTCGTCGGGCGAGAGCGCCCCCAACCCCTTGAGCTGCTGGGTGATCAGACCTTTTTTGCCGAGATATTTGACCCGCACCTCCTGCAACTCCGGTAGCGACGCCGCCGCCGCGATCTCTTCGAGTGCTTCGTCTCGCATCTTTTCGTGCATATCGACTCCTAAGCCATAAAAAAACACCACCTGGTAGCAGGTAGCGTCCGGGGCGCGGGTCTTGTGCGGGTACCTCATCGTCACCGTCGTGATAGTCGCCATCGTATGACGATCACCATCGGGTAGAGGCGTGTCCGGTCAAGACCAGCGCTAGTTCGTAAAGGGCGAAGCTGTAAGGCCCATCATGAAACAAAGCCTAGCCCGATACGGCGGCGCTGTCAACTAGGCGAGTGCCGGCAACACCCAAAAACACCGCGACCGACGAAGGTGTCGGCCCGAAAATGAAAAAGAGCAGCCCGCGAAGGCTGCCCGAGACTGCGGTATTTGTTAACCCGATTAACCGTCCGTGCCGTACCCGCCACCCTCGGTCGTGATGCCGGAGTCGTTAACGGTCGTAGCGGATGTACCACTCGCAAACCCTACCGACCCTAACAGAGCGATAACAGCCACCAACACGGTAACCTTCTTAATCAGTGCCTTAAACATAACGTCTCCTCTCGGTGCATGATTCACCAGTACATAATCCAAGTGAGGAGAGTCTAACCCCTACACTCGACCGGTTGCGCTACTAGCTCCCTCTGTTTCTAGCGCCCAAATTAACGAAACAGAGATCGTCGCCTTCGAAGTAAGTAGAATAACCATTCGGTTACTCCCTAGTCAGACTATAGCCGTAAGTGTTTGCCTGCTTAGTATGCCAATTCACCGTTTAGGGCGGTGATTCTTGCGAACCGATCGCCTCGATAAACGCCTCGACGACGTGAGCCGGATAGAGCGTGCCGCTGTGCCTACGGAGTTCGGCGAAGGCGTGTTCGGGCTCGAGCCCCGCACTGTAAGGACGGTCGGTGGTCATCGCGTCGTAGGTGTCGGCGACCGCAACGATGTGCGCCTCTAACAGAATTTCGTCGCCCTTGAGGCCGTAAGGATAGCCGCTGCCGTCGAGCCGTTCGTGATGCTGCTCTACAATAGGCCCGGCCTCTCGGATTAGTGTGTCTTCGAGTAACTCGCGTCCGTAGGTCGGGTGGTGCCGGATAATCTTCCACTCTTCAGCGCTTAAAGCCGAGGGTTTTTGCAAGATGTGGTCGGCGATCTTGGCCTTACCGATGTCGTGCAGGTAGGCACCGAGACTTAACAGCCGCAGCCGCTGCTGCGACAGACCGAGCTTCTGACCGGTGATGTAGGAGAGCGTCTGGATACGCTGGCAGTGCGCCGCGGTGTAGCCGTCTTTGGCCTCGACCTCGACCGCGAGCGCTTTAAGATCGCGCAAATGCTGGCTAATCTGGTGAAAGTAGGGCTCGGTGGTGACGTAGAGAAAGCGCACCTCGCTAAGCGCGACCAGGATCGTCGTCGCCCCGCTAATCTGCTCGCCGGTCACGAGGTGGTCGCCCGGACCGAGCAGCAACGGCTCCTCCGGCAGATCGCAGCGCAGCGTCCCCTCGAGGATGTAGTACATTTCGGCGCTAAGGTGGTCGTCGTCGACGCCGAGGTTAAGTCGACGTCCCTCGTGAAGATGGCCCTCGTGTATCTCTAAACCCTCGCGCGCTACGAGCAGCGCGACGCTTAGATGTTTCGAAGCGACCGTTTCGATGCTGTCGCCACGGCGCTTTACCTGGAGCCCCGAAGGTAGAGTAATATTCTGGTTCATCGGTATCGAATCACGTGATAAGACCTTCGTTAGAGAAGCGAGCCGGGCGGATAGAAACATCTTCATGATGGCAAACAGTCTGTTCCGGAGTAAAGGGCGTTACTGTTCGGTGTCCGTTGTGTCGTCATTATAGCGTTGTTTGTCGTTTGTGACGAGCAGTGTCGTGGTCGCGTCGCTACGTAGGTTTCTGCTTAGAGCGTAGCGGACAGCGGCCTGGTCAAAATTGCTAAAAGATACATCGCTTTGGGCTGACGGGGCCGTGTTCGGTGTCATGTCTGTAGCTTTTAGCATACTGTTTGCCTCGTGTGCGCGTGTGTTCGAAGCTAAAGAAATGTTTTTAGAGAGATGTCCACCCGCACCGGCGCTGTGGCGGATAACGGTCTCGGACACCCGGCGACCCTACACCCGTCGACCCTACGCGGAGACTGCAAACAAGTCGCAAAACCACACATCGGCATAACGTAACACATCGGCGGCGAGACCGTGCCGCGCGGGAACGTGCTGCTCCGACCAGGTGCTCGCGGCGGCTTCGGTCACGAACGGACCGACCATCACGTCGTTTTCGCCCGACCAGACGGAGGGCTCGAGCGGTACGTCGAGTTCGCGGTGTTCGCCGTTCCGGTCGCGCACGACCCGGTAGTAGGCGTAGTGCTGACGCCACTCGGGGCGGTCTACAAGCGCGGCGAAGGCGTCGTCTAAACGTGCCTGTTCGGCGGCGCTAGGCGGCGGAAAGAGAAGCAGCACGACGCGCCCGGTTTCGGAGTGGGGGGGCAGGTCGAACAGCTGGTGTTGTGGGAGCGTCGCAGCCGTCACGGCGCCCGCACTCGGTACGAGTTGTGCGGGGGCGCGCAGGATGGCTTCGGCGTTGGCGATTGCGTAGCGGAGCGGGTCATCGCGCTTGAGTGCGTCTAGGTCGATACCGGCCTCGGCAGCGCGGCGCCGGTGGGCGGGGCTAGGCTGGTGGTCGCGGACGGTTTGGAGGACGGTCGGCTCGAGCCCATCGGTCATGCCTCCATCATAAACGTGCGGCACCCTGTTCGGAGTCGTGACAATAAGACAAACAAAAAGGTGTCTCGACAACAGGACGGGGCCCGAGTGGTGGCTCGAGCCCCGCCGCCAAGAAAACACCGAGTCGGCATTCTCGTGTATGACGACATCTTCGCAACATCTTTACAACATCGCTGCGAATTGTCAGTATTTGCGAACGCGCCCTAAACGGCTCTTCCCGTTCTAGTCACCCGACCCCTGCGGCTGTCCGCGCCCGCCACCCTGACGCTGTGCCGCGTCTGTCTTAGCCGAAAGCTCGTCGAGGCTCGGCACCCGCTGACCGGTCGCAATGTCGATGCGGAGCGCCTTGACCAGGCTAAAACACATAAACACCATCAGGATCGCCATCGGCAGACCGCTCGTAATCGCCGCCGTCTGCAACGCGCCTAAGCCCCCCGCTAAGAGCAGCACCGCCGCGACCGCACCTTCGGTTAGCGCCCAGAACACCCGCTGCGCGACGGGCGGTTCGGGGTTACCGCCCGAGGTAATCATGTCGATCACCAGCGACCCCGAATCCGACGAGGTGACGAAAAACGACGCGACGAGAATGGTGAACAGAACGGTCAAGACGCCGCCGAGCGGCAACGCGCCGAGCACGGCGTAAAGCGACAGGGTCGCGCTTTCGTTGTTGGCAGCGGCGATCGCCGCGATACCGTTGCGCTCCATAAACAGCCCCGTCCCCCCAAAGACCGACAGCCACAAGAACGTTACGATCGTCGGTACGAACAGCACCCCGAGGATAAATTCGCGGATGGTGCGGCCCTTAGAGATACGGGCGATAAAGATGCCGACAAAGGGCGCCCACGAAATCCACCAGCCCCAGTAGAAGAGCGTCCAGCCGGTCTGAAAGCCGCCGTCAGTGCCCGCCCCGGTCCAGAAGCTTAAAAACGCCAGGTTCTGGACGTAGTTACCGACATTGCCGACAAAGGTGTTGAGCAGGTAGATGGTCGGGCCGACGAGCAGCACGAACACCATCAGGATGACGGCGAGCAGCACGTTAAACTGGCTGATACGCTTGATGCCGCCGTCGAGACCGCTCACCACCGAAACGGTCGCGATCCCGGTGATGATCGCGATCAGCAGCACCTGGATCCACGTCCCCTGAGCGACCCCAGCGATCTGGCCGAGGCCGGTGTTGATCTGCATCACCCCGAGCCCTAACGAGGTCGCGAGGCCAAAGAGCGTCGCGATGACCGCGAGGGTGTCGATGGCGTGACCGGCAGGCCCGTAGATCCGCTTGCCGAGCAGCGGGTAGAACACCGAGCGCGGTGTAAGCGGCAGATCGTAACGGAAGTGAAAATAGGCGAGCGACAGTCCGAACACGATGTAGATCGCCCACGGGTGCAAGCCCCAGTGAAAAAAGGTAAAGCGGAATGCCTCGGTGACCGCCGCCGCCGATTCGGGTGCCGCGATAGGCGGGTTGAGGTAGTGCGTCATCGGCTCGGCGACACCGTAGTAGACTAGGCCGATACCCATACCGGCACTGAACAGCATCGAAAACCACGCGCCGTAGCTAAACTCCGGCTTGGCGTCGTCGCCGCCGAGGCGGATCTTGGCGTAGCGGCTGAGCAGCAACCACAGCACAAATATCACGAAGACCGAGGCGGCCAGAATATAGAACCAGCCGAAAAAGTCTACGACGAACGACTGTACGTTGCCAAACAGACGATCGGCGGTGCCGGTAAAAAGCGCTCCAAACATCAGGAAGAGCGCGATCATCGCACCCGAAACCAGGAACACGACCGGTTCGATATTTTTGAGAAATCTTTGCAACATCCTAAACGTCCTTTCTGAGAAACGATACCCGCTCGAGCCGTGCAGCAGATGCTGCGTGTTGTGTACGGTCGCATATCGCAAACTGACACACAGTGCGGCGGCCCTAGTCAGGCGCGGGCGAGTCAGTCGATCAAATCAGTCGGTCAAAAGCGTGCGCGCCGTAGCTTAAAAACAGCCTTGACGGCGTCTTGGCGGCGTTTGCAGAACGCCAGCAGACTTCGGGTGGCAACCGGTGTTGCGAAGCCAAACGTCAGGGCAGATTGTTAGGGTAGTGCTTTAGGGCCGAAGCGTGGCAGGCTCGGCCTGTAGCTACGGGCCGGTAGTCACTACGGGTCGGTAGCTAGGCATCTTCGCGGCAGAGCAGTTACGGCCAGACTGCGTTCGGGCGCAAAGGGTTGGGGCGCGAGGGACGCGTCTTTGACGACAGATTTAACGACAGGATTGACGACAAACCTCCGGCAAAAAGCCGTCGGTACGGTGCGGGCTCGAGCCCCTCTCTCCCCGTTCGTCAAAAAACAGCCGAGACGACCGCGCGCAGCCCATCATACACAGCGCCGTGCAGTTGTCGTGCTTTATAAGGTCATACACAACAAAAGGTTTCGCACGACGAAAGGTCGTAAACAAAAGGCCGTATACCAAAGCTGTACAGCGGCACCGCTACGGCTCGCTGATCTCTAGCTCTCAGAGTCTAACACAACTCGAGCGCAGAACTGTACCGTACCTCTATAATCAGTCATCCACAGTCGACCAGAGCGCGTCATGGAGGCGCGTCGTAGGGGCAAACCAGAGGCCCTGCCGCTTCGCACGATTGTCGCTCATCGTTAGGCGCGTTATCACTATCATCACTAAGCGTGTCCGGTTGACCACACCTCTTGTCGTCTTGGCAAGACATCTTCTCTTGGTCTTGGCGAGACATCCTCATCTTGGTGAAACATTCTAGCGAGGCGGTCCCTATCGCGGCATTTTGCCCGGACGGTTTTGTCTGACCCGGCCTTGTCTGATTATGAACGAAGCTTTAGCTAAACCCACATCTTTGCGGCGCATAACTTGCTACGCTTGATTCGAAAGAGAGGGGAACCATGAAACTATTTCTTGCCAAACTTTTTACCAGACCGGTTTCTACCAGACCGTTTACGCGTGCTCTAAACATCACCCTACTCGCTCTGCTAGGCAGTGTGCTCGGCGGCGCGTTCGCTCAGGACGACAACGTCGTCATCAGCCCGCAGTCGATCGTCGTCAACCCGACCCCGTCGTTTGAGGTCGACGTGTCCGTCGACAAGGAGACACCCGGCGACCAGGCTCCGGTCTACAACATCGGCGAATCGATCCGGATCGGCGTCGAGGTTAGCGAGGCGAGCTACGTCTACCTGTTTAACGTCAAGTCGAACGGCGAAGTTACCCAGATTCTGCCGAACCGCCTCGACCAAGCCGGCGAAAACAACTTTATCGAAGCCGGTCAGACCAAGTTCTTTCCGCCCCAGAACGCCGGCTACACCTTCGACATCGCCGGGCCACGCGGTCTCGACAAGGTGATCGCGGTCGCGAGCAAAGAGCAGCTCGACACCAGCACCCTCGCCCGGTTCGAAAGCGAAGGCGCGTTTGCCGAAAGCCAGCAGACCGAACAGAGCTTCGCGCAGACGCTCTCGATCGTCGTGAACCCGGTCGCGTCGAGTGACTGGGTGACCGATACGGCGCTGTTTTACGTCGGGCAGCGCCCCGAGCAGCCGCGCTTCGGCACGCTAGTCATCCGCTCTAACCCGGGCAACGCGCGCGCCCTCGTCGACGGTCAGTTTGTCGGGCGCACCCCGGTACGCTTCGGCACCACCACCGGCCAGCACGATGTGCGGGTCGAACTCGGCGGTTACAGCACCTTCACCACCACCGTCAACCTAAGCGGCGATCAGACGCTCGAAATCAGCGCCAGTCTGAGCCAGGTGCAGCGCCAGGGCACGCTCTTCTTGCAGGCGAACGTCGGCGGCGCCGAGGTGTTTGTCGACGGTTCGCGGGTCGGCACGGTGCCGAGCGGTAGCGGCGAGCTAAGTGTCAGCGATCTGTCGGCGGGTCAGCACCAGCTGCGGGTCAGCGCGTCCGGCTTTACCACCGTCGAGCAGACCTTTACCGTCGAGGGCGGGCAGACCACCCGGGTCAGCGTGAGTCAGGAGCGGCTCGAGCCCACCTCGCAAGCGCTCTACGACTACCTCGGCCTTAGCAACTATCCGGGTGCGACGGTGCGGCGGCTCGAGCAGGACAACGACAGCGCCCGCGTCGACCTAGATACCTCAGCCGGGCCCGAACAGGTCTTTAACCACTTCTCTAACCAGCTTGTCAGCAGCGGCTGGCAACGCACTCGGTTCGAAGTTCGTGGCAGTTCCGGGCGCTACGAAGCCGAATACCGCCGCCAGGGCGAAGACCTCGAACTAAAGCTCAACCGGCGCGGCGCGAGTGGCAGCTACCGGCTCGAGCTCGACCTAAACTAGACGCGACGACGCTAGAACACTTCTATCACTTCGGGGCGGCCCAGTACGGTGGGGTCGCCCCGCTACCGTAACGACCGTTTTGCGAGACGTCTTGTAAAACGTCTTATGAGGTCGAGATAACCCGACCAGACGACCCCGACCGGGCAGTGCGGCGGGGCGACGTGGTATTTTATCGGTACGCGGCCCCTGCGGACTCCGTATAATCGGTGTAGACATAGGTCGCCGGCGAAGACGCGACGTTATCGTGCCCCTCGGTACGGCGACGGGCGTGTTCGCGAGCGCGACACGACATCCGAAAGGAGAACAACACATGACAAGAGATCAGCTGACCGGGGCGATCCGCCCCAGAACCCTCCTCGCGCTGCTTATCGCGGCCCTCTGCTGGAGCACAGCACTCGGCCAGGGCGTGTTTCCGATCCAGGGCGGTACCGGCACGCTGTCGATTAGCTCGAGCCCGAGCGGAGCCCGCGTGCTGGTCGACGGGCAGTTCGTCGGCGAAACACCGCTCGTCTACAGCACCGCCGCCGGCGAGCGGCGCATCCGGGTCGAACTCGACGATTTCGCCCGCTTTCAGGCCAACGTCGACCTCGAACCCGGCGCCGAACTCTCGATCAACGCCAACCTGTCGCGCCGGAGCGGCACTCCCGACGTCACGACGAATACGAACGACCGTTTTAGCGAACCCGAAGTCGTGAGCGGCGGACTCTTTATCCGGGGTGCCCTACCCGGAGCGCCGGTGTTTTTAGACGGCGAGCGCCTCGGCAACGTGCCCGGCAGCAGCATCAGCACCACCTTTCGCGACATCGCACCGGGCCGTTACACGCTCCGCGTCGGCGCACCGGGCACACCGGTCTACGAGGAGGTTATCGACATCAGGCCGGGCCGCACCCTGCGTCTCGACGCCCAACAGGTCAGCAACACCATCATCCCGCGTCTGCTCGCGCAGGGCCAGGGCGCCGTTACGTTTAGCACCAGCCCGCGCGCGGCGCAGATCTACATCAACGGCAACTTTTTAGGGATCACCCCGACCAACCCGGTACCGCTCGACGCCGGTAACTACGAAGTCCGTTTTAGCCTGCCCGGCTACCGCGACCAGACCGTCCGGTTTCGGGTCGTCGCCGGCACCGCGCAGATTATTTCGGAAGATTTGCAGTCGCGCTAAAGGCGAATTCGCCGATCGGCGCAAAGTTAGCAACAGGAGAGAGGCTCGGGGAAGGTGCTCGAGCCTCTCTCTACGTATCTATAATTACATCCCTTTTTTTAGCAATTCCAGATGACGCTGCAACCGTCATGTTCGGCAAATATCGACGGTGACGCTTTATGTGGAGCAACGTCTCGTGTGACTGCTATTTATTACATCTCTACCGCGTCAATGTCGGTGACAGACAGCTTTGCTAGCAGATGTCACTCTACATCAATGCCGAACTGGCTTTCTCGTACTGTCGTCGCTAAACCCGGCAAACGCTAACAAGCACTGCGCGGTGCGCTTTTCCGGCGAACATAACATGGCTACTGCTGCCCGTGCGGTGCGCACGGCGCACCCTACTAGACCATTCACTTAAAACAGTGGGTGAGCGAAACCGGACGACGATGTCCTTTGTCACTTCTCGCACAGACATTGCGAGATTTCGAGACGACATGTTCGGTACACCTTTTTAGCGTCATCGCTGGTGTCGCCAAATGTGCTGTGCTGGTCACAACAAGCGCCGATCTGTAGCGGTTTGTAGAGACGCACCACCCCCGGAGTTCGCCAAGTGGGGCGAGGCGCGTCTCTAGCGTCGCGCTGGGGCTGCTAGCTCAGCACCGCGAGGGCGTCTTCGAAACGGCGCGGCAGCTGCGGCGCGTCTAGGATGTCGGCGAGCGCTTCCATCAGTTTGAGGTAGTGCTGCGGTCTGGCGTTTTCGCCCATCAGGCCAAGACGCCAAATCTTGCCAGCGGTCGCGTCGAGCCCGCCCGTCACACTGATGTCGTAGTCGTCGCGCAACATCTGACGGACGCCGGCGTCGTCGAAGCCCACCGGCAGCGTCACCGCAAGCACAGTCGGCAGGCGGTACGCTTCGGGGATGTAGGCGGCGAAACCGAGGGGCTCGAGCGCGTCTAAAGCGGCCTGCCCGACCCAACGCACCCGCTCACTCCGCGCGCCGATCCCTTCGGCCAGCGCCGCCCGGATCGCCTCGCCGGTCGCCCAGTGGAGCTGGACCGGGATGGTGTGGTGGTACCTTCGGCCCTGGTCGCCTAGCCCCCAGTAGCCGAGCATCCCGAGCGCGTCGCCGTACCAGGTCGTGACCGGCGTTGTGCGCTGCCGAATCGTCTCTAACGCCCGCTCGCTAAAGGCGACCGGCGCGAGCCCCGGCGGTGCCGACAGACACTTCTGCGACCCGGTGTAGGCGTAGTCGATCCCCCAGTCCTGCATACTAAACGGCAGCATCCCGACGGTCGTGACCGCGTCGACCGAGTAGAGCGCACCCGCCTCGCGGGCGATGTCGCCGATTTCGGGGACCGGGTTGAGGACGCCGGTGCTCGTCTCGCCGTGGACCGCCGCGATCATCTTGGGCCGAACCGCCTGTGCGGCCTCGCGCACCGCGCCGAGCTCGACCGGGCTACCGAAGTCGAAACGGACCGGGGTGACGTCGGCACCGAGCCGCGTCGCCATCTCGATCATCCGCTCGCCGAACACGCCGTTGCTGACAATCAGCACGCGGTCGCCGGGCTCGAGCAGGTTCGCGAAGCCCGTCTCCATACCGAGCGATCCGGTTCCGGACAGCAGGCTCGTAAAGCCGTGGCCGCCGGTGCCGTAGAGTTCGTGGAGGTCGTAGACGATCCGGTCGTTGTAGGCGAACACCTCCGGATCCATGTGGCCGCGCATCGGCCAGCACAGCGCGGCGGTCGCGCGCGGGTGGATCGGGGTCGGTCCGGGGGTTAGCAGCAGCACCGGCTTCATACTCGGTTGGTCGTCGGGTTTCGCTTCCATACTCCACATCCCTTGGGTAGCGCGGGGTCGCGCTCGGTGATGACTTGGCGCCGCTCGCGTGATGTCGAGGTAGAGCGGCGCCGTCGATACGATGACCGAACCTGGTCTGACTGGTCTAAAACAGCGAGATAGCCAAAAAAAACGACCACGCACATTCGGCGGGTCATTATCTCGTGCAGTACACCGGAGCGTCTCGGCACCTCGGAATCGGTACGTCCGGAAGGTAGAGACTCTAGGAGCACTGCGGTTAGCTAGCTCGTAGGCTGGGTAATACGGTCATTACGGCTCTGAGTCTACACGACCCCCGCACGGTTGTAAAGCGGAGTTGACCACACTCGGCAGCGCGACGCCCGGCGAAGCTCCGCAAAAGCCTTCGCTGCTCGGCAGTTGCCGCGAACGATACGCCGATGGACATTAAAAACCGACCGCGCACACCGCGCCACCGGCACCTTTCGTACATTAGGTGTCGCACGTTCGGACTTCGTATGTCGGACACGTCTAGTTGACGCTCTACGGTGTCGGGCGACCACCGGATAACTCGGGCGACCACCGGATAACGACGGGCGGCGCTAAGGCGAGGCGGACGGCGGGACGTTTCGGGTACTATTTGGGCGGTGGACGGCTCGAGCCCCTCCCCTACCCCTCCCCAGCCCTAGCCCGTCGACCCAGTACCGGGCCGCCCACTAGACGTCTGCTGGCTCCGGTTACTCCGGTGCTTGTTTTAGCGCCGTAAAGCCTTTATACTAAAAAAAGAATTATCCTCGGCTACTAAGCTTGAGTTTACTCGGTAAGACCTGGTTTGAGTTTGCTCGGTAAGACCCGGTACAACTCGGTAAAACATTTGCTCGGTACATTACTCGGTAAATACTCAGTAACGCTGTAGGGTGGGTGCGAACAGACCCACCCTTTCGTATTGCCGCCGAGGAGGAGGTAACGACGTGGATTTGGCGCAAGCAGCCGAAGAGCTACTCACGCCGCTCGGCTTCGAAGTTTTAGAGCTTACAGTCGGCGGCAAAGCAAACAAGAAGCGGGTTCTGTTGCGGATCGACCGGCTCGATCAGGCGGCGGTGTCGATCGATGACGTCGCTCTGGTGTCGGAGGTGTTCGGGCTCGAGCTCGACCGTCTCGACCCGATCGAGGGTAACTACCACCTCGAAGTCGAATCGCCCGGCCCGCAACGCCCGCTCAAGACCGCCGCACACTTTCGGCGCTTTCACGATCTGCGCGCTAAAGTGCGTGTCGGCGACGAGACCTTTCAGGGCGTCGTCCGCGACGTCGGCGACAACCTCGTCGTGTTCGAGATAAACGGCGAGCGGCGCAGCGTGCCGCTAAGCGAGATCGGTAGTGCTCGGCTCGCCGAGTGGCCCGACGAACCCCGCTAGCGCGACTGGCGCCGCCTATGGTTGCACCGCCGCTCGGGGGCGCGTTGACGCAGCACCCGGACGCAGCACCCGAGCGGTGCTCGGACACGGCCTAGCGGACGGTAGTTGCCGCGCAGCCCTGTCTCTTGTTTTTGATTTCGACTTTAGACGCTAGCGCTTTAGAGACCGCCGAACAAGCGACGTTTCTAAGGCCCGCCCTTCGCGACGACGTCTGGCGCACGCGGTGTACGCTGCTCGCAAGGCTTGTCTTCGCGACGATGCTCTCGCTGCGAACCCGTCGTTACGAACACTTATCATTACGAACCCTTATGTCGGCTACGAACACACCGTCACGTCTGCCGTGTCGTAACGCCCCGCGCCGAGCGACCGGGCTCGAGCAGGGCTCGAGCCCCCACAACCAGGAGTCTATCCAGATGAACAAAGAATTTATTGACGCCCTCGAACAACTCGCCATCGAGCGTAAGCTCGACAAGATACAGCTTCTCGAAAGTTTCGAAGAAGCTCTCCAGCAGGCCTACGAACGCAACGTCGAACCGGGCAAGACCATCGAGGTCGAGGTCGACCCCGAAAGCGGCGAGGTCGAAGTCCTGATCGTGAAACGGGTCGTCGAAGAGGTCGAAGACCCCGAAAAAGAGATGACGCTAGAAGAAGCGCTCGAACTCGACGACTCGATCGAAGTCGGTATGGAGATGGAGTTTCCGGTCGACAAGGAGCGCTTTACCCGGATCGCCGTGCAGACCACCAAACAGGTCATCACCCAGAAGATCCGCGAGGCCGAGCGCTCTGTCGTGTTCGAAGAGTACAAAGACCGCGAAGGCGAAGTGATCACCGCGATGGTGTCGCGCCAGGACAACAAGCGCAACGTCTTTGTCGATCTAGGCCGGGGCGAGGCGATCATGCCGCCTAAAGAGCAGATCCCCGGCGAACGCTACATGGTCGGGATGCGGCTCAAGATCTACATCGCCAAGGTCGAGCAGAAGAGCCGCGGGCCGAGCATCCTCGTGTCGCGGGCGGCGCCGGAACTGCTCCGGTACCTGATGCGCCAGGAGATCCCCGAAGTAAGCGACGACACGGTCGAGATTCGGGCGGTCGCGCGCGAGGCCGGGCAGCGCTCTAAGGTCGCGGTAACGAGCCGCAACCCCAACGTCGACCCGATCGGCGCCTGTATCGGGCACCGCGGCAGCCGGATCCAGGCGGTCACCGCCGAACTGCAACGCGAACGCGTCGACATCATCATGTGGGACGCCAACCCGCGCGAGTTTATCCGCAACGCGCTCTCACCCGCCAAGGTCGGCCATATCGACGTCGACCCGGAGGGCGAAACCGCCAAGGTGATGGTCGGCAACGACCAGCTCTCGCTCGCGATCGGTAAGGGGGGCCAGAACGTCCGACTCGCCGCCAAACTGACCAACTTTAAGATCGACCTGGTCGCCTCGGAGAACGTCTCCGACCTCGACGCCGCCATGCAGGCCGCCGCCTCGCGCCTCGACGAGGTAAGCTACAGCGGTGCGAGCGACAGCAAGCGGGCCGCCTTCGACGCGCTCTTTAGCGCTTCGCCAGACGATAGCGAGGAAGAGACGGACGCGGCGCTGACGACAGGTGCCGATACTGCCAGCACCGAGGATGCGGATAAACAGGAGAGCGCCTCGGCGGAGGGTGAGGAGGGGCTCGAGCCCAGCCCCGAAACCGCGACCGAGGAGCGCTAGGCGCGCGTGGCGCACAAGCACGTCCCGCTACGTCGCTGCGTGGTCTGTCGGCAGCAGCGCCCCCAGGCCGAGCTGATCCGCTTCGTTCGCGACGAGGCCGGACAATGGCAGCTCGACGCCGGACGTAAGGCGGGCGGGCGGGGGGCGTGGCTCTGTCACGACGAAGGCTGCCACAAGCCTAAAAAGCTCGCCCGCTTCTTTCGGGCCCAGGCCGGACGGATACACGACACGCTGACCCGGGTCCGCGACGACACGCACGACGACGCACGCGGCTCCGCTCCGCAGCCATCCGAAACGGCAGCGGGGCCGTCATCTGAGCATCCGTCCGAGACGTCCGGGTAGTGTCCGGTCGGGCCTAGCGTGTCGCGCAGCCTACCTCGCGCGGTCGGAGGCGCCCCTAAGACTAGGGGCCGCACTCAAACCGCGCCGGCGCTTTTGTTATAGAATAAGGTTTGCAATTATTTTAAGCACCACTACCGCCCGCACCAGCCCGCCCGAGCCCCGCTTCCGCACCTCCGACACGCTACCCCGTCACAGACTCTCGCCCTAACGTCACCAAAACGCCGCCCGCCAAAACGCTACGATGAGAACGTCGGGGCTCGAGCCTCACCGATCAGCCGACCGACCAAACAGCACGCCGACCGACACGATTTAACCTACACAGTTTAAACTACACAGTTTAAACTACACGGCTCACACGCACCACGCTCGACACAATCACCTTACCCCCGGAGGGATACATGGCCGAACGAATTCGCATTTATCAGCTCGCTAAAGATCTCGATTTAGAGACGAAAACAATGCTCGAACACCTCGACGACATGGGCGTCGAGTACAAATCACACTCGAGCACCATCGACGCCGAAACCGCCGACGCAGTGCGCCAACTCGTCAAGGACGAAAGAGACGATAGCGCGCGCGGTACCGACCAGGCTGCCCCACCGTCTAGCGGAGCTGCCGCCCAGACCGCGACCGCCACCCAGACCGCAACGGCTACGGCGACCGCCACCGAAAACGACCTGCGCGAACAGCTCGCCGAAGAGGCCGAGGCACCGAGCGACAGCGACCTGCCGACCCGCGCCCCGGTCGTCACCGTCATGGGTCACGTCGACCACGGCAAAACGACCCTGCTCGACACCATCCGCCAGACCAAGGTCGCCGCGGGCGAAGCGGGCGGGATCACCCAGCACATCGGTGCCTACCAGGTTCCGGTTCCTAGCGGCGGCACCGTCACCTTTCTCGACACACCCGGCCACGAGGCCTTTACCACCATCCGCCAGCGCGGCGCCTCGGCGACCGACATCGCCGTCATCGTCGTCGCCGCGGACGACAGCATCATGCCACAGACCCGCGAAGCGATCGCCCACGCCAAAGCGGCCGGAGTGCCGATCATCGTCGCGATCAACAAGGTCGATCTGCCGCAGGCTAACCCCGACAAGGTGATGCAGGATCTGATGCAGGTCGAGCTGATCCCCGAAGACTTCGGCGGCGACACCATCACCGTCCGGGTGAGCGCGCTTAAGGGTGACGGCATCGACGAACTGCTCGAGATGATCGCGCTCGTCGCCGAAGTCGAAGACCTCCGCGCGAGCCCCGAAGGGCCGGCCCAGGGCGTCGTGATCGAATCGATCCTCGACAAGCAGGCGGGTGTACTCGCCACGATCCTGATCCAGCAGGGGACGCTGCACGTGTCGGACTACATCGTGTCGGGCGAAGCGTGGGCCAAGGTCAAACGCCTAGGCGACTCGCTCGGCAAACAGATCAAAGAGGCGGGGCCGTCGGTACCGGTGCAGGTGCTCGGCTTTAGCAGTCAGCCCCTCGCCGGCGACCGGATCGTCGCGGTCGGTAGCGAGCAGGAGGCCAAAGACCTCGTCGCCCAGCGGGTCGAAGACCGCGAAGAGGACGAGCGCAGCAAGATCGGCAAGAAGAACGTCACGCTCGCCGACCTGTTCGGCGGCAAGAAGGCGACCAAGGTCAACCTGATTCTGCGCGCCGACACCCAAGGATCGCTCGAAGCGATCAAGGGCGTTATCGCCAAAGAGTCCGAAGCGACCGACGAGGTCGACATCGAGATCATGCTCGACGCGGTCGGCGCACCGACCGAATCGGATCTGCTGCTCGCCGGTACCGCCGACGCGACCGTGATCAGCTTCGGGGTCAACCCAGCCGGTAGCGTCAAGAAGGCCGCCGAAAAGCAGGGCGTCCCGCTTAAGAGCTACAAGATCATCTACCAGCTGATCGAAGACGTGCAGCGGATGATCAAGGGCCATATCGAACCCGAATACGAAGAGCAGATCGTCGGCCACGCCGAAGTCCGCGCGGTTATCAAGGTGCCCCGGTCCGGCAACATCGCGGGGGCCTACGTCACCGACGGCACCATTCGCCGAGGCGCCAAAGCGCGGCTCAAGCGCGGCGGCAAAGAGGTCTACAAGGGCTCGATCGCGCAGCTACGCCGCTTTAAAGACGACGTACGCGAGGTCGCGAGCGGCTTCGAATGCGGTATCAACCTGCAAAACTACGACAACGTCCAGGAGGGTGACATCATCGAGGCCTACGAGATGGTCGAGGTGCCGGTCTAAACCCGGAGGTCTCGGGAAGTTTCGGCGGGGGAGCGCCCCTTTGTCGGCCACACGCGGACACGTCTCGGCGGCGCGGGCTACAATAACGGCTTGTGTTAAGAACCCGCGCCGGCACCACCCTGCTCGCGCTGCTAACGGTGCTACTACCGTTGTCGGGGCTACCCCTGACGCCCGGTACGTCCGCCGACGCTAAGCGCAGCGGCGCGCCGCAGTTCGCAGTACAGCCGGTCGCATTAGGGCTCGAGCCCTCCCCCCGTCTCCTCCCGCTTACCTACAACCCGCGCCACCCCACCCCTCTCCCCGCCTCCGTGCAGGGCCGAGGGGCTCTTTTTGCGCTTCGTAACGAGCTCGCCCCGCGCCGTCTGTGGCAGGCCGAACCGCGCCCACGCCCACGCCTGCTGCTGCTCCGGCGGCTGCTCCTCGACGGCGGCTAACACAGAGATCTCCCGCTCGGCGTCGACGCTAGCACGCCGTACTCGCCCCACCCTGCGAGTGCCCGACGCGAGTGCCCGACGCGAGTGCCCGGCACACGACCGTTTTTCTGTTATCGACCTATCCGCACAACAGTTTTAGGAGATTTTTGTGACACAACGTACTTTCACCGGCAGCCTCGTGCTGCTCGCTATCCTCGCCTCGATCCTCTATCTGTGGCAGCCGTGGAACGCCTCGGAAGAGGCCAACCTCAAACTCGGCCTCGACCTGCAGGGCGGTCTGCGTATCGTGCTCCAGACCGAAGAGCCCGACCCGCTCCCCGAAGACCTCGACGCGGCGCGGCGCGTGATCGAAAACCGCGTCAACGAGTTCGGCGTCGCCGAGCCGCTGATCCAGACCAGCGGTAGCGACCGCATCGTCGTCGAACTGCCCGGTCTGTCCGCCGAAGACCAGGAGCGGGCACTCGACCTTATCGGCCAGCAGGCGATCCTCGAATTTCGTCTCGTACGCCCGGCGTCGGCGGGGCTAAACAGCGCCAACATGACCCTCGACGACCTCGAAGAGCCAGCCTTTACCGGCGAGATCCTAAGCGGCGCCCAAGCCGAATTCGGCCAGCTCGGCGGCGGGGGCATCGGCGGCGCCGTGGTGCTGTTCGACATCCGCCGCGAGTTCGCGAGCGAGTTCGGGCAGTTTACCGGCAACAACATCGGACGGCGGATGGCTATCGTCCTCGACGGCACCATCATGAGCGCACCGACCATCAACGGGCGCATTAGCGACTCGGGCCAGATCGACGGCATGGACGGCATCGAAGAGGCGAGCGACCTCGCCCTCGTGCTGCGTAGCGGTAGCCTGCCGATCTCGCTGACCGTTCAGGAGATTCGCCAGGTCGGCCCTAGCCTCGGTCAGGACTCGGTGCAGGCCGGACGTAACGCCGCGCTGATCGGTAGCGGCGCGGTCATCGTCGCCATTCTGCTCTACTACGGGCCGCTCTTCGGCGGCGTGCTAACGGTCGGTCTGCTCCTCTCCATTCTCTTTATCTTCGGCGTGCTGTCGGGCCTCGGCGCAGCGCTCACCCTGCCTGGCCTAGCCGGTCTGGTGCTGACCATCGGCGCGACCGTCGACGGTAACGTGATCTCGTTCGAGCGGATCAAAGAGGAGCTGCGCGACGGTCGTAGCCTCCGGTTAGCGATGAAAAACGGCTTCGGCAACTCGCTGTCGGCGATTATCGACGCCAACGTCACCACGCTGCTCGCGGCGATGGCGCTCTACCAGTACACCACCGGCCCGGTACGCGGCTTCGCCATCACCCTCGCGATCGGCCTCGTCGCGGCGGTCTTCGTCAACACCGTGGTGGTGCCGTTTCTGCTCGACGTCCTCACCCTCCGGATCAAGCGCCCGATGATGCCGCGCGGCTTCTACGCCGAAGGGATACAGTTCGTCAGCAAGGCACCTATCGTGATGAGCGTGTCGGCAGCGCTCGCGGCGCTCTCGCTCGGACTGGTGCTGACCCTCGGCCTCAACCTCTCGGCAGACTTTACCGGCGGCATTCAGGCGCTCTACGGCGTGAGTGAAGAGACGAGCGTCGACGAGGTGCGAGACGCGATCGACGAGGTCGGGCTGGCCGGGATTAGTGGCTCGAGCGCCACAGTCCAGGTCGTCCAGGACAACACCATCGATCAGCGGCTTATCTCGGTGCGGATCGGCGTGACCGAAAGCAACGAACAGAGCGACCAGTTCGCGAGCGACCTCGCCACTATTATCGACGCGGATCTGTTGCAGGCCAACTTTGTCGGGCCGGCGGTCGGCGCCGACCTGCGCGCCGGAGCGTTTTTGGCGGTGCTCGTCTCGTTCGGGCTTATTCTGCTCTACGTCGGCTGGCGCTTCTGGCCGAACTGGATCGTCGCGATCGCCGCGATCGTCGCCGCAATTCACGACGTCAGCCTCGTGCTCGGCTTCCTCGACCTGATGCGGGCCGAGTTTAGCATTCCGGTACTCGCCGCGATCTTGTTCGTGGTCGGTTACTCGCTTAACGACTCGATCATCATCTCCGACCGGATTCGCGAAAACCTGCGGCGGATCCGCAACCTTAGCTACGACGAGATCGTCGACCTCTCGGTCAACCAGACCCTGTCGCGTACCGTCATGACGTCGGGCACGACCCTGCTGCCGGTGCTAGCGCTGCTCTTTTTCGGCGGTAGCGTGCTGCGCGACTTTAGCCTGACGCTGCTCGTCGGGATCGGTGTCGGTACCTATTCGAGCATCTTCATCCTCGCCCCGACCATCGCCTGGTTTAGAAAGCAGCAGACCGACCGGATGCGTCGCGCACGGCGCGGGACGGCCTAGACGGTTGTCGGCTTAGCGACCCTTCACGACCTGGGTGGGCTTCGGCCCGCCCTTTTTTGTGCCGTACCGAGGTCGCACCGTACCGAGATCACGACAGAAGCGAACCGCGTCCTGATCAGCAGATGGGGTTGGCAGATGGGGTCGGCGGTCGGAACATCCTGGTAGGAGGATAGCGAGCGCGTCGTCTGTAGACTCTTGACGTACCATTTTTGGAGGTGCGCACGGCGCACCCTACCGAGTCGTCCAGCCTAAAATAGTGCACGAGTATGATTTGGTGCCGATGCGTTCTCGCTTCTCAGACGAACATCCTGTGATTTCAAGATGACGTCTTCAATGCACCGTTTTAGCGTAGTTGCGCCACAACCGGATCGGGGTTTTACGTGTCTGGCGTTATGTGTCTGGTGTTCTACGGAAACGATAGCTGCCGGACGATCCGGCCCTGGTACGAGACGACTGCTCGCCACTGACCGGGCACGACAGTGATAGTGTCGGGGAGGAAGAGGTCGTAGCTAGTGGCGGTGGTGTCGGGCTCGAGCCACACCGATTCCGACGCGACCTCGTCGTTGCGCGGGTCGAACCACTGCACCGCGAGCCAGTCCGCTTCGGGCACCTCGACCACGATGAGCCGCAGCCGTAGCCCTTCGGGTTGGCGAGTCAGGTCGCTCGCGCCGCTCAGGCGCAGGGTCGGCGCGAGTTCGTAGCTACGCGGTACCGGCGGGGTGTAGGTAAAGGTGCAACTGCTAAGTGCCGTACATGTCAGCGCGAGCAGCAACCAGACCCGCCGCATCAGCGTCCTTCGGGTACGAGCAGCGCGGCGGCGAGCGCGACCGGGGCGGTTTCGGCCCGCAAGATCCGTCCGCCTAAAAACACACTCCGAAAGCCTTTGTCACGCAGCATAACGATCTCCTCGTCGGTAAAACCGCCCTCGGGGCCGGTCAGGCAGCAGAGCGAGGCGCCGTCGGCGGGGGTGTGCACCGCGAGGTGGTCGCGCAGGGTCGCGTCGGCGCGGGGGTCGGCGACGAGGCCGAGGTCGGCGCCGAGCGTGGCGGGGTCTAGGTCTTTTAACGGGGTCGCGTCGGTCACGTCGGGGACGACGCTCCGGCCCGACTGTTTGGCTGCCTCCTGGGCGACCCGGCGCCAGCGGGCGAGCTTGTTCGGCGACAGTGTCGGCACGTCGCCCCGGCGGCTGACGAAGGGGATAAACCGGACCACGCCGAGTTCGGTGCCGTGACGGATAACGTCGCTCAGCTTGTCGCCCTTGAGCAGCCCGACCGCGAGGGTGAGCGACCAGGACGGCTCGGCGTCGCTGGGATGGGGGGGCTCGAGCCGCAACTCTACACGCACCGGATCGACCGCGACCACCTCACCCTCGGCTTCTAGGCCCGCCCCGTCAAAGGCCCGCACCGGGTCGCCCGGCCCGACCCGCAACACCTGCGCGAGGTGGTGGGCTTCGGCGCCGAGCAGGGCGACGGTTCCGGCCTTTAGATTGCGGACGAAGACGCGGTGTCGTCTCATCTTCTTAAATCCATCGTCTTAAACCCAACAGTCTCAAACCCGACATTCTCGAATCCATAGTCTCAAACCCACGGTCTCGTACGCGTCATCTCGTGCCCGTCATCTACGCGAGACGCTGCGCCTTGACAAGTGACCACTCGTCTTCGTGGACGGTTTCGGCGACGGAGAAGTAGGGCTCGAGCCCCTCCCTCACCAGCCCCAGCCGGTCGCTCAGAATCCCCGTAATCAGCAACCACCCGCCCGGACGCACCACGTGGGCGTAGGCGTCGGCGAGCCCGGCGTGCGCTTCGGCGAACAAATTGGCGACGACCAGGTCGGCGCTGTCCGCCGCCGTGTCGGTGCTAAGCGTCCCGTGACGAAACCCGACCGTGACGTGGTTGAGGTCGGCGTTCGCCCGCGCGACCGGTAGCGTGTCCGCGTCTAGGTCAAGGCCGTAAACCGTCCGCGCCCCGAGCAGCGCCGCCGCGATCGCCAAAATCCCCGAACCGGCGCCGAGATCGACCACGTCTAGCGTCGGAAGCTCGAACGTTTCGAGGGCGGCGAGCGCCATCCGCGTCGTAGCGTGGTGGCCGGTACCGAACACCATGCCGGGGTCGAGCCAGATCACTTTTCGTCCGCCGATCTCCTCGCCGCTAAGCTGACGGTGGGTTGGCGCGACGATCAGCGTGTCTAGCACAACCGGCTTGAGGTCGGCGTAGTAGGCCTCGATCCAGTCGGTGTCGTCGACCTCCGACCAGTCTCCCGCGAGCGGCACATCAACCCGCGCGTCGAAGTAGGCCACCACCTCGTCGCCCTCCTGCGCGATGCCGCGACAGCCCGCCTCCCATAGCAACGCCGTCTCCTGGTCGGCCTGCTCGAGCACCCCTCGAAAACGAAACGCTACGCTCATAACACCTCTCTCTTCTCTCTCGCCCTAATAACCTGCGCTTCGCTCGTGACGATCTCGAAGCCGAGTCGGGCCCCTTCGTGCAGGTAGAAGTCGATATCGGTCTGTCTGGTCTGCGGCCCGATCGAGGCGCGCCCGAACGCCCGCGTCGCACCTAAAATCATCGTTTCGGCGAGACAGGCCGGAATCAGCCCGTCGCCGAAGTGCAGGTCGATGCTGCTACGCGGCGCGCCGGGAGGCCGCACCACCCCGCCCGGAATCAGGTGGACGCCCGGCACCGCCCGAACACCCGCATCGACGTCGGCGGGTCGTCCGAGATCGAACAGCCACGCCCCCGGTTTGACGTGCGCGGCGAACAGTACCGGGTCGGGGTCGGAGGTCGCGGTAAAGACGAGATCGGCGGCGGCGCACACGGCCACGTCGGTGCTGCAGACGATGTCGGTACGAGGATATTTGCGCCGCAGCGTGTCGGCGCTACGGGCGAGCCGATCGGGGTCGCGTCCGACCAGGATAAGCCGGGCCACCTCGGGGGCGATCAGCCGCGCGATACCGAACGCGACGACGCCGTTCGCGCCGACCACCGCCGCACAGCTCCGTGCGAGCGAGCCGCCCGCCGCCCGAAAGTGTTCGAGCAGCCCCGGCACCGCCGCCCGCACTGTCGCCGCCGTATACGCCCCGCCGTTGGTAATGGCGATGTCGGGCACCGCCGCCTGTACGACCCGCCCCTTGTCGCCGACCGTCGACCAGAACCCGCCTAGCCCGAATGTCTCGGCACCGAGTTCGTAGGCGAGCCGCGCCCCGCGTATCGCGAGCTGTGTCGCCGCTTCGGGGTAACGCCGGATATCGCCGGGAAACATCCCCCCGCTGATCAGCACGACGCGCACCTCGCGCCCGTCAGAGAGGCGTACGCCGCAAATCTCACCCTGTTTTTGGGGACGAAACCAGCGCAGCGCGCCGCGCACCCAGGCGTCGGGGAGGAGGTTGGGCTCGAGCACCGGCCTCAACCAGCGCAGACTCCGGGGCTGCCACAGATCGCGCGTCGTAAGCGGATGGATCATAAACGCCGCGTAGACCACCGCCGGGTCGTGGCCCCGAATCGCCGGCGGGTCGCCGAGCTTCGGTTCGGTCCGGTCGAGCATCCGCGCCAGACTGACCTTGTGCCGCCCGAGCGCCAGCAGCCCGATCCCCGCAAACGGCAACGCCCAGATCGCCGCCCCGCCGAGCAGCAACGACAGCGGTAATAGCCCGACCAGCACCAGCGTGGCAAGTGCCGGATACGCACTCGCCGCGAGCACCCCGGCGTAGGCCGCGACCGGCCCCGCCACCACCAGCAGCGGGGCGTCGGCGTAGGCGAGCAGCGCGACCAGCAGCCCGACCAGCACCCCGTGACCCCGCCCACGCGGCGCTTCGTAATCGAACCAACCGTCACGGCCAAACCAGCCCGGCGGCGGATAGAGATGTCCGAGATAGACCCCGAACGCCGCCCACGACGCCGCAGCCGGCCACGACCCTGTCCACGATGACCCTAGCCACGATGACCCCAGCCACGACGTGTCTGGTAACGAGGTCGCAAGCGCGATCACCGCCGCCCCTTTGATCACGTCGATCAGCAGCACCAGCGACGCCGTCGGCAGGCCCGCCACCCGGATCAGGTTTTCGACGCCGAGGGTGTGGGCGCTAAGAGCGCGTAGCCGCTGCCCGGTCACGAGATAGAGCAGCCCGCCGCCGAGCGGGAGGGCGCCGACGAGGTAGGCCGTGGTGCAGACAAAGAGGCTCGCGAGAAACACGCCGAGTATTGTAGCAAGCTATCGCGCTCGCGAGTGACCAACCGTGCTCGCCCGGCGGTTGTCGGCGCGGAGCGTTCGTGTAAACGCCGAGTCGTCGGATTCTTTTAGGATGCGGATGCTTGCGAGGTGAAGGAGCCCGACGCGTGCGATGTACTGGCTCGAGCACGTCCCTACTAGCCGCAACGTCTTGCTCTGTGGGGGGCTCGAGCCCTCCCCTTACCCTATTTCGCCCCGTACGACCGTGCGGCGCCGTGCACCCCGGAAGGGCGGCGAAGCGTTACAATCGTAGGTTGTGGACAGCCTGACCCCCCCGCAAAATCTCGAAGCCGAAGCGAGCGTGCTCGGCAGTATCCTGCTCGACAACGAGGTGTTTAGCTTTATCGAGGGCATCCTCTCCGACGGACAGTTCTACAAGGAGGGACACCGCAAGATCTACCGCGCCTGTCAGGATCTGCTCTCGCGCGGCGACCCGATCGACCTCGTCACCATCAACGAGATCCTGCGGCAGCGCGGCGAACTCGACGCGGTCGGCGGGCCTATGTATCTGCTCGGACTCGTCGAAAACGTGCCGACGGCGGCTTACGCCGAGCACTACGCGCGGATCGTCGCCGAAAAGGCGGTGTTGCGCGACCTTATCAGCACCAACCAGCAGATCATGAAGCTCGCCTTCGAGCAGTCGCTACCGATCGAGCAGATCCTCGACAAGGCCGAGGCGAGCGTGTTCGAGCTGTCGAGCCACAAACGCACACACGGCTTTACCGGGATGCGCAACCTCGTCAACGAGACCTTTCAGCACATCACCAACCTCAACAACAACCCCGACCCAATCTCGGGGCTCCGGACCGGCTTTCGCGACCTCGACAGCATTACCGCCGGGTTACAGCCGAGTTCGCTCAACGTGCTCGCGGCGCGGCCCTCGATGGGTAAGTGCCTCGGGCGGGGGACGCGGGTGGTGATGGCGGACGGCAGCCTTAGCACGGTCGAAACCTTGCAGGTCGGCGACGCGCTGCTAGGGCCGGACTCACGTCCGCGGCAGATTCGCTCGCTAGCGCGCGGGCGCGAGGCGATGTACTGGGTGCGGCAGCGGCACGGCGTCGACTACCGCGTCAACGAGAGTCACGTCCTGTCGCTTAAATGTAGCCGGGCGCCGGGGCGCGGCGAGACCACCACCATCTCGGTAAAGGCGTGGCTCGAGCGCTCCGCCAAATTCCAGAACAACTGGAAAGGGTACAAGGTCGCTATCGAACTACCGAGCCTGCCCGTACCCGTCGAACCCTACTTTCTGGGTCTCTGGCTCGGCGACGGTGCGACCGATTCGGTGCGGGTCACGACGAGCGATTCCGAAGTTGTCGACTACCTCTATGGCTACGCCGAACGGCTCGGCATGCACGTAAGTATCGACCAGTGTGGCGGACGGTGTCCGAGTTACGCGGTTACACGGGGCGTGACCGGCGGAAGTTCGGCAGACAAGGCACATTCATTGCAGGGACGTCTCGCAACTCTGGGCGTCTTAGGCGACAAGCACATCCCCGATCTGTTTTTGCGAAACGGAAAACAGGAGAGACTCGAGCTTCTAGCTGGTCTTATCGACGCCGACGGTCACTACCTCCGGAGCCAGAACAGCCCCTACGAGATCACGACCACGTCCGAACGCCTGGCCACCCAGATCAAGTACCTGTGCGACACGCTCGGCTACCGCACCTCGTTAAAAACCAAACTCGCGACGCTCAAACGACCGGACCGAGACCTCTATCAGACCACCGTCTACCGCGTCCGGTTTAACGGCAACGTCGACGAAATCCCGGTTCGTATCCCCCGTAAACAGGCCCGCACCTGGACCGACCGGCGTGACTGGCAGGTGACTGGCATCAGCATCGAACCCGACGGCGTCGGCGATTACTACGGCTTTACCCTAGACGGCGACGGCCTGTTTCTACTCGAAGACATGACGGTCACGCACAACACCGCACTCGCACTGACCATCGGTCAGCACGTCGCGCTCCGCGAAAACAAGACCGTCGGCATCTTCTCGCTCGAAATGTCGGCGATGCAGCTCGTGATGCGGATGCTCTGCAGCGAAGCCCGCGTCGACATGAGCCGTGTTAACAACAGCCAGCTCTCCGAGCGCGACTTTGTGCGCCTGACCGACGTCGCCGGACGGATGAGCGAGGCCAACATCTACATCGACGACGCCGCCGACCTCACCGTCATGGAGCTTCGCTCGCGGGCACGGCGGCTTATGGCCGAACACGGCCTCGGCCTCGTCATCATCGACTACCTCCAGCTGATGCACGGTAGCGGCGGTGGGGGCGGCGGAGGCGAAAACCGGCAGCAGGAGATCTCGGTCATTTCGCGCGGCCTCAAGGCGCTCGCGCGCGAGCTAGACGTACCGGTGCTGGTGCTGTCGCAGCTGTCGCGGGCGGTCGAAAGCCGCCCGAACAAGAGGCCGATGCTCTCCGACCTTAGAGAGTGCGTGACCGGCGACACCCTGGTTGTACTAAGTGACGGACGCCGAGTTCCGATTCGCGATCTCGTCGGCACACAACCCTGCGTAAGCGCGACGACCGACGACGGACGGCTCGTTCCGGCACGAAGCGATAAGGTCTGGTCGGTCGGGACGAAGCCCGTGTTGGAGCTCGAGCTCGCAAGTGGACGCACCCTGCGGGCGACGGCCAAGCACCGACTGCTTACCGCTCGGGGGTGGCAACGGCTCGGCGATCTCAACGCAGACGACTACGTCGCTGTAGCACGAGAGCCGTTCACGCCAAGCCGTCACATCTTGGCAGATAACTCGTTAATGGACAGTTCGTTAGTGGGTAGTTCAGCGTTCCAAAATCGCTTTTTAGATGCGGTAGGTAGTCACACTGCCAACGAGGCTCGTCTTTTAGAGGCGCGTCTTTTGGCCGACCCCGTTTTGGCCAACCCCGTTTTGGCCGACCCCAGTCTTGCCACGCGAGAAAATAGTGACCTCTTTTGGGACCGGATTACGAGCATCGTCCCGGCGGGCAAAGAGGAGGTCTTCGACCTGACCGTACCTGGGCCGGCCTCCTGGCTCGCCGACGGCATTGTCAGCCACAATAGCGGCGCGATCGAGCAGGACGCGGATCTGGTCATGTTCATCTACCGCGACGAATACTACGATCAGGAATCCGAAAAGCAGGGCATCGCCGAGGTCATTATCGGCAAGCAGCGTAACGGCCCGACCGGCCAGGTCGACCTGCAGTTTCACAGCGCTCACGTCCGCTTTAACGACCTCGACACCAGCTATCCATAGTGCTCGTAGCGTGCGGTGCTCGTAGCGTGCATGCGAATTCTGCTTCGTAGCAGCTAGCACCACGGCGCCGAGCGCCAAAAGGCAACAGGAATCCACACTCGCGTGTCCGTTAGGGGGTACACTGCCGTATGGGCAAGTTTCCAGTTCGCAGCCTGCTGATCGCCGCCGCTATTTTGGGTCTCGTTATCTTTATCGCGTCACAAAATAACGCTCGTAACCAGGGAGACACTCGCAGCCTTAGCTACTTTTTTAGCCAGGTCGAAGCGGGCACTGTCTCCAGAATCCTTATCCGAGAGAACGATATCCGCGTGACGCCGCGCGACGGCGAACCGTACCTCACCCGCGTCGCGACACCGCCGACCACCGAAGAGATCGCGCGCTTTAGCGCTCAGGGCATCGACGTCGAGGTCTCGCCGCGTAGCCAGAATTGGGGCGGTATCCTGATCACGCTCCTGCCGATTCTGCTGATGATCGGCTTTTTGTGGTACCTGATGCGCGGCATGCGCGGCGGCGGTGACGGCGCGGCGCAGTTTAGCAAGTCTAAGGCCCGCATGATTACCGAAGAGACCTCACAGACGCTCTTTAAGGACGTCGCCGGGGTCGAAGAAGCCAAAAGCGACCTGACCGAAGTGGTCGAGTTTCTTAAAAACCCCGCCAAATTTCACGCGCTCGGCGCCCGCATCCCGCACGGTGTGCTGATGGTCGGCCCGCCCGGGTCGGGTAAGACGCACCTCGCCAAGGCGGTCGCCGGTGAGGCCAAGGTGCCGTTTTACAGCATCTCCGGCTCGGACTTCGTCGAGATGTTTGTCGGGGTCGGTGCGGCCCGGGTTCGCGATCTGTTCGAAAACGCCAAAAAGAACGCCCCCTGCATCGTGTTTATCGACGAGATCGACGCGGTCGGGCGGCGCCGAGGTGTAAGCATTAACGGCGGTAACGACGAGCGCGAACAGACCCTTAACGCGCTGCTTGTCGAGATGGACGGCTTCGAGTCGAAGCACGACATCATTATTATCGCCGCGACCAACCGCCCCGATGTGCTCGACCCGGCACTGCTCCGTCCGGGCCGTTTCGACCGGCAGGTCGTCGTCGACGCGCCCGACGTGCGGGGCCGCGAACAGATCTTGCGGATCCACGCTCAGGGCAAGCCGCTCGCCAAAACGGTCGACCTCAAGACCGTCGCGCGGCGGACGCCCGGCTTTGTCGGGGCCGACCTCGAAAACCTGATCAACGAGGCGGCGCTCGTCACGGCTCGAGCCGGTCGTAAAGAGATCTCGCCCGAAGACTTCGACGAGGCCGCCGACCGCGTGGTGATGGGGCCGGAGCGCCGCAGCCGGGTGATCAGCCCTAAAGAGAAGCGGATCACCGCCTACCACGAAGCGGGCCACGCTATCGCCGGCACACTGCTCAAACACGCCGACCCGATCCACAAGATCACCATCGTGCCTAGAGGCCGGGCGATGGGCTACGTGATGCAGTTTCCCGAAGAGGACCGTCTGTCGGCGAGCCGTAACGTGCTGACCGATATGATCGGGGTCGCACTCGCGGGCCGCGCCGCCGAAGAGATCTTTTTGCAAGACGTGACCACGGGCGCCCAGAACGACTTTCAGCAGGCGACCAACATCGCGCGGCGGATGGTCACGGCCTGGGGGATGAGCGACGCGCTCGGCAAGATCGCGCTGTCGACGAGCAACGAGTCCTACCTCGGCGACTACGAATCGGCGCGCAGCTACAGCGAGGACACCGCGCGGCTTATCGACGCCGAAGTCAAGGCGATTATCGACGAGCAGTACAAGCGGGTCAAAACGCTGCTCGAAGAGAACCGGGACGAGATCGAACACATCGTCGCGGTCCTGCTCGAGCGCGAAACCCTGCACGCCGACGAGTTTCAGCGGATCCTTAACGGCCAGCCGCTCGTCGAACTCGGCAAGGACGACACGCCAAAAAAGCCGGACTGGTCGGTCGATACGAGCAAAGACAACGACGACTCTAAACAGGGACCGCTGCTCCCGCCGGGAATGATGCCGGAACCGAGCTAAAGGCGCTAGGCCGACACGTCGGGGCGACTTTTGCCTACAAGACGCGTGTCCTGATCGCCTCACTCAGAACCGCCCGCCCCGGCGACTGAGCCCTATCGGCGAAATCCGGTCGGCAAAACCGTTCACGACCAGAACCGCGCGCCTCGTTTAGGGGTGGGCGGTTTCTTACGGTCGGGTGTCGGCCCTAGTCGCAGCAGATCCGGATGACGCTGCAACGATCGCGTTTGGCAGACATCGACGGCGACGCTTTACAAGGGGAGCGTTGTGCAAAACCGCTATCGGTAAGGGTCGGCGACGGTCGGTACCGCCGAACAGGCACCGTTTTCTCAGACCTCTTAGCCAAAAATTTCCTATGATTGTGCTGGTCCTGAAGTCGTGCGGGCGTTGTGACGTTTCACATCCGAGTCTGCCCAGGAGCGTCTTGCTGCGACGTCTTGCGGGTCGCGCGGCATCTTCTCGCTACGCCTCACTCGCTCCGCGTCTGTCGGTGACGGCTACGTCGGTAACGGCGGCGGCTCGGCGCTACGTTTGGGGAGAGGGTCGGGCTCGAGCCCCTAGCTACCTGCGGGAGTGCGAAATTTATCCGAACTCGGCGCGACCCCCGTGCTAGAGTTTCCTCAGATTGCCAAGGAGGGGATGTTATGGCCTCACTTCGCGAAACATTTTCGCGTCTCTTCAATCCCCGAATCGATGCGGTTGGGCTCGAAGTAGGTACGAGCGCTATTAAAGTTGTAGAGCTTCGTCCCGGCAGCCCACCGAGTCTTGCCGCATTAGGGATTCGACCGATGCCGCCCGGCCTCGTACAAGACGACCAAGTCGTCGACCCGCAAGGCCTGGCCAACGAAATTAAGGCGTTATTTGAAGAAGCCAATATTAGCAAACGTTTTGTCGTGGCGGCGGTAAGTAACCGCCTCGCTATTACCCGCAACATCAACGTCGCGCGTATGGAGATCAAAGAGCTAGAAAACGCGATCAAGTGGGAGGCGGAGCGCTACATTCCGTTTCCTATCGACGAGGTTGTACTCGACCACTACGCGCTCGACCACCCCGACGACGTCAAGGAGGGCGAGCAGATCGAAGTCGTGATCGCCGCGGCGCGGCTCGACCTCGTCGGCCAGCAGATGGAGTACCTCAAACTTGCGGGGCTCGAGCCGGTCGTCATCGACATCAAGCCGTTCGCGCTGCTCCGCTCGCTTAAAGGGTCGCTGCTCGGCGACAAGCTCAACAAGAGCACCATGGGCGGCACGACCTACACCGAAGACGACGAGGTCGGCGTGGTCGTCGAAATCGCCGCGTCGAATACCACCATCACCCTGGTGCGCGGCGAGCGGGTGCTTATGAACCGCAACATCGGCGTGTCCGGCGACGACTTTACCGCCGCCGTGCAACGCTCGTTCGGCCTCGACTTCGACAGCGCCGAAGAGGTCAAGACCGGCTACGGCACCGCCACCATCCCGACCGAAGACGAAGAAGAACTGCTCAACTTCGACGCCAAACGCGAACAGTACAGCCCCGGACGCGTCTACGAGGCGCTCCGCCCGGTACTCGTCGACCTGACCACCGAAATCCGCCGCAGCCTCGAATTTTTTCGGGTCCAGGCCGGCGACGCCAACATCAACCGGATGATCCTGACCGGGGGCGGCGCCAAACTGCCCGGCATCTCCGAAGCGATCGGCGACGCGCTCGGCTTTCGGGTCGAGGTCGGCGATCCCTGGCTGATGGTCAACGTCGATCCGAAGACGAGCAACATCGACCCGCACTACCTCGAACAGATCGGCCCTGAGTTTAGCGTGCCGGTCGGCTTGGCGCTCAGGGGAGCCAACCTTGATTAACGTCAACCTACTCCCTAAAAATCTGCGGCGCCGGCGCGAGCCGGGCTACTGGCGGCTTATCGCACTCGCCTTTCCGGTGTTGGTGCTCGCGGTCCTCGCCGTGGTCCAGATCAGCCGTAACCAGACCGCGACCAGTCTCGACAACGAGCGGGGCCGGCTCGAAATACGCTTGCAGACGTTTCAGGACGACGTTCGCGAACAGCGCGAACTGCAGGCCCGGCAGCGGCAGCTTAACGAGATTATCGCCATCGCGAGCGCGGTGCGCGAGGGCCGGGTCGAGTGGTCGGGCGAGGTCGTCCGGATGCTCGAAACGATCCCGCCCCAGGCCGGAGCGCCGCGGCCCCTTATCTCGTTCGACAGCCTGAACATGCGCGCCATAAGCGGGCAGAGCGGCAACTACGAAAACGTCGACCCGAACGCCGAGTTTAATATTAGCGGCCAGGCTTCGGGGCTCGACGCGCTCGCCGCCTACGTCCGGGCTCTGCAAGACTCGCCGACCTACGGTGTCGCGTTTAGCAACGCCAACCTTGTCGACAGCGAAGACCAGCCCGACTACTATCAGTTTAACCTCACCATCGGCGCGGTCACCGGCCAGGTCGAGGAGGAGGACGACACGGATGACGCGGGAGGTGGCTCGAACTAATGGGTTTTTTAAGCAACCTACGACAGCGTGACTGGGCCTTTATCTCGATCGGCATTACGATTCTGATCGGGGTCGGCTGGTACTTTCTGCTGTTTCAACCGACCGAAGAGCGGATCGTCGAGCTTAGAGACGAGATCTCGCGGCTCGAGTTAGAGATCCAGCGCGGCGAAGCGGCCCGGCGCAACCTGCCCGAACTGCGGCTCGCCGTCGCACAGCTCGAAGAGGACCGGCTCGACTTTCTGTCGCAACTCCCCCGCGAAAGCGAGGTCGCTCAGCTGCTTATCCAGATCCGCCAGATCGCGACCGACTCCGGGATCACCCTCAACAGCATCAACCGCGGCAGTCAGTCGAACAATATCCAGGGTGCACGCTCGATCGGCTTTAACATCAGCACCAGCGGCACCTACCCCGAAACACTCGCCTTTTTGCAGTCGCTCGAATCGCTCCAGCGCTTTACCAAGATCGAGCAGGTGTCGTTTTCGGGCGGCGGCGCCGACAGCGACGACCCCGAAATCAGCTCGAACTACACGTTTAGCGTGTTTGTGTTTACCGGAGAGGATGTGCAACCGTGACGCTTCCGCGCGAGTTTCGTATCGTGATGGGGTTCGGCATGTTGGCGGCGGCGTTCTGGATCTGGCTCCAGGTGTTTAGCGTCGCGCCGAGCATCGGCGTTAACGCCCGGCTGTTTAGCCTCGTGACCGCCCTGCCGGTAAGCCAAGTCGCCCCGGTCGCGCCCGGTACCGGAGCGCCCAGCAACCAGGACGCCCAGAACCAGAGCGCGCCCTCCGCCGACGCGGTCGTCACCCGCGAGGTACAGATCGGCGTGCTGCCCTTTATCCAAGAAGAGGAAGCGGTCCGCCCCGCGCAGCCGCCTAGCGACGAGGCGCCCGCCGACGATGCCGAGGCCGACGCCCAACCGACCGGCCAGGGCGCGATCATCAACCCCTTTACGCCGGTCTTAGCACCCCAAATAGAAGAGGAGGAAGCGGCGCCTGCCGCCCCGCAGCAGGTTCAGCCACAGCAGCGCCCCCAAGTCGAGGTCGTCGAAGTTCCGACTGCGCCGCCCGGTGAGGCCGTTCCGGCTATCCCCGACGTGCGGGCACCGATCCCGAACGCGGTAACGCCGCCCTCGCCGCGGGCTCGAGCCCTCCCCCGGGTGCTGCCCAGCGCGACGATTCCGGGTACGCCGCAGGTGATCCGCACCGCGCTCGGCTCGCGTAGCCCCTCTTCAGAAGACGTGGTACGGGCCGCCGCACTTAGCGTTCCGGGCAGCGCGCCGCAGGCCCGCGCCGTCAACTTCGCCAACCAGCCCCGCGCTACGACCGGCCAGGGCGCGGTAAGCACCCTGTCGCGCCGCGACTCGATCGCCTCGGCCCGCACCAGCCCCGACGCCACGCCCCTTAACTTCGCGGCCCGGCGCCGCGCCGAAGAAGCGGCTCGAGCCCCCACCACCCCCACCCCAGCCGCCGCCCCCGAAACCCTCGACAGCTACCTCCGCGACAACAACCTCCAGTTTACCGGCACCGTGTTAGGACCGACCAACGTCGGCGTGTTTCGCGCCGGGAGCGGGCGCACCTTCGTCGTCCCGCTCGGCCAGACCATCCCTAACACCAACATCCGACTTATCAGCTTACAGGGCCAGCGCGCGGTGCTCGTACGTGGTGACGAGCAGGCGACGTTAGACCTAAACTCCGGGCGGTGACGCATGATTCATTCTGTTAGGTACACGCTTCTCTGCGGGCTCCTCGTTAGTGCGGGCCTGCTCGGCACGGCGCTAGCACAACCCGCGCCCCTCCCCGACGACGCCCGCTTTCGCCAGCTCGTCACACTCCAGACCGACATCGGCGGCGAATCGCTCGCCGCGGTCGTGACGGCGCTCGCCCGCTCGGTCGGGCTCGTCCCGGTGTTGCAGGGCGTCCCCGACGCGACCGTAAACTTTAACATCGACGAACCGACGCCGTTTCAGCAGGTGTGGGGCATCGTGCTCAGCCTGAACGACCTCGACTACCTGCTCCAGCCTAACGATATCGTTATCGTAGGCACGTCCGAACAGGTCGCGAAAGTCCGGCTCGCCGACACCGAAACGACCGTGCGCCGGGTCTACCGTCTAGACGCCGCCCAAGCGGGTGTGCTGCAGAGCACGCTGCAACAGTCGGGCCTCGTCCAGGAAGGCGAAGTGATCGTCGACGAGCGCACCAACAGCCTGATCGTGACCTCCGACGTCGCGATGCAGCAAGAGATCGCCGAACTTATCCAGGAGATCGATCAGCCGCTCGCGTCGGCGCGCACCGTACGGCGCACCTATCCGGTGTCGAACGCTCGAGCCGTCGATCTTGCCGAAGTGTTGCGAAGCACCGTCGAGTCGGGCGCGCTTAGTGCCGCAGTCGCCGAGGCTGAAGAGGCCGCCGCTCCTCAAGAGACTGACGCTGCTGCAGAACAGGCGCCGCTACAAGCAGCGTTACAGAGTGAAGAGCCGCCGATCACCATCGTCGCCGACGAGCGGACCAACATCCTGATCGTGACCGCACCGATGTCGGTCCAGCCCGACATCGCCGACCTGATCGCCGAACTCGACCTCCCCCAACCCCAGGTCAACGTCCAGGTCCGTATCCAGGAGATCACCCGCTCCGCGACCACCGACCTCGGCATCAACCTCAACGCGGGCGCGGGCAGCTTCGCGGCGACCTTTCTAGGCACGGGCGGGCTTAACTTCGTGTTCGACCCGCAGCGCGCGATTTCGGGGCTTAACCTCGGCGCGGTGCTCGACGCCTTCGAACGGCAGGCGTTATCGCGCCGCGTCGACGACAGCAACCTCACCATCGTCAACAACGGCGAGGCAACCATCCAGTCGGGCGGACAGCTTTTTATCAGCATCCCCGGCGTCGACGAAAACATCGAGCGCACCATTCCGTACGGCTTCCAGGTCGACATCAGCCCGCAGATCGCCGGCGACGGCAGCATCATCCTTACCGTCGAGGCACGGGTCGAAGACATCGTCGGCGACGCGACCAACCCGCAGCTGCTTAACATCTCGACGAACAACATCTCGTCGCAGGTCACCCTCGCGCCCGGTCAGACCGTCGTGCTCGGCGGGCTGTTTCAGAACATCGTCGACGAGGTGCGCCAGAGCACGCCGATCCTGGGCGACCTGCCGATCGTCGGCACGCTGTTTCGCAACACCAACATCAGCGAAGACAACACCGAACTGCTCCTGATCGTGACCGCGAACGTGCTCGAGTAGCTCGAGCTCTACCAGTTGCCTCGCGGCACATCCAATCGCGCCCCGCAACCGTGCGGGGTTTTTCTTTGCTGGCCCGGTACTCATGCTAATCTAAAGGAATGTTACGGTTTTTATCTGCGGGCGAATCGCACGGCCCCGCTCTAACAGTGCTTATCGACGGAGTCCCGGCAGGGCTCGAGCTCATCGCGAGCGAACACATCGACCCCTGGCTGCGCCGGCGCCAGGGCGGTTACGGACGCGGTCGCCGTATGGTGATCGAAACCGACTGCGCGAACATCCTCGCGGGCGTCCGCGCCGGACGCACTACCGGCGCCCCCGTCTCGGTCCAGATCGAAAATCGCGACTGGCGTAACTGGACCGAGATCATGTCGCCCGAACCGGGCAACGAACCGCGCAAAAAAGCGCTTACCGAAGCGCGCCCCGGTCACGTCGACCTCGCGGGCGGTATCAAGTACGGCCACAAGGATCTGCGCGACGTGCTCGAGCGGGCCTCGGCCCGAGAAACCGCGAGCCGCGTCTCGGCGGGGGCGCTGTCGCTACGCATCCTCGACACGATCGGCGTGCAGGGCTGCGCCCGGGTGGTTAGTCTCGGCGGCATCCCGTGCGACGGCGGCATGGACTGGGACAACCTAGACGCGCTCGACGAAAGCCCGATCCGCAGCTTCGACAAGGACGCCGAAGAGAAGATCATCGAGCGGATCGACGACGCCAAAAAGAACGGCGACACGCTCGGCGGCATCATCGAGGCGCGCTTTCGCGGTCTGCCGGTCGGGCTCGGTAGCCACACCCAGTGGGACCGCAAACTCGACGGTCGGCTCGCCCAGGCCGCGATGAGCATCCAGGCCATGAAGGGCGTCGAGATTGGCGACGGCTGGCGGAACGCGACCGTGCCGGGTAGCCAGGTTCACGACGCCATCTACCGCAACGACGAGCAGGGCTATCACCGCCAAACCAACCGCTCGGGCGGCCTCGAAGCGGGCATCACCACCGGCGAAGAGCTCGTGGTGCGTGCAGCGATGAAGCCGATCGCGACCCTGATGAAGCCGCTTCCGACCGTCGACGTGGTCAGCCGCGAAAACGCCGACGCCGCCCGGGAGCGCTCCGACACGACCGCCGTACCCGCCGCGTCGATCGTGCTGCTGTCGATGACGGCGCTCGTCATGGCCGACGCGGTGCTCGAAAAGTTCGGCGCCGACACCATGCGCGAGGTTAGCGAACGCGTGGACGCGCACGCGCAGTACGTTCGGAACTACTAGCCGTGGCGGAACTACGAGGTGTGGCCACATTCGTGACAGACCGGACCGGATACCCATCCCCCTCATGCTGCTGGCCCTTATGCTGTCGACCATGAGCACACAGTCTCCGGCCCGGCGTCACCTCCCGCAGGACCGCGCCGCGACCTGGATCGTTTTGGCGGGCTTTATGGGTGCGGGCAAAAGCCGTATCGGGTGGGAGCTCTCGCGACGGCTTAGCCTTAACTTTATCGATACCGACCGGGTGATCGAACGGGTGAGCTGTATGCGCATCCCCGACATCTTCGAGCTGTACGGCGAGCGGGTGTTTCGCGACTACGAAACCGAAGTGGTGCGGCGCTGTCTGCGGCTCGACGAGGTGGTCATCGCGACCGGTGGCGGCACGGTGCTCCGTCCGGAAAACCGCCGGATGCTTAAAGAGCGCGGCCCGGTCGTCGTGCTGACCGCGAGCCCCGAAACCACCTACCGCCGGACGCGGCGACACCGTCGTCCGCTGCTCGAAGTTAGCGACCCGGTACTGCGGATCCGCGAACTTATGCTCGAACGCCAACCCGCTTACGACGACGTCGCCTCGTTTAAGGTCTCGACCGACCAGCGCCGTTCTAGCGACGTCGTCGAAGATATCGTCACGCACCTCGCCCTCTGGCAACGGAACCGGCTGTGAGCGCGCCCGACACCCGTATCGATGTCCGTATCGACGTCGCGGTGACGCCGCCCTATCCGGTCTACATCGGCAGCGGCCTGCTCGCCAACACCGTCGCCGGCACCGTCGCCGAGGTCGTCACCGAACAGCATGTCGCGCTTATCAGTGACGAGCACGTCGCCGCGCACTACGCCGACCGGGTCGCGCAGGCGCTAGCGGACGCCGGCAAGCGCTGTACCCGCTTCGTCGTCGCCTCCGGCGAGCCGAGCAAATCGCTCGCGACCTTCGGGCGGCTGCTAAGCGAGATGGTCGAGGCCGGCTTCGACCGCGGCGGCGCGGTGCTCGCTCTGGGGGGCGGCGTCGTCGGCGATCTGGCCGGATACGTGGCCGCCTCGTACATGCGCGGCGTCGCGTTCTATCAGTGCCCGACCAGCCTGCTCGCGATGGTCGACGCGAGCGTCGGCGGCAAGACCGGTATCAACCTCCCCGAAGGCAAAAACCTCGTCGGCGCCTTCTGGCAGCCCCGGGCGGTCGTGATCGACGTCGACACGCTGCGCACCCTACCCGCAGCCGAGTTTCGGCAGGGCACGGTCGAACTCTACAAACACGGCCTGCTCGCCGACGCCAGCATCTTGGAGCACGTACCCGGCCCCGACTACCGCCAGGACGCGCCGAGCGATGTGCTCGCCGACCTGATCGGGCGCTCGGTGCGGGTCAAGGCCGACATCGTCGCTGCCGACGAGCGCGAACAGGGCCGACGGGCGTTTCTCAACCTCGGCCACACGCTCGCCCACGCGCTCGAGGCCTACAGCCACCAGGACCACCACCCGCACGGCCCACTCCCGCACGGTGACGCGGTCGCCTACGGACTGCTCTTCGTCGCTCACCTCGCCGCCGCTCGGGGCTACGCCGACGAAACCGACCGGATTCGCGACTTCGTCCGGTGGGTGTCACCACGTCCGCTAAACGTCTCCGACTTCGGCGCCCTCCTCCCCTACCTCGCCCGCGACAAAAAACACGTCGGCGGCGCGCAACGCTGGGTGCTGCTTGAGCACATCGGCCAACCCACCCTCGTTAGCGACCTCCGCGAAGACGAACTACGCCGGGCGTGGGCGGCGCTCGTCGCCGAAACTGAGACGGTCTCGTGACCGAGGTCGTGACAGCTGAGATCTCGCCGGGTAACGTCGCGCTAGGTAGCGTCGCGCGAACAAAGACGGTGTCAGCAGCGGGACATCGGACGTGATCCTCGTCCTCAACGGGCCGAACCTCAACCTGCTCGGACAGCGCGAACCGGGCGTGTACGGACGCGGCACACTCGCCGAACTCGAAACGCAGTGCCGCAGTTGGGCGCACGAGGTCGGCGAGACGGTAGTCTGCCGGCAGAGTAACCACGAGGGACAGCTTATCGACTGGCTGCACGGGGCTCGAGCCGAAGGCATCGGCGCGGTCGTCATCAACCCGGGCGGTCTAACCCACACGTCGGTCGCCTTGCGAGACGCGGTCGCCGGCGTGGCCCTGCCGACCATCGAGGTCCACATCTCTAACGTCCACGCGCGCGAGCCGTTTCGGCATCACAGCTACACGGCACCAGTCTGTGTCGGGACGATCGCTGGGCTCGGTTTCGAAGGTTACGCGGCAGCGATCCGGTTTTTAGCGGTGCGGATTCGGGACGCTGTTTCGGACACCTAGCGTAGCGATAACGTCGCGAAGGGGGCAACCATCAGCCACATGACGAGATATGACGTCACCAGAGACAGCCTGACAAAAAACGGTGTTACGAAAGACGGTGTTACGAAAGACAAGGGGCGATGACAGCGCAGACGCAAGCGGCGCCGAGCGTAAAAGCGTCGTCTGCACCGTCAGAAACACGTGCGGTCAGTGTGCAGCTCCGTAATATCCACAAGCGTTTTGGCGATCAGGTCGCGCTCGAGCAGATCAACCTCGACGTTTACGAGGGCGAGTTTGTCGCGCTGTTAGGGCCTTCGGGCTGCGGCAAGACCACGCTGCTCAGGCTGATTGCCGGGTTCGACACGCCCGACGAGGGCGAGGTCATGATCGGCGGCCAGGCAATGGCCGGGGTCGAGGCGTTTCGGCGCCCGGTCAATACGGTGTTTCAGTCCTACGCGCTCTTTCCGCACCTTAGCGTTCGCGACAACGTCATGTTCGGCCTCAAGATGCGCGGCGTCGACAAAAAGGAGGCGCGCGAACGGGTCGAAAAAACGCTTCAGACCGTCGCGATTAGCCAGCTCGCCGAGCGCAGACCGGCACAGCTCTCGGGTGGCCAACAGCAGCGGGTCGCGCTTGCACGGGCCGTGGTCAACGAACCGCAGGTGCTGCTGCTCGACGAACCGCTCGGCGCCCTCGACCTCAAACTTCGCAAACAGCTCCAGATCGAACTGATGCAGCTCCAGCAGCGGCTCGGCATCACCTTCGTCTACGTCACCCACGACCAGGAAGAGGCGCTCGTGATGAGCGACCGGATCGCGGTGATGAACACCGGCCTGATCGAGCAGATCGGTAGCGCCGAAGACGTCTACGAACGCCCTAAGACCCGCTACGTGGCGACCTTTTTAGGGACGTCGAACCTGATCGAGGGGGTGGTCAGCCGCGTCGAAAACGGTACGGCGATCCTCGACACCGAGCACGGCCCGATCCGGAGCCGCGTCGGGCGCTACCGGGCCGACCAGAGCGTGACCGTAGCGTTTCGGCCCGAAAAGGTGCGGGTGCTCGAGCCCCCCCACACCCCCAACGACGACGACAACGTCCTCTACGGCGACGTCGAAGAGGTGGTCTATAGCGGGATGGCCAACCAGTACCTGATCCGCAGCGGCGACCAGACCCTGCACGCCTACGTCGCCAATCAGTCACTCGTAAGCCACGACCGCTTTAGTGTCGGCAGCCCGGTCGCCCTCGTCATTCCGGCCCAGAGCGTGGTCAAGCTAGACGACTAGGGCTCTACCACCAGGCTTTACCGCCAGGCTTCACCCCCAAAGCGCGTTTTACGTTAAGATAACCGACTGAAAGATGATCAACCGACGCGCACGCCGTGCGCCGAAAGGAGCGACAAGACTGATGATGGTGATACGCCGCTACGATGGCTAGAGCGCCCGACCCTCCCGGACGCGTCCGCCGCCTCGTGCTAGCGACCGTCGGCCCCGGCATCCTCTGGATCACCCTGTTGCTGATTCTGCCGTCGCTGATTCTGCTAGCGTATTCGTTTCTCACCCGCTACCAATTTAACCGCATCGGGCTGCCGCTTACGCTCGAGCACTACGCCACCTTTATCGGCTACACCCAGCTCGGCTACGATCCGGTCTATCTGCTGATCTTCGCCCGGACGCTGCTGCTCGCGGTCGGAGTGACGCTACTCTGTCTGCTGCTCGGCTACCCGCTCGCACTCTTTATCGCCCGCTCTAAGCGGCGCAACCTGCTGCTCGTACTGGTCATGATCCCGTTCTGGACCAACTTTCTGATCCGGACGTACGCCTGGCTGCTCATTCTGGCCGGTAACGGGCCGGTGAACGGGTTGTTAAAGACGATCGGGGTGATCCAGGACTCGTTGCAACTCGTACCGAGTCTGGGGGCGGTCTTTGTCGGCATGGTCTACGCGCACCTGCCGTTTCTGGTCCTGCCGGTCTACAGCAGTCTCGAAAAGGTCGACTGGCGGCTCGTAGAAGCGGCGATGGATTTGGGGGCGGGGCCGGCTCGAGCCTTCCGCCACGGCATCTTTCCGCAGACCGTGCCCGGCGTGGTCGCCGGCTCACTCCTCGTGTTCGTCCCCGCGCTCGGCAACTTCATCACCCCCGACCTGCTCGGCGGGTCGCGAAACGCCCTCATCGGCAACGTCATCCAGCAACAGTTCGGCAGCGCGCTTAACTGGCCGTTCGGAAGTGCGATCTCGTTTGTGGTGCTCGGCTTCGTGCTGCTCTCACTCTATATATACGCCCGGATGCTCGGCGAACGGAGTACGGAGGTGCTGGTCTAGTGCGCCGCACCCCGGCCTGGCTCCGTCTCTACGGCGTGCTGGCCTTCGTGTTTCTCTACGCGCCTATCGTCGTCATCGCGGTCTACTCGTTTAACGCGTCGCGTATCGGCGTGGTCTGGACCGGCTTTACCTTCGAGTGGTACCGGACACTGTTCGCAAACGAGACGATCTTGCTCGCGACCCGCAACACGCTGCTCATCGCCGTGGTGTCGACCGTGGTCAGCACCCTGTTCGGCACGCTGCTCGGCCTCGGCATGGCCCGCTACGTCTTTACCGGCAAGCGCGTCTTTTTGTGGGTGATGTACGTGCCGGTCGTCATCCCCGAACTGATCATGGCGGTCAGCCTGATCCTGTTCTACTCGCTGCTCAGCTCGCAGAGCGGCGCCCTCGCCGACACCTTTAGCGCCTGGCAGGAGGGCGCGGCGCCGCCGGTCGCAGCTGCTGTTCGGCGGCCTTGCGGGGGCGTTCGACGCGGTGGCCGGCTTTTTTCGGCTCGGCCTGCCGACCATCATCATCTCGCACATCACGTTTCAGATTCCGTTCGTCGCTATCGTGATCCGTAGCCGCCTGGCCGGGTTCGACCGCAACCTCGAAGAAGCCGCCCGCGACTTAGGCGCGAACGAGTGGCGCGTGTTTCGCTTCGTGACCCTACCGCTTATCGCGCCCGCCGTCGCCGCCGGGGCGCTGCTCGCCTTCACCCTGTCGATCGACGACTTCGTCATCACCTTCTTTACGTCCGGACCCGGAGCGATCACGCTACCGGTCTATATCTACAGCTCGGTCAAACGCGGCATCCGCCCCGACGTCAACGCCCTCTCGACCCTTATCGTCGTGGCGACCGTCGTCACGCTGCTGTTGTCGTACTGGCTGAGCACCCGCCAGAGCGACCTGGGCCCAAACGAATGGTCCCGTGGCGCCGAACGAATGGCCCGAACGGAACGGGAACTTTTGTGAACCACACCACCCGAAACACACTTACCGCCCGCCTCGTCCCGCTTCTGCTCGCCCTCGCCCTCGTGTGCGGCGCCGCGACCGCGCAGACACCGCTCAATCTGCTGATCTGGTCCGAATACATCGACCCCGCCATCGTCGACGCGTTCGAGGAGGAGTTCGACGCCCGCGTGGTGATCGACACTTTCGAGTCGAACGAAGACGCCCTCGCCAAGATCGAAGCGGGTGGGCTCGGCCTCTACGACGTGGTGGTGCCGAGCAACTACATCATCCCGACCTTTATCGAGCTCGGCCTGCTCCAAGAACTCGACAAAGAGATCGTCATCAACCTAGACAACCTGCTCGACACTTTCGCCGACCCACCCTACGACCCCGGCAACACCTACACCGCCGCCTATCAGTGGGGGACGACCGGCATCGCCTACCGTAGCGACCGCGTCGACGCGCCGACCTCGTGGGGCGCCCTCTTTGCAGACCCCGACGCGCCGCTCGCGCTGCTAGACGACATGCGCCCGATGATCGGCAGTGCGCTGCTCTACCTCGGCTACGACTACAACAGCGAAGACCGCGACGAACTCGTCGAAGCCCGCGACCTGCTGGTCGACACCAAAAACCGCAGCTTAGGCTTTTACGGCTCGCCCGCCGCCCGCAACCTGCTTCTGACCGGAGACGCGACCTACGCCGTGATCTACTCCGGCGAAGCGCTCGGCGCGAACGTAGACAACGAACTTATCGACTACGTGATCCCCGAAGAGGGTGCCGAAGTCTGGGTCGATTCGGTGGCCGTGGTCGCCGACGCGCCAAACCCCGAACTCGCTAACGAATTCATCAACTACATCTTGCGGCCCGAGGTCGGTGCGCAGCTGACCAACTACATCACCTACGCCTCTCCGAACGCCGCCGCGCTACCGATGGTCGACGAAGAGCTTCGCGACAACGAGATCGTCTTTCCGAGCGATGAAACCCGCGAGCGCCTCGTGTTTACGCAGCAGGTCGACAACCTAGAACTGTACGACCTGGTCTGGACGCAGATCAAAGCCCGCTGAACCGTCATCGGCACCAGGCCCACGCTCAAAAAAGAGGCACCCCAACTCGCGGGGTGCCTCTTCGGTTGACAGAACGTTATCGGCTAGCGAAACTCGCGGACAAACTCTTCCTGAACGAGGTAGACGAAGCGCGGCGACAACGGCGGCAACTCACCCGCGCCGAACTTGGGGTCAAAAGCGTAGTTACGGTCAGGTGCGTCCGAGGAAGACCCGTACCGGTCCAAGCACCGTCAACGTATTCAAGATCTGCTAGAGCACGGCCCCCAACCGTTAAAGTTGACGCCGCTCCAACTTTCGTGAAAGCGCGGGTAAGCTTCGAGGCCACCATTATTTCTTGGTCTGTTTCCCGCCGCCGCCCTGACCTGCAGTTCCCTCTTGGCCACCCGTACTGTCGGTACCGGCCAGAACAGCTGCGTTGATCCAGGTTTGTGTGGCATTTTCTAGGTCGTCATCACCATCTGCATCTCGGACGTTATCGCCAAAGCCGTCGCTGCGGTTGCGGTCGTCCTGCTTGCTGTTGTCTTGGCCTACACCGTCCCACGCTTCAGACAACACGTTAAACAAGTCGGCGAGAAATGATGCGGGGATCCTGTCTTGGTCCGGATTAGAGGCCGCCCCGAAGCCAAGTCTGTTATCTCCAGGGTTACCCCGGTCGTTGTTATAGCTTCCCTGGACGTAGAGCGCCTGGTCGGTGACGATCGTCAAACCGGCAACGTCAGGTGCGCCAGGCGCGGAGTACGGGATCGGCTTCATCGACTTCACCGTTGCGAATTCGCACGCCGTAGGTGTTGGCACCGACATCGTCGGCCGTGTACGGTGAAGTAAAGAGCCAAGCCACCGTTTTCGCCCTCGTAGTCGATGGTGCAATCCGAAGTCACCGTGGCGTGTTGTCAAGATCATCTGGATGCACGCGAGCAGCGCTTGCAGGTCAACTTCAAGCATGTCGATACGACCGTCGGTGCTACCGTGTCCTGCTTCGCGATGGTCGTAAAAGGCACCTCTAGACCACTCGATAGCACGGTTTCCGAAAGTTTGCTTAACCGGACTATGACTACCATCATTATTCACATCATGATAAGCTGGATTACTTTGGTTAAGTGCTGAAGCAGGACAGGTTCCGCCATTGCTCGTGTCAAGGTCCTCAACCAAACCACCGTCATATGTACTATTGAAGCCGTCGTCACCAGGAGTCCAAACTTCGACATGCGGTGGGTTCTCGTTCAAGTCGAGCACAACCCGTAGGTTGGCACGGCCCCAGTAAAAGCCGCCTCGCTCCATGCTGTAGTCAACTTCGGCGTCGGGGTCGTTCGCGCCCGGCACGGTAATCGTGTCGAGGCCGACCTCGATATCTAAATCCTTATTGTCGATGTAGGTCTCGCCGAGAGCGTCGGGAGAGGCAATATTAGGAAGCGCTGCCGAACCACCACCCTCTGTCCGGACGTTAGCACTGCCAGCCCAAGCTTCGTCGCGTTTGCGAAAGGTAAAAAGGTTTCCTCCGTCCGAGCTAGAGTTAAGGCTAGCGGCTTCGGAAACTGTGATGGCACCATTGATGTTGAGGTCGCCAGCGCTGAGGTAGAGATCACCGTTGACGTGAATCGGGCCGTTTAAGTTCATTTCCGCGCCGGGGTGGATCTCTAGGTCTTTGTTGTAAAACGCGGCGAACTGAAACATCGGCACGAGACGGCTGCGAAAGATGTAGTCTAGACGCGCTTCAGATCGAGGGTTAGCTTCGCCTTCGTCTAGCGGTGTTAGAGATTCGGAGCGGACGCGGTAGCGAAACTCCGTCGCGCGAAGCCCTGCAAAACGTTCGCCCGCAGGGATCGTGATCTCTTCTGGGTCGTCGGGCGGCTGTAGTGCTTCGACGAAGGTGCGAACACTGCGCTCGTTAAGCGCGAAGGTTTCGCAGGCAAAGTCGTCGCTGCCGTTGTTGCCACCGAGGCAAGGAGGAGTAGCGCCGTTGAGATCAGGGCTCTCTCCTTCCGGCACAGCGTAGCCTTCAAACCGGAACCGGATCGCTTGGGCACGCAAGTTCGCGCCACCCTCGGCGGCAAAGAAGCCCTCACTATTGCTTGTGGTCGCTTGGGTACTCGCCAAGTCGATCCGAGTTGTAACGGAGATAAGCGGTCAGAAGCGCGCCTAACACCACGAGCATAATAAGCGCTGTGATGAGGGCGAACCCCTGTTCGTGTCGTTGTTGCGGGTTCATCATATACATCTCCTTTACCGAGACCGAGACTGGATGTTACGCGGAAAGAACGTCGACGTTAAGGTGCGCGTTCTACCGTCTACTTCGCCGACGAGCGTGACTTCGACGCTGCGCATTTCACGCTGCCAATCAGGATCGCTAAAGGTCGTGAGAGGAGTGCCGTCAGGGCCTATAACGCGCACCTCGAAACTGCTAACGTTGTTGATGAGATCGATAGGGTTGTCTGTTTCGTCGTTACGGATAAAGCTGCGAACGGCCAGTAGATCGGCGCCGTTAGGTATCTCTAGACGGTAGGTCCGCTTCTCAACGCCGATCATGATGTGGGTGTTGTCGTCAACGTCATAATCGTTTTGCCAGGAGTAGTTGCTGTCCTTCTGGATGTGCTTTTGAGAAGGCTGTTCGTTGTTGTACGGGAAGAACTTCTTCTTGACCGGTATCGTCGAAGATAAGCACTCCAACGTTGCCCTCACTATCTTGAGCTGGCTTCACGGTATGCCTTCCACTCGTCAAGCGCGCTGTTGACCTGAGCTTCCTTGTTTTTACACTCAGATGGGAAAGGATTGCCACCACCAGGGCCGCCGCCAGAATTACCATTGCTGCTGCCCTGGTTGTTCGTACTGTTCTGAAAGACGGAGACCACTTGACGTCCACCTTGGATGTCTTGGCATACGCGGAAGGTCCGAAGCATCGCGTCAGAGCTGCGTGTGACGATAGTAAGTTCGTTATTGTCGAAGCCGAACTGCGCTGAATCATAATCGGGCTGTCGATAATGCCTTGTCCGGCGATGCGCAAATCGGTTCCGATAAGATCCATCCCGCTACGCAAGTTTTGATTGAGTTCGGTTCTGACTTTATCGGCGTTATAGAGTGCTCGGCTCGAGTTGGTGATGCCTGACGCGCAGCGCAAGGGTGAAGTTGCCCTGACACCGCGAGGGTGACGAGCGTATACGACGAGTGTAAGCCCTCTACTGGACGTCATCGAGACTGGTAAAGACTGTTTCAACACTGTGGATCTCCTCTCCGTTGTAGCTAACATCTGCGCGGACGTGTCGTACGGACGCTTGACACTGGTCGAGTCCGTCCTCGCAGTAGACGATGGTGACTTGGTATTTACGAAGGCCGCTGTCGACCGTGTTCGATGTTCCTGAATCTTCCCAGGCGGCGAAGTTCAGACGCCGTAAACGGTCGAACTCTCGCTGGGCAGCCGCGACCCCTCCGGTTCTAAGCTCGTTGTTACGGGTGGTTTCGGCCTGAAAGATGAAGCCCGGGCACGATTGCGGCGAGCGCGACGCCGAGAATCAGGATGGCGACGATCGCCTCGATCAGGCTAAAGCCCTGTGTGCTGTGATGGTTTGTGGTGGTCTGTTCATTGGACCTCTACCGCCCCTCCGACGAGAACTTCGACGCTAGCGCTGTTGCCCCGCTTGGTGTCAGCGACGACCATGGTCGGGTTAGCGTTTCCTAAACCGCGCGGGCTAAAACAGATGATGACTTCGTTGTTGCTAAAAGGATTTTCTCCATCGGACTGAAGGATGACGAACTGGTCTTCGAGTTCGATCCTCAACCGCTCGTCAGCTGTCCATGTCGGCGGCATCTGTTTCGTCGCAACCATCTTCGGCATTCGTCCATTCAGCGCGCAGTTCGCGCTCTGATGCGTAGACAAGCCGGTAAAACGACGTCGTCGCCATCGCTTTGGCGCGCACCTGTTTGACGGTGCCGCCGAGCTGGCCCGCCGCGTCAACCGCTCGGGGTGAGAGGCCGCGTAGGCCGTACAGTGCCAAACTGCCGACGATGCCGATGATGGCCATGACCACGAGGAGTTCGACGATGGTAAAGCCGTTCGTGCGTGGCCCGGCGCGGCTCTGTTGTTGGGTGTGGTTCATTTTCATCTATGGTCTCCGTTCAGTCTTGTTTCATGTTTTGTATAATGTTTACAGTGGTTTTGTATGGATGTTCGTACTGTGCCTGGAGGGCTCGAGCCCCTCTCGTCTCACAGCGGCACATCGTGTCCGTAACTAACTACAAGATAGGCGTTTGGTGGTCGATAAAACAACCCCTATCGGGGGGTAGGGAATTCAGATTTGGTTCACTTTTGTAGCGAGCACGACAAAAAGAAGGGGGCCGAGCTGGTGTGGCTCGAGCCCCTTAGATTACGTACGCTGTCTGTCGTCTAGTTACGCCGAAACACACTCAGCGTATACGGTGCGTCTTGCGGATAGGTTCGCACCTGGGAACGCACCCGGTCTTGCAGCCGCAGGGTTAACGTCATCTCGCCGGTCGCCGCGTCGTACCGAAACGGCAGGTCGCCGCTACCGAGCACCGTACCGTCGTCGTTTAGTGCGAGCAGGTCGAGGACAAACAGCTCGGTCGCCCCGGTAACGTTCGGGTTGTTGAGCGTTCCGCCGCCAGCGACCGCCGCGAGTGCGCAACCGTTACACAGGGTCGTCCGATACTCGCGAATAATCTTTGTGTTGTCGTCGGCCCAGGCGTTGTCGGTACGCTGCGCGTCGGGGAGCGCCGTTCGCGGTTCGACGCGGTAGGCGAGCAGCAGGTAGTTTAGGCCGCCCCCCGCACCGGTGTCTTCAGGGACGACCAGCACGATACAGGGGTTGTCGGTGTCGCTAATGTCGCAGCTGTTGCCGTTTACGCTTACGGTACCGTCCGTCGATACCAGCGCCGCGCGGCGGATGTTGTCGCCGATATAGCCGGTCACGTCGCTTAGCTCCTGGATAAAGTCGGACTGGCTACGGGCGATCTGCGAAAACCGCAGGGTGCTGGTGGTAAAAAAGATCAGCGCCGACAGCAGGATGCCGAGCACGGCGGTCGCGACGAGCAGCTCGACGATGGTAAAGCCCTTAGCGCTTACGTGCCGCGTGTTTACGTGTCGAGCGTCGATATGTCGCGTGTCGATATGCTGCGTATTGATATGCCGCGTGTTCGCATGTCGCCCCGTCATTGCGGACGTCCTACGTCGACGACGTACTCGTATACGTCCGACGCATCGCTATCGCTGGTGCAGGTGAGTTGGAACCGCAGCCGGACAACCTCCGGGTACGCCCCGGCATCCGGATCCTGAAAGGTCGTCGTGCAGGTGTAGCGATCGGGGGCGGGCAGTTCGTTCGCGTCTGCGAGGACGGGGGGCGGCGCCGTGTTGTTCCAGGGAGCAACCGACGTCTCCCAGTCGACCGTCGTGTACAGATCCTGATAATTACCCGTCGCAGAATTCGCGATCCGAGCGAAGGCCGTCTCTTCGTTAGCGGTGTTCTCAGCCGCGACGACCGGCAACGTCGCCCGCACCGTTTCGAGATACGAGCGAGCCTCGATGGTCACGTCGACGTCGCTCGCCGAGTCCTGATTGATCTCGACGACAGTCGGTAGCAGGGTGAGCACCGCCGCCGTAATCACGCCGAGGATAACGATCGCGACGAGCACCTCGATAATCGTAAAGCCACTGTTCTGACGTGCGTGCCTGATGGCGTTTTTCATTCGATCACAACCTTGCCCATAACCCCGACGACGTTGACGTCGCGGTCGATAGATGTATCCGAAGCCCACACGACAGTAAAGGTCGACAGCGGCTCGGTGATGGTGCCGTAGGGGGGCGCAAACACGACGCCCGAAATTGGCGGTGGCGGTGGCGATGTCGATGTCGATGTCGGGTCGGGCGTAACTCTCGGTACGCTCGGAACTGCCGTGATGCGGGTGCCGTTCGGCAGTTCGATGACGCGCGTGTCGGTCACGTTACCGGCGTCGTCGACACTTTCTAGGGTGTAGCTCGTACTGTCCGCCGCCGCAGTCACGCGCCGCACCGCGTTTTCACGTTTGGCTTCGGTACGCTGCCCGAGAATGTCGCTAGCGAGCTGTTGGGCCGCTTCGGCGGTCGTGGTGTTCGCCCGCCACTCTAGATAACCCGGTGCCGCGAGGCCGATCAGCACCGACACCATCGCGATCACGATGATGAGCTCGAGCACCGAAAACCCTCTGACGTTACGCATTAGCGCTGCCTCTACGTTCTGGCGATCGCAAACGCCCAGACCCGCAGCACGACCACGACAGACCTCGTGTGTTTTGTGTGTGTCTCGTATTCATGTCGCGTCTCCTTTCAAACCTTCTAGCTAAAACTTTTACCTCTAGTAAACTTTCTTGATCATTATCGTAAAACAGACGTACTGCGCGTAAACACCCCAAAACGTTTGTCGCGGCGACGTGTTCCCTATCCGCCCGGCCAGTACCGGGTGATGCGTCTACCGAACCGTCCGAACTACAGCAGACGGCGTAGCGAGGCCGCCAAGCACCGCTACGCCGCGATAAAGAGGTTTGGCTCGGTTTTACGTGTGCGGAAACGGTGTTAGTGCTAGCGCTGCCGCCAGGTTCCGGCGATCGTCTCGAACTGCCAGGCCGAGAGCAACCGGCCCTGTTCGTAGAGCACGACCGGATCGAACTCGATCTTCGAGTCGCCCTCGTTACCGCCACCGCCACCTCTGCCACCACCGCCTTGGCCGCCACCAGTACCGGCGACCCTCGTAGTCTGAAGGTTGGTATTACCTTCAGCGACAACCGCGCCCGTGATCGCCGAGTTTCCCTGCTGGCTATACTCGCCTTTGACGTAGATGACACCACTAAAGCCCTCGTCGCAGGTGCCGTTAATCCGTAGATCGCCATCGACAATGAGGATTCCGCTACCACAGATCGATTCGTTGCCCTGAAAGCTCAGATCGCCGCGGTAGTGGGTAACCCCCGACAGCGACGACGGAACGCTGGTGCTCGAAGGGTATATCTCCTCGAACGCCTCGTAAGACATACCGAAGGTCTGCTGAAAAAGCTCGTTTTCGGCGCCGAACGGGTTTTTGACCCGGTCGCTGTATGGGTCGGTGCCGTTTTCGATTTCTCTGGCACCGGTGTCTTTAATGCCGCCGCTCGACGTCACACCGTCGTAGTCTTTACGTACCGCGTCACCCTCGCCGAAGCCGTTAACCGCGTTAGGTTGCGAGCCTTGCCAACTTACCGACAGCGAGCCGTCACTGTTGACACCGGTGATTTCAGCTTCGAAGGAGCCGACGTGGATGGTGTCGCCGACGAGGTAGTTACGCGTGTCTGTCACCCGGAGCGTGTTCGGCGAGCTACTGTCGTAACCCGAAGTCGCCGCGTACTGGACGATATCGATCGCGGTGTTGTCGGTAATCGTACGCACCTGGTTTAACGCCGGCACCGCCGTTAGCGTCACCGAGGTTTCGCCGTTAACCGCCTCGACCCGGTAGGTGTTGCCGCCGATCTGCACGTACTCTCCGGCGACAAGCTCTTCGGTGTCGTCGACGTTTAGCGAGAAGGTAGAGCCGGTAGACGGGTTTAGGGTTAGAGGTAACGCTAAATCGGTACGCGTCCGGTCGGGGATAAGGCCGTCCGCCGTCTCCCCGTCAACGCCGGTCACAGCCGCGTTACCCGTCACCGTGACGTCCGGCCACGAGGTCAGTGCGGCAGGAACCCCGATAGGTGGGGGCGGCTCTCGGCGCGCTTGGTACTCTTGGAGCACGACCTTAGTACCCCGACTGCCCGACACGTCACTCGTCGAGCGGAAGGTGATGTCGTTACCGTTAACGTTGTCGGCCACGACCTCGGCGCTGTTACCGTTACCGAAATCGATAGTTCCGACGCCGCTCGTGTTCAGCCAGCCGTTAAGGGCGGTCTCGTTTAGCGGGCCACGATATTTTTCGGCGGTGGCTCGAGCCGCCAACGTATCGATCCCGCTTTCGGCGGCGAGCAGCGCCTGATACGAGGTGCGTTCGTCCGCCGCACTCACCCGCGACCCGAGCGCCGTCAACGACGCCGTCACCACGACACTAATCAGAATGACCGAACTCACCAACAACACGATAACGATGGCAAATCCGTGTGTGTTTTGTGTCTTTGTGTGCATGGTCTTTGTGTTTGTAGACTTTGTGTTCATAAACTGATCTCCTGTTCATAAGCTTGTTAATTAGATAGGCAAATACATCAAGCTGTTATGATTGTTATTTTAGGACAGAAAACCGCGTCCTAAACACCCCCAAAAGGCTGTTCGCCGTCGCGTTTAGAAAAATCAGAAGAAAAGTTAGAAGAAAAGTTAGAAGAATAAGGCGGAGCGGCAGACATTTCGGTCGGGGTCGCGTTCGGCGTCGCTCGAGCTAAAACTTACAAACCAAAACCTACAAGCTACAACCCAGAACGCTCGGCGCTACTCCAAGTTTGCCAGCTCCCGCTGATTACTGTCTGAATAATTCGAGCTGAATGACCCGAACACCTTACAACCGATCGTTGCGGGGCCGCTGTTGCAGGGTCGATGTTGCGGATTAGAAAATGTTGCGAATCACAGAGAAGTGACGTCAGCTACGCAAAAACTCGGCGGGCTGCTCGGATAGTGCCGGCAGGTCGTCGAGCGAGTTAAGGCCGAACTCGACCAGAAAGCGCTCGGTCGTGGCGTAGAGCAGCGGTCTGCCGATCACGTCTCTGCGTCCGGCTACGCGGATAAGCTGCCGTTCTTGCAGGGTGTCGAGTGTCGACGCACACGAGGCGCCACGCGCCGTTTCGAGTTCGCCTCGGGTGACCGGCTGTTTGTAGGCGACGAGGGCGAGCGTTTCGAGCGCCGCTTCGGAGAGGGCGGGGAGCGGCGGCGGCGACAGCAGCGCAGCGAGTTCGGGGGTTAGCGCCGGGTCGACCACCAGCCGGTAACCGCCCGCGACCTCCTCGACCACCAGACCGAGGGCGTCAGCTTTTAGGGTCTGTTGCAGGTCGGCGATAGCGGCGCCGAGGTCGGCGGTTTCGTCACCGAGCAGTGTGCCGAGCTCTTTAGCGCTAAGCGGACGACCGGCAGCGAGCAACGCGGCGCAGAGCAGCGACCGGGCGCGGGCGGCGTCGGTAAGTTCGGGTACGGCGTCGTTAGGGGCAGACGGGGGGGGCGTCATGGCGGCTAGTCCTGAATCATGCCGAGGCTGTGGGCGCGGTTAAGCGCGGCGAGGCGGTCTCTGACCTCGAGCTTACGGTACACACCGTTGAGGTAGTCCTTGATGGTTTCGGGGCTGAGGTCGAGGTCTTTGGCCATCTGTTTGTTGGTATAGCCTTTGCCGAGCAGTTGCAGCACCTGAAGCTCGCGCGGGGTGAGGTTAGGCAGCGACACGTGCGGCATCCAGTCGCGTTCGGGCTGTTCGGCGATGCGGCGGATGGCCTGGGCGAGGTCGGCGGCGTCGGTCTCTTTAGAAAAGAAGCCGTGCGCTCCGGCGTCGCGGGCGGCCTGGACGATCGCCTCCTCTTCGAAGGTTGTGAGCATCACGACGATCGTTTCGGGGAGCATGTCGCGCACCTTGGCGCACGCTTCGATACCGTCCATGTCGGGCATCTTGACGTCGAGCAAGACGACGTTCGGGGCGTGCTGTACGGCTTTTTGGACCGCCTCCTGGCCGCTGCTCGCCTCGGCGACGATGGTAAAGCCCTGGGCTTCGAGCGCGTATTTGAGGCCGACCCGAAACAGCGGGTGGTCGTCGGCGATGAGCAGGGTTTCGGCGGGTGTCGCGGGGTTAGCGTCGCTCATGAATCGTCCTCGTCGATAGGGTTAGAGCTGGCGTCGGTAGCTGTTTTGAAACGTGGTCGTGCGGCTTTGTCCGTGCGTCCTTGAGGTGTTTAACGTGCTAGTGCATCTTTGCTAGTGCATCTTTAAGTATATCAGCAGTACGGTACCGCTCGGGCCGGTCGCTTCGGTGGTGAGCCGTCCGCCGTGGGCTTCGACGATGCGGCGGGCGATAAACATGCCGAGGCCGCTTGTACCGGCGGTAAAGTTCTGTCCGGCGATGGTGACCGGCTGGGCGTTAAAGGGTTGGGCGAGCTGTTCGAGAGGGGCGGGTAGGCCGGGGCCGTCGTCGCTTAGGCGGATAAGGCCGCTGTAGAGCTCGAGCCTAATCTCGCTGCGGGCGTAGCGTACGGCGTTGCTGACCAGGTTGTAGAGCGCCCGCTCGAGCTCTTTGGGGTCGACGGTAGCGCGGGCGGTGCCGCGACAGACGAGGTCGATACCCCGTTCGGCGGCGAGCGGTTTGGCGCGGTCGAGAACCATCGTGGCGAGGTCGCCGAGGTCGGTGGGCTCGAGCTTTAAAGTTACCTCGTCGCGCTCGTAGCGGTGCGCCTCGACCAGCTTCTGGACGAGCTCGATCAGGCGGCGGTTCTCCCGAAAAATCTGGTCGACGAGTTCGACCCGTTTGTCGCGCGACAGCGCGTCGTTGTCGCGGATCACGCCGAGCAGATGGTTCGCAGCGACGAGCGGGGTTTTAAGGTCGTGCATGAGCGTGGCCATAAAAGAGCGGCGGCGCGACTGCTCGAGCCGTACCTGGCGCAGCAGTTCGTTAAACGAGTAGGTCAGCGCGAGCGTTTCGCGGGGTTCGTGGTTACGGACCGGTAGCTGGCTCTCGGCGAGCGACTGCTGCGAGGCGTATTTGAGGGCGTTCACTTCGCGGTTAAGCCGGAGCAGCGGCGACAGCAATTGCCGCGACAACACGTAACCGACCCCGGCAGAGATCGCGACGAGCACAACCATCCAGACGATCAGGGTGAGGCTGAGGCCGCGCTCCGCGTCGGGGAGGCGGCGGTAGGTTGGTAACAGAAAGAAGACGATCATCATCAGGTTAGGCAGAAACGACAACCCGGCGATGACGAACGCGACCTGGGCGCGCAGACTCAGGGTGTGGGTGAGGTGCTCGAGCCCCGCCAAGGTCTGTTTGCCGGCCTGCTCGCGGCCTTTCTCTGGCGGACTCTGGGGCGGGGTCTGGGGCGGTTGGCTCGAGCCCGCCACCTTACTCGCCGCTAGAAAGTACCGCTAAAAACGCTTCCTGCGGCACCTCGACACTGCCGAGCTGCTTCATCCGCTCCTTGCCCTTCTTCTGCTTCTCTAAAAGTTTGCGCTTCCGGGAGATGTCGCCGCCGTAACACTTGGCCGTCACGTCTTTACGAAACGCGCGCACCGTCGCCCGAGCCAGAATCTTGCCGCCGATCGCCGCCTGAATCGGGACCGCAAACATCTGCCGCGGGATCACCTCAGACATCTTGTCGACGATCTTGCGCCCGATCCCGTAGGCTTTGTCGCGGTGGGCGATAATGGCGAGCGCGTCGACCTTCTCTTCGTTGACGAGCACGTCGACCTTAACGAGCTGGCCGGGCCGGTAGCCGATCTCTTCGTAGTCCATGCTGGCGTAGCCACGCGTCAGGCTTTTGAGCCGGTCGTGAAAGTCATAGAGGATCTCCGCGAACGGGATCTCGTAGCGAAGCTCGACGCGGCGTCCGTGGTAGACCATGTTTTTCATGTCGCCACGGCGGTCTTCGACAAGCTGCATCACATTGCCGACGTAGTCTTCGGGCACGTAGATACTTAGCCGGACGTAGGGCTCGCTAATGCGTTCGATCTGGCCGGGGTCGGGCAGCTCTGCCGGGTTCTGGATCAGAAACGTCTCGCCGTTCGTCATCTCGATCTCGTAGATCACCGCGGGCGCGGTCGCGATCAGCCCGAGGTCGTATTCGCGCTCGAGCCGGGTCTGCACGATGTCGGCGTGGAGCAGCCCCAGAAAGCCGCACCGAAACCCGAACCCGAGCGCTTCGGAGGTCTCCGGCTCGAAGGTAAAGGCAGCGTCGTTAAGCGAGAGCTTTTCGAGCGCCTCGCGCATCTTCTGGTAGTCGCGTGAATCGGTCGGGTAGAGGCCGCTAAACACCACCGGGCGGGTCGGCTTAAAGCCCGCAATAACCCGTTCGGCGGGCCGCTGCGCGTCGATGATGGTGTCGCCGATCTGGGTGTCGGCGATGTTTTTGATGCTCGCGGTCAGCCAGCCGACTTCGCCGGGGCCGAGCTCGTCGGTCACCGCGAGGCTCGGTTCGAAAAAACCGACCTTGTCGACCTCGAAGGTCTTGCCGGTACTCGCAATCTTGATGACATCGCCCTCTTTAAGCGTACCGTCAAACACACGGATAAAGGGGATCACGCCCTGGTAGCTGTCGTAGACCGCGTCAAAGATCAGGCACGACAGTGGCGCGTCACGCTCGCCCGTGGGCGGCGGCAGGTGTTCGACGATCGCTTCGAGAATCGCGGCGACGTTTTCGCCGGTCTTGGCCGACACCGACACCGCGTAGTCGCCGGGAATGCCGACCACGTCTTCGAGTTCGGCGAGCGCGGCGGCAGGGTCGGCGTTCGGCAGGTCGATCTTGTTGACGATAGGGAGCACTTCGAGGCCGTTGTCGACAGCGAGATAGGCGTTCTGGATGGTCTGCGCCTCGACGCCTTGGCTCGCGTCGACGATCAGCAGCACCCCTTCGCAGGCGCGCAGCGCGCGCGACACCTCGTAGTTAAAGTCGACGTGTCCGGGGGTATCGATAAGGTTAAACATGTAGCGCTTGCCGTCGTTAGCCTGGTAGTAGAGCCGCATCGGGCTCGCCTTGATGGTGATGCCGCGCTCGCGTTCTAGCTCGAGCGTGTCGAGCATCTGGTCGCGGCGGTCGCGCTCCGAGACGCTCTGGGTCAGCTCGAGAATACGGTCGGCGAGCGTCGACTTGCCGTGGTCGACGTGCGCGATAATCGAAAAGTTACGTATATCCACGCTAAACATCTTACTCGCTCGCCCGCCGATACTGCTGCGTGGCCTCACACGGTTACCCTCGCACGGTTACCGCACCGTCGTCTGTCACGCCCTCGAAGTAGGCGCTCTCGGTCTTGGCTCACCCTCGGCGCGTAGAGGTTGTGTCAGGCTAGAACGATGAGCGACGAGCGAGACGCCAAAACGCAAACCGAATCACAGGCCGAACCACAGGCCGAATCACAGACCGAACCGCAGACGGGCGACGCGGGGTTTTACAGCGGGCCCGAACACCAGCCGTTTTCGCTTGGCGAGGGCGAGCGCGGGGTGCTGCTCGTACACGGCTTTCCGGGGACGCCCGCCGAGCTAAGGCCGATCGGTGAGTATCTCGCGGGGCGGGGCTGGCGAGTGCGGGCGCCGCTGCTGCCCGGTTTCGGCCCCGACATCGTTCGGCTCGGTGAGGTGGGTTACGAGCAGTGGATCGGGGCGGTGAAGGAGGCGTGGCTCGAGCTCCTCCACCACACCAACGAAAGCGTACTCCTCGGCTACTCGATGGGCGCGGCGATCGCCCTGATCGTGGCCGCCGAAGCCACCCCCGAACAGCGTCCTGGCCGGCTCGTGCTAATCGCCCCGTTCTGGCGGCTCGGCGACTGGCGGGCCGGGCTGCTCCCGCTCGTCAAACACTTCAAACCGCAGCTAAAACCGTTCGCCCAGGCCGACTTTAGCGACCCGGCAGTCCGCGAACAGTTTACCCGCATCCTACCCGGCGCCGACCTAGACGACCCGGCGGTGCAGCAGCGCTTGCGCGACGAGATCGTCCTACCGACCTCGGCGATCGACGAACTCCGTAAGCTCGGCCAGCGGGCCCAGCGGGTCGCGTCCCAGGCCGAGCTGCCGACGCTCGTGGTGCAGGGGCGGCAGGACAGCACGGTGGCGACGCAGGACACGCGGACGCTCGCGGCTAAGCTCGGCGGACGGTTGCGGCTCGTCGAGCTAGAGGCGGGGCACGACGTTATCTTTGCGGGCACGGCGGGGCACGACGCGTTGCGCGGTGCGTTAGGCGAGGTGATGCGAGAGACCTCCTCCTCGTCGGCCTAAACAGCCGTCTTCTGCCTACCGCTAAGCGCGAGGTAGAGCACATTTCTAGCGCTACGTTATACTAGGCCATGACGAGCACTCCGCAGCAGCGCAGTAGCACGACCCTTAGCACATCCGAAACCGACGCGGCGAGCCGAGCCGAGACTGAGGCGGGGCTCGAGCCCTCCCCCTCTCCCCCACCGAGCAACGTCGCCGTCCTAACCAGCGGCGGTGACGCGCCCGGCATGAACGCAGCGGTGCGGGCGGTGGTCCGGTCGGCGCTCGCCCACGGCACCGAGGCCTACGCTATCTTCGAGGGCTACCAGGGGCTGGTCGACGGCGGCGCGGCGATCCGCGCGATGGACTGGGACGCGGTCGGCGGCATCCTCCACCGGGGCGGCACCATGATCGGTACGGCGCGGTGCCTAGCGTTTCGGAGCTACGAAGGACGGCTTAAAGCGGCAGCGAATCTGCTCGAGCGGGGGATCGACCGGCTTGTGGTGATCGGCGGTGACGGCAGCCTGACCGGCGCGAACCTGTTTCGCCAGGAGTGGCCCCAGCTCGTCGCCGATCTGCGCGACAACGGCACCATCTCCGAAGAGGTCGCCGCGCGGCACCCGCAGTTGCTCGTGGTCGGCCTGGTCGGCTCGATCGACAACGACATGGTCGGCACCGACATGACCATCGGCGCCGACACCGCGCTGCACCGCATCACCGAAGCGATCGACGCGCTAAGCAGCACCGCCGCAAGCCACCAACGCACCTTCGTCGTCGAGGTGATGGGCCGTCACTGCGGCTACCTGGCACTGATGAGCGCCCTCGCGACCGGCGCCGACTGGGTCTTTATCCCCGAAAGCCCGCCGACGAGCGACCGCTGGGAGGCCGACATGCTTAGCTCGCTCAAAGCGGCCCGCGACGCCGGACGGCGCGAGAGCATCGTGGTGGTCGCCGAGGGCGCACACGACAAAGACGGCCAGCCGATCACCAGCCAGGCGATCAAGACGCTGCTCGAAACCGAGTTACAACAAGACACCCGCGTCACCATTTTGGGCCACGTCCAGCGCGGCGGTAGCCCGAGCGCCTTCGACCGCTACATGAGCACGGTGCTCGGCTTCGCCGCGACCGAAACGCTGCTCGCCGCCCGCCCCGAAAGCGAGTCGCTCCTGATCGGGATGCGCGAAAACCGCGTCGACCAGACACCGCTCATGCAGTGCGTCGACCAGACTCACGGCGTCGCCGACACCATCAAACGCGGCGACTACCCGCAGGCGGTCGCGCTACGTGGCGGCAGCTTTAGCGAGGCGCTCCAGACCTTTCACACCCTCTCTCAGGCGCGGCCCCGGCCTCGGCAGGATCAGCAGCGCTCGCTGCGTATCACGGTGATGAACGCGGGCGCTGCGGCTCCGGGCATGAACACCGCGGCGCGCACCGCTATCCGGCTCGGGCTCGACCAGGGCCATACGATGCTCGCCGTCCGCAACGGCTTTCGCGGCTTTATCCAGGGAGCGATCGAGGAGATAGGCTGGATGGACGTCGAAGACTGGGCCGGGATGGGCGGCGCCGAACTCGGCACCAACCGCAAGGTGCCCGAAGGCGGCGAGTTTTACGCGCTCGCCCGCAACATCGAGTCGCGCGGTATCGACGCGGTGCTTATTATCGGCGGCTGGGACGCCTACGACGCCGCCTACCAGATGCTGCGCCAGCGCGAACAGTACCCGGCCTTTAAGCTGCCGACGATCTGCGTGCCCGCGAGCATCGCTAACAATCTGCCCGGCTCGGAGATGAGCATCGGCGCCGACACCGCGCTCAACAGCATCGTCGACGTGGTCGACAAGATCAAGCAGTCGGCGGTCGCCTCTAAACGGACCTTCGTGGTCGAGGTGCTCGGGCGCTACTGCGGCTATTTGGCGCTGATGAGCGGGCTCGCGACCGGCGCCGAGCGGGTCTATCTGCACGAGGAGGGCGTCCGGCTCGACGATTTGCGCGACGACATCGACGCGTTGCGGCGCGGCTTCGAACAGGGCAAACGGCTCGGGCTCGTGATTCGCGGCGAATACGCCAACCCGATCTACAGCAGCGACTTTATCGCCTCGCTGTTTCAGCAGGAGAGCGGCGGGCTGTTCGAGGTACGCGAGGCGATTTTGGGGCACCTGCAGCAGGGCGGCGCGCCCTCCCCCTTCGACCGGATCCAGGCGACGCGGCTCGCGACGCGCTCGGTCAACTTTCTGGTCGACAAGGCGCTCGCCGGCAACGACGACGCGGCGTTTATCGGGTTGCAGCGCGGTAAGGTCGCGGTGCACGCACTCGAAGAGTTTCCGAAGCTTAGCGACCTCAAATTTAAGCGACCGAGGGAACAGTGGTGGCTCGAGCTCCGCGCTATCGCCCGCATCATGGCCCAGCCTAACGCCGCCCTCGCCCTAGAGAAGACTACCGGCCACCCCCCCCAGGCCTAGGCTATACTCGGCTGTTGTGAAACATATCGCTGTCCTTACCAGCGGGGGCGACGCTCCCGGCATGAACCCCGCCATCCGCGCCGTAGTCCGCACCGCCATCTACCACGGCCTCACCGTCTCCGGCGTCTACCGGGGCTACCAGGGTCTTATCGAAGACGCTATCGAAGAGCTCGGCCCGCGCAGCGTCGCCAACATCATCCAGCGCGGCGGCACCGTGCTGCGCACCGCCCGCTCTAAAGCGTTCATGACCCCCGAAGGCCGCGCCCGCGCCGCAGAAAACCTCCGCCGTCGCGGCGTCGAAGGCCTCGTGGTCATCGGCGGTGACGGCTCGTTTCGGGGCGCCGAAGCGCTCCACCGCGAACACGGCGTTCCGGTCATCGGCATCCCCGGCACCATCGACAACGACATCTACGGCACCGACGTGTCGATCGGGTTTAACACCGCCATCAACATCGCCCTCGAAGCGATCGACCGGTTGCGCGACACCGCCGCAAGCCACGACCGGATGTTTCTGGTCGAGGTAATGGGCCGCCACGCCGGACACATCGCCCTCTACGCCGGGGTCGCCGGCGGCGCCGAAGCGATCCTCATCCCCGAAGTGCCGACCGGCCTCGACGAGATCGTCCGGCTCGTACAGGCCGCCGAAGAACGCGGCAAATCGTCGTCGGTGGTCGTGGTCGCCGAGGGTGCCTACGGCGGCGGCGCGGTTGCTCTAGAGCGCGACCTCGAGTCCGAATGCAGTTTCGAGGTGCGCACCAGCATCCTGGGCCACATCCAACGCGGCGGCAGCCCGAGCACCCGCGACCGCGTCCTCGCCTCGCGCCTCGGCTACTTTGCCGTCGAAGGCCTGCTCAACGGCGAGTCGGGCGTGATGGCCGGGGTCGACAAGCGCGGCACCGTGTTCGTCCCGCTTCGCGACACCTGGGAAAACGCCAAAGAGATCGACTGGCAGCTCTACGAATTGGCTAGAGTGCTCGCGGTCTAAGTCAGCCTATGCAGCTAATAGCAATCCACGAGTGGATGTGATATGTTGGCATCCATGAAAGCTATCTTGCTTATTGTGATGGTGATAGGCGTAGCAGCGTTTGGACAGGACACGTCGTTTGCTGAGGTTAGCCAAAGACATCTGGCAACAGGCGACGCGTACGTCATGGAGCTGTTCGCCCAACAGAACAGTACAGTTGAAGATGTCGAAGATCCTGACGTGACACGTCTTCGGACATGTCTCAGCGAGGTCGGTACGGCGCAGGAGATCTACTTTATTGATTTCTTCACCTACACCGATTTGGAGACTCTTTTCGAGTCGTCCGGTCGACCGGAATCGTGTGAGGGAGTCGGGCTCGTAGAGTCACACCTCGTCGTGGGCTCGCTCGGCGATTTCTCGTCAGGAATCAATATATTTGAAAATGAGGCTTTGGCTGATGCCGTGGCTTCTGAGGATCCTGACGCAGTACGTCTCCAGGCGTGTCTCAGCGAGGTCCGTACGGCACAGGCGCTTTACTTTATTGATTTCGGTATCTATACCAATGATTTAGAGGCTCTTTTCGAGTCATTCGGTCGACCGGAATCGTGTGAGGGAGTCGAAATCGCGGACTCAGAAGGCTACCTCATCTTGGGCTCGCTCGGCGATCTCTCTTACCAAGTGACGACGTTAGGTGGCGTTGAAGAGGTGGCTAGTGCCGAGGATCCTAACGTAATACGACCTCTCCGGACATGTCTCAGAGAGGTCGCTACAGCACAGGAGCTCTACTTTATTGACTTCGGTACCTATACTGATGATTTAGAGACTCTTTTCGAGCTTCGTTCGAACGTGTCGGAAGCGTGTCAGGGTATCGATCTCGAAACCGTAGAGGCAAGCGATAACGACTACCTTATCATCGGCTCGCTCGACAATCTTTCTTACCAGGTGTCAGCAAGCGGCCCGATCGAACCGATTAGATAAGCGACGATGTAGAGTACTGCTTCTCGCGGATGACCCGGCACATGGTCTCGCTACAGCGCTTCCGCTAGCGACTATCCGACCCTCGCAATGTCTGCTAGCTTTAGGCGTCCAAGATTTAACAGTAGCGTCGACGTCATCAGTCGAGGCTACACTCTGCTTGTGAAGCGCATCACCGTGACCGTTCCCGACGAACTCGAGGCTTATCTGATGCGTCAAGACACGCCGCCGAACATCACCACCGTGGTTCGGGTAGCGCTACGAGAGTTCTTACAGTCACGGCAGCTGCAAGAGCACGGTTTCAAACCAGCCCGAAAGCCCTTTACTGTTCCATCTGTAGAAGAGAAAGATGCTTTTGGTGAAGCTGACGTAAGCGCCGAGCACGACGCCTACCTAGCCGATACAGCCGAGCACAACAGGGGATGAAGGCAGTCCTTGCTGACACGAATCCCCTGATCTGTACTAGTGAAAGTTCTGCGCAGATGGGGGAGCTACCTCTGCAACTCCTCGCGGATAACCCGGCGCAGCGTCCGCTCTAGCTCTCCGCTCTTGTGCTGCACATGCTCGCGCAGAGCTTCGTTAATCAGTGTCTGGTAATTGCCCCCGCCCGCTTCGTGCACCTGTTGGCGAAACCAGTCGAGGGTATCGGTGTCGAGCCGGATGGTGATGCGCGTTTTGTTGCCCGCTGGCGAGGCTACGGCACCTTGGCGTGCACTACCAAAGTCATACTCTTTTTCGTTCATAGCTCCTCCTCTCTTTACGTGTGGCTTGTCGTGCCGAGACCAGGCAGACAGGACCAAACCCTGGTCCTAGACGCAACCTTTCGGGTAGGTCGGGGTGAGGGCTAGCTCGAGCCCACCCTCACAAACGTATCCTTCCCCTTCTGAAGCACCTTCGGCTCGTCTAGCGTCACCTGCGTGTTAGGGTCTTCGACGGCGTCTCCGTCTATCTTGAGACCGCGATTCTGGATAAGCCGCCGCGCTTCGCCATTCGACGTGGTCAGTCCGGCGAGGGTGGCGAGGCGCAAAATGCCGATGCTGCCGTCTGCTAACTCGTCGGCGGGAACGGTCACCTCGGCGATATCGTCGGGGATGCCGCCTTTAGCGACGTAGTCGTAGCGTTCTTCGGCCTCGGCGATCGGCGCGTCTCCGTGGTAGATACGCACGAGTTCGCGGGCGAAGATGCGGTGGGCCTCCTTGATGTCGGCGTCTATCTGCTGCTGCATCTCGCCTAAGTCGAGGGCGGTGCAGTGTTCGGTGTAGCGGTAGAGCAGGTTATCGGGCACCTGCATCGCTTTCTTAAACATGATGGCGGGGTCTTCGCTGATACCGATGTAGTTGCCGAGCGACTTCGACATCTTGTCGACGCCGTCGAGACCTTCGATGAGCGGGGTGACGAGGGCGACCTGGGGGTCTTGGCCGTATTCGCGCTGGACGTCGCGGCCTACGAGCAGGTTAAAGAGCTGGTCGGTGCCGCCGAGTTCGACGTCGGCCTGGATCGCGACCGAGTCGTAGGCTTGGGCGAGCGGGTAGAGAAATTCGTGGACGCTGATCGGGATGCCGTCGCGGTAGCGGTTCTGGAAATCGTCGCGTTCTAACATCCGGGCGACGGTGGTGCTGCCCGCTAAGCGGATCAGTTCGGCGAAACCGAGGGGCTCGAGCCACTCCGAATTATGCCAAATCTCTAGTTTGCGCGGATCCTCGTCTAAAATCTTGGTCGCCTGCGCCACGTACGTCTCGCCGTTTCGGCGCGTTTCGTCTAGGGTCAGCACCGGGCGGGTCTTCGAGCGCCCGGTCGGGTCGCCGATCATGCCGGTAAAGTCACCGATAATGAGCACGACCGTGTGGCCTAAGTCCTGAAACTGCCGCATCTTGCGCAGCACCACCGCGTGGCCGACGTGCAGGTCGGCGCTAGAGGGGTCGACGCCGAGCTTGATCCGCAGCGGGCGCTGTTTTTCGGCGGCGTCGGTAAGCTTTTGGGCGAGCGCGTCTTCGGGGACGATCTGCTCGGCGCCCCGTTTTAGAATCTGGAGGGCTTCGTCGATGTCGGTGGTGATGCTCATATTTGCCTCGTTTCGTGTGGGTGCTAGGCATGGGTGAACGATCGGTCTCGATTCGGTAGATGGTGCGGTGGCGGTTCGGGCCGAACGCGCCGTTCGTGATAGCTATAGAGTTTAACGTGTAGGGCGGCGCGGGTGTAGCGGCCCGGTGTACAGGTCGGGTGTGTACGGAGCCGGGTCGGTAGGAGGGTCGGCCCGGACACGGCGCTGCGGTAGCATGGGGTGTGGCGTCATCCAAACAGAACGCTTCCGGTCGTAAGGTGGGGGGGCTCGAGCCCCTACGCAGCCTGCTCGCGCGCATCTTTCGCCACAGCCGCTACCGCGAATCGTCCGAAACCTTTTCGCTTATCGCGAGCGCTATCCTGATCGGTCTGCTCGCCGGTCTCGGGGCGGTGGCGTTCGACCGGGTCGTCCATCTGATGGAGGACGGCTTTACGCTCCTTCGCAACAACTTCGGCGGGCGAAGCGGCGCCATCGTCGGCGTGCTGATTCCGACCCTCGGCGGGCTGCTCGTCACGCCGGTGGTGCTGCGCTGGGCGCCCGACGTGCGCGGTTCCGGGATTCCGATGGTGATGCTTTCGGTCAGCAACTTTGCCGGACGGCTCCCCAAACGGCTTATCTTCTGGCGTCCGCTTACCAGCATGGTCTCGATCGGGACCGGCTCGGCGCTCGGCAGCGAGGGGCCGATTATCCAGTTTAGCGCCTCGCTCGCCTCGCTGACGAGCGGTATGTTGCGGCTTAGCGACGAACGGCGCCGCAGCCTCGTCGCGGTCGCGGCGGCGTCGGGGATCGCGGCGACCTTTAACGCCCCTATCGCCGGGGTGCTGTTCGCCCTCGAAGTGGTGCTCGGGCGCTTTAGCAACCGCTACTTTAGCGTGGTCGTGATCGGCGCGGTCGCGGCGTCGGTGGTGTCGCGCAGCCTGCTCGGCCCCGACCCGGCGTTCGCTGTGCCAGAATACGGGCTCGACACCCCGCTCGAACTCCCCCTCTACATGCTGCTCGGCGTCTTGTCGGCGCTGCTCGCGGTCGGCATTATCCGCAGCGTCGTCGCCGTCGAAAACGGTTTCGACCGGCTCAGCCCACCGCGCTGGTTGCGGCCTACTCTCGGCGGCTTCGTGGTCGGGCTTATCGGCCTGCTGCTACCCGACGTTCTGGGGCGCGGCTACGCGACGACCGGGGCGATGCTGTCGGGCGAGGTGGTCGGCTTCGGGTTTCTGATCGCGCTCGCGGTCGGTAAAGTGCTCGCGATGGCGACGGCGATGGCGGCGTGGCACTCGGGCGGCATCTTCGCGCCGCTGCTCTTTGTCGGCGCGGCGTTCGGGCTCGCGTTCGGACAGTTTTTTGCCGAACTCTTTCCCGGCCTCGGCATCACGCCCGGTGCCTTCGCGCTCGTCGGTATGGCTTCGGTCTTCGCCGGGGCCGAACGGGCGCCGATGAGCACCATTATGCTCGTGTTCGAAATGTCGGGCGACTACCAGCTTATCCTGCCGCTCCTGCTCGCGACCGTCGTCGCGACGCTACTCGGCGACGCGCTCCACCCCGAATCGATCTATCAGGTCATCCTGTCGCGGCGCGGCCTAAGCCTGCTGCGGCTCCGCGACACCGACCTGCTGCAGAGCGTCCGGGTCGGCGAGGTGATGCGCACCGACGTGCCGAAACTCTACGCTGACGACACCCTCAGCACGCTCGAAAAGGCGCTCGTCCTCTCCCATCACCACGGCTTCGTCATTATCCGGCGCGACGACCCAGAACATCTGTTCGGCATCGTCACCCTGTCCGACGTCGAGCGGGCCCGTAAAGAGGGCTACGCGAGCACGACCCTGCTCCGCGAAATCTGCCACCGGACGGTGCACTGTGCACTCCCCGACGAGGCGATTAGCGAGGTGCTCGAGCGGATGGCGCAGCGCGACATCGGGCGGATGCCGGTCGTCGACACCCACGATCGCCGCAAACCGGTCGGCTTTGTGCGGCAGGCCGACCTCGCCAAGGCCTACTATCAGGCCGTGCAGCGCGAACGGCAGGCCGAAGAGGTGCAGGAAGCGACCCGTCTGCGCGACCTGACCGGCCAAGAGATCGTCGAGGTCAAGATTCGGGCCAACAGCCCCGCCACCGGCAAGACCCTGCGCGACCTCGCCCTGCCCAAAGAGAGTATCGTCGTGGCGATTCGGCGCGGCAGCCAGACCATCTTTCCGCACGGCAACACCCGCCTAGAGGTCGGCGACACCGTCGTCGCGAACGTCGCGCCCGGCTTTAGCGGCCCCTTTCGGCGCTACTTTCAGCCTTAGGTCGGCGGCTTTGCGACTGCGACATCAGCTTTTACACATCGGCTTCTGTGTCGGCTTCTGTGTCGGCTGCGGCAACGGTCTGGGGGCACAACGCGCGAGCCAACACTGTCAGCAGACCGTACACCCGACTATGATGTCAGTCGACCATGATGGCGGTAGAAGCGAGAAGGCGAAGGAGAGAAGGAGATTGTGGGGGGCTCGAGCCCCGCCCTCTCTCCGCTAGCAAATAGCCTACATACAGCGTCCCTTACCCCCTGCTAGCATCGTACGACCTAATCGTGCGACCTGTACGCAACTCTGTAACCCTATTCGGACGAACCGACCCCGTACCCGAACAAGCCTACCGGCTGCCAGGAGGAACCGTGACGCACCTCAAACCCGTCCACCATCCTTATCTCTCCACCACAAACGAGACGCCGCGATGAACACGGCCCCACCGTGCAGCTTCGTTATTTTCGGCATCACCGGCGACCTCGCCGCCCGCAAGCTGCTACCGGCACTGTTCGAACTGCACCGGGTCGGCGCTCTCAACGAGCAGAGCCGCATCGTCGGCTACGCCCGGAGCGACTGGGACGACGAAACGCTGCGCGACCGACTCCGCGACGCGCTGCAAGAGTACGCGCACGACGACTTCGACGCGGCCCTCTGGGACAAACTCGCCCCGCGTATTAGCTACGTGCGGGGCAGCTACGACGAACCGGAGGGGTTCGAGCGCCTCGCCGAACGCCTTAACGACCTCGGCCACGACACCCGCATCTTCTACACCTCGACGCCGCCCTCGACCTACGCGCCGATCACCCACTGCCTCGGCGCGGCGGGGCTTAACGACCGGGGCGACGCCCGTTTCGTCGTCGAAAAGCCGTTCGGTCACGACCTCGAGAGCGCGCAGAAGCTAAACCAGGAGGTGCTCGAGGTCTTCGACGAGTCGCAGGTCTACCGCATCGACCACTACCTCGCCAAAGAGACCGCCCAGAACATCGCCGCACTCCGCTTCGCCAACACCATCTTCGAACCGACCTGGAACTCGCAGTACGTCGACCACGTCCAGGTCACGATGGCCGAGCCGATGGGGGTCGAGGGGCGGGGCGGCTTTTACGAGCAGGCCGGGGTGATCCGCGACGTGTTTCAGAACCACCTGCTCCAGCTCGTCGCGCTGACCGCGACCGAACCGCCGACCCGCTACGACGCCCGCAGCGTCCGCGACGAAAAGGTCAAGGTGTTTCAGGCGATGGCGTGTGTCAACCCCAACCAGGCGGTGATCGGGCAGTACGCCGGCACAGACAACCAGAACAGCTACCGCGACGAGGACGGCGTCGACCCGAAGTCGCGCCAGGGGACGTTTGCGGCGGTGCAGCTCGCGATTAACAACTGGCGCTGGGCGGGGGTGCCGTTCTACGTGCGAACCGGCAAACGGCTTAAAGCCAAGGCGAGCGAGATCGTGGTGCGCTACAAGCGTCCGCCGCACATCCCCTTTCAGAACAGCGAGGCGGTCGGCGCCGACCGGATGGTGCTGCGGCTCGTGCCCAACGAAGGGATTTCGCTCCACTTCGACGCCAAGGTGCCCGGTCAGGGCATCGACTTTACCAAGGTCAGCATGGACTTCTACTACGACCGGCAGTTTCGGCGCCGCAACCCCGACGCCTACGAAACGCTCCTGCTCGACGTGATGCTCGGCGACGCGACGCTTTTTATGCGCGCCGACGAGGTTGAAGCGCAGTGGGAGGTGGTCAAGCCGCTGCTCGACAGCTGGGAGTCGGGCGACGCAGAGCCGGCCTTTTACGACCCGGGAAGCTGGGGACCGCCCGAAGCCGACGAACTGCTGACCCGCTCGGGGCGCTACTGGCACGTGCCTGACGACGGTAAAGCCGACGCCGTTGCGGAGAAGGCCGAGGCCGACAAGGAGACCGAAGAAGTCGCGTAGCGCCGCCCGGTGCGGTCAGGGTTAGACGCGGGTTGGGGGTGCGGACGTTACAATACCCGGGGCGCGGACGACCGACACGACCCCCCAAAGGAGACCAACAGTGAACGAAGACCGACCGAAACGCGAAAAGCCGACCCTGAGCGAACTTAATCTGCTGATCGAGCGCTTTCACGCCGAGAAGGACCCGCAGCGAAAGCTCGAGCTCCAAGAGCAGATCGACGCGATGCGCGACGAGATCGCCGCCGCCAACCAAGACTAGGCGTCACGCCACAACCTATCGCGCGACCTATCAACTATCATGCTAAAACCGTCCTAGAGTATCCGCTGCTGCGGTCTCCGGGACGGTTTTCTGCGCGTAGGGCGGTACGGGCGGGTTCTAGGGCAGTGCGGGCACCTGGGGCAGTGCGAGCGGCGCGAAGTCGCTGCCGAAACTCTCGACGAGCACCGTCTCGCGCCCGGTCAGGTCGATGCTAAGCACCAGCGAATCCTCCCCTAACTGGGTCGAAAAGAGCATCGTGCTGTCGTCTAGCCAGCTAATGTCGTTGACCGCGCCCGCGAGATCACGGCTCGACACGAGTTCGTGGTCGGGGTTGTAGACGAGCAGGTAGGGTTGCTCGAACCTTACCCCCAACAGCGCGTAGTAGCGCCGGGCCGGGCTCCAGGCGAACGCGAAGCTGTAGCCGAGGTCGTCGTGGAGCAGCGCCTCGCTACCGTCTGCGGCGCTAACCAGATAGACCGCGTCGTCGCGGAAGATCAGCACGCCGTCGTCGTCGTACCAGCCGAGCGGCGTTCCGTCGGCTAGCCGCGCTTCGTCGCCGCTCTCGACGTCGATCACGTAGCTCACCCCGTCACGGCCTGTCGCGAGTTGGCTCGAGCCCGGACTAAGCGCGACGCCGTAGCCCTGAGCGAGCGGGGTGCTGTCGCCGTTACGGTTAAAGCGGACGACCGACCAGTCGAAGTCAGCGTCGGCGGTCTGCGCGACAAAGCGCGCGTTGTCGGCCCAGCGGAGCGGAAAGCCGCCCGCCGGACGGGTCATGTCGGTCGCCTCGTCGTTGACCGGAAAGCGGGCGACGATCGTCTCGTCGTCTATCGCCCGAACCTGATACTCCCAAGCCTGCGTCGCCTCGTCGACCAGCACCGCGTAGACAAGCCAGTCGCCGCCCGGCGACACCGCCGCATCGTACTCGCTCTGTTCCGGGGTTCGGGTCAGCCGTAGCTGCGAGCCGTCGTCATAGAGAAACAGTTCGCTCTGCAGTATCACCGTCGATTCGACAAAGTCGCGATCGGTCGCGAAGACAAAGCGCTGAGCGTGTCCGCTGGTCGCTACGAGCATCATCGCGAGCGCGAACAGCCATACGTTACGCCGGACAGCGTGCCGGACGGTGCGTGTCGTAGGTCGGTGTCGGGTCGGTCGTCGGGTCATCTCTTATCTCCCTCTTCACGATGCCTCAGACATCGTTATCTCTGATCGGACATCGTTATCGCTAAATAGTTATCGCTAAAGCGAACTGTCTCTAGAATGGCTTCGGACGCTATCATATCCGATAGACCGTCCGTTTACCTGCGGCGCAGACCGGCAGCTTTCTGTATAAGCATATGCAGCGTTGTATTGACTTGCATTTTTGCCGTCTCTGACGCAAATTTACGGTGTTTGTGCTAAGCTTATGGCATGCTAGACATCGCAATTTTAGGAATCCCGATGGATTTAGGGGCGGGTCGGCGCGGCGTCGACATGGGGCCGAGTGCGTTAAGGTTAGCGCGGCTCGAGCCCCTCCTGCGCGGCCTCGGCCACCAAGTCACCGACCTCGGCAACGTCACCCCGCCCGTCCCCGAAGCGATCGCCGCAGACAGCGAAACCGCCTATATCGACCCGATCGCCGCGAGCTGCCGCGAGGTCTACCAGAAGCTGCGCACCCTCTCCCCCGACACCTTTCCGATCGCTCTCGGCGGCGACCACTCGGTGTCGATGGGTACTGTGTCCGGTGTTGCGGGTGCGGGCCGCACCGGCGTGGTCTGGATCGACGCACACGCCGACCTTAACACCCCCAAAACCAGCCCGAGCGGTAACGTGCACGGTATGCCGCTCGCCCACCTGCTCGGTTACGGCGACGATCGGCTGACCGGTATCTGGGGCGGCGGCGCCGCAGTGCGCCCGCGCGACATCGTGCTGATCGGCATCCGCAGCCTCGACGACGGCGAACGCGACCTTATCCTCGAACACGGCATCAAGGTCTACACCATGAAAGAGATCGACAAACGGGGGATGGCCCGCGTCGCCGAGGAGACGCTCGAACACCTCCGCCACGTCGAACGCCTCCACCTCTCCTTCGACGCCGACGTCCTCGACCCCAACCTCGCGCCCGGCGTCGGTACCCCCGTCCCCGGCGGGCTTAGCTACCGCGAAGCGCACCTCCTTATGGAGATGTTTTCCGACGCCGACGTCGTCACGAGCCTCGATCTGATCGAAGTCAACCCGATCCTAGACGTCAAAAACAGCACCGCCCAGATTATGGTCGAGATGGCGGCGAGCCTGCTCGGCAAGGCGATTCTGTAGCCCCGCCCGGCCAACGACCCCGCGTCTTGTCATCCCGAACCGACGACGGTCCGGTCTAGAGCGACACTTCTCGTAGAGGCGCCGGAGGCTGTCACCACACGTACGTTCGGCAGATACGGGGCAGCATTTCTCGGCCCATAAGCGATTCTAGATGATGTCGCAACTGTCACACGCGACGGATAGCGGCAGCGACGCTTTACATGAAGCGACGTTGTGCGGAACTGCCCACTGTAAGACTACCCGTCGCGGGACTGCTCCATCTATCGATATTCTCTTCGTTTGCGTAGATACCCGCCGCACCGCCGCAACGGAAAAGGGCCAGACGCCTAGCGCCTAGCCCGTCGGTACTGTTGTTTCGCTACCTAAACCACCAAAAGCTATTCTGCCGGGGCGCCGTCGACCGCCCACTGGGCGTAGGCGTCGACGAAGCTAAAGGTCGCGTTGCTGGTTTCACCCTGTCCGAGAATGTAGTCGAGAAAGTCGCGGATATCCTCGGCATCGCTCTGCGCGAACAGTTCGCCGCCACCTAGCCCTTCAAAGCGGCCCTCGTCGATGGTCGGCAGCACCTCTGCGGCAGTGTCGACGTTGTTACGGAGTTCGCCGAGCAGCGTGTCTACGAGCGCGGCGTCGTCGACGCTCTCTTCGAGCACGTCGCGGGGGCGGTAGAGCGGGGCACCGGTTTCGAGATCGCGTAGCGAGATGTCGCGGCTTACCAGCTGACGCAGCAGCGAGGGCTCGCCGGCTACTTCGAAGGTGTAGCGCTGTGTCGCCTCGCGGTCTTCGTCGGCGCTCACGCGTACGTCTAGCACGTAGCTCCCCGCCGCGAGGTCGTTCGGCAGGTCGATCCCGACCCCGTCGATGGTTAGCGCGACCGCGTCGCTCGGGATATTGACCTCTTCGGTCAGCGTTCTGATCGCGTCACCTGTCCCTGTCTCGCCTGTCTCGGTTGGAGCGTCGCCGGGTAGCAACGACAGCCCGACCACGACGTCACGCGGCAGCTCGAAACCGGGTGTCGACAGTTCGAACGCCGTAAAGATCCGGTCGCCGGGGCGGAAGGGGGTCGCCGCGACCAGTTCGGGGCCGAGACCGAGTCGGCCCGTCGCGACGATTTCGATAGGTGGGGGCGGGGCGCGGAGCGCTTCGAGCCGCTGGTTCGCCTCGCGCACGAAGGTGTCGCGATCGCCCCGTTCGAGGTAGAGTTCGTACTGTGTTTCGGCGTCGTCGTCGCGGCCCTCGGCTTCGTAGAGTCGGGCGAGCGCATAGTGGACGCCGGCCTGGTCAGGGTAGAGATCTAGCGCGTTTTCGAGGTCGATAATCGCCTCGTCGTCGACGTCGGGGTCGCGGCTTAGCGCCTGAGCGTAGGCGTCCATCGCGTCGCCTAAACGGTCGGTTACGGTGCGGGCGAGACCCAGGTTGTACCAGGCGATAAACTGTTCGGCGCTTAGCTCGACGGCGCGTAGCGAGGCCTGTTCGGAGAGCTCGAGCCTACCGAGCAGGTAGTACGACCAGCCCAGGTTCGTCCAGTACAGGTCGCTGTCCGGGGCGAGCGCGGTCGCGACGCGCAGCACCTTGGCGGCTTCTAGAGGCTCGTCCTGATCGAAAGCGATAAACGACAGCCGCTCGTACGGGTAGGTCAGGCGCGGCGCGACCTCGATAAGCTGCCGGGCCGCCGCCTTTTCTAGCTCGACGTCACCCTCCTGCTGCGCGCCTAACAGGGCGGCGATCAGCGCGCTCCGGGTCTCGCGCGTTAGCAGTTCGGCGAGGTCGTCGGTGCCCCCGGCGAGGTCGTTGCTAAGCCGGTAGAGCGTCCGCGCCGCAAAACCGTAGGGGTAGCTTGCGGCCTGGTCGAACGCCGCGTTCGCGCCCGCCCGGTCGTTGACGCTCGACTTGAGCGAACCGAGCCAGACCTGCGGGAGCAGGCTGTCACTCGCCTCGGCAAAACGCTCGAAGTAGCTGATCACGTCGCGCTCGCCGAGCGTCGGCGCACTTAGGGCGATCGCCGCGCCGAGTCGCGGGTCGCGGCTTTCGTCACCGCGCAATACCGCCGCGATGGTCTGCTCGAGCCCCTGCCAGGCCGGTTCGGCCTCTTCGGCGGACAGGGCGACGTCTAGCGCGGCCTGGGCCTGGCTTAAGAAGCCCCCGCTCGTAAGTGCGAGCGCCCGCACGTATTCGCCGTAAGCCGTCGACAGATCGATGGTGTAGACCGCGTCCGGGTCGGCGCTCACATCGAAACGGCGTTCGAGGATATCGACCACGCGGGCCGCGAGCCGTCCCGGTTCATCTTCGGGGGCGGTTACGAGGTAGCGCTGCAAGTCGTCGCCGTGTGCGAGGTAGAGATCGAGCTCGAGCCTCCCCCCCACAAAGCTGATGTCGCCGGTCAGCACCGCGTCTACGCCGAGCGCTTCGCGCACCACCGCCGCCCCGTCTAGGCTGTCGACGTTTAGCGCCTGCGGGTCGTTACCGACAAAGAAGAGCGGGTTTAGAAAACCGCTTTCGACGACCAGCGGCGGTACAAGCACCGGCGTTTCGACCGGCCCGAACACCTCAAACGCGTCGTCGACGGCGCTCGCGACCCGCTCGGTTACCGCGACACCGAGCAGCGTCTCCTGGCTCGAAAAGGGATAGAGAGCCAGGCTCGGCTGGGCGAGCGTAAACGCCGCCAACCACAACCCGACTAGGACTACGATGATTCGGTTGCGCACAAAAAACCTCCGCTATAACGTCGAACGACGCGCCCGCCGGGGCGAGCACTCGGTTATGTTCACCACAATAATGTTCACAACAACATTCACAACAACAGATGTCACCACAACGATGTTCGCCACAACAGGTTCACTACGATACGATAGGGCCGCCACGGCAGACTTACCACTACGGTAGATTTACCACGGCGATCCTAACGATGACCTTATGGGTATCACACCTAAGGCTAGCACGCACGGCCTATTAGAATGGCATGACCAGCAGGGTGTGACGCCACAAAAGAGGCCGCTCGCCGCGAGGCACGACACCGTGCGGCCTCTCTCGTCATCTTTTGCGAGCCGCCCTCGCACCCCGGTCGTCTCTGCGCGCGCACCGCCCAAAGCGGCGAGCCGAAATGAGAAAACATAAGCCAGCATGCGGTTAGGTATACCGTAAGCGTGACGTGTACGGTAGATGTAACTTTGGAAAGGTAGACCAGAGGTGACGCCCACAACCCGGGCTCGAGCTAAATAAGCAGCTCTTCAAAGTCGGCGAGGAGCGCCTCGGCTTCGCTGCTACCGCGCGCGATCAGAAAGATGGTGTTCTGGCCGGCGAGGGTGCCGACAATTTCGGAGCGCTCGAGCTTGTCGATAACATAGGCGATCCCGCTCGCGTGGCCCTCGTCGGTGGTAATCACGAGCGTGTTTTCGCCCCGGTCGATGTCGCGGACGAACAGCTTGAAGCGCTGGGCGAGTTCGCCCAACACGTCTTCCTGGGCGGCAAGCGGCGTCGCACGGTAGCGGTGCTGACCGTCTCCGGCGGGCAGCCGGACGAGCCGTAGCTCGTTGACATCGCGGCTGATGGTTGCCTGCGTTACTTTGACGCCCCGCTGGGCGAGGTGGTCGGCGATTTCGGCTTGGGTCGAGATAAATTCGTTTTCGACAAGCTCTTCAATAAGACGTTGACGGTACTCTTTACTTGGCATAATTATACAGTATACACAGGCAGGGTTAATCGCACAAGCTGTTATGCTTCAAACCGTCTGCAACACCACCGCTCGGACGATTCTAGCGGTCGGATCCGGCTCCGGTCGCCAGCTGCGCGGGTGATAAAGATTCTGCTTCGTTCTGGTTCACCGAAAAAAGTCTCGGCACCGTCACGCGGCAACATCTTCGAGCTTGACGACGCCGACGGGCCGGTGTGTCGGGCCGGTAGTCACAAACCGATAGCCACAGACCGGTACATCACCGGGCGCGGGGCGGTACGCCGTGTCGACCGCGTTGTCACCAGATGCGAGTGTACGCGCTCGGCAGAAAAGATTTAGGTGCCAGACAACATCCTGCCGGGTCGTCTGTAGAGCGGCGTGCTAGCGGCGCTCGGTGGCGACGCCCCGCGCCCGGTCGAGAATCCACCCGGCGACGTCGCGTTTGCTCGCGAGCGGCAGCGCTTCGGCCTCGCCGTCTGCGGTGACGATGGTGACGCGGTTGGTGTCGCTGCCGAAGGCGCTTTCGGAGCGTCCGGGATAGTTTAGGCAGATAAAGTCGAGCTGTTTGCGGCGCGCCTTGTCGGCGGCGCGCGCGACGCCCTGGTCGGTCTCCATCGCGAAGCCGACCATGACCTGGGTCGTTTTACGGGCGGCGAGCGTCTCCAGGATGTCGGGGGTGCGGACGAGGACGAGCGTCTTTTCGTCGCCCTGTTTGGGCTCCTTTTCGGTCTTACGCTCCGCCGGACGCCAGTCGGCGACCGCCGCGCTCATCACCAGCATCGTCGCGTCGCCGAAGTGCCGGGCGAGCGCCGCGCACATCTCTTCGGCGCTTTCGGTGTAGATCACTCTGGCACCAGGGGGGGGCTCGAGCCCGGTCGGCCCGCTCACCAGCGTAACCGTAGCACCGCGCGCGATCGCCGCCGCCGCGACCGCATAGCCCATCTTGCCGCTGCTCGGGTTCGACAGAAAGCGTACCGGGTCGAGGTATTCTCGGGTCGGTCCGGCAGACACCAGCACGTGTTCGGCGGCGAGGTCTTGGGTAGGAAGCAGAATCTCGCCGACGCGGCGGGTAATCTGTTCGGGCTCGAGCATCCGCCCGACGCCGGCCCCCTCCCCTTTGGCGGCGAGCGTCCCCTCTGCCGGACCGAGAACGTAATGCCCGTACGATTCGAGGCTCGCGACGTTTGTCTTCGTCGCCGGATGTTCCCACATCGCCGTGTTCATCGCGGGCGCCCAGATCACCCGGGCGATGCCGGCGAGGATAAGCGCCGACACCACGTCGTCACCGCGTCCGTGGGCGGCACTCGCTAACGCGTCTGCGGTCGCCGGCGCGACCACGAGGGCATCGGCCCAGCGGGCGAGCTCGATGTGACGGGCGTGGCCGTCGGGCGTGAACCAGGCGTCGCGGTCGAAGACCGGCGTGCCGGCAGCGACCGCGAGCGATAGTCTGGTGACGAAATGGAGAGCGTCGTCGGTCGCCGCAACCGCGACGTCGTGACCGGCTTCGGCCAGACGCCTAACGAGCGACGGGGTTTTGAGCGCCGCCACCCCGCCCGTCGCGGCGACGACGAGCTTCACGCGCCGCGGCTTCTCGCTTCACCGCGCGACACCGAGTAGGGCGCGGCTTCTGCTTCGCGGTCGCGCTCGGCGGCTTTGGCGAGTTCGTCCGCACTCGGCAGATCGTCACCCCAACGGATACCGCGCTCGTTGACGAGTTCGTGGAGTGCGATGGTCACGGTGTTACGGGTTTTGGGGCGCTCTTCGGGGCTAAGCGTGGTCGGAATGCCCGCCTTGAGCTGCGCGGCGCGCCGCGCGACGATCATCGACAGCCGGTAGCGCGAATCGGTTAGGGTCATCAGTTTGTCGTAGCCTTCTTGTGCCACAGAGAAACCTTTCCGGCTAGCACGAAGGCTAGCCCTTGGTCGTACGAAGCGAGGTCGTATAAAGCGAGGTCGTATAGAGCGATCGAAGCAGATCGGGGCGCGACGAACGCCGGGACGTCTTGTACATAATCCAAAACATCAGAAGCCGAAACATCAGACACCGAAATGTCGTGTGCCGAAATTTACCGCAACACGGCCAACGTCACGACCGCCCTAGTTGCTGCTAGTCTAGCGCGACGCCGAGGTACTTACAGTTCGCGGAGAAAGTTGGCGACGTCTTTAGGCGCGAGGTGATGGGTCTGCGCCCGCTCGGCGTAGATGATGCTGCTAAAGTCGCGCACCGCGGTCGCGAGCATGTCGTTGACGACCACGTAGTCGAACTCTTTGACGGCCTTGATCTCGTCGCGGGCCCGCGCCAGGCGTTTCTGGATCTTCTCTTCGGAGTCGGTGCCGCGTCCGCGCAGACGCCGCTCTAGTTCGACCATGCTCGGCGGCGCGATAAAGATCATGACCGCGTCGGGCTTCTTTTCGCGGGCGGCTCGAGCCCCGACCAACTCTAGTTCGAGCAGCACATCTCGGCCTCGGTCGAGCGCGTCCTGCACCGCCGCGAGCGGGGTGCCGTAGTAGTCGCCGACGTACTCGGCGTATTCGAGCAGCTCACCGCGCGCGATCATCTGTTCGAACTCGGCCTTGTCGTAGAAAAAGTACTGTTTGCCGTGCACCTCGCCCGGACGGCGTTCGCGGGTCGTCGCCGAAACCGAAAAAAAGATGTTGTCGATGTCCGGCACTGCCGCCTGACGGATGGTGTCTTTGCCCACCCCGGACGCGCCGGTCATAATGTAGAGGATACCCTGTCGCCCCATGTCGTTACCTTACGCCCCGCTCTAGGGTTGTCTGTGGAGTCGCCATTTCAGAACGCTAACACACTTACGGCGCGCCCGGCAGGATATCGGCGCTACAACGCTGCCGTCACGTCACGCCCGAAACGTCCAGGCTTCGAGGTGTGCCCGGTCGCCGACCGAGAGTATCGTCGTCCTGTCGTCGTAGCGTCTAAGCCGCGTCAGGCTCGCGTTACCGACAAAGAAGGAGCGGGCGTTTCCCGCCCCTAACGCCTCTGCGAGCAGGGTCAGGATCACACCGCTGTGGGTCACCGCCGCCACGCGACCCCGAACGGGTAGTGTGCCGAGCCAAGTGCGCACCCGCTGCGCGAGGTCGTCTAGGTTTTCGCCGCCCGGCGGACGGATCGTCTTGTCGGCTCGCCAGGCGTTTCGCTGGTCGCGCTGCGCGTCGCTAAGTTCGGCGAGGGTGAACTGCTCGAAGATACCGCGCGAGATTTCGCGGATGCGGGGCTCGAGCCCCACCTCTCTGCCCGCAAACACCACCTCCGCGGTCTGCGTCGCCCGGAGCATGTCCGACGTATAGACCGCGTCAAACACCTCCCCCTTTAGCCGCTGCGCGAGCCGCTCCGCTTGGGCAAAGCCGTCATCACTAAGCGCGCTGTCGGGCGGCTGCAAGCGCCCTCCCTGATACTCTGTTCCCTCGTAAACATGGCGGTTCCAGTGCGTTTCGCCGTGACGGATTAACCACAGGTCTAGTGCGTCCATACCCTACAGCTTAAAACGCCCGCTGCACCGACGTCTCGGTCTAAGTTTTAACGGGGATGATTTCACAGCTAAACAGTCATAACAAAACAGTCGTAACTAAACAGTCATGACGAACAGACGGCAGCTAAACAGCCGTAGCGCGACGACCTAGCGACCGAGCGCAGTCTTCTTTGCTGTCGCTTTCGCGCGGCCCGATCCAGAGCCGCACCAACGTCGGCAGGTAGCTACCGACCAGCATCGCCAGGCTGCCGACGATAAACGCCACCACACCTACCGTCTGAAGCTGTTCGGAGAGAAAGAGCACACTGCCCGCAAAAAAACACAGGTTGCCGATATTGGACAGGTCACGCCGCAGTTGTAGTAACCGGCGGCGCGCCGAAGCACGGTAGGGCATCGCCACACCTCCATCGAGATTTAGACCGCGATGTTACCCGAACGCCGTAGGCCGGACGAGTTCCCGAACGACATCAGCAGCGTCAGGTTCGGCTGTGTCAGATTCAAAAACGTCAGGTCCGACATTATCAGGTTCAGCGATGTTAGGTTCGGAGCCTCAGAGTTTGGGGAGGACGACCGGCAGGTCGGTGTCCGGTTCTGCGAAGACGTGGACGTCGGTGTGGTAGACGTCGCGGAGGCGTTCGGCCCGCAACACCTCGTGCGGGGTGCCGTGGGCGACCTCGCGGCCTTTCGCTAAGACGACGAGGCGGTGGCAGGCTCGAGCCGCCAGATTAAGGTCGTGCAGCACCACTAGGGCACCGACCCCGCGCGCCGCCTCGCGCCGCACAAAGCGCAGCACGTCGACCTGATAACGCAAGTCGAGATGGTTGGTCGGCTCGTCGAGCAGCAGATAGTCGGGGTCTTGGGCGAGCGCCCGGGCGAGGACCACCCGCTGCTGTTCGCCGCCCGAGAGCGCGTCGGCCCGTCTGTCACGAAGTCGCCAGGTATCGGTGCGGTGAAGAGCGCGTGTGACCACGTCCATGTCGTTTGTCGTTTCGCGCGAAAACAGGCCGACGTGGGGGGTGCGGCCCATCGTCACAATCTCGTGAACGCGAAACCCGCCCGGCAGGGTGCCGCCTTGGGGGACGACGGCGAGGCGGCGGGCGAGGTGGAAGCGGGTGAGGGAGGAGATGTTCTTATCGTCTAGGGTGACGACGCCGGAGGAGGGCTCGAGCCCTCCCGCCAATAGCCGCACCAACGTCGACTTGCCCGCCCCGTTCGGCCCGACCACCCCGACAATCTCGCCCGGCGACAGCGTCAGGCTCAGCCCGTCGACGACCGGTACGTCACCGTAAGCAAAACGGAGGTTCTGCGCGACGAGGCTCACCCGAACCCCCGCCGTTCGCGCCGCAACAGGTAGAGAAAAAACGGCCCGCCGACGAGCGCCGTAATCACCCCGACCGGAATCTCCGCCGGTGCGATGATGGTGCGGGCGAGCAGGTCAGCGAGCACCATAAACAGCGCCCCCCACAGCGCCGACAACGGCACCAGGGTGCGGTGGTCCGGCCCGAACGCGAGGCGCACCGCGTGCGGCACCATCAGCCCGACAAAGCCGATAATGCCCGACACGCTGACCGCCGCCGCCGTCGCCAGTGTCGCTACGCCGATAAGCGCGAACTTGACCGTCTCGACCGGCAGCCCCAAGTGCAGCGCCGCTTCGTCGCCGAGTTGCAACACGTTGAGCGCCCGGCTCGCCGCTAAGGTCGCGACGCCCGCGACCAGGACGAAGGGGAGAATCGCGGCGATGTTCGCCCAGCTCGCGAAGCCGAAACTGCCGAGCAGCCAGGCCAGCACGTTCGCGGCGAGTTCGCGGTCTAACAGCATCACGAACGAGGTCGCGGCGGAGAAGCTCGAGCCCAGCACCACCCCCGCCAAAATAAGCGACACCATCGGAATCGTCCGGCCCTGCCGCGCTAACAGCACCACCACCACGACCGACAGCAGCCCGAAGACAAAGCTGACCAGCGGCACGCCTAACATTGCGAGCAGCGGCACTGTCGGCGCGAAAATCAGCGTAAGCGCCGCCCCGAACCCCGCCCCGCTCGCCACACCTAACAGGTACGGGTCCGCTAAGGGGTTACGAAACAGCCCCTGAAACGCCGCCCCCGACAGCGCCAGCGAGCCGCCCACGAGCGCCGCGAGCAGCACCCGCGGCAGCCGAATCCGCCAGACAATCGTCGCCGCCACGCTGTTAGGCGCTTCGCCGAGCTGGCCAGTCGCGCCGAACCAGAGCACCTGCACCACTTCGGCAGGCGCGACCCCGACCGAGCCGACACCCGTCGCGAGCAGCACCACCGCCGCCAGCACAACGAACGACACCAGCAGCGGCGTCCAGCGCACCCGACCTGGCAGCAACCACCGCTGCGACGTCACCTGCGACACGGTCTCGTCTCCAGAGGGTTCGTCGCCGACCTAGAGCGAATCGGCGTGAAGGAGCGTCGCGAGGATGCGCACCGCGTCGGCCATCCGCGGTCCCGGACGGTTGATGATGTCGACCTGCTCCTGGGTCAGCGCGTAGACCTCACCGCCGAGAACAGCGCTTATCGCGCTCCAGCCCGGACGGGCGGCGACCACTTCGGGCGAGACGGACGGGCCGTTGCCTAACACGATAACGTCGGGGTCAGCAACGACGATAAATTCGGGCTCGAGCTGCGGAAAGTCGCCTAACGCTGCCGGAACGATGTTCTCGCCCCCCGCCCGCTGTATCAGCACCCCGACAAACGAGTTCGGTCCGACGCTGTAGGGCGTGCTGTCGATTTCGTAGTAGACCTGCGGCGCGTCGTACGCCGCCACCGTCGCCGAAATCGCGTCGATGTCCGCCACGACCTCGGTGCGTAGCGCTTCCGCTTCGGCTTCGCGGTTGACCAACTGGCCGATGACCTCAAACTCTTCTAGCGCCTCGTCAAAGGTCTGCGGGCTGCCCGCGTAGACGGTCAGGCCGAGCTGTTCTAGCGTCGTCGCGAGTTCGCCGTACTCCGAGGCGAGCACCAGGTCGGGCTCGAGCCCCACAATCGCCTCGATATCCGTCCCGCTTAGCCCCCCACCGAGTGTCGGCAACGTCGTGACCTGTTCGGGAAAGTTGCTAAAGTCGTCGACGCCCACAAGCTTGTCGCACGCGCCGAGCGCACAGACCGTCTCGGTGTGGCTCGGCACCACCGACACCACCCGCAGCGGCTCTGCGGTAAGCACGACCTCGCGCCCTAAATCGTCGACCACGGTCAGCGGATAATCGACCGCGAGCGCGCTGCTACCGAATAGGGTTATCAGTAAAAAAACAATACGATCGCCGGAAGCCTCCTAAGGCTCTTGCCGAGGAGAGTCTTCGGGATTGGCGTCTGTCGCCGTGCGCGTCGCCGATTACAGCCGCAGACGACGTTTCGTCAGTCTCCGGTCTTGGGCTTCACACGTCTGTCGCCGCCCTTCCTTGTCCTCGCAAGGGGTGCGTTCGCCTAAAGCGTCGGCAGTCGGGCTTCGCAAGTATTAAAAAATACCGCGTTACCGTTGCGGGACAGCGCCGGATTTTCACCGGACTTCCCCGACACGCTAGGGTTGTTGATGACCAGACCCAAATGTCTGGTGCAAATGTAGCCTACGCTTAGGGGGGAGGTTTGTCAACGTCACTTTGAATGCGCATCGTGTCTATTACAACGCCTCGGCAGCTTATCAATGACCTAGTGAACCATGACCGCCCAGTGACTCGGCCGGAGACCCTCAATGCTTCTTGGAGTACAATTCCCGAAATCCGCGGCGCTTCAATAATCTCCGCCGACTACTGCGAGGGAGTCTGACCTGTCTCAGGGTTGCCGGATACAGAACGGATAACCGAAGAAACAGACCTCCAGGGAATAGCGAGGAACGAACATTGGCACCTTACATACAACCTTTTAAAGAAACCCCGCCTGCTCGTCGCGCTTGATAGCCGCTCATCAAACCGTCTGACGAAGCTTGAAGACGAGCGCGGACAAGCTGATCGTACAGATGGGACAAGCAGTAAGCATACCGAGCATATGCGCCAGCGATTGCTATCGGCTATGTAGCGATCTCGATAGATCAGCAGAGCGCTCGAAGCCGACGTTGAAGTCGGGCTGTTACGACATTGCCAAACGCCGCGTAGGCGTGTGGAATTCCGGACTCATCGAAGCAGCGTGGGTTATCCGTGTCGAGTAGACCCCTTATAGGGCAGCAGGATCTTGCATATACAAACTTGTTAGCCGAAGGAACGTCTTTTTTAAACGCCCTAGCGAGGAACTGGAGGCCGACCGGCGACAGCATAATAGCTTCAACAATAAGAACTGGCTCGTCGCTACGAAAATCGCTCGAAGTAGTCCGAGTCGATCTCTTTCACCTCATACGTTTCAATCTTGCTAACGCCCAGGTCGTAGTCGATACATCAGATAGGCGAGCTGCTGCGCCGTCGATTAGGACGATCTTGTTTTACCTGAATACTGCGCAGACGTACTCTTGCGCTTCGCGGAGAAGGCTGCGACGCGGTGATGAACACTCCCTTACGCGCCCGCTGGCCGTGCAGCGTTCGCGGCAAACTTCTGGAAGACTTCGGGCCGTACCGACCGTACCACACCCACCGTTTGGCCTGAACGTCGATAATATCGAGTCCCGAGCCAGATCCTCCTTGATGATGCCGTCGATGCCACCGTCACCGACCTGCGTCCGATAGACCTGTCCTGCGTCCTGTAGCGAGCCGCCGTAACCCATCTTGACCAACAAGCTCGACCACGAGTCGCTCGAAGAAGTCTGGCGGGCGCACTCGCTGACGGCATCCAGAGCAGATCCTCGGCGAGGTTGTGCCGGAGCTGCTGGTGGGCTGAATCTACGTGCCTCTTCGGGGTCTGAGAACTCTCCGTCAATTTTCTCGGCCTTTCCGGCTTTGGTCATCGTGTCTATCTGCCGGCGCGTCTTCGAGAACGCCCGGAACTCTTGAGAACTGTCCGTAAAAATCGTTACGTCGATCTGTTCGGGCTTCTGTCCGGGAACCTCTTAGGCCACGAATGTAATCGTCGGCGTAGCCACGTTCACGATGAACGACACCCAGCTCGGCCCTCTTTTGAGTGTACGGTCTCGCGCCCACCCGACCCGGTTGTCGAACGTCGCTTGCCGTCCGCTCGGCGAGCAGCTCGCGATCGCTCTTCAGGGCTCGACGGTAAGCGCATCGGCGCAGGGCCTCCGACGAGTTCAGCAACCTTCCGCAGGCCTGCCCATCTCTGGAGAGTTATCGAGCAGCGGTAGCATGAGGCTCCTGGTAGTCGGGAGCTCGGCACAGTGGTCGAGCATACCAGAACCCGTTTCGTTATCGGTTCGGCATCTTCTCGTAGACTCTACCCTCTACACCACCACCCGCCGCCGCATCCGCCAGATCGCGAAGGCCGCGAGCGCCGTCCCGACCACCACCAGATAGAGCGTGTTCAGCCACAGCCCGGCTAGCTCGCCGTTGACGAGGCCGCGCATCAGTTGGACCGCGTGGTAGAGCGGGGTCGCTTTGGCGATGACGACCAGAAACGCCGGAAAGCGCTCCTCGACCGGAAAGAAGATGTCGGAGAACAGAAACAGCGGCGTGATGAACATGGTGAAGAAGTAGGTGTAGAGGTCGATACTTTTAATCAGCGAGGTAAACGCGAGGCCGAGCGCGGAGAAGCAGAAGCCGGTCAGCGCGGCGGCGAGGAAGGCGAGCGGAAGCGTCGGCGTGATGGGGATGCCGAAAAAGAGCGTGACGATCAGAAACACGCCGCCGTAGAGGAGCGAGCGGGTCATCGCCCAGAGGATTTCGCCGAGCACCACGTCTTCGATGTTGACGCGGGTGGTGATCATCGCGTCGTAGATTTTAGAGAAGGTGAGCTTGACGTAGACGTTGTAGGTGGTCTCGAACACCGCGCCGTTCATCGCCGAGGCGGCGACCAGGCCGGGGGCGATGAAGGCGACGTAGCCGTTTTCGAAGCTGCCGCCGCTCGACACGTAGGCGCCGAGGCCGATGCCGAGGCCTAACAGGTAGAAGACCGGCTCGAAAAAGTTAGGGAGCAGCGAGTACATCCAGCGTTGCCGGTAGACCCTGGCGTTGCGCTCCCAGACGTGCCAGGCGCCGGTCAGGCTCAGGGGTTTGCGGCTGCCGTAGAGGGGGGTAGTTTTAGCCATCGTGTTTTTCTACTCTCGTAACGAGCGACCGGTTAGTTTTAAAAAGACGTCTTCGAGGTTGCCGGGGCGGATGAAGGTGCGGGCGGGCTCGAGCCCCTCCCTCCTCAACCCGTCGAGCAGCGCCCGCCCGTCGCCCGTAAACAGGCTCATCCGCTCTTTGGAGCGCTGCACGCTCGCCCCCAACCGCTCGGCCACCCGCGCCAACCGTTCGGCGTCCATCCCCGCAAGCCTCATCTCGACCACCTCCGCCGACACGTGCTCGTTGACCAACCGCTCCGGCTCCCCTTCGGCGACGATCTGTCCCTGGTCCATAATGATGAGCCGGTCGCAAAGCCGCTCCGCCTCGTCCATGTAGTGCGTACTCATCAGCAGCGTCACGCCCCGCGAGCGCAGCTCTTCAAGCTTGTCCCACAAGGTGATTCGTACCTGCGGGTCGAGACCGGTGGTCGGCTCGTCTAGCACGACGATCTGCGGGTCGTTCATCAGCCCCCGCGCGAGGGTCAGCCGCCGTTTCATCCCACCCGACAGCGCCATAATCTTCGCGTTCGCCTTGCCGCTAAGCTCCATAAAGTCGAGCAGGTCGTGCGCCCGCGTCTTCGCGTCGCGGTAGCTGATGTCGTGAAAGCGGGCGTAGACGATCAGGTTGTCGAGCACGCTTAGCTCTTCGTCGAGGTTGTCGATCTGCGGCACCACGCCGAGCCGCGCCTTGATCTGCCGGTCGTCGCGCCCCGCTTCGAAGCCGAGCACCGTCAGCGCCCCCGACGTCGGCGGCGTGACCCGGTAGATCATCCGCATCGTGGTCGACTTGCCCGCTCCGTTCGGGCCGAGCAGCCCGAAAAACTCGCCCGCCCTGACCTCGAAGCTCAGACTCGACACCGCTTCGAAAGCGCCGTAGCGCTTGACGAGGTTACGTGCCGACACGACGGTCGCCGCAGGCGTCTCAGACGACGTTTGGGTAGACGTTTTAGCGGTCGCAGCGGTCGTCTTCTGGTCATGTCGTGATCGGGTCGTGCTCATCGTCTAACGCTCTCTCTGCTCATCGTCTGCATCGTCTCGTGTCCTCTCGCAGTCGCCGCTAACCCCACCGCCCACTCTATGCGCCCGAACAGCACACGTCTACTCGTCATCTAACCGAGCCTAGCCTCGTCCGTTTGCGGTGTACCGAAAACGACACAACGTTCATCTCTCCCTATCTCTTTGCGCGGCGTTACCGTTTGCAGGGCGCTTTGTTGCGTATGGTGAGGACACAGTACAGCCCACGGAGGAGAGGATGGACCGTGCGGTCTGCCGTTCGGGTATGCTCGAGCCACCACACAACTTGGCCCCGACGAAACGCACCTACAACACCCCACTCGGGCACTTCTAGACACGTCATCTAGGCGGACGTCACATCGACTGATGTTAGTTTGCCGCCCCCGACCCTCACGAGGCACGACCTAGCAAAGGAGCTAAACAATGAGTACACTACAAGAACGCTACGAACAGGCTAAAGCGACGCTCGACAAGCACGACCAGGCGCATCTGCTGAGCTACTACGACGAGCTCTCCGACGCGCAGAAGGAGACGCTGCTCGGCCAGATCGAAGACCAGGACTGGGAAGAGATCAGCGAGCTGATCGAAGAGTACGTCTTGCAGGAGCCCGAGGTGTCGTTGCCCGACCCGATCGAGCCGCCGCCTTCGTATCCGCACGAGCCGGGTAGCGACCTAGAGCCGAAGTACCGGGAGGCCAGGGCCCGAGGTGAGGAGCTGCTGCGCCAGGGCAAGGTCGCCGCGATGACCGTCGCCGGAGGTCAGGGCACCCGCTTGGGGTGGGACGGCCCCAAAGGGAGCTTTCCGGCCACGCCGGTGCAGGGCAAACCGCTGTTTCAGGTCTTCGCCGAGTACCTGCGCAAAGCCGAAACGAAGTACGACACGACCATCGCCTGGTACGTGATGACGAGCCCGATCAACGACCAGCCGACCCGCGAATTTTTCGCCGAGCACGACCACTTCGGCTACAACCCCGACAACATCTACTTCTTTTCGCAGGGGACGATGCCAAGTATCGGCACCGACGGCAAGGTGCTGCTCGAAAGCAGAGACAGCCTCGCCCAGAACCCCGACGGCCACGGCGGCAGCCTTAAAGCGCTCTACCGGAGCGGGGCGCTCGCGGACATGCAGCAGCGGGGCGTGACCGAGATCAGCTACTTTCAGGTCGACAACCCCAACGTCAAGTGCGTCGACCCGCTCTTTATCGGCCTGCACGTTCTAGACGGCTCGGAGATGTCCTCGAAGATGCTGCCCAAGGCGAGCCCGCACGAAAAGGTCGGCAACTTTGCGATCAGTGACGGCGACATCTACGTCATCGAGTACTCCGACATCCCCGACGAGCTCGCCGAAGCCCGCAACGACGACGGCAAGCTCAAGTTTAACGCCGGGTCGATCGCGATCCACATGGTCGGCGTCGACTTCGTCCGCAAGCTAAACGAGCGGGGCAAACGCTTCGCGCTACCGTTTCACCGCGCCGACAAAAAGGTGCCGCACCTAGACCTCGAAAGCGGCGAATACGTCGAGCCCGACGAGCCAAACGCCGTCAAGCTCGAGATGTTTATCTTCGACGCGCTGCCGCTCGCTGACAACAGCATCATTTTAGCGACCGAACGGGTCGAAGAGTTCGCGCCGATCAAAAACGCCGAGGGTGACGACTCGCCCGCGACGAGCCGCGAGTTGCAGAGCCGCCGCGCCGCGCAGTGGCTCGAGCAGCAGGGCGTCACGGTGCCGTTTAAGGACGGCGAGTTGCAGGCGGTTATCGAGATTAGCCCGCTTAGTGCGATCGCGCCGGAGGATTTGAAGGATCAGAAGTTGCCGGACAGGGTCGAGGTGGGGGAAGAAGTGGTGATTTAGGGGACTTTTAGGAAGACGTCGTTGGCTCGGGCTGGAGGGCTCGAGCCCTCCCCACCCCCGTGTCTCGAAAGCCCCGTCGCAGGACGGGGTCTCTTTTATCTCCTGTGTTACAGCGATGACGTCGTCACCGATCCGGCGCGTGCACCAGCACCCTTCAAGATGAATCTTCTGCCGGATATACGCCACCGTCACCCCGTGACCCCCCTCGTACGGCACGGCGTCCTCGAACTTTTCGACGCGCTGTTCGTCTCTGAGATAGTTACGGATCGCGTCGCGCAGAGCGCCGGTGCCTTTACCGTGCAGGATGCGGATGCTCGGCACCTTGAGCGCTTTGGCTTCGATGATGAAGTCGCGCACCTTTTCGATGCCCGCCTCGACCCGTTCGCCGCGGATGTTGAGTTCGTTGTCGAACCGCGCCGGAGCGCTGTAGGCGGCGACCTTAGGCGAGCTGGTCTTCTCTTTTTCGGGCTCTTTGACCGGCTTGACATCTTTACGGGCCACGTTGACCTTTAAGAGGCCGAGCTGAACGACGAGATCGTCGCCGCGTATCTCGACGATGGGGCCTTTCGCGCCGTAGGTTTCGACGTAGACAGTCGTGCCGGGTTGCAAGGGCTTCTTCTGCGGGGTCGGGGGTCGCGGCTTCTGGCGCTTGACTTCGGCTTTTTGCCGGACGTCCTTGCGTAGGCTCTGCAGCTCTTCTAGCGCACTAGAACGCTTTTCGCGGTCGCGGGTCGCGGTGCGTTTGAGCTCTTTGGCCTGTTGCAGCGTGTTGTGCAGCATCTCGTCGGCCTTTTCGGCGGCGGCGGCGAGCACCTCGTCTTCGCGGGCGCGAAGCTTGTCGATCTGATCGCGGAGGACGTCGGCTTCCTGTTCGGCCTGGGCTCTGGCCTCTTCTGCCTCTCGGCGGTCTTCTTTAAGGCTTTCGCGCTGCGCTTCTAATGTCGCGAGGAGCGACTCGAGCCGTTCGCCTTCCGGGCCCAGGATATCGCTCGCCCGCTCGAGAAGGTCTTTAGGCAGCCCGAGCCGTTCGGCGATGGCGAGCGCGTACGAGCGCCCCGGCTGCCCGACGAGCAGTTCGTAACGGGGGCTTAGCTTTTCGACGTCGAACTGCATCGCCGCGTTCTGGACGCCGCCCGTTTCCGATGCGAAGACCTTGAGCGGCGCGAGGTGGGTGTTGACCAGCCCACGCGCCCCGCTACGCAGCACCGTTTCGACCACAGCTTGCGACAGCGCCGCGCCCTCGTCGGGGTCGGTACCCGAACCGAGCTCGTCGATAAGCACCATCACGCCCTCGTCGGCCTCTTCGACGATCGCCCGCAGATTTTGAAGGTGTCCAGCATAGGTGCTAAGGCTCGCCTCGATGCTCTGCTCGTCGCCGATATCGGTCAGCATCTTTTCGACGTAGGGCAGGGTCGGCGTCGTCGCCGCGACAAACAGTCCGCTGTGCGCCATCAGCGTCGCGAGGCCGAGCGTCTTTAACAGGACGGTCTTACCCCCGGCGTTCGGGCCGGTCACGATCATCAGGCGCCGGTCGGCGTCTAGCGACAGCGAGTTCGGCACGCACCCCTCGACGAGCGGGTGGCGGGCGGCAGCGAGGGTCACGGCGCCGTCGTCGTTAAAGGTCGGTTCGGCGAGCCGCCAGTCTTTGGCGAGCCGGGCGCTCGCCGCGATCAGGTCGAGGTCGGCGAGCAGTTCGATGGTCTCGTCAAGACCCTCTTCGTACGCAAGGCGCTGTCCGAGAGCGATCAGGATACGGCGGACTTCGTCGCGCTCTTCGAACTCTAAGATCGCGAGCTCGTTGTTCATCGGCACCACCGACTGCGGCTCGATAAACACCGTCGCCCCCGACGCCGACTGGTCGAGCGCGATGCCGGGCACACGCGACTGCGCACTCGCCCTGATCGGGATCACGTAGCGGTCGCGGCGGCGATGCGTTA
>JAXHMC010000039.1:0-17497 GCA_034521635.1 Trueperaceae bacterium | reverse complement strand
AGGTCGCCGTCGATATCTTCGACTACCTCCCCGAACGCGAAGTCGACACGCTGCTCGAAGCGCTGCCGAGCCTGCACGCCGAAGAGCTCGAAACGCTCGGCGACTACGAAGACGAGACCGCCGGCAGCATCATGTCGCCCGAATTCGTGTCGCTTCGCCTTGGCGCGACCGTCGCCGACGCTCTGACCCGCCTCCGGCGCCTCGCTCTGATCGGCCAGAACGTGACCTACGTCTACGTGGTCGAACAGGAGGTGCTGCGCGGCGTGCTGATGATGCGCGACCTGGTGCTTAACCCGCCCGAAACCCCGCTCGCCGACATCATGATCAAAACGTGGTGCGCGTCTATACGAGCGACGATCTCGGCGACGTCGCCGACCTGCTCCGGGAGCGGCAGCTGTTGGCGGTGCCGGTCGTGGACGACAGCGAACGGGTGCAGGGCGTGGTGCTCGCGACCCAGCTCGTAAGCGAGCTGCAAGAAGAGGGTTTCGAAGACGCCCAGAAGATGTTCGGTGCCGGTTCCGACGAACACGCTTCGTCGACGCCGTTTTTCGCGATTCGCAAGCGTCTGCCGTGGCTCAACGTCAACCTCGTCACCGCGTTTCTGGCCGCGGCGACCGTCGGTGCGTTTGAAGGGGTCATCGCGCAGATCACGATTCTGGCGGCGTTTTTACCGGTCGTCGCCGGGCAGGGCGGGAACGCCGGGGCGCAGGCGCTCGCGGTGATGCTCCGTTCGCTCGCCTTCGAAGAGGTCGATATCGGCAAGCCGCGCCGCGTCCTTTCTAAAGAGGCTTTCGTCGGCCTCGTCAACGGTTTGCAGACCGGTCTGGTCGCGGGGGTGGCAGCGGCGCTGTTTAGCGGCAACGTCGCGCTCGGACTGGTGATCTTCGCCGCGATGACCGTCAACCTTGTGGTTGCTGGGGTGGCTGGTGCGGCTATCCCGCTGGTGATGGAGCGGCTCGGCCAGGATCCGGCGCAGTCGTCTAACATCATTCTGACCACCATCACCGACGTCTTCGGCTTCGCGTCGTTTCTCGGCCTCGCGGTACTCGCCCGCGACTACCTGATCGCCTAAGCCGCGTCCCCGAAGCACCCGGCGGGCGTCTTTCTTGCCAACCCCGTCTCGCCGAGCCGTTCTTAGGAGTAGTGTCGAGTCTGGTCAGGACAAGCGTAGGTAACAGAGTAGTACGCGTGTGCCTATGCACGCTTTGTTGCGAGGCGTACACTGTGTCTTGCCGGGGGGCAGTGGGGTTGCGAGACGGACACACGCTCGGGCCGTGACAACCGCGCGACTGCGCGACCGCGCCCGAGAGCTCGTGAGTTCGAAACAACCCTGGGGGATAAACCGGCAGCGTAAACAGGTCACACGCCCGTTTCCAACCGCGACAACGCGGGAGACGGGCGTTCCTGTTGTGGTGTTGTTGTGATGTAGAAAGGGCTCGAGCCCCCACATCTTCAGGACATCTTTAGAAAAGCTCTCCAGAACAGCCCGTTCGGTGCAGCCCGCTTGCCGCAGAATGACCTCGACGGGTTACTGCACCAGACGACAAAGCCGCCGTTACTGCCAGCGGTCCCAGGGCTCGAGCCCTCCCCCCAACCACCGCGAACGGACCTCGCCGATCAGAAACAGACTCCCCGCGACCACCACGCAGCCCTCGGCGGGCGTTTCCCGGAGCGCGGTCGCTAGGGCGTCGTCTAAACTCGCCGCGACATAGGGTTCATAGGATTCGTTCCAGAGCACCGCGAGTTCGTCGGGCGGCGTCGCCCGGGGGCTCTTTTCGGCGCGGGTGACGATAACGCGCGACACGACCGGTTCGAGTGCGGCCACGATACCGGCGTGGTCTTTCGTCTGTGACGCGCCAAACACCAGGGTGACCGGTCCACAGTCTAGGGCGGTGAGGGTGTCGGCGAGGGCCGCCGCCCCTGCCGGGTTGTGCGCCCCGTCTAAAAGCACGTTTTTGCCCTGAACACTCAGACGCTCGAGCCGGCCCGGATGACGAGCGTCGCTCGCGCCCTGTTTGATCGCCTCGTCCGCGACGCCGAGCGACTGGGCGGCGACCGCGGCGAGCGCGACGTTACGCGTCTGGTGCTGGCCGAGCCAGGGCGAGCGGACGCTAAGCGGGCCGTGGGGGCTGTCGATCTCTACAGCGACGCCGTTCCATCCTAAGTCCTGGCCGGTTATCGTCATCTCTTCTCCTAAACACCAGAGGGGGACGTCTTGGGCTCGCGCGAGGTCGCGTAAGACGGTGCGGGCGTCGCCGGTCGCGCCGGTCAGGCAGCGCCGTTCGGGCCGCATGATGCCCGCTTTTCGCTAGCGATCGCCGTTTCGGTGTCGCCTAAGATCTCGGTGTGGTCGAGCGAGATGTTGGTGATGATGCTGAGGCGCGGTTCTAGAGCGTTAGTCGAGTCGAAGCGACCGCCGAGCCCGACCTCCATCACGGCGATGTCGGTGTCGGCTTCGGCGAACAGCCAGCAGGCGAGTGCGGTGGTGATCTCGAAGAAGGTCGCACCGGCGTTTTCGGCGGCAGGGCGGAGGTGCTCGAGCCCCCGCACAAGCACCTCGTCGCTCGGATAACGGCCATCGATCATAAATCGTTCGGCAAAGTGGCTGAGGTGCGGGCTGGTAAACACCGCACTGCTGCGCCCCGCCGCCCGAATCATGCTGCCGAGGGCGGCGGCGGTGCTCCCCTTGCCGTTGGTACCGCCGACGAGCACGGCGTCAAAGCGGCGCTGCGGGTCGCCGAGCGCCGTAAGGAGCGCCCGAACCCGCGTTAGGCCCGGTTTCTGACCGAAGCGCTGCCGCGCGAACAGCCAGTCGAGATGGGCGCGCAGGACGGGGTTTTCGAGATAGGTGGGTGCTTTTGTGTCGGTCACGGCACCATCTCCGTAACGGCTGTCTCGGTAACGGTTGTTTTAGTAATGACGGTGCGGGTGATCAACATCCGGACAGCGGTCTTCGAGACGATGGCTGCCGGGGTCGCGGCTACAATTATCATAACAAAATCGTCATAAGCAGTCTAGAAATCGTCATAGACAGTTTAGTTAGTGGAGCGCGGCTAAAACTGCTCGTCGACGCTGTGCAGCAGCGCGGCGTCGCGGTCGTCGCCGGGGTTGTGATGACGTTCGACGATTTCGGCTATCCGTTCACTACCGCCGACCGCGCGGATCATCGCGGCACCGTAACGGCTGTGGTGACGGTGCAGTTGCCAGACGCCGCGCAGACCGTCCAGACGGGGTTCTGCGGGAACGTGCCGGGGCGCCCAGAGGTGGGCGGCGATACGCGACACCGCGCTGTAGCCCGCGGCGCTCTTGCCGACGTCGTGGAGCAGAGCCGCGCCGATCAGTTCGGAAGACGCTTCAGGATAGCTTTCGGCGAGCGTCTTAGCGACCAGACAGGCGTGATAGCGGTCTCGCACGTCCATGTCGAGATAGAGGCGGTATTCGGGCCAGCGCAGCGAACCGCGCGCGAACGAGTCGTCGGGCGCGACAAGTGTCGGGATAAAGGCCGTCAGACTGCGCCAGGCGGCGTTTTTGACGTAGCGAGCATTCATTAACACCCGCCAACTATAGCCCACGCTGCCGCGCCGCGCGTAGCCTAGAGACACACGCTCCGGCATCACCCCGACATCACCCCGAGTCGCGCGCACAAAAGCTGCGTTCGTCAGCGCTCGCACCCTCTTACCCGCTCGTGACGAGACACCCCGGTGCCAAGACACGGTCGTGCCAAACCGGTGCGGTATGCTTGACACTCATGGACGTTATCTCGCTCTACCGCGACACCGGCGCCTATCTAGAAGGGCACTTCCTGCTCGCGTCGGGCCGTCATTCCGAAGCCTTTTTACAGTCGACGACGCTGTTTCAGTTTCCGCAGCACGTCGAGGCGGTCGGCGCGGCGCTCGCCGAAAGGTTTGCCGGTGTCCGGGCGGCGTTCGTGATCGGCCCGGCTATGGGCGGCGTCGTGCTCGCCCATACGGTCGCCAAAGCGCTCGGCACCCGCGCGCTCTTCGCCGAAAAGGATAACCGCGGTCAGATGATGCTGCGCGACGCCTTCGAGGTCGTGCCCGGCGAGTGCTTTATCGCCGTCGAAGACGTCATGACGACCGGTGGTAGCCTCAAGAAGGCGATCGCCGCCGCCGAAGTGCGGGGCGGGGTCTGTGTCGGGGTCGGCTGCGTGATCGACCGGGGGCTCGCCGAGTTTTCTGGGGGGCTCGAGCCCCGCTCCCTCGCCCGCCTAGATATCACCACCTACCCCCCCGACAACTGCCCCCTCTGCGACCAGAACATCCCCCTGGAGGACGTGTGAAGCGTTTAAAAACTGTTTGTGTTTATGTCTGTATAAGCCTGCTCGTCGGTGCGCTCGCCCCGTTCGCGTTCGCGCAGCTCGCCTCGGGAGACAACCCGGAGGCCGTCGCGGACGCGGCGGTAGAGGCGTGGCTAGAGCGAGCCGAATCGTTCGACTACTTCGCACTCGCCCAGCAATCGCCCGAAGCGATGTGCCAAGAGCTGACCGTGCTCGGCCAAGACCCCCGCATCATCCAGGAGGCCACCGTCAACCTCGACGACCGCCGCGAACTGTCGACCGACAGCGAAACCGACAGCGAAGACGTCCGGCGCTACTCCTACTCGGCGCGGCTTAGCGACTCGCTGCTCGGCAGTGTGCAGGTCCGGGTCGTCCGCGAGGGCGATGCTTGGCAGGCACAGAGCGTCCGGCTACGGATTAACGACGCCGGCGTCGGTCTGCCCGACTTTATGCGGAGCAGCACCGCCACCATCGTCTTCGTCTTGCTTAGCGTCTATCTGGTCTACCTGCTCGCGCGCCCGTCCTGGTTTCGGCGCTGGCTCGCCGAGGGCTACGCCGTCCTTAAAGACCACCGGAGGATCACGCTCGGCACCATTATCGCGCTCTACGGCGTCTACACGCTCGGCTCGCTCGCCGGTACCGCAGTGCCCGAGTGCCAAGAGGCGCTCGCCACCATTGTCGGCGGTAGCCTCGAAGACACCGGCGTGGTCGATATCGTCAGCAACGGCAACATCCCCCAGACCGCCGCGGTCATCACCTACTGGAACTTCATACAGGGCGCGATTCTAACCACCTTTAGCCCCGCCTTTCTGTTCGGGATTCCGGCCTACCTCATCAACCTGGCGCGCTTTTTTGTGCTCGGCTTCGCGCTCGCACCGGTCGGGCCGCAGGCGGCGCTGCTCGTGTTTCACGTCCCGGTCATCGTGATCGAACTGCTCGCCTACATTCTGGTGACGGCAGGCGGCGGCATCTTTTTAGCGACCCTTATCCGGCAGGGGTTTAGCGGTTTTCGGCAGGGGGTGCGGCGGCTCGCGCTGACCGTGCCTATCGCGCTCGTGCTGCTGACGGTCGGTGCCTGGTACGAAAGCGCCGAAATCCTCTGGCTGATTCCGCTGTTTATGGGCAACTAGGTTTATGGGCAACTAAGTTTAGTTGGCACCCTATTCGGGCGCGGTCGGGGTTACGGTATACCTCACCGCGCCCGTTTCGCGTCCGGCGAACGGCGGCGCGTCTAGGTCGATAACGATGGCGCTACCGCCGTAACCGTCGACGAGGTCGCGGGCTTCGACGCGGACTGTGCCGTGGGCGCTGACGCCCGTCTGGGAGCGGGTAAAAGGCTGTTCGTCGACGTGTGGGTGGAGCAGTTCGCGGAGGCCGTTGTCGACGCGGCTGTCCGGAGTCGCCGCGACAATCCGAAACGCGTCGGCGTATTCGTCCCAGCCGGTGTCGTGGTGGCGTACGGTCGCGCGAAAGGTGTAGCGGTCGTCGTTCTGGCGCTCGAATTCGGTGGCGAGGACGTGGGCGAGGTCGTACCTGCCGAGGTCGGTGAGGGTGAGCTCGAGCCTACCCCCCACAAACGTCACCACCGCCCGCTCCTCCGCTACAAGCCACCTGCCCTGTTTTGTGGCCGGTTCTTCGGCCTGCCAGGCTACCTCGTCACCGTTGACTTCGATCTCGAGTCCGTAACGCTGCTGCGCGACACCAGAACCTACGAGTAACAAGACGGTAAGGCCGGTCAGAATCTTAAAGTACGTCATGCGAGCAGGGTAGCCGTTCGCCCCTGCCGAAACCGTAAAGCGCCGGACGCTCCAGCAGAAACTCCTCGGAGACCAAACCGCTAGTGCGCACGAGACGCTGCGGCCAGCTCGGTGGCAACCGGGTCGACAAAAAACAACCGGGTCAATAGAAATAAAAAAAGGGGTGACGACAAGCATCACCCCGCAAACAGCGGACGCTGTTAGTTTTGTCGTAACGCTACGTTAGTTTTGTCGTAACGCTACTAAAACACCACCGGGAGCGATGGCCCGGTGTGCAGCGCCGCGCTGTAGTGGCTTACACCCGCCTCGGAAGCCGCCTCGGCGACGTCGCGTCGGCTCATCTCTACGGCGCGCTCTTCGCTAACATCGTCACGAAACGACGCCTGCCAGGTGTGGACGAGCGGCTTGACGCGGATCCAGCGTTTCTGGCCGAGTGCCCGGACAAACGCCTCGCGCTGTTCGTCGCTCGTATCGTCACCGAGTTCGATCGCCAACAGTACTTTTAGCTCCACAATGATCACCAACTCCTTCGGGAATAGTGCGCTAGCCGAGGTCGCAGACGCGGGGTCGCGACGGGGCTACGCGTGACGGTTCTCGCATAGTTATAACCCATCATGGCCTGTTATGCGTGGTGTCTGGGTTGTACTCGGGCGGGGTTCGCTACAGCTTGAAGTGGCCATTCTCCTGAAACAGCTCGCCGTCTAGGTAGATAGCACCGCCCTGCCGCAGATCGCAGATCATGTCCCAGTGGACCGCCGACTCGTTGGTGCCGCCGGTCTCCTGGTACGACTGACCGAGGGCCAGGTGGACGGTGCCGCCGATCTTTTCGTCGTAGAGGATCGACTTGGTCGGGCGCTGGATGTTGCTGTTGGTGCCGATACCGAGCTCGCCCAAGTAGCGCGCGCCTTCGTCGGTGCCGAGCTGCGCCTGCAAAAAGTCGTCGCCCTTGTCCGCGTGAGCCTTAACGACCTTGCCGTCTTCGAAGGTCAGCTCGATCCCTTCGACCTCGACGCCGTTCACCGCGCTCGGGATGGTGTAGCGGATAACACCTTGTGCGCTCGCCTCGTGCGGGCCGGTAAACACTTCGCCCGACGGCATGTTTTTGCGTCCGGCGCTATTGACCCAGCTGCGTCCGGCGACGTCGAGACTCAGGTCGGTGCCTTCGGCGACGATGCGTACCGTTTTGGCACGGGAGAGGTGCTCGATAAGCTCGGCCTGCAGATCTTCGCTCTCTTTCCACTTCGCGACCGGGTCGTCGTCAAACAGAAACATCGCGTTGTAGACGAACTGCTCGTACTCTCCCAAGCTCATACCGGCGTCTTGGGCGCCCGAATCGGTCGGGTAGAGTGTGCCGCACCAGCGGGTGTCGCGGACGCGGATGTTCTGTACCGGACGGTTGCGCTTCTGCAGGGCCGCAAAGCGCTCCTTGTCGACGTTTTGCAGCGCGCGGCTGTTGTGGGGCGCGCGAACGCGGATGTAGGCGTCGATCTGCTTGATCTCGGTGAGTTCTAGTTCGGGCTCGCTCGACAGGTAGCGATCCGAGGCGAACGCGACGAGGTCTTCGGACTGTTCGGGGTAGCTAAGGTGCAGTACCGGCAGCGCTTCGGCCTCGAGGACTTCGCGGTAGAGGGCTCTGGCCATCGGCAACGCGAGCGTATCGACGTTGATGCTTACATAATCGCCCGGCTGAACCTCGGTGCAGTAACCCACCAAGAGCCGGGCGTATTTTTCGTGTAGGGGATGAATCATGTCGTGCAGCTTAACATGTTGCCGGAGCGTCTAAAACAGAGTTCTAGAAACGTTTGGGAGCGCCTTCTAAATCGTTTCGGACAGTGCCAGCGGACGTCTCTGGCGGTAGCGGGCCCGGCACCCGGACGGACGCTGTGCACGTGTTTGTCGTCTCGGTTTTGTCGTCTCGGTGCCGGTTGACCTTTACACCGACGCATTCTACACCGGTTTTGGTGAGGGATGTACCAACAATGCACTAATGACGCAGCAGTGTCGACATCCTTTTGGCGAACGGGCGCGACACCCCGTGCCGTTTCATCTCGGCGGTGTTGATGTCCTGCATTGTTACAAACGCTCTTTGGTTGGTCTTGTAGATCAGGTCGAGCGTTTTGCGCCGCTTCTTTTTGGGGATCACGCTGTAGGTGATCCGGACGGTACCCTCGCGGCCCTCGCCGTTGATGACGGTCGCGTAGTAGCCGTGCGCGCGCAGCACCGGCGCGACTTCGGGCGAGTTGACCGGGGCGATGATCTGCACGATCCCCTTACCGACCGCGAGCCAGCGTTCGATGGTCGAGCCGAGCATGGTGCCGGCGGCGTAGCCACCCGCAAAAGCGATAAATTTTACGGGGTTGTCGAGACTCGTCAAGACCTGTGCGGTCGCGAACAGCCAGAGAAGTGATTCGATAAAGCTAAGGGCACCCGCGACACCGCGGTAGCCACGAACCAGCATACCGATACGGATGGTGCCGATAGATACGTCGGCGAGACGCATAGAGAAAATAAGTAGCGCACTTAAAAGGATTTCGGTGGACATGGTAGAGCTCTACTCTCGAAGCCTAAAGATGCTAACGCTGTGGATAGCTCATCTCCCACACTAAGAGCCGCCGTGAGCGCGTGTCAAGAGGCTAGACTGCCTCCCCCAGAAGGGGGTTAAGACGCGGGCTTGGTGCGGCTGTGGCGACGGCAGAATGCGACGCTGTCCCGCAGGTTTTGCTGCAACGCGCTGCGCTCGCCTAGCTTGAGTGCGTCGGGGTGAAGTTCGAGCGACACGGTACCTGCGTAGTCGGTTTCGGCGAGGGTCTGCACGAAGCGTCCGAGGTCGAGCAGACCCCGGTGTGGCAGCCGGTGTTCGCGTCCGTCGAAGTTGCTCAGGTGGATATGAGCCACACGGTCGCCGGCTTGGGCGAGGGGCTCGAGCGGGTTCACCCCGAACGTCGCCCAGTGCGTCGTGTCTAGCGTCAGCCGGTCGTGGACACGGCTCCAGGCCGCGACACTGTTGTACCAGGCCGGGTTAAGCGTACGGCCCCACACCTTGCGGGCGGGCATGTTTTCGATCGCGATATGGACCGGCGTCTGCTGTTGCAGCGTCGGCAAGGTCTGTGTGAGCCAGCGCCGCAACGGCCCGGAGGGTTGCCACCACGGCAGCGAAAAGCGCAGCTGCGGCGACGAAAAGCGCGCCCGGGTCAGCCAGAGCGGCAGGTGCACGACGATCGTCTCGGCGTCTAAATATTCGGCGAGTTCGAGGGTCTGTTCGATCATGGCGATTGCGCCGCGCCCCGACCAGCCGCTGACCCGGTTTCCGAACGGGGTGTGCAGCACCAGAATCGGCAGGTTGTAGCGGCTGCTGAGCTCGAGCAGGTACGCCGGGTCGCGGGTGCTGTAGCGGTTGTCACACATTACCTCGATACCGTCGAAGCCGGCGTCGAGATGGGGGTCGTCGGCGACGGCGGCGGCGAGTTCGAAGCACTGGGCGGTGTCGAGCGGGTAGAGCGAACCGGTCGAAAAGAGGAGGCGCAGAGGTGTCACGTCTGGTAGGATAGCAAACCGGCGCGGCTTACGGTCGGTGCTGCCCGGTTTGTCGCGCCACGCTGTGTCACACCACGTCACGTACACACCGTGTCACGTCACGCCGCAGCGCGACGCGCTAGGCCGTAAGACCTAGACTGTAAGACGATGCCACGCAGAGCGACGCCACCCCCCACCCGCTACGCCTATCAACTCTGGGACGTGTTTACCGATACCCGCCTAAGCGGCAACCCGCTTGCGGTTTTGCCCGACGCCCAGGGGCTGTCCGGCGAGACGATGCAGGCGCTCGCACAAGAGTTTAACCTCTCCGAAACGAGCTTTCTGCTTCCGTCCAAAAGTGCTGACGTCCACGCCCGCTACTTTACGCCCCACCAGGAGTTGCCGATGGCGGGCCACCCGAGCATCGGCTCGGTTTACGCGCTCGAGCACCTCGGACGCGCTAGCGGCGACGAACTCACTCTCAAACTCGCGATCGGCCCGGTCACGATGCGGCTCGAGCGGGGCGATGAAGGGCTCGAGCGGGTCTGGATGGATCAGGGCGTTCCGAGCTTCGGCCAACGCTACCCGAACCGGGCCAAGGTCGCGGCGCTGCTTAACCTCGAAGAGACCGACCTCGACCCGGCCCTGCCGGTACAGGAGGTGAGTGCGGGGGTGCCGTTCGTGATCGTGGCGGTGAACAGTCTCGGCGCGCTCGGCCACGCCCGGCTCACCGAGACGTCGCTCGCGGCGCTTATGGGTGACGAACCCCGGGCGATCCTGGTCGTAACCCGTCATGTTGGCAGTGATAAGGGGGGGAGTGACGAGGAGGCGCGGGTGCGCGCGCGGATGCTCGGCCTAGCGGTCGGGGTTGTGGAAGACCCGGCGACCGGTAGTGCTCACGGACCGCTCGGTGCGTATTTGGCGAGGTACGGAGGGCTCGAGCTCTCCGCCACCCTCCGCACCACCTTCGTAAGCCACCAGGGTGTCGAGATGGGCCGACCGAGCCGCATCGACGTAGAGGTCACCCAGACCCCCGACGGGTTTCGGGTCGCGGTCGGCGGTAGTGCGGTGCTCGTCGGCGAGGGGACGCTCTACCTGTAAATATCTGTCTGTGAGAATATCTGTGAGAAGCGAATCTACGAGAATCTAGTTGTGAAACACGATCGAGGACACGTTTATGAGTGAAGCGATATGAATGAAGAACGACTACAGAAGTATCTGGCTCGAGCCGGGGTCGCGAGCCGCCGCAAGTCCGAAGCCCTTATCGAACAGGGCCAGGTGACCGTCAACGGTCGGGTCGCCGAACTCGGCCAGAAGGTCAGACCCCGCGACGCTGTCCGGGTCCACGGCGAGCTGATCCGCGACACTGTCCCGACCGTTACCTACGTGCTGCACAAGCCGGTCGGCTTTATCAGCACCGCCGACGACGAACGGGGCCGTAAGACGGTCATGGACCTCGTCCCCGAAGTGCCGGGCCTGCACCCGGTCGGGCGGCTCGACCGCGACTCCGAGGGGCTGCTGCTGCTCACCACCGACGGCGACCTCACCCTGAGGCTTACCCACCCGCGCTACCAGCACGAAAAGGCCTACCGGGTCTGGTGCGCCCGGGGCGCGGTATCTGCGAGACGATCTGCGGCGCCTCCGCCAGGGGATCCGGCTCGAAGACGGGCTCGCTAAGGCCCGCGAGGTTCACGCCGCGGACAACGGCTGCCGGCTGGTGCTGACCGAAGGGCGTAACCGCCAGATTCGGCGGATGCTCGGCGCGCTCGGCTACACGGTAACGCGGCTGCTGCGCGAACGGATCGACGGCGTCAAACTCGGCGATATGCCGCCGGGTGCGTATCGCAAACTGTCGCCACAAGAGTTAGGGCAGCTCGAGCCCCGCTAAATTCTTTGAGTGCTCGAGCCCTCACCAACCCCACGACGTCCATGTCCGAAATTTTCTAGACACACCGTCCGGAGACACCGCGTGCAGCACTGTCAACGCCGCTCGGAGCGGTTGTGCGTTATCGTAACCGTCACGCGACACGCTGCGCCGTCCCGAAAGACGCCTCGCACAGGTGAATCTCGCACAGATGGCTTCTGCAAAGACACGGTTTGAAGGATACGTTTTAAATCTATGGTGAGTTTTAGACACCGGGGGGCACGCCCACGGACGTCGCTCGCAACTCTGGGAAGCGGTGACACAATGGAAAAAGACACGATTTTTCAGCCCGGCAACGGCCCGATCCAGCTTGACCGCGACACAATCGCTGGGCGCATCCGCGAACTCGGCCAAGAGATCAGCGATACCTACCGGGGCCAACCGCTCCACCTTATCTGCGTGCTGAACGGGGCGTTTATCTTTATGGCCGACCTGGTTCGGGCGATCGACACACCGCTCACCATGGACTTTCTGTCGGTGTCGAGCTACGGTTCGCGCACCGAAACGAGCGGCGAGGTCAAACTTAACAAAGACCTCGACATGTCGCTCAAAAACCGGCACGTGCTGCTCGTCGAAGACATTATCGACACCGGGCTGACCATGCAGTATCTGCTTAACTACCTCCAGGGACGCGGGCCGCTGTCGGTGCGGGTCGCGAGCCTGCTGTCGAAACCGTCGCGGCGCCAGGTCGAGGTCCAGATCGACTTTTTAGGCTTCGAAATAGAAGACGCCTTCGTGTACGGTTACGGGCTCGACATCGCGCACGTCTACCGCAATTTGCCCTTCGTGACGAGCCAGGAGGAGTCGTAAGATGCGCGTTTTGTTCGCGGTTGTTGTAGCGGTGCTGCTAAGTGCGACGCTAGGTTGGGCCGCTCTGCAACGAGATGATACGCCGCCGCAGGTCGAGGTTCGCCTACCGGAGCGGATCGCGGCGACGCAGACGTTCGAGGTCGGGCTGCGGGCGAACGAGCCGGTTCGCTACCGGGTGGGTTACGAGGGGGAGTGGCTCGAGCTGACCGGGCGCCGCACCAGCGTGCTGCTAAGCGCCGCCGTAGGTCGCTCGCCCATCATTGTCGAGGCCCAGGACCGCGCGGGCAACACGAGCCGGAGCGAGTATACGGTGCTCGGCCTACCCGAAGTGCAGCCGCTTATCCGCACCAGCCGCAGCCTCGTCCCCGGCGAGCCGTTTAGTATCCGGGTCGCTTGGCCGCCGGTCGGCGCACAGGTTACGAGCTTGCGGGTGTGGCTAGAAGACGACGAACTGCCGGTCTTTCCGACCGAACAGGACGCGGTCGCGCTCGCGAGTCTGCCGCTCGGTAGCGCCGCAGGTAGCTACGAGCTACGCGTCGAGTTACAGGACGACTTCGGACGGACGTCGCGGGTGGTGCGAGGGCTCGAGCTCATCCTCCCCGCCGAAACGGTGCAAAACCTCAACCTCTCCGACGAACTACTCGCCGCGAGCACCGCCGAAAACGAAGCACTCGAAGCCGAAGCGCTAGACGCCGCGTTCGACAGTGCGCGCGACCGCCTCGACCCTCGCTGGACCGAGCCCTTCCTGATGCCGATTCGCGGACGCGACACCAGCGGCTACGGCGTGCCGCGTCGCTACACCCCCGGCGGCCCGATCATCTACCACGAAGGGGCCGATATCGCCGCGAGCCTCGGCACCCCCATCGCCGCGAGCAACGACGGCGTCGTCAGGGTGGCCGGTTTCTACCCGATCAAGGGCGGCCTCGTCGTTATCGATCACGGTGCGGGCGTGACCAGCCTCTACTTTCACCAGTCTCGGCTGCTCGTCGAGGTCGGCGACACCGTCCGGCGCGGCGACATTATCGGCGAAGTCGGCTCGACCGGGCGCTCGACCGGCCCCCACCTCCACTGGGAGATGCGCGTCAACGCCGTCCCCACCAACCCGATCGCCTGGGTCGACAGCACGCTCCCCTAAGCTCAGGATAAAACAGATACCACGTTGCTAAATCGTAGTGACTTGGCTACTCTAAAATGGTGCACGAACCATGCTGCTTCGACATCTCGAAATGTCTTTTAAAAGTTAGGTGCGCAATGGCGCACCCTACGGACGAACTCCGATCTCGTAGGGTGCGCCGTGCGCACCGCCTTTTGGCCCCGCAACCTTCCGTTCGCGCACTGTTTTAGGATGGATGGCTCAGTAGGATGCGCCGTGCGCACCGACGCACCCTACGCCACTGACAAATCACATCACTGATAAATCTGCCCAACCGGTCACCGCCGACGAACTAGACACGCGCCGCGCTCTAGCGAACTTCCCGCTCTGCTTCCCGGAGTTGCAGCTCGAGCTCGTAACGCGCTCGCTGCCGAAACAGTTCGTCGTGCTGCTTGCTAACGGTCGCCCGCTGTTTTTCGGTCGCGTCGGCGAAGCTGCTGCTGCGGAGCTGTTGCCGCAGGCGCCGCTCGTAGAGCTGCTGTCGGGGCGGGTCGGCATCTGCTGGCAGCGCGTCTAGATGGTCGCGAAGCTGCTGCTGGTAGCGGTTCCAGGCCGCCGAACCGAGGTCGTGATGGGCCTGATAGTCGCGCCGTAGCGCTACCGCCGCCGCGACGATCGACAGCGCGAAGAGGCCGAGAAGTAACCATCCCATAACGCCGATTATGCCGGTCTCAGCCGCCTGAGGTCAAACCCCGTTTTTGTTGGTGACCCTGGCGGTTACGGGGCTGCGGGGGGTGTGGGTGGGGTGGGCTCGAGCCCCTGCGGCAGGCCTGGCTCGTCTTGCGGTTCGGCGAGCGGCACGTACGCTTCTAAAAACTCGCTAAGCCAGCTGTCGTACACCTCCGGGTTCTGGTTCCAGGCTTCGGCGTGACGCACCCCGGCAGGGTCTTCGTAACGGAGCGGCGCCGTAACGCGTTCGGCGAAGCGGTCGGCGGCAGAGACGAGGGTGACGATATCGGCGCGACCCTGGATGAGCAGCACCGGCACGTCTAGCTGCGGCGCCGTCACGACCTGATCGAGGCCGTCCCAGTCGATATCGGCGCGTAAACTCGCCACCCATAGTGCGAAGTTGCCGAGCGTTTCGGGGAACGGGACGTTTTGCCGCCGCGCTCCCTGGATAATCGCCGCGCGGGCGTCGAGCATCGGCGAGTCGAGGATCAGCCCGACGACCTCTGTGTCGGTCGGTTCGGCCCGGAGCGCTTCGAGCGTTTCGAGTGCGACGGCGCCGCCCATCGAGTAGCCGTAGAGCACCACCCGGTCGTAACCGAGTTGCCGCAGCACACTAAACCCGGCGAGCACGTCTTCGTATTCGGTCGCGCCGTAGTGATAAAACCCGTCGGGGCTGCGGACACTTTCGTCGTGGTTGCGGTAGGCGAGCGACATGACCGGGTAGCCGAGTTCGACGAGGGTCGGCATCGGCCTGAGGGTTTCTTCGAGGTTACCGGTGCGTCCGTGCAGCATCAGCACCGCGACGTCGCCGCTGTTGTCGATCCACCACGCCCGTAGCGGCCCGGCAAAGCCGAAGATGGTCAGGTCGCGAAAGGGGAGACCGTGGGCCTGTTGCGGGTCGAGGTAGTAGTAGTAGTTGTCGAGCCGCGCCCCGACGCCCGCAGCGGGAAGCTCGCCGCCTAAGTGTTCGAAGCCGCGCACGACGTTACCGCCGTTCGCCCCGCTCGACACGTCGCCGAGGCGTCCGTAGCCGGTGTCGTAGAGGAAGCCGTAGCGCCCGGTTTTGAGGGTGTTGGCTCGAGCCTCCGCACTCTCTACATCTTCGGGTGGTGGCGGCAGCGTCACCGTCGTCTCGTCCGCCGCGACAATCTCGAACAGAGGGTTAAAGGTGTAGGGTCGTGCGACCAGGATCTCGTTCGAAAAGTACCAGCCGACCCCGAACACGAGGGTCACGGCTAGCAGCAGCAGCAGGGCGGGCAGGGTAATCCAGAGGCGTTTCATGAACGTCCTTTATACCTGTTTTAGACCCGCCCGTTGGTGACGCGTCTCGAACCCTCTCGAACCCGCTCGGACTCGAACGACGTGGGCTCGAGCCGAGATCGTGACCGGAAAGACGTCCGTAACGGCGACCGATCGCGCACCTAACGCCCCGCACCTCAAGCAGCGCCGGGTCTGCTACGATAACCGGTAAGGTTTAGCCATCGTTACCCAGAATGGAGGTCGAAGATGACGGTAGAGTCGCAGCATGTAAGTGCCGAACAGCTGTTCGAGCTTTCGGGGGAGGGTAAGCACTATGAACTCGTACGAGGAGAATTAGACGTCGTGGCACCTGCTGGATTCGAGCATGGCGTATATTACGATGGAGATCGGTCAGCTCGTTAGCCCGGACTATGTTCAGAGAGCGCGACTTCGGTTGCGTCTGCGCTGCCGAGACGGGCTTCAAGCTGGCGTCTGATCCAGACACCGTACTCGCGCCAGACGTTGCGTTTGTGTCTACAGAACGGCTAGCAAGACGCTCAACAGCGACAGACGGCCTATCTACTGGTCGCGCCCGACCTGGTGGTCGAGGTGTTGTCGCCGAGCGACCTGCAACAGCAAGGTAGCGGAGAAGGTGGCGATGTGGCTCGAGCACCACACTTCTCTCGTCATCGTTATCGACCCCCATCTCCACACCGCGACGCTCTACTGCAGCCGCACCGACGCGAACATCCTGACCCGAACCGACACGCTAGACGGCGGCGAGGTCGTGCCGGGCTGGCAGCTTTCGCTCGACACGCTCTTCTCGGCCCTGTAAGGTCGCCCCGTAAGTTTTTAGGGCTGCAAACCTCCCTGATCTCGCGCCGAACTGTCCGCAAGCTCGCACATTTTTCTCCGAATACTAGGTAGCGTGCCGATATGGCAACTATTCACGCAAAAAACGCTCTAGTAACCGGGGGCAGTAAAGGTATCGGTTACGGCGTCGCCGAACGACTCATTCGCGAAGGTGTCAACGTCGCGATTACCGCGCGCACCGAAAGCGAAGTCAAAGAGGCAGCGCAGAAGCTCAACGATATCGGGCCGGGCAAAGCGATCGGCATCGTTGCCGACGCGCGCAGCTACGAAGACCAGGACCGGGCGGTCGCCAACACGGTTAACGCGTTCGGTAGCCTCGACACGCTCATCGCAAATGCGGGTGTCGGCACGTTCGCCAAGGTCGACGAGATGAGCGCCGAGGACTGGCACAAGGTCATCGACACCAACCTGACCGGCGTGTTCTACAGCGTCCGCACCGCTGCCGAAGAGATCAAGCGCCAGGAGGGCTACATCATCACGATTTCGAGCCTGGCCGGCAAAAACCCGTTTGCGGGTGGCAGCGCCTACAACGCCAGCAAGTTCGGTCTAAACGGCTTTAGCGAGGCGATCATGCTCGACCTTAGGCCGCACGGCGTCAAGGTGGCGACGATTATGCCGGGCTCGGTCGCGACCTACTTTAACGACCACACCCCGAGCCCCGAAGACGCCTGGAAGATTCAGCCCGAAGACATCGCCGAACTCGTCTACGACCTGCTCGTGATGAACCCCCGCACCCTGCCGAGCCGCGTCGAGGTGCGCCCGAGCATGCCGCCGAGCGCGCGTAAGTAGCTTCGCAGACTAACCTGTACGAGCCTCTACCGCTACGTGTAGGGGCTTTTTTAGTGATGACTTTGGTGACGGCACATTTATGGATGCAACACGCATTTTTAGGACGGGCGGATGGCTAGACTAAAGCAGATGTACGAGCGACTTAAACCCTGGCTGTTTCGGCTCGAGCCCGAACGTGCCCACGACCTGACCATGGACGCCCTCGCCCTAGCGGCCCGGCGGCCGGCGTCCGGTTGCTGTTACGGCTGATGACGCAGCAGCGCGACGAACGGCTCGTGATCGAGCGGCTTGGCCTGCGCTTTCCGAACCCGGTTGGGCTCGCGGCGGGACTTCGACAAAGACGCCCAGGTTCTGCCTATCTGGCCCGACGCTCGGCTTCGGATTCGGTCGAGGTCGGCACCGTCCACCCCGCAGCCGCAGGCGGGCGACCCTGAACCCCGGATGTTTCGCCTCCCCGACGACGAAGCGCTTAT
>JAXHMC010000038.1:0-17218 GCA_034521635.1 Trueperaceae bacterium | reverse complement strand
TGCTTAAGCCTGCCGGCGCCGGAACAGGCGTTATCGCCGGCAGCGTGCCGCGCGCGATCGTAGAGCTCGCCGGTCTAAGCAACCTGCTGACCAAAGAGCTCGGCTCGCGTAACCAGACCAATGTCGCTTACGCAGTGATGGACGGCTTGCGGCAGCTTAAGACCTACGAAGAGTCGCAGCGCGAAAAAGAGGCGGCGCAGTGAAGATCACGCTTACCCGTAGTCTTATCGGCGTCCCTAAGGACCAGCGGTCGACAGTGTACGCGCTCGGCCTACGGAAAACCGGCGACAGCCGTGAAGTCAAGGACACGCCGGGTGTTCGTGGGATGGTTTCGAAAGTCTCCTACCTGCTAAGCATCGAAGAGGAGTCGAAATAGATGAAACTTAACGATTTGCGCCCCGCCGAGGGCGCCAAAAAGGCACGCCGCCGCGTCGGTCGCGGTCTCGGTAGTGGCTCCGGTAAAACTGCCGGTCGTGGTCAGAAGGGCCAGAAGAGCCGTAGCGGTTTCTCGCAGGGCTCTGGCTGGGAAGGGGGCCGCTCTCGTCTAGTGATGCGTCTGCCCAAGCGCGGCTTTAACCACCAGGGCGAAGTGTTTCAGATCGTCAACCTTCGCGACCTTAACCTCTTACCCGAGGGAAGCAGTGTCGACGCCGCCGCGCTACACGAAGTAGGCCTAATCCGCCACGAAGACCGGCCGGTTAAGCTCTTGGGTGACGGCGAACTGACCGTAAAGGGATTGCAGCTAAAACTCGACGCCTACAGCCGCGGCGCTATCGAAGCGGTCAAGGCGGCGGGCGGCAGCGTCAATCTTGAAGCGGACGGGGAGTCGGCGTAATGCTAGCAGCGTTTCGCAACGCGCTCGTCGTTCCGGACCTGCGTGCGAAACTCCTCATCACGATCGGCCTGCTCGCGGTCTACCGGCTAGGGGTCTTTATCCCTACGCCCGGTATCGACATCGACGTGCTACGCGAGCAGCTTCAGGCCCAAGGCGGGATCTTCGACCTGCTCGGGTTTATCACCGGAGGGAACTTCGAGGTCTTCTCGATCTTCGCCCTCGGGGTTATCCCCTACATCACGGCGAGCATTATCATCCAGCTGCTTACCTCGGTCTACCCGCCGCTCGAAAAGCTCTCCAAAGAGGGCGAAGAGGGACGCCGCAAGATCACCCAGTACACCCGTTACGGCTCGGTCGGCCTCGGCGCCGTGCAGGGTCTCTTCTTGGCGATAGCCCTGCTAGGCCAGAGCGGCGCGCTCAAGGTCGGTTGGAGTAACGGGCCGTTCTTCTGGTTCGTCGTTACGATGACCCAGATCGCCGGTGTGGCCGTGGTGATGTGGCTCGGGGAAAAGATCTCCGAATTCGGTATCGGTAACGGTATCTCACTCATTATCTACGCCGGAATTGTCGCCGCTTACCCCGGAGCGATCGCCCGAGAATTTACCCTTATCGGAACGGGTGAGGGCAATCTGTTCGGCTTTCTTATCTTCTTGGTGCTCCTTATCATCGCGATCGCCGGGATGGTGCTGATCCAGCAGGCCGAACGGCGGATTCCGGTCCAGTACGCCCGTAAGGTGGTCGGGCGCCGCGTGATGGGCGGGCAGAGCACGTACATCCCGCTACGCGTTAACGCTGCAGGGGTGATCCCGGTTATCTTCGCGGTGTCGGTCATCGTGTTGCCGAGTACGCTGATCGCGGCGTTTCCGAACGTAGGTTGGCTGCAGGCGATCGGTGCCTGGTTTAACCCCGGTGCCTGGCAGGGCTTGATTACGAGTACGGTCCTGATCGTGCTGTTTACCTACTTCTACACCCAGATCTCGTTCGATCCGAGGCGAATTAGCGAAAACTTGCGCGAATACGGCGGCTTTGTGCCCGGCGTAAGACCCGGACAGCCGACGACCGAGCACCTGACCCGGATTACAACCCGGATCACGCTGTGGGGTGCGCTCTTTCTCGGGTTCGTTAACGCGACACCGCAGCTGCTCGGCTGGATTACCGGTGTCGGTCAGCTCGCACTGGTTTTTTCCGGTATCGGCCTCCTGATCGTTGTAGGAGTTTCGCTCGACACCTTGCGTCAGGTCGAATCGCAGCTGCAAATGCGTCACTACGAAGGCTTTGTTAGTAAGGGACGCATCCGGGGTCGTGGGAGGCGTTTCTAATGTCTGAAGTCGTATTGCTTATGGGCCCGCCCGGAGCCGGTAAAGGGACACAGGCCGACAAGATCGCGAGCGAGCGGCAGCTTAAGAAGCTCTCGACCGGCGATATGCTCCGCGATCACGTCAAGCGGGGCACCGAACTCGGTCAGCAGGCCAAAAGCGTCATGGACGCGGGCGATCTCGTCTCCGACGACCTTATCGTCTCGATGGTCCGCGAAGAGCTGACCGGGCAAGACGAAGTACGTGTACTGCTCGACGGCTTTCCGCGTACGCCCGCTCAGGCCGAAGCGCTCGACGACCTGCTCGGCGAGCTTTCGGCCCCTATCGACGCCGCGGTGCTCCTCGAGGTGCCCGAAGAAGAACTCGTCCGGCGTCTGCTGCAGCGTGCCGAAGAGGAGGGCCGCAGCGACGACAACGAAGAGACGATCCGTAACCGGATGAAGGTCTACCACGAACAGACCGCCCCCCTAATCAGTTACTACGAGGACAAGGGCAAGCTGAGCCGCGTCGACGGTACCGGTAGCACTGAAGAGGTGTTCGCCCGTATTACTGGAGTGCTACCTTGATCCTAAAGCGCAACCGCGAGATAGAAGTGATGGCGAAGGCGGCGGTCATTAACCGCGAGGCGCTCGAAGAGGTCGAAAAGGCTCTGCGCCCCGGTGTGTCTACCGCCGAGTTGAATGATATCGCCGAAGATGCTATCCTGTCTCGAGGCGGAAACCCCGCTTTTAAAGGTTATCGCGGGTTTCCAGCAACGCTCTGCACATCCCTAGACGATATCGTCGTCCACGGTTTTCCCGACAAAGACCCACTACGATCCGGTAGTATTTTGTCGATCGATATCGGCACCTTTTATGAAGGGTACGCCGCCGACATGGCGAAAACGTACGCTATCGGCGCTGTGTCCGACGAGGTGCAGACGCTTTTAGATGCGACCGAAGCGTCGCTCTACGCCGGTATCGCTGCCGCACAGGTCGGCAACCGTCTCGGAGACGTTTCGGCTGCTATCCAGAAGGTGGTCGAGGCGCGAGGGTTCTGGGTTGTGAGAGAGTTTGTCGGTCACGGCATCGGACGTAAATTTCACGAGGGGCCCGAAGTGCCGAACTACGGTCGTGCGGGAACCGGTCCGGCACTACGTCCGGGCTTGGTCTTGGCGATCGAGCCGATGGTCACACAACGGCAGACCTCGGTGTCGATTCTCGACGACGGCTGGACCGCACCGACCGCCGACGGCAGCCTAGCTGCACACTTCGAGCACACGGTCGCGATCACCAAGGAGGGGCCGCGGATCCTTACCGCCCGTGACCAATCTCCGGAGCATCATGTCGACACGAAAGGAGGTGTCTATGGCACGTAGAAAATCTGGTAGCAGACGCTCGTCTAGAGCGTACAAAACACCTGGTGAAACGCACGAAGAGACAACGCAGGACACGATTCGTACCGAAGGCGTGGTTCTTGAAGCAAGGCCAAACACAACCTTTTTGGTGCAGCTTGATGCCGGACCAGAGATCCTGGCCCACGTCGGCGGCAAGATGCGTCGGCACTACATCCGCATCCTGCCCGGTGACCGCGTCGTTTTAGAGATCAGCACGTACGACCCGGAAAAGGGCCGTATCGTCTACCGCAAGTAAGCTCCACACGACCCACCGACCTGTAACCGCACGATACCTCGCACGCTTACGAGCGTTTAACAAGGAGTAGGTTATGAAAGTTCGCGCATCGGTCAAACCGATCTGTGATAAATGTAAAGTGATCCAGCGTCACGGCAAAGTCTACGTGATCTGCTCGGTCAACCCGAAGCACAAGCAGAGGCAGGGTTAACGATGGCCCGTATTGCAGGTGTCGATCTGCCGCGTGAAAAGCGCGTCGAGTACGCGCTTCCGTACATCTACGGAATTGGTCTAAGCCGTTCGCAGAAAATCCTTTCCGAGGCGGATGTTAGCCCCGACACGCGGGTTAAAGATCTTTCGGAAACAGAAGTAAACAGGATTCGTAGCGTTGTCGAAAGTACCTACAAGGTCGAAGGCGACCTGCGCCGCGAAATACAGCTTAATATCAAGCGCCTTATGGACATCGGTTCTTACCGGGGTCTGCGCCACCGTCGCGGTCTGCCCGTTCGTGGACAGTCGACCAAAACCAACGCCCGGACCCGTAAGGGCCCCCGCCGTACGGTCGCCGGTAAGAAAAAGGCGCCGAGGAAGTAAGGAGTAAGCCGTGGCTAAAAATCCTAAAGCGCCCGCCAAGGGCCGTAGCGCCCGCAAGCGTGTCCGCCGCACCCTCACCGAGGGGAAGGCCTTCATTCACGCGAGCTACAACAACACCATCGTTACGATTACCGACGTCGACGGCAACCCGGTAACCTGGTCGAGTTCGGGCAGTATCGGCTATAAGGGCTCGAAAAAAGGTACGCCCTACGCCGCCCAGCTCGCCGCCGCCGACGCGACGCGCAAAGCCCAGAACATGGGTCTTAGCCACCTCGATATCGTGATTCGGGGTACGGGCTCGGGCCGCGAGCAGGCGATCCGCTCGATCCAGTCGACCGGCGTTAACGTTCGCAGCATCATCGACGACACGCCCGTTCCGCACAACGGCTGCCGTCCGCGCAAGCGTAAACGGATGTAAGCGCGCGGGTGCCTTAGCCTTAGGGTTAGGGCCCTGCCGAGGTGCTGCGACCCGGCTGACCCGTTATGGTCGGCGGTGGACGCGGCACCTACGCTGCTGTTACGGGGGCTCGAGCCCCCCTCACCCCTCACCCAACGATTAGCTTTCCTCAAGGAGATTTATGGCACGTTACACAGGACCCGTCTGCAAGCTTTGCCGCCGCGAAGGCACAAAGCTCTACCTCAAAGGAGACCGCTGCTACAGCGCGAAGTGCGCGATCGAAAAGCGCCCCTACCCGCCCGGCCAGCACGGCCAGCGCCGCAGCCGCAAGATGAGCGACTACGGTATCCGGCTACGCGAAAAGCAGAAGCTGCGCCGCTTCTACGGCATGAGCGAAAAGCAGTTTAGCAACCTCTTCGAAGAAGCCGCGCGGCGCCCCGGCGCGACCGGCCAAGTCTTTCTGTCGTTACTCGAAAGCCGCCTTGACAGCGTCGTGTACCGTTTAGGCATCGCTTCTAGCCGCGCTCAGGCCCGTCAGCTTATCAACCAGGGCCACATCGCCCTTAACGACCGGCGTCTCGACATCGCGAGCCACATCCTCGACCCCGGCGACGTGGTGACGGTACGGCCTCAGGCCAAAAGCTTCGGCCTTATCCGCGAAAACATCGAGGCGAACCGCCGCCGCAAACTAAGTCCGTGGTTAGAATTCGACGCCGATAACCTAAAAGGGACGTTTGTGCGCCAGCCCGCCCGCGAAGATATCGTGGTGCCGGTCAACGAACTACAGGTTATCGAGTACTACTCGCGCTAAAGGCAGGGACCCAAGTGGCCGTTCAACCCGAAATTAAAAGCAATACGACCGAACACTACGGCGAGTTTACCGTCGAGCCCCTCGCACGAGGCTTCGGGCAGACGTTAGGAAATCCGCTACGCCGCCTGTTGCTCTCTTCAGTCCCCGGTACGGCGGTCACGAGTGTCTACATCGAAGACGTGCTGCACGAGTTTTCTACTATCGACGGGGTTAAAGAGGATGTCATGCAGATCATCCTCAACCTTAAAGAGCTCGTGGTTAAGCTCGACGCCGACGAACCGATGACGCTAACGCTCCGGGCCGAAAAGCCGGGCGAGGTCAAGGCGAGTGACTTCGAAGTGCCGCTCGGAGCGACCATCGTCACCCCCGACCTGCACGTCGCGACCCTGACCGAGGGCGGCAAGCTGGTGATGGAGGTGCGCGTCGAACGCGGGGTCGGCTACGTACCCGCCGAGGTGCACGGCACCAAGGACCGTATCAACTCGATTCCGGTCGACGCCGTCTTTACGCCGGTACGCCGCGTCGCCTACCGTGTCGAAAACACCCGCGTCGGCCAAGAGACCGACCTCGACCGGCTGATTTTGCGGATCTGGACCGACGGTAGCGTCTCGCCCCGCGACACGCTCGACTTCGCCGTCGACCAGCTCAAAAAGCAGCTCGCGGTCTTTAGCGGCGAAGCGGTCGAAAGCCCCCCGGAAACCGTGGTTCCTGCCGGGGTTGCTGCTGGGCCGGGCGCGGAAGCCGCCGCCAAACCCGCCCCCAAGAGCACCGGGCCGCAGATAAGCCTGGAAAGCCTCGACCTGTCGAGCCGCGTCTTGCACTCGCTCCAGGAAGAGGGGATCGACTCGGTCGACGCGCTGCTCGCACTTACCAAGGCAGATCTCAAAAAGGTCGGCGGTATCGGCGAAAAGTCGCTCGAAGAGATTTTAGAGCGGCTCGAGGCACGCAAGCTCAAACTCAAGGGAGAGGAATAACTACGTGAGACACCTATCGAGCGGTCGTAAACTCAACCGCAACAGCAGCCACCGCACCGCGCTCGCGCGCAACCAGGCGACCGAGCTATTTCGTCACGGGCGGATCAAAACTACGCTTACCAAAGCGAAAAACCTTCGCCCCTACGTCGAAAAGCTAATCACCACCGCCCGCGGCGGCGACCTGCACGCCCGGCGTCTTGTCGGCAAAGAGATCCACGACAACGTGGTCGCGCGCAAGCTGATGGAAGAGATCGCGCCGAAGTACCTCAAGCAGAACGGCGGTTACACCCGTATCTACCGTCTCGGGCTACGGCGTGGCGATAACACTCAGGAAGCGCTTATCGAACTCGTCGACACCGAAGCGTAGCGAGCAGTATAGCGACGCGTAGGCGAGACCTGCACCACCAGACACCCCGGAGCATGGTCGCTCCGGGGCTTTTTATTGCGAGTTTATAGGTTTAGCGGAGCAGGTCGGCGAGGCTCGAGCCCTCCCCCTCCCACTTTACCCCGAACAGATCGGCGATTGTCGCCCCCACGTCGGCAAAGCTCTGCCGCGTCCCCAGATCTCCGGTCGGGATGCTCGGACCGTAAGCGAGCAGCAGACCGTACTCGCGGGTGTGGTCGGTGCCGGGCCAGGTCGGGTCGTTGCCGTGGTCGCTTATCAGGATTAACAAATCATCTGCCGTCATCGCGCCAAACAGTTCGGGCAGCCGCCGGTCGAACGCGGCGAGCGCCTCGGCGTAGCCGACCGGGTCGCGCCGGTGACCGTAGAGCGCGTCGAACTCGACCAGGTTGCAAAAGATAAGCCCGTCCGGGCGCTCCCGCATCGCCGCGATCGTCTTGTCGACACCGTCTTCATTCGAGTCGGTGTGGATCTCCTGGCTAAAGCCGCTGTGGTTGTAGATGTCGGGGATCTTGCCGACGCCGATGACCGGTACGTCGGCCTCGCGTAGCGCATTGAGCACGGTCGGGTGCGGGGGCAACACCGAAAAGTCTTTACGCGCCTCGCCTAAGCGCCGAAAATCACCCGGTTCGCCGCTAAAGGGCCGCGCGATGACCCGGGCGACCGCGTACTCGCCCTGCAAGATACTTCGCGCCGCCGCGCACCAGCGGTAGAGGGTGTCGAGCGGGACGACGTCGACGTGGGCGGCGATCTGAAACACGCTGTCGGCGCTGGTGTAGACGATCGGTTTGCCGGTGTGCAGATGCTCTTCGCCGAGCTCGTCTAGGACGACGGTGCCAGAGGTGGCGTAGTTGCCGAGGTGTCCGCCGGTAACCTCGTCGAAGGCGTCCATGACGGGCTTAGGGAAGTGGGCGAAGGTTTGGAAGGGGTGCTCGAGCACCACCCCCATAAACTCCCAGTGCCCCGTCGTCGTATCCTTGCCTGGCGAAACCTCGCGAAGCCGTCCGTAAGCACCTTGTAAGTCGTCCGCCTCGTCGACGCTTTCGACATCAGGGATATGGCCGAGACCGAGCGCTCTAAGGTTAGGAAGGTCGACCGGATGGGCTCTAAGGGTGTGGTCGAGGGTGTGCGCGCCCTCGTCGCCGAAGTCCGCAGCGTCGGGCAGGCTGCCGACCCCGACCGAGTCGAGCACGATAAGAGTCACTGTCATGTCGGCAGTATACCGAGCTTTCGGCAACGCCCGCACGGGCACACGTTGTCTTCTGCAACGTCGGACGTATCGTCCGGTAGCCGTGACGTTAGATAATGGGGATATGACCCGCTCGCCCTCCCGAACCGACTTCGCGAGCGTCGTTGCTCACCAGGTTGCCGTTCTCGCGCCGGAAGCCGAACGTCTGCTCGTCGCTGTGTCGGGCGGCCCCGATTCGGTCGCACTGCTAAGGATTCTGATCGAGGCCGACCTAAACGTAGAGGTCGCGCACTTCGACCACGCGTTGCGCCCCGATTCCGCAGAAGACGCTCGGTTTGTCGCCGCTCTGGGCGCTCGTTTGGGCGTCCCCTATCACCACCAACGCAGCGAGGTAGCGCAGATCGCCGCCGCCAAAGGCTGGAACCTCGAAGACGCGGCGCGGCGCTTACGTTATAGCTTTCTGACGCGGACCGCCAAACGGATCGGCACCGACGTGGTGGTTACGGGCCACACCAAAAACGACCAGGCCGAGACGGTACTGATGCAGCTTGTGCGCGGCGCGGCGTTTTTGCGGGGGATGGCGGCGCGGCGGCAGCAGCTTATCCGCCCGCTGCTCGGGGTGACGCGAGAAGAGCTGCTGAGCTATCTAGACGAGATAGGGGAGACGTACCGGTCAGACGCGACCAACCTAGACCGGACGCGGACGCGGGCGTGGGTGAGGCTCGAGCCCCTCCCCCTCCTCCGCCGACGCTACCCCGCCCTCCTCACCACCCTCGCCAAACTCGCCACCCTCCAACAGGACCACGCCGACCATTTTAGCGCGCTAAGCCAGACCCTCCTCGCCAAAAACGCGACTGGCGTCTCGACCCGCCAGCTCGCCCAGCACGACGTCGCGACGCAGCGCTACGTTCTCGCAGAACTGCTACGCCGCGCCGACCTCGCCCCTGACTTCGGCCACCTCGAAACGCTTAGAAGCGAACTCACGCGCCCTACTCCGACACGGATCTCGCTCCCCGGCGACAAACAGGCCCGAATCGCCTACGGACGCCTCGACATCGTCCCGACGTCTGGTGTGTCGGCCCCACCCGAACGCCCCGCTACGACGCTACCGGCAGACGTCGACGCCTCTAAAGCCGCCGCGTTCGCGCCGCTCGTCTACCGTGCCCGTCGTCCCGGCGATACGATTCGTCTGCCTGGAGGACGCAAAAAGCTCAGCGACCTGCTGATCGACCGAAAAATCCCCCGCGAAGACCGCGACTATCTGAGCGTGCTCGCAAGCGGTTCGGAAGTGCTCTGGATCAAGAACGTCGCGACCGACGTCCGGGTGGCCGCGCTAAAGCACGACCTAGAGGCTGACTGGATGCGTGCGGCGTTAGAACAGGCGCACGAGGCCGGAGAGCGGGGCGAGCTTCCGGTTGGGGCGGTGGTGGTTCGTGCGGGAGAGATCGTCGCCGTAGGGTCGAACAGCAGCGAAGCCGATCACGACCCGACCGCACACGCCGAGATGCACGCGCTGCGGGCGGCGGCGCGGGTGGTTGGAGACTGGCGTTTAACGGACTGTACGCTCGTGGTGACGCTCGAGCCCTGCCCGATGTGTTTTGGGGCGATGCTTCAGGCACACCTGCGCCGGGTGGTGTACGGGGCGCCGAACTACCGCGAGGGGGCGCTGGGGACGGTTAGTGACTTGCGGGCGGCGGGCTGGAAGCGGACGTTAGAGGTGAGAGGGGGGGTGCTCGAGCCCCAAGCCCGCGCTCTCCTCCGCGACTTTTTCCAAGCCCGTCGTTCGCCTAAAGACAACACCGACTGATGTTTCGCCAGGGGGTGACAAACCCGCGCCGATGCGTTACTATATTTAGCGCTTGACCGACACAAGCCCTACCGTGGAGAGGTGCCAGAGCGGTTGAATGGGTCGGTCTCGAAAACCGAAGTACTCCTTTCGGGGTACCGTGGGTTCGAATCCCACCCTCTCCGCCACCATCAGCTTCTAGCGACCTTGCTAGAGGCTTTTTTCTTTATGGTTACTAAACAGCGCGCGTGCAAAGTCGACAAGGCGCTTTTTTGTAGAGCTTTGGCGTTGTGTGCCGTTTTGTAGCCTGCTACCCGCACCGACCAAGCTGTTTGTGCGTTTCGTGATCTGTCTTGAATCGGTGTCTACCCAACGGGCCCGCGCTCGGTCTACGATAGTCTACGTCTCTTGGTTTGGATACGGCTCCAAACAGTCCGGCCTGCTAGGGGCCGCCCTCCTTGTGTTTCCAACCGTGTTGTGTCACTGGCGGCGCTTACCACGAACGTATCTCTCAGACGTTTGCCGAACGGCGTTAACGGTTGGGTCAGATGCACACTCAAAGGAGGATCTGTCCGTGAAAACTATGCTTATTCCGCTCGCAGTTTGTTTACTGTTCGTCCTTGTGGCCTGTAGCGATTCGGGTGGCAACCCCGGCCCTAACCCTGGCCCTCCCGCAGACACTACGAGCTACCTAACGGGCTTACCGGGTTGGGAGGCGTTTTCGCCGCCGCTAGACACGCAACAACCGGCGCCGACGGGGGAGCCGAGCGTCGCCGACCCTGTGACCCTGTCCGCACCGGTCAAGGATGAAGACGGCAACGTCGAACGCGACGAAGACACCGGCGAGCCGCTCGACTTTCAGAACGTAACCTACACCTGCACCGAAACGCCCTACTCGCTTACCGAAACGCCCGAAGACATCGTGATGTACAACCCCGACGCGAGCATCCTCTGGCCCGGTAGCCTGATCCAGGGGCGGAGCTACGCGGGCGGTACCGGCTCGCTGCTCGGCCTGACCATCGCCGAGCGGGCGCCGATCCAGATCGCCATCACTGACTTTTTTAACGACAACCCCGCCCAAGTCGTCGCCGATCCGAGTCTCGTGACAGTAACCCAAGCACTCGGCGATATGGTCGGAGACGCGGCTGCCCAGAACCTCGACACCCCCTCGACCATCCAGTTCAACATCGAAACCTACCGTAGCGAGCGCGATTTTGCAGCGTCGTTCGATATTTCGGGCCGGTACCTCAACTTTAGCGGCTCGGCGAGTGGCGATCTGTCACAAAGCGCCTCCGAAACGACCGTCGCCGTCCACTTTTATCAGCAGATGTTTACCGTGTCGGTCGCGCCGCCCCAAACGCCCGGCAGCTTTTTTAGCGCGGCGTTTACCGAGGCCAAACTCCAAGAGCAGATCGACCTAGGACGCATCGGCCCGACCAACCTGCCGGTCTACATCTCCGAAGTTGTCTACGGACGGATGATGATGTTTACCATGACCTCCATGGCGAGCGAAGATGAGATTCGCGGCACCATCAACGCCGCCTATAACGGCATCAGCGGGGGCGCGAGTGCGAGTTTGTCGGCGTCACAGCGCGAGGTGCTGCAAAGCTCGAAGATCGCGATTACCTCGTATGGAGGCCCCGCTGACGCGACCATCGCGATGATTCGGTCGGGAGACTGGTCGCAGTATTTTACCGAAAGCGCCGCACTGACCACCGCGAGACCGCTCTCCTACGTGTTTCGCAACTTAGGTGACGGCAGCATCGCCAAGGTCAGCGAAGCGGGACAGTACACTATCCGTGAGTGCGCCGCCAAAGTCGTTACACCGGGGACGTTTGACTTTTCGCTGGTGCAAAAGACCGAAGACGTCCCGTTAAGCACGCCCTACACCCCCTACACCGGCGACTTTAACGGCGACGGACAGGCCGACCTGCTGCTCAACCACAAGGCGACCGACAACGAGATGCTGCTCGCATTCGGCACCGGCGCCGGTAGCTTCGATATCGTCGACCCGGTGACGGGCGAACCGCGCTACGTCGCGACGCATCCCGAACGGGCGAGTGAAGGCTGGGGCAACTTCGAGACTCGCGTGATGGACGTTAACGGCGATGGTTGCGACGACGTGGTCTGGAACGTCCACATCACCGGAAGCAATAAGACCTACGCGGCGCTGTCGCAGCAGAGCGGTGGCTGCGGTGGGACGTTTACCGGCTTCGACTTCGCGCCTGTCTCTGAACATGCCAACAGCGACGGTAGTGGCTGGGAGCTCTACGATCCGCTGGTGACCGACGTAAACGGGGACGGCAACGACGACCTTGTCTGGAATATCACCGTGTCGGGCCTCGCTAACCGTACCTATGTCGGGCTGTCGAACGGAGACGGAAGCTTCGAGAGTCTGTCGCCTCAAGACCATCCGAATAACGGTTGGGGTAATTTCGATGTCTTTACCGCGAACGTCAACGGCGACCTCTACGGCGATCTGCTGTGGGAGAGTGGCAACCGCATCTACACCGCGCTCGGTAGCGCCGACGGCACTTTCGACTTTAGGGGCTTTCGCGACTATTCGCAGCCACAATACGACCTTGTCGTCGGCAACATCAACGGCGACGTCTTTAGCGACCTCATCGACATCGGTTTACGCTTCAACCGTAGCGACGTGGCCGTCGGCTACGGCGAGGCAAACGATAGCAACTACAACTTCAATACCTCGCGCTCGAGCCTGTCGCAATCCGAGGTGTACGGGCTCTACGAAAACTACCTCGCCGACGTCAACGGCGACGGACGCGACGATCTGGTCTGGACCGGCGGGGCGGATACGCCCGTCAACCTCAATATCAAACGGATCTACGTCGGTTTAGGCACCGACAACACGCTCGGCCCCATCGACTTTACCCGCGTCGGACAAGACCACCCGCAGATCCTCAACTGGGACAACTACGATACGGTGATGGGCGACGTAGACGGCGACGGGCTCGACGACATTATCTGGGTGCGACCCGAGGGGACGACGAACCGCATCTTTGTGGGGCTCGCGAAGAACGAGGATCAGTAAGCAGATACGACGCTGGTGACGCGCGGCCCTGACGCTCTTCGCGCAGTGTGGGGCCTAAGCCGGCACGCAGGGATAGGGTCCGGCTGCACCGAACGAACCACGACGCCCGACCCTCGTGTAGAGCGCCCTTCGGCAGGGTGACGAAACACGTCACACGTCATCATGTTTGACATCGAAGAGGCTTGTACCTGTAAAGCGGCCTCGACCGTTTCGTATCGTCCTCGTATCGTCCGGTTTTTGCGATAAGATAACTCGTATCTCGGGGCGGTACGGGGTAGGCTTTAGGAAACGTATCGTCACACCGCGTTTTTAGGAGGATGATCTCTGATGTCAGAAGCAAATCACTCGCACCATTCCGATCCGGAGGCGATTCAGGAGCGCGAGACGTACGTCCGCGTTGCGAACGTGATTGTCGCCGCGACCGGCCTTGTGGTGCTGCTCCTTCCGTCGCTGGTCGGTTACGGGCCGGAGCTGCTCGCCGCGACCATTAGCAGTATCGGCGTCGGTATTATCTTGCTGATCCTGGCCCTTATCGGTGTAACGTTGCCGCTTCAGGCCGTACCGGTCGGGGTGCTTAATGTGGCGGTCGGTATCTGGTTGCTGCTTTCGGCGGCGCTTCTGAGCTTGCCGCCAACTGCGGTCTGGTCTCATATCTTTATCGGCGCGATCGTCATCGTCGTGTCGGCGTTTGCGATTAGCGAGTCGTCGGGCGTTCGTTAGGCGCGTTGTGGGGCTGGGTGAGTGGCTCGAGCCACCTCACGTGCTGCTCGTGTCGGGTAGCGGTGCGAAATGCCCGGCCCCGGCCTGTGTTAGCCTACGGTCATTATGGCAGATTCGACTTCGTCCGATAAAACCCGTTCGTCAGACATGGTTCAGGGGGGGGTGCGGGTGCTCGAGCACCCCCTCATCCAGCACAAGCTCTCTATTTTACGCGACAAAAACACCAATGTACGCGACTTTCGCTCGCTCTGCACCGAGATCAGCATGCTGATGGCGTTCGTCGCGATGAGTGACTTGCAGCTCGAGCCCACCACCATCGAAACCCCGGTCGCGCCGGCGACGGCCTACCGGCTAAGCGGTAAAAAGCTCGCCCTCGTCGCGATTTTGCGGGCCGGCCTCGTCATGGTTGACGGTATCCTCAACCTCGTTCCGAACGCGCGGGTCGGTCACGTCGGGCTCTACCGCGATCCGGACACGCTCGAGCCTGTCCAGTACTACAACAAACTCCCCGCCGACATCGCCGACCGCGACGTGTTTCTGCTCGACCCGATGCTCGCAACCGGCGGTAGCGCCGAAGCCGCGATCCAGGTTTTAAAAGACGAGGGTGCGGCGCGGATCCGCTTACTCTGCATCATCGCCGCCCCCGAAGGTATCACGGTCGTCCACGACCGCCACCCCGACGTCGAAATTATCGTCGCGGCACGCGACGAACGGCTAAACGACCACGGCTACATCGTGCCCGGCTTGGGCGACGCCGGCGACCGTATCTACGGGACGCGCTAGGTGTGCCAGCAGTTAGGCGTGCCAGCAATTTCGCACCCGCCGACGGCGCGGCGGCGTAAAATACGGGTGTGTTTGACCAGCCTATGCTGAACTACCTGTCGATCGTCGCTATTACTTTTGTGGTCGCGCTCGTCGCGGTGGCCTGGTTCGTCCCGTACGTTCGCGACTTTGCCCAACGGATCGGCGCGGTGCAGGAGGGGGGCGGGCGCCGCGTCCATAGCGGAGCGATGCCTAACATCGGCGGTATCGCTATCTACGGCGGCTTTATCGTCGCGCTGCTCGTCGGCAGTCTGGTCAGTCCGAGCGCGCTCGACGCGTTTCGGGTCGAACTGCTCGCCATCGTTATCGGTGCGACACTTATGACGCTGGTCGGCTTTATCGACGATATGTGGGAGGTTCCGGCGACGGTGCGCTTGGCAGCGCAGTGCGTCGCGGCGGGGATCCTGGTCGTGAACGGTGTAACGATCGACTACGTTACGAACTACTTCGGCGAGTCGGGCTACCTCTTTTTCGGCGAGACGCTGTCGGTGCTGCTGACGCTCGTGTGGGTGGTCGGGTTTACCAACGCGTTTAACTTTATCGACGGACTCGACGGGCTGTCGTCGGGCGTGGCGACGATTTCGAGCCTCGCACTCCTCGCGGTCGCGGTACAGTTTCCCGACCGAGGTGCAGCGGTGCTGCTGCTCGCAGCGCTCGCCGGGTCGGCGCTCGGCTTTTTGCGGCACAACTTTAACCCCGCGACCATCATTATGGGCGATTCGGGGGCGTATCTGCTCGGCTACCTGCTCGCGGCGGTGAGCGTGCTCGGCGCCCTCAAGGTTACGGCAACAGTGACAGTCGTCACGCCGATGCTCGTCCTCGCGCTGCCGGTCCTAAACATCACCCAAGTCACGCTGCGGCGCTTGCGGCGCGGTGTCAGCCCGGCAGAGGCCGGCAACGACCACCTGCACGACCTTATCCGCATCCGCAGCGGCTCGAAGCGGCTTACGGTAGTGGTGCTGTGGCTCGTGACGCTCGCGTTCGGCGCGCTAGGCATGATGCTGTCGCGCACCCCGCCCGGACTGATGACCCTGACCATCGCCGTGACAGTCATCCTCATCGCGACGGTCAGCTATCTGCGACTACGCGAGGTCGCCCGCGAACGCCGCGTGGTGGTAGGAGATTAGGCTCGTAAGAGGTTAGGGTGTGGGGGACGGGGCCAGCGCTTCTCGGCCCGCGCGTACATGATACTGACACGTGTGTGACACGGACGATATGGGACACGGACGATACGCGATGTAGACGGGTCACGCGGCGAGCACCGCGGTTGGGGCTGTCTCGGCAGACAGTGAGTGTCCGGCGACCTCTTTCTCTTGGTGACGCGCGAACGGGTGCTGGTAACGACGGATGCGTGGTTTGTGCCGAATTCTGTCGTATCCTCGTCCGCACTACGACCCTCGGCACGACCGTAGTGGACGCGTCCGCTAGGACATCTTTACGGCACATCCCGTCTTGGTGCAGCTCGGACACAAATCTTTAGTGGATACCTAACGACGAAACTTTATGACTAAAAACACGAGATGACTAAAAACACGAGATGACTAAAAACACGAACAAACGGGTCTGTGTCGCGTTTGGCACCCGCCCCGAAGCCTCGAAGATGGCGCCGGTCGTCTACGGCCTCCGCGAACAGCCCGGGCTGACGCCGCTGTTACTCGTGACCGGCCAACACCGCGAACAGCTCGACAGTATGCTCAAACTGTTCGGCCTACGCCCCGACGCCGACCTGAACGTGATGACGGCGCGGCAGAGTCTCGCCGATCTGCTCGGGCGTATCGTGCCCGAAACGGCTCGGGTGCTGCGCGAACTGTCGCCCGATTACGTTCTGGTCCACGGCGACACCCTAACGACCTTCGCGGTCGCGCTCGCGGCGTTTTTCGAAGCGATTCCGGTCGCACACGTCGAAGCGGGGTTGCGGTCGTTCGACCTGCGCGAGCCCTTTCCCGAAGAGGCCAACCGCCGCCTGACCGACGTGATCACCGACCTCGACCTACCGCCGACACCGTGGGCGAAGCAGAACCTGCTCCGCGAAGGCAAGTCTAGCGAGACGATGGTTGTGACCGGAAATACCGCGGTCGACGCGGTACACATCGCGCTCGACAAAGCGAAGCTTCCCGAACATCTGCCGCCGCGTCCGCTCGTGGCCGTAACGATGCACCGCCGCGAAAACCTGCCGATGATGAAAGGGCTCGCAGAGACCCTAGCGGACTTGGCTCGGCAACACCCCGAGTTTACCTTCGTCTATCCGGTCCACCTCAATCCGGCGGTGCGCGAAGCGGTCTATCCGGCGCTCGAGAGCGTCCCGAACGTCATCCTCGACGAGCCCTACGACTATCTCGCGATGCTCGCATTGTTGCAGGCAGCGGAGCTCGTGATTACCGATTCGGGCGGGATTCAGGAGGAGGGTACTGCGCTTGGGGTGCCGGTGGTGGTGCTGCGAAACGTGACCGAGCGGCCCGAGGGGGTCGAGGTCGGGGCGCTCAAACTTGCGGGCAACGACCCGGCGCGGGTAGCGGAGGTGGTCGGGGCGCTGCTTGCCGACGAGGGGGCTCGAGCCCTCATGCGCCGCAAACGCAACCCCTACGGCGACGGTCGTGCCGGGCAGCGGGTCGCTCGGGCGGTGGCCTGGCGGCTCGGTCTCGCCGAACGCCCCGAAGACTGGTCGTAGTGGTGGCGCAATGTCCTGATAGCGTTCGAAGGGGTGTGCTA
>JAXHMC010000037.1:0-16200 GCA_034521635.1 Trueperaceae bacterium | reverse complement strand
ATTGTCGCGCCGATCGACACCACAAACGAGTTACGCAAAAAGAGCGCGAACGGGTTCGAGCGAAACACCTCGACGTAGTTTTGCAGCGTCGCGTTTTCGGGCAGGTACGTAATCGGCAGCCGCGTTAGCTCGCCTTCGGGTTTGAACGAGGTCAGAAACAGCCATATCGACGGGAAAAACCCGTTAGCGATGACGAGCAGCAGCCCGATAGTGACAAAGATACGTGTCGCGAGTGAAGGTTGACTATTCATCGGCATAAATCCAGCGGAGATAGAAGATAGTAATCGACAGACTCATCACGAAGAGCGCGACCGCGAGCGCCGCCGCGTAACCGATGTTAAGACCGTTGACGGTTTTGTAGATATAGACCCCTAACGTCTCTAGCGTCCGGCCCGGCCCGCCCCCGGTCATCGCGAAGGGCGTGTCGAAGGTCTGAATCGCGGTGAGCGTGCGAAAGATAAGTGCGACCGCGATCGACGGACGTAACAGCGGCAGGGTGATGCGCCAGAAACGCTGCCAAGCGTTCGCCCCGTCGACAATCGCGGCTTCGTAAAGACCTTTATCGATAGACTGCAACCCCGCTAGCAAGATAAGCCCGACGAACGACGACGTCTTCCAGATAATCGCTAAGTTGACGGCGATAATGGCCGGCACCGGACGCGCGAGCCAAATAACGCCGCTGTCGCTCATCACGTTCGGGTCGGCGACGAGCGCGATCACGCTGGTCAAACCGATTGTGCCGAGGACGTCGTTGACGACGCCGTAGTTGGTCTGAAACATCCAGGCGAAGGTCAAGCCGGTAAACACGCGCGGCATCGCCCACGGCAGCAGCAGCGCGACCCGCACCAGCCACTTGAGCGGGTGATTGACGTTCGCCATCAGCGCGAGCGGCAGCCCGACCAGAAACGCACCGACGACGCTTACAACAATAATGAGCAGGGTGATCGAAAACGAGTTCCAGAAGCGGGCGTCGTTCCAGCGTCCGTCTGCACCGGGGTTAAAGCCCATCAGCACGCCAGCGATAACCACGAGGGCCACCGTCCAGCCGATCGCTGTGCCTCGGCCAACGCTGCTGTTACGCACACCGAACCAGAGCGGCACGAGCGCCGCGAACAGCAACGCCCGCCAGCCCCACAGATGTGTCACGTCCCAACCCATGTCGCGACCCCAGAGCATGTCTCGAAAGTTTTCGAGGCCGATAAAGGGCGTACCGCGAAAAGGCTGGTTAAGCCGCTCGAAGTGCAGACTCTGCCAGAGCACATTAAAGACCGGGTAGAGCATGACCACCGCGAGGGTAATCAGCGCCGGGAGGAGCAGCAGCCAACCGAGCTGGCCTTCGCTCAGGTTGCCGCTACGAAGCCGCTGCCAGAAGCTCGGCCTCTTGTGTGGCGTGTAGGCAGGTTTAGACGCGGATGATGTCGCCATAAATAATCATTCGTAAAATAGAGAAGGCGGGGACGGCAGTGTCGCCGTCCCTACACCTACATAGTCCTTAGTCGAGAATATCTTCTAGGCCGACTTGCATCTGGCTAAGCGCCTCGTCGACACTAAGCGAACGGGCCAGAAACGCGTTCATGGTGGTGCGGATAAGCTCCGACACATCGCTGTAGAGCGGCGTTACCGGACGCGGACGGGCGTTCACGATCACGTTAAAGAACTGCTCGAAGTGCGGGTTCGCTTCGAGGACTTCGGGGTCTTCGTAAAGTGCTAGGCGCACCGGAATCCGGCTGGCCTGGATCGCCCACTGCTCCTGAAATTCGGGCGAGGAGTAGTAGCGAATCACGTCGAAAGCGACGTCCTTGTTTTCCGAGTAGGGGTTGATGGCCCACTGCCAACCACCGGTGCAGGTCGCCGACTCTTCGCCTTCGAAAGCCGGGAGCGGCGCGATGCCGACGTTGCCGGCAACAGCGGAGTCTTCGTCGTTCTGGAAGCGCGCCCAAGCGTAGCCCCAGTTCAGCATAAACACCACGTCGCCCGCCTGAAACATACGGCGGCTGTCGTCAGTCGCGACTTCGGCGATGTTCGGAATGGTGATGCCCGACTCGAGCGTGCTCTGATACCACTCGAGCGCCTGTTCGCCGGCGGGGGTGTCGACGGTAATCTCACCCTCGTCGTTACGCCAGTTACCGCCCGCCGTCCAGAGCGCTTCGAGGAAGGTACACACGGTGCCCTCGATAGCGGCGCCCTGGTAGTTAAAGCCTTGCAGGTTGGGGTCGCCTTCACCCTCCATAATGGCGAGTGCCTGCTCTTGCAGCTCGCCCCAGGTGGTGGGCGGCTCGAAGCCGTACTCTTCTAGCAGGTCGCTCCGGTAGTAGAGAAACTGCGCGTCGGCGTAGGCCGGAATCGCGTAGAGCGTGCCGTCGACGGTGTCGGCTTCGACCGGACCGTTTAGGAAGTCGCCCAGATAGTCCTGGAGCGCTTCTTCGCTCTCGAAGTAACCGTTGAGCGGCTCGGCCCAACCCGCCGCGGCGAAGGTCGCCGGACGGACAACGTCGATCTGGAAGATGTCGAGTTCGCTGCTCTGGCTAGACAGCACCGTGTTGAGGTACTGCTGCTGCTGGTCACTGGTCGCTCCGCCGATTTCGAAGCGGATCGAGACGTCGGGGTTTTCGGCCTCGTAGCGCTCCGCGAACTCTTCGAACAGCTCGATCGGTTCACGCGGGTCTAAAAACAGTGCGACTTCGGTCTGGGCGAAGGCCGAGGGGACGAGGAGCGCTACTAGGAGCGCGAGGGTGCTCAGTCGTTTCTTCATAGATTCTCCTTAAAACTAAATCCTTGTTGGGGGTGCTTGACATCTTAGCCCTGTTCGGCCTTGTACGCGTGAGAACGTGACGTCAACCGAAAGTCGGCAGAAAAGCGTCGGCAGAAACACTGGACGGACAGACCGAACCAGCCTGTTGGCAGGTCGCAGCGCTACCAGTCGTTGTTCGCGCTAACACGTCACGGTCGTCAGACGAGATGGTCGCCAAGCAGGACGGTCGTCGGGCAAGATCGTCGTCAGCTCATGCAGTCGTCGGGTAAGGCTTGCTGCGGGTGACGCCACGCCAGAACGGACTAAAGCAGCATCGGGCTGACGCAGATAAGAACACGGGCGAGACGTCGGTCGTCTCATAGCTTCCTCCTTACGGTAGGTAAATTGTGGTTATCACTTATTACTTTAACGTATTTTGCGCGCTTATAGCTACCACCGAAGGAATGTCACCCTTAACGATGAACGTGTGACGATGAACGTGATGGTACCCGAAGAATAGCCGAGGAAGGATGACAGCGAGAAGCGTCTTTCGAGGCCTACCTCTGCACTCAATCCGCACTAAAGACGTAAGCCCTTAGCGTGGGTCTTGTCGCCCTAGCAGTTCGAGCAGCGGTACGAGATGAGACTTTCCAGCGTGCAGACCGCGCTCGGCTTCGTACTCGGAATCGACCTCGCCTTTGGCGTCGCCGCCGAACAGCGGGTCTTCGTGTTCTAAGCTGATACCGCCCCGAAAGCCGATTTCGTGTAGGTGGGTTAAGACGCGGTGCCAGTCGACCTGCCCCCAACCGGGCACTCGGTAGCGCCACCAGCCTTCGTCTAGAAAACCTCGGCGGGCGAGTTTGTGTGCGAGCACCTCGGCGTCTTTAGCGTGGGCGTGGACGATGTGCGGCGCGAACTCTTCGATGGGGGCGTAGGGCTCGAGCCCCAACCTCACCAGATGCGACGGGTCGTAGGTCAGCTTAAAGTTAGGCCGGTCTACCGCAACGATCAGCGCCGCCCATAGATCGGGGTTAATGCCGATGTTGCCCGTATCCGGGCAGTTTTCAATGGCAACCATCACCTCAGGCCCAGCAAGGTCGCAGAGGTCTTGGAGTGCCGCCGCACTGTCCGCAACGTTATCGCGCAAGCTGCGTTCGGGGTCGATACCGGTCGAGATGCTCACGATGCCGATGTTGTGGTCGCGGGCGAGGTCTAGGCGGGCCTCGGTCGCCTGCCGAAACGCCTGCCGCTGTGCCGGGTCGGGGTGGCGGATGTTGCGGCAGTAGAGCAGTGCGTGCACCGGCAGCACCGGCTCGCCCACCAGATAGTCGCGCAGTTCGTCTAGGGGTGCGTGCGGGCCGACCTCGACAAAATCGTAGCCCCGGTCGCGGCCCCAGCGGGCGGTCTCGGCGATAGGCCGACGGGCGAAGGCGTTGCTGATAAAGCCTAGCTTCATGCGAAAAGTCTCCTTAATTGTTCGTAATAATTGTACGCAACGGTGCGCTGTTGTGCGTTCGCGTAATGCCGGGAGCGTCGTGGTCTAACCCCAAGACGCCGACCTAGCGGTGCGTCGGAGGCGGTTGCCCGGACGTGGTTACCCGGACGTGGTTACCCGGACGTGGTTATCGGGGTAGGGTTGCGGCATCGAATCTGCGAGCTACGCTAGCACGCTCTCGGAGCCGCCGCAAGGAGGGTTGGGCTCGAGCCAGCAGCCCGGTGCGGCGTCTGTCTGCGGGCTCGCCCTAGTTCGGCTTCGGTCGGTGTAGTAAAGTTGGAAGTGCGAGTCTGACCTGTCAACAGCCGAGCTGTCAGCATCCGAGCTGTACGTCACCCCGAGGTGGCTGGTAGCTGCACCGCAGCGTCGGTGCGCGCGCGAGGACTATGCTAGACACTGTGAACCATTTTAGAGCTGGCCACCACACGCTCGTTAGCCGTATATCTACGAAGGAGTAAGGATGTCGTCGACAGAGCACACCCCTAGCGTCGAGCGTTTCGGGGCGCTGCCGCCACACGCCGAGGCCGACCTAATGCGAATTGTGCGTCTGCTTGCGGGTCATGTCGGCGCGCAGCGTAGCTACCTGGTGGGGCTCGAGCCCAGCACCGACAACCGTCCGCATTTTAAGGTGTGGGCGCACCACCCGGCACACGACAACGACGCGCCCGACGGCGAAGCACTCCAAACCTTCTGGCAAAACGTCTGCGCTGCCTCTGGCGTCGTAGTCCAGCAGACCGGCCCCGACACCGTGCATACCGCCGTCGCGGTTCGTGACCCCCACGGCGACGCTCTCGGCGTGTTAGGCGTAACAACGACACCCCACCACGGCGAGCCTTCAAATAGGCCAGACCCCGACACGCTGCGCGACTACGCCAGCCTCGCCCTAAGCGTTCTGAGCGGGTCGCCCGAATTTCCTCACAATAATTCTCGGGACAGTGATTCTCAAAACAGTAGCTCTCAGGACAGTGATTCTCAAGACAGCGACTCCCGCAGCGACGATCTCCGCAACGAGGACCGAGACAAGGCACAGGGTGACGTTCGAAACGTGGTGCGGGGCGACGAAAACACTTCGCCCGACGAACTCGGCGCGCAGTTGCGGGCGGTGGTCGAAAGTATCCAGGATCGCGTCTTTATCCGCGACACCCAGGGGCGTTTTGTGTTCTGCAACCAGGCCTTCGCCGACCTCTACGGGCTTAGCATCGACGAACTGCTTGGCAAGACGATCGACGATTTAGCCGACGAAGACGAGGTCGAACAGATCCGGGCGAGCGACCAGCAGGTGCTCGAGCACCACACCACGCAACACTACGAAACCACGATCGCGCGGTCCGGCAAGACCTACACCTATCTGGTTAGCAAACACCCCTATACGCCGTCCCAGAACGGGGTGAGCGGCGTGGTCGGCATCGCGCACGACATCACCGAGCGCCGCGCCGACGGAGAGCGGACGCAGCTGCTCGCGTCGGTGGTCAAAAACATCGAAGAATCGATCGTGATTACCACCCCCCGGCTCGAGCCGCCCGGACCGCAGATCGTCTTCGTGAACGAGGCGTTTACCGACATGACCGGCTACGAACCTAACGACGTGCTCGGCAAGACGCCGCGTATTCTGCAGGGGCCAGGTAGCTCTCCAGAGGTGGTCAAAAAGGTACGCGAGCGGCTCGAAAAGCGCCAACCGTTTCGCGGCGAGACGATCAACTACCGCAAAGACGGCAGCGAGTTCACTATCAACTGGTACATCGTACCGCTACGCGACGAGGCCGGGGTCATCACCCACTTCGTCGCGGTGCAGCGAGACGTCACCGAACAGCGGCGGCGCGAGGAGCGGATGCGGCTGCTCGAATCAGCCGTCGTCAACGCCAAAGACGCGATCCTGATTACCGAGGCTACCCCCATCGACGCGCCCGGGCCGCGCATCCACTACGTCAACCCGGCCTTTACCAAGATAACCGGCTACGACGCAACAGAGGTGATCGGGCGTTCGCCGCGCTTTTTGCAGGGTGCAGACACCGACCGGCGCGCACTCGACAAAATTCGGCAGGGGCTCGAGCACGACACTTCGGTGCAGGCCGAACTCGTCAACTACACCAAAGCGGGCGAGCCCTACTGGATCGAACTTAACATCACCCCCGTCACCGACAGCGAAGGCCGCACCAGCCACTACGTCGCGGTGCAGCGCGACATTAGCGAGCGCAAACAGGTCGAGCAACGCCTTCAGGACTACGCCGCCCGGCTCAACGCGTCTAACCAGACCCTGCGCAGCTTCTACGACAGCGCCCCGATCATGATGGGTCTCGTCGAGATCGACGACGACAAGATTGTCCACCTGTCGGACAACAAGGCCGCCGCCCAATTTTTCCGGACCCGCGCCGACGACATGAGCGGCCACAGCTCCGACGACCTCGGCGTACCGCGCGACTACACCGACCTCTGGATACAAGCCTACGAGCAGAGCTACGACCTCGGCGAACCGCTCCGTTTCGAGTACCGCCACGTCTGGCCGAGCGGCGACGAACACTGGCTTAACGTCGCGGTGAACTATATCGGCCCCGGCCCGAGCGGGCGCCGGCGGTTCTCCTACGTCGTCGACGACTTTACCGAGCGCAAACTCGCCTCCGACAGGGCGCTTACCGCCAAGCGCGAAGCCGAACGGGCCAACGCCGCCAAAAGCGAGTTTCTGTCGCGGATGAGCCACGAACTGCGCACCCCCCTAAACGCTATCTTGGGCTTTTCGCAGCTGTTACAGATGGGCGAACTCGACCCCGAAGAGCGCGACAACGTCGACGACATCAGAAAGGCGGGCGAGCACCTGCTCGAGCTCATCAACGAGGTGCTCGACATCGCCCGTATCGAATCGGGCCATATGTCGCTCTCTATCGAACCGGTCGAGGTCGACGAGGTCATCGAAGAGTCGCTCGAGCTCATCATTCCGCTCGCCAAAGAGCGCGACCTTACCGTCAACGTCCCGAACCAGTCCTCACAGCACTTCGTAATGGCCGACCGGCAGCGTCTCAAACAGGTCCTGCTCAACCTGCTCTCGAACGCCGTCAAGTACAACCGGACCGGCGGACGGATCGACATCGGCTACCACCGCACCCCCCAAGGCCTCGCCATCGAGGTGCGCGACACCGGTCAGGGCATTAGCGAGGCACAGCGCCGCGATCTGTTTAAGGCGTTCGAGCGCCTCGACGCCGACAAGACCAGTGTCCAGGGCACCGGCATCGGCCTGACCCTCACCAAACGGCTCGTCGAGCTTATGCACGGCGACATCGAGGTCGACAGCGTGCCGGAGCGCGGTAGCACCTTTAGGATCATCTTCGAAACCGCCACAGCGCCAGAACTCGGCGATGAAGGCCAGGACGCCCTCGACGAACAGAGCGAGATCGCCGCAGACGACAGTGTCGGCACAGCGAACAAGGTCCTCTACATCGAAGACAACCTCTCGAACCTCAAACTGATCCGCCGAATTGTCGGGCGGATCGCCAACATCGAACTGATGTCGGCGATGCAGGGCTCGATCGGCCTGACCCTCGCCCGCGAACACCGTCCGGCGGTCATTCTGCTCGACCTACACCTTCCCGACATGGATGGTGACGCAGTGCTCCAAAAGCTACAGCAGGACGAAAACACCCGCGACATTCCGGTCGTGATGATCAGCGCCGACGCCACCCCCAACCAGATCGAGCGACTCAAGGCGATGGGCGCCTACGACTACCTCACCAAACCGCTCGACATCCCCCATTTTCTAAACGTCCTCTCCGACCTCCTCGACAACGACGACGACAACGCACCCGACCAGAACTAAACGCCCGGCGCGGTCTAGGGGGGGTCTAAAAACGGGACGTGGTCCGACAAGACATCATTTAGTGACGGGTTATACCATCCCGATTTGCCTATGTCGCTATGAAAACCAGTACCATTCGTCCGAATCGTAGGGTGCGCCATGCGCACCGCACTGCCACCAGCACCCGCATTCGCCACAACGAGCGCGCCGCAGCGTGCTTTCCACCCAGCAGAATCGACGTGACCTACAAAAGTCAGCTTGGTATCGGCATTTCCAGGTTTCAATTCCACACACGAAGTTTGAAAGACTCCGTCAGGACGAGTTTGACGTCAATCAATTTCTGAGGGTGTGATTCGCAGAAATGCTACCGGTCTAATGATATAGGTCTAGTGACGGGGTAGCGTCTCTAGGATAGCGCTAAGGTAGCCGTGGGCGGCGCGGTTTGTCGCGAGCGGCGGCGCGAGGCGCGGATCCTGTTCGGCCTCTACGCTAAGCCAACCGCCGTAGGACGCTTTCGCGAGGGGGGCGAGCAGCCGGGCGAAATCTAGCTGACCCTGTCCAGGAGCCGCGAACACGTTGTGTCGCACCGCCGTAAAAAAGTCCCATCTATGCACTCGCGTCTCTACTAGCACCTCGCCGCGCACGTCTTTAAGGTGGACGTGCCGGATCCGCGGCGCCCACGCTGCGGCTAGCGCGTACGGGTCGCCGCCACCGTACACAAGATGACCGCTGTCGAAACAGAGACTTACAGTCGCGGCATCTGTCATCGCTAAAAGAACCTCCACGGCGTCGGGTGTTTCTAGGATGGTGTCGGCATGCGGGTGGACGCACAGCGTGAGGTTCTGCGACTGTGCCTCGTCTCCTAAACGGTTTAGGCCGTCGGCCAAACGCCGCCACTGCGCGTCGGTCGGCGCGATGACGTCCGGGTGCGGGCCTTCGCGTCCCCAGTGCCGCGAGTTGCCCGACGGCTGAAGAATAGCGACCGCGTCCATCGCGGCACAAAACGAGAGGTGCGCTCTCGCCTTCGCCATCTCCTCGTCGACAAACGCGTCGTGCATCAGCGTGACCGGCAGGTATGCCGCCGCGAGACGGAGGTCGTGAGCCGCGAGCATCTCCCGCAACGCCATCACGTCTTTAGGCAGCACCCGGCTCATCTCCGTAGCGCTAAACCCGGCCTCGCGCATCTCGGCGAGCATCGTGCCGGGCTCGGCGACCGGCCAGTTCGGTTCCCCTACGTTTATCCAGGCAATAGGACAGATGGCAAGCTTCACGTGCGACCTCGTTCTGGTGGGGTCAGGCAGCCGCCCGAACGGTCGGAGCGTAACGCCTTGACGTCACTATAGAAAACTCGCATCTCGCCTCCTAAAAACGTTAAAACCAGATAGGAACACATCGCTCGAATCGTTTACGTATTGTGACACAGCCTAAAAGCGTTTTGCCAGAACGCTCCACAAGTAGTACAATCCGTCCTATGGAAAAAATGACGCTCCATCTCTCCGACGAGCTTTTCCGGGCGGTTGCCGAGGCTGCCGAGCGCCAGAACCGTTCTCGGGAAGACGTCATCCGCGACGCCCTCGCCGCCTATCTCCAGAGTCCTTCTCCAAACCTTCCCCGCTCGATTGGCGCTGCTTCAGATGTTAAGGTCAATGCCAGAGAGAGAAAGGTTTAGGTATAGCAGCAGGGATAATGAATGACGACTTCTTTGACGAAAAAGGCCAACCCAAAACATGACCACTGACATAACGCAGATACGAGTCTGGTTACAACGTGACGAAGACGAAGGTCTAGAATTCAAAGAAGCAAAGACTAACTTTAGATTCGAAAAGGCTGTTCAGTACTGTGTTGCATTAGCTAACGAAGGTGGGGGCAAACTTATTTTAGGAGTTACCGACAAGCACCCTCGCAGAGTCGTCGGCAGCCAAGCGTTTGCTAATTTATCTGAAACTAAATTAAGCCTTCTGCAGGCACTGCATTTTCGTGTCGATATCGAAGAGATCTTTGACGAAAACCAGGAGCGTATTCTCATCTTTCATATTCCTAGCAGGCCAGTAGGCACCCCTTTGCACTACAGAGGGACTTATTTGATGCGTTCTGGTGAGAGCATAGAGCCGATGACTACCGGACAAATCAGCAAGATTATTGGAGAGGGGGTAACTGATTTTTCTGCCTCAATCTGCGGTGGTGCAACCATCCAAGACCTTTCGCAATACGCCATCAAAGAACTGCAGCGACTTTGGCGCGAGAAATCTCGGCAGCCTACGATTGATACCCTCGAAGATCAGCAGGTACTGCAAGATCTCGGGCTAATGGTTGAGGAAAACGTAACGTATGCTGCACTCATCCTATTGGGCAAAGCAGGTTCGTTACGACGTCTACTCCCACAGACAGAGGTCATTTTTGAATATCGTTCCGATGAAGTCTCTATTGAACATCAAGAGCGTTTCGAGTACCGTTCGGGATTTCTCTTATATCAGAATGATCTTTGGGAGCAGGTTAACCTCCGTAATGACAAGCAACACGTACAAGAGGGTTTCTTTAGCCGCGATATCCCGACATTTAACGAGCAAGTCATACGAGAAGCTATCCTGAACGCCGTAAGTCACAGGAGTTATCAAGACATCGGATCAGTTTTTGTACGGCAGTATCCGCATAAGTTGAGAGTGGAGAGTCCCGGAGGCTTTCCAGAAGGTATTGACGAAACAAACATCCTAAAACGACAAAAGCCCCGCAATCGTTTAATCGCTGAAGTTTTAACCAAATGTGGACTCGTAGAACGCTCCGGACAGGGAGTAGACAAAATGTTTCGCGAGTCACTTCGCGAAGGTAAAGCATTGCCAGACTATTCCGACAGCGACGAGTATCAAGTCAACTTAAGCGTCTTTGGAATTATTCAAAATCCAAAGTTTCTACAATTCTTAGAAGAGGTTGGAAACGAACAGCTAATCACTTTTGGCGTGGGAGACCTTTTGGTCTTGAATGCCGTTCACAAAGACAAACAGATTCCTAGTCATTTAAGAGACAACGCCTATCGGCTTGTTGAGAAGGGCGTTTTGGAACGCACCGGTCAAGGGAGAGGAACCAAGTATATTCTGTCTCGACGTTTTTATCACTATCTGGAGCAAGGCGGGACATACACACGCAAGCGAGGGCTAGACAGAGAGACAAACAAAGAGCTATTGCTCAAGCACATCCATGACAATCTTCAAGAAGGTAGCCGTTTTAAAGAGCTGAAGGAAGTCCTACCCATGCTGCAAAGGAGAGAGATCCAAGGCCTCCTTCAAGAATTACGTGAAGAAGGTAAAATATATTTAGAAGGTAGGACAAGAGGTGCGCGTTGGTACCCAAAACAGGAACCAAATCGTCAGGAGTAAAAAACAATTGTCGTGCAATTGTCGTGCAATTGTCGTGCAATTGCTTTAGAACCTCGCTCTAGAAGGTATCTCTCGAGATTATCGATCGGCGGCAAAGGGTAACCCTGGTGCAATCGTAAACTTTAGGTCGCCTTGCCACTAAGTTTTTTTCCTCGATCCGTAGCGCAGCGTGTACACCTTGACCACTTCGGCGCCGAAAAAGAACATCTGCGCGGTAAAAAACACCCAGAGCAGAAAGATAACGAGCGACCCGGCGGCACCGTAGGCCGAGGCCAGGATGCTGTTGCCGAGGAAGATGCCGATAATCCATTTGCCGATCACGAACACGACCGCGGTCAACGCCGCGCCGGGCCAGATGTCGCGCCACCAGAGCCGGACGTCGGGGAGAAATTTGTAGAGCAGCGCGAAGAAGAAGGTCAGCAGGACGAGGTTAAGGACCACGTCGGTCGCGCCAACAAGGACGAGCGGGACGCCGAGCCAGTCGCTTAGAAAGCGTGAAAAGGCGGCGAGGGCGGTGCTGATCACGAGCGAAACGACCAGCACAAAGCCGAGCGCTAACACCATCGTGAGCGAGATAAGGCGGCCCCAGACGCTGTGCCAGAGGCTCGAGCCCTCCCCCTCCCGCTGCCGCCAGATACTGTTAAGCGCCGAGTGCAACTCGCTCAGCACATTCGACGCGAAAAAGAGCAGCAGCAGCGTACCGACCAGCGACGGCCACAACCCCGAACCGAGCCGTTCGGCCAGAAACGCGTTTTCGAACAGGAGTTGGGTCAGTTCGCGGCCCGCGTCGCCCATAAGGTTGCCGAGCACCTCGCCCAACGCGGCGCGCAGCGCGTCGCGGTCTAGAAAAAAGCTCGCGACGCCGACCGAGATGGTAAAGAGCGGCGCGAGCGACAGCAGCGTAAAAAACGCGAGCGCGGCGCTTAGGCGGTTGAGCTTGTCGCGCCGGGCGGCGCTTAGCACGTCGCGAAAAAAGTTCCAGAGGGTGGTTAGTCGGCTAGAAGTCACGAATCTCTACGATACCAGGCGCTCTGCTGATAGTATTCGCGGTAGAGCAGATTGAGAAAGGCGGCGCTCGGCACCGACACCAGCGCACCTAAAAAACCGGCTAGGCTCGAGCCCGCCAACACCGCCACAATAATGGTGACCGGGTGGAGCTGCGTGGTGCGGGCGAAGATACGCGGCGAGATAAAGTTACCGTCTAGCTGCTGGATGGCGAGCAGCGCCCCCGCCGTCATTAGCGCCGGCACCCAGCCGACCGTAAACGACAACAGCAGCGCCGGCACACTCGCGATAATCGGCCCTAAAAACGGGATCACGTTAAACATCGCCGCCAAAAAGCCGAGCGGCACCGACAGCGGCACCCCGATCAGAAAGAGCGCGAGCCACACCAGAAAGCCGACGATCACCGCGATAAGAAGCTGCGCCCGTACGTAGCCGCCGACCGACCGGTCGAGCTTTTCGGCGAGTTCTTCGGCAAAGGGCTGGTGCCGCTTCGGCAGCGCCGACATGATGCTTTGGCGAAAAGTCGGAAAGCCGTGCAGGATGTACGCGGTTAGCACCAGGATGACCCCGAGCCGCAGCACGCCGCCAAACACCTCTAAGATCCCTTCGAGGATGTCGCCCCCGCTCCTCTCGACCCAGGCCACAGCGCGGTCGACGAGCCGTTCGAACACGGTCTGCAGGTTTGTCAGGCTCTCCTGCAAGACTTCGCGCAGCCACACCGGCAAAAACTGCTGCATCCGGTCGATAAAGGTGTTGGCGCGGTCGATAGTCGACGGCAGGTCTTCGACAAAGATCGACAGCTCGGTAATGACCCGTCCTAACAGCAGCGAGATCACCGCGAGCAAGATAAAGAGGAAGATCATCGTGAGCGTCGTGCCGACCCAGCGGGGGATACGACGGTGCTCGAGCCCCGCCACCAGCGGATGCGCCAAATACGCGATAATGTACGCGACCACAAAGTTGATCCACACCGAGCGCGTCTGCGCCAAAAAGATATAGGCCAGCACCGCCGGCAGCAGAAAGCCGATCAGCCGGATGTACGGGTTCTGCCATAACTCGCGGAGCGCTGCCCTCATACTTTTACCCTACACCGTTCGTTGTCATAGGTTCGTCGTCGGTTCGTCGTCGTATACTCTCACCATAAAGTAGCGCTGCGGACGACAAAACACCCTTCAAGACGGTGTTTTCGAAATCCTGTTCCGTACCCGAGACCGTAGCACGCTAGCCGCTAGACTCCCGGCGCTCTACCGCCCCACCACGCCACCGGAGCGCTCGCGCGCCTTACCGCTCGTGTCGTCACCACGCACATGATGATCACGCGAACCGTTACAGAGTGCGAACCTTACAGAGTGCAACCGTTTGTCTTGTTACAGTGATAAAGCTTATCGGGCGTGCGCCTCTCTGTTAGGCCACGTCACCGGATAACCGCAACAACCACGCGACAACTACGTTACAACCACGCGACGACTACGCGATAACCACGCAACTATCAAGGAGGTAATTATGGCCGACCGCGACCTTCAGGCCGAATTCGATCAGCTTAAAAACGACATCGCCGACCTGCAAAAAGATCTCAAATCGCTCGGCAAAAGCGGAAACGACGCCGCCAACGACGCTGTCAGCGCGGCCCGCGAGCGTCTCGAAGAAGAGACCCAGCACCTTATCGACCGTCTCCAGGGCACCGCCGGCGAGATGCGCGGACGCGGCGAAAAAGTCGTCTCGGACGTCGAAGACCAGATCGGCGACAAGCCTATCACCACGCTGCTCGCGAGCTTCGGGATCGGCTTTGTGGTCGGCTGGCTGCTAAGCCGCAAGTAACGGCGCCGTGTTAGGCGCACTTTCCGACTTTGTTATCGCGCTCTTAGATCTGCTCGAAGCCGAGGCTAAGAGCGCACGAAAGGGCGTCTTTAAGCTCGCCGTCAGCCTGACGCTGCTAAGCCTCGCCGGGCTGCTCGCACTCGGCGCGCTCGGGCTGTTCGTCGCCGCGCTCTACCTCTACCTCGTCACCATCGTTAGCGCCGCCCTAAGCGCGTTTCTGTGCGGCCTTCTCGTTATCGTTATCGCCGGAGTCTTCGTATGGAACGCTCGCCGAATGGTAAGTTAGACCAAGACGATTCGCTCGCCGCCGCCAAGGCGCGCTTCCTGGCTGCCGCCCACAAGCCGAGCCGTTCGCCGGTCGAATCGATCATCGGTCACTATCCAAAGCGCTCGCTTGTCGCTGCCCTCGTGCTCGGCGTCGCCGCGGGTGCTCTGCCCGAAGTGCGTAAGACACTTTGGAACGAAGCGCCCAAGATACTCAAGCGCTTGCTCTCCTAGACTTCGCACGACGTAATCGTAAACATAACGTATCGTAAAAAAAGCCGGGTCTACCGTTACTGGTGACCTCGGCTTTTCGATTGTCGGCTTTTCGGTTGTCGGCTTTTCGGTTGTCGGCTTTTCGGTTGTCGGCTTTTCGGTTGTCGGCTTTTCGGTTGTCGGCTTTTCGGTTATCCGATTAACAGAACTTCTCGGTTAGCGGGACGCGCCTTTGTGCCGTTACCCTTACAGACCGTTTTTAGAATTGACTGACGAACTTTTCGTACTGCTTTTCGGCTTCGTCTCGGGTGACACCGTAGCGTTCCTGGATCTTGCCGACAATCTGGTCGCGCTGGCCCTCGGCTTGGCTAAGATCATCGTCGGTCAGTTTGCCCCACTGTTGCTGGACTTTGCCCCTGTACTGCTTCCATTTACCTTTGAGAATGTTTTGATTCATATATAGCCTCCTAAGTCGGTGTCGCTTGTCGATCTGTTCGTTGTCTATTCGCTCATAGATCTGTTCGTTTTGGTCTGTTTGTTAGCGTCGTCGGCCACAAGCTTTCAGCAAACGCGCCCTAAGTTCTGACGAAATGTTCTACGTCTCTAAGCTATCTCGACTACGACGCTCGTCGAATAAACCGGATAGCGAGCAAGATGACACCGATCACGAGCAGCAGGTAGACGAGGTTGCCTAAAAGGCCGGTGCCGAGTAGGTCGATTAAAAACAGCACGATAAAAATAACGCCTAAAATTTCGAGTAAGCCCATAAAATGCCCCCTTGGATAGTGAAAGAACAGTGCAGAGAACAGTGACGTAAAAACGTTGTCGTCGTGTTCTGCTTGTTCGGTACTGTGATAGATGCAAAGCTGTAAACCAGAAAGTGGTATTGCGCTTACAACGTTTGCTACATTTTTAGAGTGCTCCAACATATCATAAAATACAGTACTGTTAAGAACATTTAGGGGACGAACAGGACGAACACCGGTCTGTTTTGGCATTTTCTATGTGATTTTTGGCTAGCGAGACGTTTTTTTGATGTACGGATGTGGGTGCCGAGCGTCTCGCCCTTCGGGCCGTTGGCAGAGTGCGTTAGAAATCGTCCGGGCGCGTTATCATAGAGCGCATGACGCTTAAGGGTGAAGGGAAGGGGCCGCTGCCGCCGCTTCTGGTGCAGTACGTAGAGCTTTGCGAGCAGCATCCGGACTATCTGGTGCTGTTTCAGGTCGGCGATTTTTACGAGTGTTTCGGGGAGGACGCGGAGAGGTTGGCTCGAGCCCTCGGCCTCATCCTCACCCACAAGACCAGCAAAGACTTCACCACCCCTATGGCCGGCATCCCCTTGCGGAGTGCCGACACCTACATCGAAAAATTGCTCAACCAGGGCTTTCGCGTCGCGGTCGCCGACCAGGTCGAAAACCCCGCCACCGCCGAAGGCCTCGTCAAACGGGGCGTCACCCAGCTCGTCACGCCCGGCACCGTCACCGACGAAAAGCTGCTCCGGCCCGACGCCAACTACCTC
>JAXHMC010000036.1:0-15632 GCA_034521635.1 Trueperaceae bacterium | reverse complement strand
GACGTGAACCGGTGAGATTTTTGGTCATGGATACCTACTCCATAGATACCTACACCGAAAGCCTCGCCGCGCTCACCCAAGCCGAGCAGAACTTGGCCGAGCAGCGCCACACCAGAGCGCCGAGCGAGTTTCTGGCTTCGCTCGCGGCCTAAGGCCCGGCAACAGCTTCGCCTACGGCCAGGGTGGTTGTTCGGCTGTGTCAGCCGTTGACACGCTATCGCGGCGCGGCGTAGACTACGGCTTGCTAAACGAACGGGCGGTTAGCTCAGTGGTAGAGCACTCGCTTCACACGCGAGGGGTCACTGGTTCAAATCCAGTACCGCCCACCACATAAACGTAAGAAGAACGGCAGGTGCTTTCGGGCGCGCGCTGTTTTTGGTTTGTCGTCAAAAGAAGTTTGTAGAGAACGGCGCTACCGCTCGCGCACAACCTGCCTCGCCCGCGCCTTCACCAGCCGCATCATATGCTCTAGATGAAGGTAACGCTCTAACTCGCGCCGCTCCTCGTCGTTCAGGTCGTCGAGTTTGCCTCGGCGCACCAAGTCTGCCACACGCCGCTGCACATCTTCCGAAGCTCGAAACGTCATAAGGCGCTCGGGGTCTGTCTGGGCGATAAACTCGACAATGTCGCGGTAGGCTACCGGTGTCTCCATAAACGTCATAATACCACCGACAACCGAGCGTTTACACTCTGCGCTCTGCCCCTCGGCGTTTGCTGTTGGCGCTTTGACGCCTCTCACCCACTCAAACCCAGTAGCGCCCCCCCTCACCCTTTTGAGCCTGACCGACTGCCGAAAGCACTTCTAGCAACTCCCCCACCTTCTTCCGGCTCGCCCGCTTAAAACCTGCCGCAATCTCTTCGGCGGTGGCCGGTTTACCGATGATGTGGAGCATCTCGCGAACGGCGAGGGCTCGAGCCGACACAAGGCACGATAAGACGCATCAGGTGATGTACACTAAAACCATCACGGAGGTAGCGCGTGCGCACTACAGTTAATTTAGACGACGACCTGCTTGCAGAAGCACACCGTCTTACCGGCCTAAACGAACGGACGGCGCTTCTCAACGAAGGACTTCGTGCGCTTATTAAGCGCGAAAGTGCTCGGCGACTCGCGAAGCTCGGCGGCAGTGAACCGCGGCTAGAAGAGGTTTCACGAAGACGTGCAGAGACGAAATGATTCTCGTCGATACGTCGGTGGGGCTCGAGCACCCATACCAGGATTGTAGTGCGTCACCCTGCCGGAACGAGGCCAGAGAACGTCCCGCTCTTCAAAGAGAAGTTCGTCGCTCTCAAGAAAGTCGCCCTCCCAGCTTCCGACAACCTCTTCAAAATAGCCTTCGGGCCACCTTTTCTGTACACTCTGGTTTTGCACCGCCTGACAGATGACGTCGGCGAGATAAGCCGATACGCTCATCCCTTTAGCGTCGGCGTGTTGGCGGACGATTTCGGCTGTTTCGTCGGGTAGGTCGACTTGTAATTGAACCATCGGCATCACCTCTCGTGTGGGTATCGTACGCGGTTACAGTTTAAGATGAGGCGTCTCGACACATCAGTGCCGACACCGCAACGCTCGGCCTCGTTTACGAACCTAGTTCACGCTTTTTGGGAGGGTTTGTGCCACGACCTGTGACGTTATTTACCGGCCAGTGGGCCGACATGCCGCTCGCCGAGCTCGCCCCGCTCGCGAAGCAGATGGGGTACGACGGGCTCGAGCTCGCCTGTTGGGGCGACCACTTCGAGGTCGACAAGGCACTCGCCGACGACAGCTATATTCAGAATAAACGGGCGCTCCTCGCACAGCACGGGCTGACCTGCACCGCGATAAGCAACCACCTTGTCGGGCAGGCGGTCTGCGACCGTATCGACGAACGCCACGAAAGCATCGTGCCCGAACGGGTCTGGGGCGACGGCGAACCGGAGGGGGTGCGGCAGCGCGCGGCGCAGGAGATGATGGATACGGCGAGGGCCGCCGCGAAGTTCGGCGCGAAGGTGGTGCCGGGCTTTACCGGTTCGGCCATCTGGCACAGCCTCTACGCCTTTCCGCCGACCAGCCAGGAGTTTTGGGAACGGGGTTTTGAAGATTTTGGCGAGCGCTGGCTGCCGATTCTAGAGGTCTTCGACGAGGTGGGCGTAAACTTCGCGCTCGAAGTCCACCCGACCGAAATCGCCTTCGACATCGCCACGGCGGAGCGGGCGCTCGCGGCGGTCGAGCAGCACCCGCGCTTCGGCTTTAACTACGACCCGTCACACCTAGGCTATCAGGGCGTCGACTACGTCAAGTTTCTCTACACGTTCGCCGAGCGCATCTACCACGTCCACATGAAAGACGTCTGGTGGGGGCGCGGCAACGGCGACGTCGGGGTGTTCGGCGGACACACTAGCTTCGGCGACCGGCGCCGTAGTTGGGACTTTCGGAGCGTAGGCCGGGGCGATATCGACTTCGAGGCGATTGTCGTCGCGCTTAACGATATCGGTTACGACGGGCCGCTGTCGGTCGAGTGGGAGGACAGCCGGATGGCGCGTGTCCACGGCGCGACCGAATCGGCGGCGTTTGTCAAGCGGCTCGACTTCGCTCCGGCGGCAGGTGCGTTCGACGCGGCGTTCGAGACGCGGTCGTAGATGGCGCCGCTCAAGTTAGGCATGGTCGGCGGCGGTCGGGGCGCGTTTATCGGCGCGGTGCACCGTAAAGCGGCGGTGCTCGACGGCGACTTTACCCTGGTCGCGGGGGCGCTCTCGTCGACGCCCGAAAAATCGAAGGCGTCGGGGCGCGACCTCGGGTTAGCCGACGAGCGTAACTACGGTAGTTGGGAGGAGATGCTCGACCGGGAGCTGGCTCGGCCCGAAGGAGAACGTATCGACGTGCTCAGCATCGTGACGCCGAATCACCTGCACTTTCCGGTCGCGTACGCATTCGCCGAGGCGGGGTTTAACGTGGTGTGTGACAAGCCGATGGTGACGACGAGCGACGAGGCGGCGCGGCTGGTCGAGGTGGTCGAAAAAACCGGCGTGACCTTCGCGGTGACCTACAACTACACCGGCTATCCGCTGGTCAAGCAGGCTCGGCAGATGGTTCGCGAGGGGCGGTTGGGCGAGTTGCGCAAGGTGGTGGTGACATATCATCAGGGCTGGCTGGCGACCAAGCTCGAAGACGAAGGGGTCAAGCAGGCGGTGTGGCGGGCCGACCCGGACCAGGCGGGGATTGCGGGCGCGATGGGGGATATCGGCAGTCACGCGGAGAATCTGGTGGCGACGGTGACGGGGCTCGAGCCCTCCCACCTCTGCGCCGACCTAACCACCTTCGTCCCCGGACGCGCCCTAGACGACGACGGCAACCTCCTCCTCCGCTTTAGGGGCGGCGCGAAAGGCGTCCTCGTCTGCTCGCAAATCTCGACCGGCGAAGAGAACAATCTGAGCATCCGCGTCTACGGCACCAAAGGCGGGCTGTCGTGGCACCAAGAAACCCCGAATCAGCTTCTCTACCGCCCGCTCGGCAGCCCCGCCCAACGCCTCACGCCCGGCCAGCCCTACCTCGCCGACGCCGCCCAGAAGTTCGTCCGCATCCCGTCCGGTCACCCCGAAGGCTTTATCGAGGCGTTCGCCAACATCTACCGCAGCGTCGCCGCGACCATCCGCGCGAAACGAGACGGGGGCGACGAACCGCTCCAGAACGACTTTCCGACGGTACACGACGGCGCTCGGGGGGTGCGGTTTATCGAGACGACGGTAGCGAGTTCGCAGAGTGAGAAGAAGTGGCTCGAGCTCTCACCCTAGCCGTCTTCATGACCGACATCTCCCCGCGCTGATCTTTGTCGACCCTCTGGGGAGACGCCCTCCTCCGGTCGTGGCGTGGGGTGAGACGGTGTTGTCGAAAGGCGGTGCGCATGGCGCACCCTACAATAACAACTTAGCTCACAATTTGCTTGAGCGAGACGTTTTGGATCTCTTCGACCGGCACCGACGCGACGCGCTTAGCGCTTTCGTAGGCCGCGAGTACGAGCCGCACCGCTTCGAGGCCGTCTTCGCCGGTACAGACGACGTCGTCTAGACCCTGGACAGCGAGCAGAAAGCTGTGGACGCTGCGCTGGTGGGCACCCTGGCCGCCGTAGCGGAAGGTGGCGAGGTCGGGGCTGTCCCAGGTGGTGCCGGGCGAGTCGCGAAAGCTAAACCGGAGGGTCGGTTCGCCAAAACGGTTGCTGTATTCGAGGGCGCCGGTGGTGCCGTACACGGCGAAGGCGTTTTCCCAGCCGGTCGCGGTCCAGGCCGCTTCGAGGGTGCCGATCGCGCCCGACGCGAACTGGAGGCTGACCAGCGCGGTGTCCTCGACCTCGACATCGAAGCCGAGCGTCGCGGTGCGGGCGTAGACGTCGGTCACGTCGCCGCCGAAGAAGCGGGCGAGGTCGAACATGTGGCAGCCGTTGTCGAGCAGCGTGCCGCCGCCGGCCTGTTCGAGCTTACCGAACGAGTCACGCACCGCCCTCGCGCCGCCCCAGTCGTGCGCCTGCCGAAAACGCAGGTGGGTGATGCGCCCCAAACGCCCGCTGTCGATCATCCGTTTGGCCTCGGTCGAGGCGCCCTCGAAACGGAGGTGGTGGCCGATCTGCAGCACCACTCCGGCGTCGCGGCAGACCCGCACCATCTCGTCGGCCTTGTCGAGCGAGAGCGAAATCGGCTTTTCGCAGAGCACGTGCTTGCCCGCCTTAGCCGCCGCGAGGGTCGCCGGGTGGTGGAGCGCGTTCGGCAGACAGATCGACACCGCTTCGATGTCGGGTTGTTCTAGCAGCGTGTGGTAGTCGGTGTAGAGCCGGGTCACGCCCCAGCTCCGCTGCCGCTCGGCCAGAATCGCGTCGTTCGCGTCGGCGAGTGCGACGACGTGCGAGCCCGCTTCGAGATAGCCCTGGTAGTGCAGGCGCGAAATGCCGCCCGCGCCGATAATGCCGACGTTCATAGGTCGTGGTTCCATCGTTTAGGTCTGCTTTCTTGAGAAGATGGTTCGTGATGGTTGCGGGCTGGCTTGTTCGGGTCCCGTGGGCGGCGCTAAGCGAGACGGGCGTGATGCGGTGCGATGTTCCGGCGGATACGGCTGTTGTCGCCCGTGTGGTGCGCATGGCGCACCCTACTGAACCTAACCATTTCTTATGGTGACATGATCGGGTCGGGTCGGTGTGAGGTTTAGGGGAGGGGCTCGAGCCCCTCCGGTCTATGCCCGAAGGTGACGCTCGGCCCGCCGACCGGCGCCGCCCAGCGCGCCGCGTTTTGCAGTACCCGCCGCACCTCGGCCTGCTTATAGATCGGGTACGTCTCGTGACCGGGTCGAAAGTAGAAGATCCGCCCTCTGCCCCGGTAAAAACAGCACCCCGACCGAAACACCTCGCCGCCCGTAAACCAGCTTATAAACACGAGTTCGTCGGGTGCCGGAATGTCGAAGTGCTCGCCGTACATCTCGGCCTGCGGGATCTCGATGTACTCCTCCGTCAGACCCGCGACGATCGGGTGGGCCGGGTTGACGATCCAGACGCGCTCTTTCTCGCCCGCTTCGCGCCACTTGAGGTCGCAGCTCGAGCCCATCAACCGCTTAAAAATTTTCGAAAAGTGACCCGAATGCAGCACCACCAGCCCCATCCCGCCGAGCACCCGCTGCTGCACCCGCGTCACCACCGCGTCGCTGACCTCGTCGTGAGCGATATGGCCCCACCAGAACAGGACGTCGGTCTGCTCTAACACGTCCTCGCTTAGCCCGTGGTCGGGCTCGTCGAGCGTCGCGGTGCGCACCGAGAAGCCCGTCTCGCCCAAAGCCTCGGCGATGACGTGGTGGATCCCCTGCGGATAGATCTGTTTGACCTTGTCGTTGTGCTGTTCGTGTCGAAACTCGTTCCAGACGGTCACCCGTAGCGGTCGGGTCGTGGGCGGTTGGGCCATAGCGTGGTGTCTCTCCTCGTGGTCGCTCGTGCCGGGCGAGCTTTTTTATCGTTTCCGGTCTATCTTACGTCGCCCGTCGCGGTTGGGGAGGATGTTCGCGACGTCGAGCCGCAGTTTCACCGCAAGTTTTACTGTAGGTTTTACTGTAGGATGGAGGGCTCGAGCCCCGCCTCATCACTCGGATCGCTCGGTTCGGCCCGACCCCAGCCGCCGAGGTCTAAAGCGTCACACAGCGTTCGGAGTCTGTCTCGGTGCTACACTCGGCGTTATAGACTCGGCATCAGAGCCCTGAACCGGTACACGCGTTCCTGTAGAGTCAGTGTGTCGGCGGGCGGCTTCGGCCATCTCATCAGCCAGGTCAAGGTCGGCCAGATGAGGGTCGGCCAGATCGACCTGTCACCCGACCGACAGTCTGTGTTGTCGTGCGATCTAATCGATTCGAGGAGGATTTGTGAGTACCAACAGCTATTCCGTACACCTAAGCCGCCAGCCCGAAGGTGACACAACCGTCGCAGCGGTTCGAGACTTTACCCTGACCCTTAGCAGCAAAGCCGGAGATTCCTCGGTCGGATTCAATCCTGTCGAAACACTGCTCTCCGCAGCCGGCGCGTGTATCACCTCTTCTCTGGGGCTGGTCGCCAAAAACAGCGACGTCGCTCTCGGTGATGTAAAGGTCACCGTGACCGGTACGCGTCAGTCCGACCCTCCCCAACTGGTCGCTGCCGAAGTCGAGGTCGCACTCTCCTCGCCCGAAACAGACAAGAAGCTAGAACGGGTGTTTCGCATCGCTGAAAGGTCGAGCACCATCCTGTCGACGTTGCGCGAAGCCCTAGAACTAGAGGTGACCTGGAAGCGTCTTCCGGACACGGACGCCTAGGCCCGGCGCGGACGGTCGGTAACGCGGCGGAAATCATTCCGATACTGTCTCCGAAGCGATAACGTCTTGCAGACGTCCGGGGTAGTCGGTGATGATACCGTCGATATCCATCGCCATCAAACGGCGCATGTCGTCGGGCTCGTTGACGGTCCAGACATGGACGCTTAACCCTAAGCTGCTCGCGGCGTCTAGCAAGCCAGGCGTGACCAGCCGGAGGTCGCCGTACACTTCGGGAATCATCAGCATCTCGCCGGGCGGGCGGTACCAGCCGTGCAGCTTTAGCCGCTGCAGGACGTAGAACACACGGAGTTCGTCCGCACCTAAATTGGTCGCGACGCCGGGCAGCCGGTCGCGAAAGTCGCGTAGCAGCGCCCCGTCGAACGAGGTAACAACGACGCGGTCTAAAGCGTCATGGTCTTGCAAAAGCTCGGCGAGCGCCGGCACGAGCCGTCCGTCCGTGTCCGGTTTTATCTCCATGTTGACCGGCAGGTTCGGAAACGCGCTCAGCACCTCGTCGAGGGTGGGGATGGTAAGCCCTTGGCCTCGGTACGGAAAGGTGCCGTCCGCAGCGGCGAAAGCGTAGCCCGCGTCGAGAGTTTGCAACTCGGCTAACGTGAGGTCGCTGACGCGGCCCGTGCCGTCGGTGGTGCGGTCGACGGTCGGGTCGTGGATAACGACGATGTGGCCGTCGGCGCTGAGGTGGAGGTCGAGCTCGAGCCCGTCCACCCCCAGCGCCACCGCCCGCTCGAACGCGAGCATCGTGTTCTCTGGCGCCACGCCCGCTCCACCCCGGTGCGCGACCACCGCGACCGGCTCGCCCGCAAAAAGTTGCAGTTCGGTCTGTTCGGGCGTCCGCAGTATCCACGCGACAACTCCTGTAGCGACCAGAACCGTCAACACGACGGCGAGCCGGCGCACGCTTAACTGCCGCCGAACGACACGTCGGGGATTTCGATCTCGGGGGTGCCGACGTGCGTCCCCGTCCCGCTCGGCTCCCAGAACAGCTCGCTGCCGAGGTTGCTGATGCGGGCGAACAGGTCGAGCAGGTTGCCCGACAGCGCGAAGTCGTCGACAGGATGCACGATTTCGCCGTCTTCGACGAGGAGGCCGAGTGCCTGCAAAGAGATGTCGCCGCTAATCGGGTTCGCACCCGCGTGGACGCCCATCACGTCGGTGACGATAACGCCGCTCGTTTTGCTGACGCCGTCGCCAGGGCTAAGGCGGAGGTTCGACGGAGACACGCCTAAGGTGCTTTTGTAGCTGCGCGAAGCGTGGCCGGTGTTGGGTTGGGAGAGAGCCTTAGCCGTCTCCGAATTGTGCAAAAAGCTCTTTAGGACGCCGTTCTCGATAAGCGTCACCGGCGCCGCCGGCGTCCCCTCGCTATCGAACGGTCGGCTCCCCAACCCACTCGGCAGCGTCGGATCGTCGACCAAGGTCATCTGTTCGGACACGATCTTTGTGCCGAGCTTGTCTTTAAGGCGGCTTTTGCCCTCCCGCACCGACTTGCCGTTAAGCATGTACATAAACACCGACAGCAGCTGCGCGAACGGCCTCGGCTCGAAGTAGGCGGTGTACTTGCCGGTCGCGAGCGGCTTCGCGCCCAGATGACGGGTGGTGCGCTCTAACATTTCGAGTGCAGTGCGTCCCGGCTCTAAGCTGTGGTACTCGCGAGTGGCGCGGTAGTCGATCCCCTCCTTAAGACTCTCACCCTGCTGCGTGACGAACCAGCCGAGCAGCATCGCGCTGCCGGTGCGGTAACCGCCGTCGGCCCCCTTGGTCGAGGCGAGCGACACGCTGGTTTCGCGTTCGCTGTAACGGGCGAGGCTGACCTGTTTGAGACGCTCGTCCTGGCGAAACGTCTTTTCGAGTTCGAGCGCCGTCTCTCGCTTCTGTTCGACCGGCGCGCTCAGCCCCTCGCTCAGCAGGTCTTTTCTGCCGAGCGCTCGGCCTGCGGGGATAAATCCGTCGCCACCGCTTTGCAGTTCGGCGTTTTCCTTCGCTTCGCGAAGCGCCCATTCGAGCGCCTCTTCGCTCCGCTCTTCGGTCGACGCGTAGCCGGTTTTTCCGCCCACCACTACGCGCAGCCCGATACCGCCCCGCGTCGCCTGGGTCGTTTCGGCGAGCCGCCCTTCGAACGCGCCGAGGGTCAGTTCGCGGGTCTCGTCCGCTAAAATCTCGGCGTCGACCTCTAGCTCGTTGGCCCGCTTCAGCAGAAACTGTTTCGCCTCTTCAAAGGTCATGCCTCACCTCCAACAATCAGTTCGGACACCAGCAGATGCGGTTGCCCGACTTCGACCGGCAGCGACCCCGAAATGCTGCCGCACATCCCCGGCGACGTCTCTAAATCCGACGACACCGCCTCGATCTTCTGAATCGACTTCGGACCTTTGCCGACGAGCATCGCACCGCGTACCGGCTCTTCAACCTTGCCGTTACGGATGATGTAGCCCTCGCGCACCGCGAAGTTGTACTCGCCCGTCCCCGGTTTGACCTGGCCGCCGCCTAACGATTTGGCGTAGAGGCCGAACTCGATGCCGCCAAACAGGTCGTCTTTCGGCGTGTCACCCGGCGTGATGAAGGTGTTGCGCATCCGCGACGTCGGCGCGAAAGTGTAGTCTTGGCGGCGGCCCGAACCGGTCGGACGGTAGCCGGTTTTAAGAGCGCCGAGTTTGTCCACCATGTAGCTTTTAAGGACGCCCTTGTCGATGAGGACGGTCCGTTCGGTCGGTGCGCCCTCGTCGTCGAACTCGCTGCTGCCCCAGCCGTGCGGCGTAGTGCCGTCGTCGACGTAGGTCACGGCGTCGCTCGCGACCTTTTCGCCAATCTTGTCGGACAGGACCGAGGCGCCCTTCGCGACCGTGGTGGTTTCGAGCAGGTGGCCGAGCGCCTCGTGAAAGATGACCCCGCCGAAAGCATTACCGATAACGACGGGCATGGTGCCCGCGGGCGCTTTTTTGGCGCGGAGATTGGTGAGGGCTTGGTCGGCGGCGTGGCGTCCGGCTTCTTTGGGAGGGTAGTGGTCGAAGAGCTCGAGCCCCCGCGACAGCCCCGGCCCGTACATACCGGTCTGCACATCCGAATCGTTTTGCGCGATAGCCTGCACGACCAGGCGGCTCCGCACCCGCCGGTCTTCGGTCCAGGTCGCCTCGCTGTTCGCGACGAGCACGTCCTGTTCCCACTCGATAAAGCGCGCTTCAACCTGCTGGATTTCGGGAGCGATACGCGCCCCCTCGTCGGCTTCGCGGAGGCGCTCCAAGCGGTAACGTTTCGGGTGCATATTAAAGTCGAGTTCGGGCGCGTGCAGCCCCGTCGGCGTCGCCTTACGAAAGTCGAGGCCCCCCGCCCCGCTCGCGTCGACCTCGCCGCCTTCGCCGCGCAGCCGAGCCAAAGTATCGGCGAGTTCGGTGAGCGCCGCCTCGTTAAGGTCGTTGGTGTAGGCGTAAACGACGTCGGTGCCGTAAAACAGCCGCAGCCCCGCACCAAACTCGATGCCGCTCGTCGCCTCGTTAACCTCGCGGTCGATAACGCGCAGTTGACGGCGACGCCACCGTTCGACGTAGAGTTCGGCAAAGTCGGCCCCGCCCCGTCGGGCGCGGTGTAAAACGTTTTCGACTAGTGTTGAGGGAAGCATAGCTGCCAGTTTAACCGAGGTTGCCGAGAATGTGCTTCCTACTTTTGGCCGAGACAGCTAGAGACGACTTTTCATCACAATACAAGCTCCCAAAGGTCTACCCCAAACTCTTCGTTCAAAAACTCGATGGTGTCGGGTTGGTTGTCTAGCGAAGCTCTAACATGCGTAGTCGTGAAGAGGCCAGAATTCTTTTCCCACTTGGCTTCCGAGCGTGGAACCGACGCTATCCAAGTAACGCTACAGACGTATTCACTCAGTTCGTCCGAATCGAGGTCACTCTTCGCACCCTCGCTGGTCAAATCCTGAGTCACGAGCGGCTGCCCTTTGTATAGAGCCTCTCTCATAGGCTTAGCTCGTTCTTCTATTCTACCGATGCCGACAAAGCCATGACCCTTGAGGTACGCCGCGAAAACGTCTCCAGATTCGAACCCCAGTATGGCATCCCGCCACCGCACACCATGGCCCGCGGAAATATAGTCGTAACACCGAAAATCTTCCCAGTTGCGATCTGGGCTTTCACCGACATTGAAGTAATAGATGCCGTTCTGAAAATCGAAACCGGAAATCTGGGTGTGCAGAGTATTGTGCGGACGAAACTTATCGGAATAGTGCCCAGAGGAGACATTCGTTAGTTGCTTGCCCAACTTCCACAAAAGGGTTTTTTCTATCAGCAGCGCATCGTGTTCCGAAAGCTTGCTGGCAATCACACGGATAATCGGCTGTAGGTCGGCTTTTTGAATCTCTTTAATTCTCTTCGACTTCTTCGAGTCGGAGTTGTCGAACAGATGAGCGTTCTTTCTAGACCCTTGGCCTTTCCCGAGATAAAACTCTTCAAAGTTGCGCGGGTCGATATACACGTACACGTAATAGTCCGACATCAGGCTAGTCTCCTCAAATCTAGTTCGAGCCGTGTGGTTAAATCAGCGTTTTCGGCACACAGAGCTTAACACGACTTTGGTCTGTTTCGGTAGAGTCGTTGCGTTAAAGATATACATTGCGAGATGCCGCTGCATTTCCGAGACGCGGACGTGACCCGGAAGAGATTGGTCGGTTCTGGGATGATGAACTAGTTAGCGGCGCCAAGGCATGACTTTGTGCTCGAGCCACCCCAACCCACACGTCAGCGACACTCCGAGAGACATCGACAAAGCCGAGAAGTCGAGCGAGAGTTACTCGGGTTCCGCCGACAAGTCGCGAAAAAGAGCGAGGCTATACAGATTTCGCATACTAACCGTCTTCTTTATTTTTCTGATGCCGACGCCAGTAGCGGTAGTGCTCCCAAAACACGCGTGTCGGGAAGAAGAGAAAGAAAAGAAAAAAGAGCGGCCAGCGTGCGACTTCGCCGTCTACAAGGAAGTCGAGCAGGGCAAAAGTTAGTATCGCCACACTCACAACTTTGAGGTTCTTGATGACGATGTCTCGTTTCACAGAACTACTCCTTAACGGAAACTGAATACATCGTGAGCATACTCTTTCGCGCAAGCCTTGTCCACGCAGAGGTCTACACTTTAGATATCACGTAGATAGAGTTTAACGACGAAGCGTTTTCTCGTTCTCGGCGCGGACGTTTCGAGATTTCGAGGTGACATATTAGCGACGCCAGGGCATGACTTTGTGCTCGAGCCACTGCAACCCAAACGTCAGCGACACCCCGAGCACCATCACCACAAACAGCCCCGCGTACATCTTCTCGGTGACCAGAATCTGCCAGTAGTAGAAGATTAAAAAGCCGACCCCCGTCTGCGAGCGGATAAACTCGACCGCGACGACGACGATAAGGGCGGTGCCGAGCGCCAAGCGAAAGCCCGAAAAGATAATCGGCAGCGCGCCGGGGATGATGACGTGGCGCAGCATCCTGAGGCCGCTCGCGCCGTAGTTTTTACCCGCTTCTAGGTAGACCTTGTCGATGCCGTGCACGCCGGTCATGGTGCTAATCGCGACGAGGAAGAAGGCGCTAATCGCGACGACGGCGATTTTTGGGCCTTCGCCGAAGGGGTCGGGGAAGATGAGCATCATCAGCGGGAAGATGGCGATTTTAGGCAGCACGTAGACGGCGGACATGGTCGCGTCGAGCATCATCCGCACCGTCTTGTTAAGACCCATCGCCATACCGACGACGAGACCTAGACTCGCGCCGATTAGAAACCCGAACAGCACGCGCAGCAGCGTCGCGAGGACGTGGCTTTCGGTAAACAGACGCCGCACGCCCGCCCAGCCCTCTTCGGGGTAGACCTGCGGGATAAGCCAGGGGCGCCCGAGCAGGCTCGTCTCGTTAAAGCGGTCGTAGCTGACGATAAGGTCCCAGAGCGCGGCGGCGATGGTGGTGGGCGGCGGAAACCAGCGCGGGTTGAGGATGTCGGCGCGGACGATAAGCTCCCAGGCGACGAGGACGAGGACCGGAAAGCCGACGGCGAGGGCGCGTTTGAACAGGGTTTGGCGGCGGTAGGGGATGTGGGGCTCGAGCCTCTCCGCTATCCGTACCACCAGCACAAAATCTACAAACAGCAGCGCCCACCACACCCTCGGCCACCAGCCGAGCAGCGCCGCCCCGACGTTAAGCACCACAAGGATGCCAAGCAAAACGAGCAGCTCTCGCTGAAGCGCCGTCGCCTTCTTCTGTTGAGAGGGCGTTTTCGCGATCATGCTCACTGTTGGGCCTCCATCGCCTTTTTCACTTCGTCTTCTAGCGCGTCCCAGATCGCGCCGGTCAGCCGGGCGAATTCGGGGGTGGCGGTCGTGCGGATGCTACGCGGACGCGGGATGTCGACGACAAACTCGGTCTTGTTGGTGCCGGGGTGGGCGCTCATCAGCACCACCCGGTCGCCGAGCAGCACCGCCTCGTCGATGCTGTGGGTGATGTAGACGACGGTTTTGCGGTAGTCCTCCCAGATACGGAGCAGCTCTTCTTGCAGCACCGTTTTGGTCTGGGCGTCTAGCGCGCCGAGCGGTTCGTCCATCAACAACACTTCGGGGTCGTTCGCGAGCGCCCGGGCGATAGAGACCCGCTGCTTCATCCCGCCCGACAGCTGGGCCGGATAGTAGTCGGCAAACTTGCGCAGCCCCACCCGCGTCAACCACTCGTTCGCGGTGCGGTAACGCTCTTTTTTAGCGACGCCGCGCATCTGCAACCCGAACGCGACGTTGTCGAGCACCGTCTTCCACGGAAAAATCGCGTACTCCTGAAACACGACGTTGTTAAGCGGCTTGGTCGGGTCGTCGCCCGGCACAATCGCGACCTCGCCGCCGGTAATCGGTACCAGGTCGGCTAAAATCCGCAAAAAGGTGCTTTTACCGCACCCCGACGGCCCGACAATACAGACAAATTCGCCGTCGCGGACGTCTAGATTAAAGTTGTCAATAGCCGTCACCGTCCCGTCCGCAGACGGAAAGGTTTTGGTGACATTTTTCGCTGAAATCTTGGTGGTCATGAGACGTCTTCATCGTATCGCATCGACGCAGCTTTGTCGTGACAACACGCGATACCGACCTAGCTTAGCCACATCACCACGCGAACAACATCAGTATCTCAAATTGTATAGTACGCCATGCACACCACACCCGCATCCGACATCATCAACCTGACGCTCAGCCTATCGAACCTCGGCCTAAAAAATCTAAAAAATAGGGGACGCAGCTCGCTCGCTACGCCCCACGTCACTCGTGAACTCATCTTCTAGAGACGCGTCATCCGCCGAGTTTGGGTCTGGTTACTGTGCTTCGTCCACGCTGAGATGGTGCATCGGGACGTCGAACTATAATCGCGGCACGTTCGTGTGGGAGCGCCGTTGAAAGGCGGTGCGCATGGCGCACCCTACTAAGCCATCCACTAAAGACGAGTCATCTGCCAAGCTGGTGTCTGATTATTCGGTGTCTTCGGGCGTGAAGTCGCCTAGCACTTCTCTCGCCCAGGCCGAGAACGAGGTGTCGACGACGTTGTCGAGACTGATCGGCTCGTCGTACTGGGTACGCCCGTTTTCGCGGTGGACGCGCTCGACGTCGGCTAGACCTTCGACGGGGATAATCTGTAGGGGGTCGTAGACGATGCCGGCGTCGCCGCGAATCGCTTCTTCGGTGGCGTTGACGTAGCGGAGGTAGGCGTCGATGTTTTCGGGTGCGAGAAAGTCATCGCCCTGCATCAGCCGAGCGGCCTCCATAAGCGCGAGGGTAAAGCGCTGCGCGACTTCGGGGCGGTTGGTGACGAAGTTGCCGGAGCCGACGAAGGCGACCGTCATCAGGCCGGGGGTGAGGTCGGTCGCGAGCGGGACGGCGAAGCCGGCGTCTTCGACCTGTTGGGCGTAGGGCGAACCTAAGATGGCGGCGTCTAGCGAGCCGTTTTCGAGGGCGGCGGGCATGTCGGCGTTACCGATCTGGATGATGTTGACGTTGCGAATGGTGAGGCCGCCGCGTTCTAGTGCTTTGCTTAGCAGATACTCGCCGCCGCTACCGGGGCCGCCTGCCGAGCCGACGGTGCGTCCGCGCAGGTCGGCGATGTCGGACACGGCGCCGCTCTCGGCCAAGTCGTTACGGACGAGCAGCTTGGTCGGGCTGTCGACGAAGGGCTCGAGCCCTCCCGGCGCGATCACCCGAATGTCGAGTCCCTGGTTCCAACCGTTCCAGAGCGACGTTACGATCGCGATGCCGCCGACGTCGATCTGTCCTTCGGTTAAAAACGCGATCGCTTCGGTGCCCGACGCGACCCGGTTGATGTCGACCTCTAGGCCGTACTTTTCGAACAGCCCCCGCTCGGCGGCGACGTACATCGTCGCGAACTTCATGATGGGGACGTAGGCCACCCGGACCTGTTCGGGGGGGGAGAAGGGCTCGAGCCCGTACGTCTCCTCCTGAGCCAGCGCGCCGCCGATCAGCAGCAGCACGAGCAGAATCATCGTTAGTCGTTTCATAAAAACCTCTCCTTGACGCAGCAATTTCCAAGCGCGGCAGCTCCTACACGACCCGGCTCGTCTCGAACACACAGCCCCGAGCGCTACCGCTGTCTTTTACGATTCAGCTTGGATGTAACCCTATCGTATCGATTCGGCGCCAGCCCTGTCTAGCGAACCGGTCTCGCCAAAGCGGCCCCGCGCGAAGGTATAATGACAAGCACGGCCAGCTGCCCTTTCGTGATAAACTGCTAAGTTGCTGTTTTACAGCGGCAAGCCTACGCGAAACAACAACACACACGCAAAGGAGGTGACTAATGGCACTTTA
>JAXHMC010000035.1:0-15516 GCA_034521635.1 Trueperaceae bacterium | reverse complement strand
CCAGGCCTTGGTTGGGCGTATTGCTATTCGCAAAACCGTCTGGTACGACTATACGTTCGGCGCCAACGGCTTCGTGGTCGATGCGTACGGGCTCGGTTTCGCGGTCTTTACCGCCGCGTCGTACCTGATGTTTCTGATCGGCCTCGCCCTGCTGCTCGGCGCGCTCTGGTACCGGCCCCGCACCTACTGGGGCCAACGCACTATCCTGACGGGGCTGACGCTCGCGCCGCTTATCGCTAACGTCCTCTACCTGAGCGGCGTGGTCGGCGGTATCGACCTGTCGCCGGTCGGCTTAGCGATCGCGATCGGCGGGGTGGCGTTCGGGATGGTGCGCTACAACGTGCTCGACCTCGTACCGGTCGCCCGCGACGTGGTGGTCGACACGATGTCGGCGGGGGTGCTGGTACTCGACAGACGGCAGCGGGTGCTCGACGCCAATCCGGGTGCGGCGCGGCTGCTCGGCGACGAGGTGGAGAACCTGCTGGGCGCACCGCTCGAGCACGTCTTTGCAGCAGGTGCGGCGCTGATTAGCCTACACAGCGGTGCTGACTGTAACAACAACCGCTGCTACGACCTGATCGAACACCGGGGGTGCTGGCTCGAGCTCTCCCTCACCCCCCTCGGCGACACTAAACGCCCCTACGGACGCCTGCTGGTGCTGCGCGACGTGACCGAACAGGTCGACACCGAAAACGCGCTGCGCCGCGCCGTAAACGAGGCCGAGGCCGCCAACGACGCCAAGGTGCGCCTCCTCGCGACCATGTCGCACGAACTGCGCACGCCGCTGACCGGCATTCTGGGCTTTTCCGAGCTGCTCCGTGAAGAGCTGGTCGGCCCGCTTAACGAAGCACAGCACGACTACGTTGGCAACGTGCTCGAGTCGGGTGAGCACCTGCTCGGGTTGATTAACGACCTGCTCAGCTACGCCAAGCTCGAATTCGGCGAGGCGATGCTCGACGTGCGCGAGGTGGTGGTGCCGGACCTGCTCGACGAGATTATCGAAGCGCTAACCCCGGCGATGCGCCAAAACACGCTGTTAGGCGACTACTCACGCGGTCTCGGTACGATCTACACCGATCCGGTCCAGCTTAAAGAGCTGTTGCGGCACCTTCTCGACAACGCGGCAAAATTTACCCATAGCGGCACGGTGACGTTGGTCGCGCGCAGAGAAGACGAGGCGCTTATCCTCTCGGTTCGCGACACTGGTATCGGCATCGCGCCCGACTACCTGCCCGACCTGTTCAAGGCCTTTAGTCAGGCCGACACCTCGTACACCCGCCACTACGGCGGTAGCGGGATCGGGCTCGCGCTCGTCGGGCACATCTGCCGTCTGCTCGGCGGCACCATCACGGTCGACAGCACGCTAGGCGAGGGCTCGAGCTTTACGGTAAGATTGCCTGTTGACGTCCGCGAGGCGAGCCCCCCCGCAGCCCGCGACGGCCTAGTACGTGTTCGCGCCTAGGCAGCGAGTTCTGTACGTAGCGAGCTATGGGGGGGCGCCGCCGCCCGAGGGTGTAGCGTGTCTAGTCGTGTCGGTCGCGTGCGGTGCGGGTTAGGGCGTGCGCGCGACGTCTCGTCTATTGTGGGCCCGGCTGTTGTCGGTTCGTCTGCCGGCTCGTCTATTTTTTGGAGGTAACGAATGAATTTTACGCGTACATCGGGGATCTTGCTCCATCCGACCTCGCTTCCCGGAGGTCACGGCATCGGCGATCTGGGCCAGGGTGCCTACGACTGGGTCGACTTTCTGCAGGCGAGCGGTCAGCGGATCTGGCAGATGATGCCGCTCGGCCCGACCGGCTACGGCGACAGCCCCTACCAGTGCTTTAGCGCCTTTGCCGGTAACCCCTACCTGATCAGCCTCGACAAGCTCGTCGCCGACGGTCTGCTCGCGCCCGAAGACCTCGACGGGGCACCCGAATTTTCGCCGCAGTTCGTCGAGTACGGTGAGGTTATCCCCTACAAGGTCGGGGTGCTGTCGCGCTCGTTCGAACACTTTCGCGAACACGGCTCTGACGAACAGCTAGAACGGCTCGAGCACTTCCGCGAATCGCAGGGTTACTGGCTTAACGACTACGCCCTCTACATGGCCTGCAAAGACGCCCACGGCGGCCAAGCCTGGAACCACTGGCCCGAAGAGATCCGCAAACGCGACGAAAAGGCGCTGGTCCGCTGGCAGATCCGTCTGATCGACGACGTCGCCAAACATATCTACTGGCAGTGGCTTTTCTACGAACAGTGGCTCGCGGTGCGCCGCTACGCCAACGAGCGCGACATCCAGATCGTCGGCGATATTCCGATCTTCGTCGCCTACGACTCGGCAGACACCTGGGCGAACGCCGACCTGTTTCAGCTTGACGCAGAGGGCAACCCGACCGTGGTCGCCGGGGTGCCGCCCGACTACTTTAGCGAGACCGGGCAGCGCTGGGGCAACCCGCTCTACCGCTGGAAAAAGATGAAGCAGAACGGCTTCGCCTGGTGGATCAAACGCTTTAAGTCGACGCTCGACTTCTTCGACATTATCCGCGTCGATCACTTTCGCGGCTTCGAAGCCTACTGGGAGATTCCGGCGAGCGAGCCTACCGCGGTCGAGGGGCGCTGGGTCAAAGGGCCGGGGCAGGACTTTTTCGACGCGATCGAAAACGAACTCGGCGTGCTGCCGATTATCGCCGAAGACTTGGGCGTCATCACGCCCCCGGTCGAAACGCTCCGCGACGACAACAACCTTCCGGGGATGAAGGTGTTACAGTTCGCCTTCGCCGGCGACGCCAACGACCCCTACCTGCCCCACAACTACAGCAAAAACAGCGTCGTCTACACCGGCACCCACGACAACGACACCACCCTGGGCTGGTACAAACAGTCGTCCGAAGAAGAGAAAGACTTTATCCGCCGCTACCTCGCCCGCCCCGAGAGCGACATCGTCTGGCACCTGATCCGGGCGGCGTTTGCGTCGACGGCGGTGTTCGCGATCGTACCGCTCCAGGACGCGCTCCGGCTCGACTCGTGGGCGCGCATGAACACGCCCGGCCAAGCGGCGGGCAACTGGGCTTGGCGCTACACGCCCGACATGATTCAGCCCTGGGTCGCGCCCGCCCTCCACGACATGTCGCGGGTCTACGGACGTATCCCGCAAGAGGGCACTATCGACACGCTCTACCGACAGTCGAAGACCCACAGCGATGCCGAAGACGAATACGATCCCGACGAGTACGTTGGCGGTGACATGACGAGTGGTGACACGACGAGTGGTGCGGATACTGACGGCGACGGTCACAGCGACGGTCACAGCGATGATGATGGCAACAGTAACGGCGACGGCGCGAGCTCCGAGCAGATCGCTGGCGTCGAGGTGTCCGAGTAAGTCGCGCGCTTGGTCTCTGTTTGTCTAATCTTTCTGGTAACGCGACAAGACAGCCTCCTCACGTCATGACGACGGAGGAGGCTGGTGTTTTTCCGGTAGCGACTGGCCGTTTAGCCGAGTTTCTGCTGTACGAGCTTTTGCACCATCTGCGGGTTGGCTTGGCCACCGGTTTCGCGCATGACCTGGCCGACGAAGAAGCCGAGCAGGCCGGTCTTGCCGTTGCGGTAGGCGTCGACCTTGTCGGAGTTGTCGCTGATGAGGCGGGTGACGATGGGCTCGAGCTCCCCTTCATCACTAATCTGCCGCAACCCCTTCGCCTCGACAATCGTGTCGGCGTCGCTGCCGGTGGCTAACATCTCGGCGAGCACGTCCTTACCGATCCGGTTGCTAATCACGTCGTCGTTGATAAGCCTGACGAGCCCCGCGAGCTGTTCGGGCGAGACCTCGATGTCAGTAACGTCCGAGCCCGACATTGCCCCTGACAGTTCGTTGACCACCCAGTTCGCGACACTTTTTGCGTCGTCGTAGTGGTTGACCGCCGCGTCGAAGTAGTCCGCCAACGCTTCGTTTCCGGCGAGCAGCGCGGCGTCGTTGTCGCTTAGGCCGAGCTTGTCGACGTACTGGGTAAAGCGGCTCTTCTGCGCGGGCGTAAACTCTAGGACCGGATTGCGCGGCGCGTCGGGCGTCGGCGCGGCCTTCTGAGGTTCTGGCGTTGGCGCTTTTTTCGGATCCGGTTTGGCCGGTTCGGTCGTCTGCTTCGCCCACGAATCGCGGAGCGGGACGATCCGGTTAAAGACCAGCGCGTCCGCCGTCGAATCGTTGTCACGGATAAAGTAGCCCTGCCGCTCGAACTGATAGCGAGTGTCGTCGGCGTCGGTCGCGACGCTTGGCTCGACAAATCCGCGCACCGTAACGAGCGAGTCGGGGTTGAGGTGGTCGCTAAAGTGCGCTTCGCCCGCGTCCGGGTCGGCGACGTTAAACAGCCGGTCGTAGAGCCGGACTTCGGCGTCTAACGCGTCCGGCACCGACACCCACTGGATCGCGCCGCGCACCTTGCGGCCCTCGGGCGCTTTGCCTAACGTGTCCGGGTCGTAGCTACCGCGCAACTCGGTGATGTGTCCCTGGTCGTCCTTAATCACCTCGTCGCAGCGGACGACGTAGCCGTAGCGGAGCCGCACCTCGGCGCCGGGGGAGAGGCGGTAGAAGCCTTTAGGCGGCTCCTCCATAAAGTCGCCCCGTTCGATGTAGACCTCGCGGCTAAAGGGGACGCCGCGCGAGCCTTCTTTGGGGACGTCGTGCGGGTAGTAGGGAGCGTCGAGCAGTTCGCGTTGGCCTTCGGGATAGTTGGTGATGACGAGTTTGAGGGGCTCGAGCACCGCCATCACCCGCGGCGCCTTCATGTTGAGGTCGTCGCGAATGCTGTGCTCTAACAGCGCGATGTCCGTCCGGCTGTTCGCCTTCGCCACCCCCACCCGGTTCGCAAAGTCCCGGATCGCTGCCGGCGTCACGCCGCGCCGCCGCAACCCCGCCACCGTCGGCAGCCGCGGGTCGTCCCACCCCGACACGTACTTGCCGCGCACGAGTTCGATCAGTTTGCGCTTCGACAACACCGTGTAGTCGAGTTGGAGCCGGGCGAATTCGTACTGCTGAGGCCGCGCCGGAGGTTCGGCGTGCTCGATCGCCCAGTCGTACACCTCGCGGTTGTTCTCGAACTCTAAACTGCACAGCGAGTGGGTGACGTGCTCGAGCGCGTCGCAGAGCGGATGCGCGTAGTCGTACATCGGATAGATACACCACGCGTCGCCGGTCCGGTAGTGGTGCGCGTGACGAATCCGGTACAGCAGCGGGTCGCGCATCTTCATGTTGGTCGAGGCCATATCGCCCTTCGCCCGCAACACGTGCGCTCCGTCCTCAAACTCGCCCGCTTTCATCCGCCGAAACAGGTCTAGATTTTCCTCGACCGACCGCTTCCGGTAGGGGCTGTTACGCCCCGGCTCCGTGACCGTGCCCCGGTAGGCCCGAATCTCTTCTTCGGACAAGCTATCGACGTACGCCTTGCCGTCCCGGATCAGCTTTTCGGCGTACTGGTAAAGCTCTTCGAAAAAGTCTGACGCATGGTAGAGGTGCTCGCCCCAATCGAAGCCGAGCCAACGCACGTCGGCCCGAATCGCCTCGACGTACTCGATGTCTTCGGTGGTCGGGTTGGTGTCGTCGAAACGGAGGTTAAACTGCCCACCGTAATCGAGCGCCAAGCCCGCGTTAAGACAGATCGACTTGGCGTGGCCGATGTGCAAGTAGCCGTTCGGTTCGGGCGGAAAGCGGGTCACGATCCGGTCGTGCTTACCGCTCTCTAAATCCGCGTCGATGACGTCGGTGATAAAGTTCGGCGTGACGATCCGCGCTTCGTCGTCGGGAATTTTGTTGTGGGTAGGAGCGTTCGTGCTCATAGCGTTTAGGGTAGCACTGTTTGCGGCGCGGGCGAGTGAAGTGGTGTGGCGATTCGCAAAACAGTAAAGCTTCTCAGTGTTAGTGAGATATAATGATTACATGCTGGAGACTGCGACAAATCTTGCTATCATCTTGACAGCTATAGCTGGCTTAGGAAATCTCCTATTTGGCCAAAATATTTGTGAAAGAATTAAGAAGTTTCGTGAGGAACGGAAAAATGCTGCTGAAGAACAAGAGCCAATAGCTGCGCGGCAGGCTTCTGAGAAATCTCTCCACCTGAAAAAAATGGAGCTAAGGGGCTCTCGGCTCTCCTTAATTTTTCTGGTTCTCAGTGACTTGTTTTTCGTATCGATTGTTGTAGGTTTTCTCATCAATCAATTTGGAAGACTGAATTTAGACAATGTGACAAGTGTTGAAGAACTAAGGACGCAGAGCCTTGCACTAGCGATACCGCCAACGGATACCTTACTTTTTCTAGTTACGTTTAGTATCGCAAATGGCTTTTGGAAGTTTTACGACAAAACGTACGAGAAGAGGCTTAGTGAAGATAAACTACCTGTCTACCGGATGAACATCCGAACACTTTTGCGCAGCCTCATAACTCCTAATTTATTTTTGGTTCTTCTGTTAGGGGTCAACTACTCACTAAATAGTGAGATCAAGATTTTTCTCTACATTGCTGCTGTTCAATTTGTATTGGCCACTATCATGTTATCTACAGATATCCGGTGGTTCTGGGCCGTTGACAAAGAAGCCGAGTGAATTACGACTCGTTACGTAAATCTCGCACCCAGGCATCAATAGCGTCGATATCGTCGAAGTAGTCGAGAACGCCGACGTAGGCCGCAAATGGGCTTTCTGCCTCGCTTTTAGCACGGATAATAAGCGTGTCGTCTTTGACTACAATGTCGAGACGGTCGCCCTGCTTCAATTTTAGCCGCTCTCTAACGTCTTCTGGGATTTTTAGGGTGCCCTCAGGGGTCACCGTAGCTTTAAAGCGCATCACACACAGCCTCCTAAATGTTTTTTGTGGGCAGCAGAGCCTTGAAGGGCTTGCAGGATGCCAATCTATTGAATTCTATCACCGCACTGAAATCTGGAGAGAGTTAGGCTGTCTCAAACATCGCCATCTTGATTTTAGGCGTCAGGACGCGACACGAATCTAGGTCGTGGTTGATGTGTGTTCTGACGGCTTGCGGAACGACGCCGACAAACGATGCGGACGAAAGCACGGCGCGAGATAACTTTTCGGCTTTGTTGGCGTTTAACCAGGACGGGTAGCTTAGAAAGTCAAGCTGGTCGGGTGTTAGAGAGATGAAGCAGGGGCGGAGTTGTGGGCGTCGCTGGGCAAATTTTGGAATGTTGGTGGTGATGACCAAGCCACGATAATCGTCATTTGCGTAATCAGCGTAGACGACGATGTGAAAGTGCGGTCTCTCGTCACGTCCGGTTGCCGAAGGAATCGGCACTTTGTAGACCTGCCAGAGCGCGACGTCAGCAGCGCTCACGACGGTGATTGTAATCTACACGATGGGGAAAACACGCTTGTAGGGCGCGTTTCAGACGGCTTTGGTGGCTGATTCTTGCTCGGAAGTGTTTAGGCCGTGCGGGTCACGCAGATAGTCGAGAAGTAGCTCGCTATCCTTTAGCGTCGCGACAATACGCTCGACGGGGATGATCTGGTGGAGCGCCGTACTCTCCCAGGCGGCATCGTGAGAGAGGTCGGTCGCACCGTTAACGTAGAGGGTGTCGTAGTCGCTGATGACGTCATCGAGACATTCGATCATCGAGTCACTAAGCTCGTTCGGGTCAGCCGTTTGCCCGGCCTGTAGGGTCTGGCCCTCGACATACAGAGCGCCCTCAAGACGAGCGGCAAGCTCGCTGACTTCAGGCGTGTTGGGGTGATGCTCGCCGCCGAGCGCTCTTAACGTGTCGCTCGTAAGAGACGGCATAGGCCCGTGGTGCATTTTGATATATCGGTCGCCGGTAATCGGGAGGCCGTAGCGCTCTAGGTGGCATTTGTCGGCGAGATAAAGCACCTTAGCAACGCGGTGCCGGTCGGGGTTTCGCACGCGGTTGATGACGTAGAGAAGCGTGTTAGCCAAAATATCCCGATCGGTTGTAAACTCCATGCCGTCTCCTTTCTCGGTATATCTGGCCTCGGTGTATCTGGGGGCTTCGTCTCGAATCATCTTAGCAGATCGAAACAGAGTCGCCGAGAGCGAACCCAGAGAATTCTAGGGTGACGTTCTGGTGCTAGATTAACTTCATGGCGAGCGTAGAGTACGTGTACTGGCGGGACGATGCCGACGGTCGGTGGTTGGGATATCTCAGAGAATACTCCGATTATTGGACACAGGGGAAGACAAGGGGCGAGCTAGAAAAGAATCTCACCGACCTCTACGAAGATCTACAGGGCGGCGAGATTTCTGAAGTGCGTCGTGTCGGTAAACTCGATGTGACCTCGGTGTGACTACGTCCTAAAGATCACCCCTTCGCGCTTAAAGCTCCGGTAGGCGAAGTCTAGCAGCAGCGCGGCGAAGGCGAGCAGCGAGGCCCAGGTCAGCAGGACGGGGAGGGCGCCTGCCGAGCCTGTGACGATGTCGTCCATGAGCAACAGAGCGTTGACGACGGGGACGAGGTAGATAAGCGGGCCGAAGTCGAGTAGCTCCGAAAACTGTAGGCTGATGGCGGGCAGAATCAGCAGAAAGCTAAGCGGGGCGAGGTAGGTCTGGGCTTCGCGAAACGAGCGGGCGAAGCTGGTGATGCCGATCAGGAGCGCGGCGATGAGCATAGCGAGGAGCAGGGTGCTGACCACAAGCAGCACCACCGAGAGCGGGCCGACGCTAAGCGAGCCGCCCATCACTTGGGTAAATTCGCTGGCCTGGTCGCCCATCATGTCGCTAAAGAGGCTGCGGAGGATGGTGCCGCCTAAGATGTAGCCGACAATGGCCATGAGCGCGGCGGACAGGCCGAACAGCAGGGTCGCGACAAACTTGCCGACCACGACCTCGCTGCGGCGGATCGGGGCGACGAGCAAGACCTCTAAGGTGCCGCGCTCCTTTTCGCCGGCGGTGGCGTCGATCGCGGTCATCTGGCCGCCGGACAGCGTCCAGATCGCGATGAAGAAGGGGATCAGCCAGCTTAGTTGGCCGCTGGCCTGTTCGGCTTCGGTGTTGGCGTTGACGGTGCTGATGGTGACGGGTTCGAGGATGGAGGGCTCGAGCCCCGCCTCTTCTAACCGTTCCCGTACGATCTCCTGCCGGTAACTCTGCACCGCACTCCGAATCTTGCCGCTGTCGAGTTCGCTCCGGAGGTTGCCCGGTTTGGTGTAGACGGTAATCTCGACGTTCTCGCCCTGACCGATTCGCTCCGCGACGTTAGCGGGCACGCTTAGCGCCGCCGAGTAGGTATCTTCGCGAACGGCCTGTTCGGGCGTGTCGGTTGCCTGCAACGCGATGTTTTGCGCTTCGAGCCGCTGCCGCAACGCGTCCGGGAGGTTGTCTAGCCCCTCGATCCCGATCTGGCTCGCCGTCTCCTGCTGTTGGCTGACGAGCCCGCCGATCAGCAGCGGCAGCCCGAGCATGACGATCGGGAGCAGCAGCAGCGGTACGAGCAGGTTCGAGAGGATGGCGCGGCGGTCGCGCAGCGTCGAGCGGATCTCTTTGCCCGCGACGTGAAAGATCATCCATAGCCTCATGCGGACACCTCGGTCTTTTGGCCGGTCTTCTGGTCGGTGTTCGGGCTGCCGGTGTGGGAACGCTCGACGAGACGGAAGAAGGCCCGCTCTAGGCTGTCGCTACCGGTCTGCTCTTTTAGCGCCTCGATCCGGTCGATGGCGATAAGCTCGCCCCGGTAGATAATGCCGGCGCGGTCGCACAGCTCGTCGACCTCGCTCATGACGTGGGTCGAGTAGATCACGGCGCGGTTGTGGCTCGGGTAGTCCTTGACAAAGTCGAGCACGCTGCGCCGGGCCATCACGTCTAGGCCCGACGTCGCCTCGTCGAAAAAGATGACCGGCGGGTCGTGCAGCACCGCCCGGGCGACCACGATCTTCTGCTTCATCCCGGTCGAAAAGCCCTCGGCGCGGCGCTCTAGGGTGTCGCCGAGTTCGAGCAACCCGTCGAGTTCGTCGATCCGCGCGTCGATCTGGTTTCGCTTCATCCCGTAGAGTTTGCCGAAGTAGTGTAGGATTTCGCGCCCGCTCAGCCGGTCGTAGAGGCCCATCCCGCCGTTGACCACGCCGATCTGCGCGCGCACCGTTTCGTCCTCGGTCACCACGTCGTGGCCGTCGACGGTCGCGCTACCCGAATCGGCTCTGAGCAGCGTAGCGAGGATGCGCAGCGTAGTGGTTTTGCCGGCGCCGTTCGGGCCGAGCAGCCCGAACACTTCGCCGGCGGCGACCGAAAAGCTGATGTTTTTGATGGCGACGACGTCGCCGAACGTTTTGGTGAGTCCCGAAACTTCGATCATGTCGGTCATTCTAAGCGGCCTGTCGGTGAAGACGTATGAGCCCGAGCTGACTTAGCGCCTGGGCCACCTCAGCGCGACTCGGCGACCTGGCCGTCGTCGGTGTCGACGCTAAGTGTGTAGCGACCGCCCGCGCCGGGGGCGAGGCCGTTCGAGACGTCGATGTACCAGAAACCGGGCGCGGGCTCGTCGATAACGAACTCGGCGCGGGGGTTGTAGCTAAGGTCGAGGTAGTCGGTACCGTCTGGGCTGTAGCTGTCGATCAGGGTGCCGTGTTTGAGGGCGAGGTCGAGGTCGTTGTCGGCCTCCATGCGCACACTCAGCCGGGCGGTGCCTTCAGGAACCTCGACAAAGTAGGTGTGGTAGCTCGCAGCGTTAGCACGAGACACGAGCGTGCCGGTCGCCTGCTGGCCGGGGCGGATCGCGCCGACGACGATTCCGGGGCGGTCAGGCGCGATGAGGGTGTCGGGGTCGTAGGTGGTTGCTGTGACCGTGAGGGTGTAGCGTGCGGGGGTGTCCTGGAGGTTTAAGACGTCGATGAAGAGGGTGCCGGGGCGGGGGTAGGTGAGGGTGTGGCTCGAGCCCCCCTCCCCGACCAGGTCGATAAAGTCGACCGTGTCGTAGTCGTTAATCTCCGCTCCCGCATTGACCGCGAGCCGGGGGCTGCCCGCGACCGCGTCTAATGTCACCGTCACCGTTTCGGCATTAGGCGGCACCGCGACAAAGTAGGTGTGGTAGGCGAGCGTACTCTGCGCCGGTTTGGCGATGATAGCGCCGCTGCTGCTGCTGTTAAGCGCGAGGGCGCCGTAGCGACCGCTCGGGGTCTGGGCCTGGCTGCTGGAGCTCACCCCGGCCAACAGGACGACGAAGAGCGCGAAGATGACGAGCCGGATAGGTCGTACCGAACAGAACATGATCAGAAAGCCTCCAGAAGACGGTCGCAGCGCGTCGGCCTGCTGCGTACCGGCATTATCTGTACTAATCTACCGTACCCGCACCAATCTACCGTACCCGCGCGGTGCCTGCCGCGTCTCGCACCGACCCGTCCTGCAACCCGTTTCGTGACCCGTCCTGTGACCCGGTCTGTTACATTGAGGCATGGACGTTTTGCTTAGACCGTTTGCGGCGACGCCGCTGCTGAGCGCGTGCGGGTTCGGTTTTCGGGATGATAAACAGGATGATGGGCGAGGTGATGATGACCGACCGTGACATCGCCGCGCTAGACAGCTTTCAGCTCGTCCCGCGCCTGCTGCACAACGTGATGCAGCCCGACACGCGTTGTTCGTTGCTCGGCGCCGAGCGCACCACGCCGATCGTGCCGCTCGTAGAGGCAGGGGGGGTAGGGCTCGAGCTCCCCACCCTCAGCCTTGTCGACGCCGAGATGCTGCTCCGCAACCGCGACAGCGTCGACTTTAGCCGCGTCGTGCCGCTCCTTAAATGCGACAAGATGGGTGTGCTGATGCCGCAGGTACGCAAACTCGCCGCGCTCGGCAGCCCCGGCTTCGCCCTAGACCTGACCCTGCTCGCCGACACGCCGCCCTACGGCGCGATGGGCTGGCACCCGAAGGGCCGCGAAGAGCTCGCCGAACTCCGCGCCGCCGCCGGGCTGCCGCTCTGGCTCTACGGGGTCGGCAGCGTCGCCGACGCCGACGTCGCGACCGAAGCGGGCCTAGAGGGGATCGTGGTGAATACCGACGCCGCGCTCTACTTGGGCGGTCCGGCCACCCTCGACATCTTTCCCGACATCTTCGACGCGGTCGCGGGCACCATCGCCGTCTACGCGGGCGGGCCGGTGCGGAGCGGGCTAGACGTGTTTCGCTACCTCGCGGTCGGGGCCGAGGCGGTCGTCGTCGACAGCGACCGGGCCTTGGCGAACCTGCAGGCCGAGCTCGAATACGCGATGCGGCTGACCGGCTGCGCGACCCTGGCCGATATCGGTTACGAGGCCGTGTTCGCGCCGCTGTTCGGCGAGGTTTCGTGAGTGTTCGGTTGGTGAGTGTTCGGTACGAGGACGCGCGTGTGACCCGCCGATGATCGCCTATCTGGACGGGGTGGTTAGCGAGGTGCGCGACAGCAGCGTGATCGTGCAGGCGGGGGTGTTCGGCCTCGAAGTGTTCGCGCCTAAAGCGACGCTGATGGCGTGCAGCGTCGGGAGTGCGCTGCGGCTGCACACCTACCTCGCGGTCAAAGAGGACGACCTGACCCTCTACGGCTTTCACGACGGCGACATGCGGCGGATGTTCGCGTACCTTATCAGCGTGTCGGGGGTCGGGCCGAAGTTAGGCCTCGCGATTTTGTCGGCGCTGCCGACCACGCTGCTCGCTGGGGCGATCGTGCAGGGCGATGCGGGGCTGTTGTCGAGTGCGCCGGGGGTGGGCAAGAAGCTCGCCGAGCGGATTATTCTCGAACTAAAAGGCAGGCTGCCCGAAGAGTTGCTGGTGGCGGAGGGCTCGAGCCGCCCCCAAGCCGTGATGGGCGAGGCCGGCAACGACGCGGTCGAGGCGCTGCTCGCCCTGGGCTACCGCGAAAGCCAGGTCAAGTCTGCCGTCGCCGAACTGTCGCTTAAAGACCCCGACGCGACGGCAGAGACGCTGATCCGTAAGGCGCTCGCCAAGCTGCGCTAGTCTGATGTTGCGTTAGTCTGGTGTGACGAGCCGGGGCATGTCGAAGCGGCCCGGCGCGACCTCGATCACCACCGCTTCGTAGGGGCGGAGCTCGAGCCCCTGGAGTTCTACCCGTCCTTCGCGGTCGCAACAGCTCGACAACACGAAGCTCCCCTCGGTCGGGTCGCTAAAGCGCAGCGTCTTCGGCGCGTCGCTAAAGTTGATCGTGACGAGCACCCGGTCCTGGCCGAGACCGCGCAGATAGGCCATCGTTCCGTCAGGAGGATTTAGAATCGGATAGTAGTGGCCGATGGTGAGCGCCGGCTGTTCGCGCCGGTAGTGGATCGGCTGCCGGTAGAGCGACAACAGCGACTGCGGATCGTCGCGCTGTGCGGCGACGTCGTCACCCTCGTTCACCTCGCCGACGGGCAGGTAGGGTGTTTCGTCGGGCGGACAGAAGCCGACGTTCGGGCCCTGTTGCCAGCGCATTGGGGTGCGCACCGCGTCGCGGTCGTGACCGGGCACGCTGCTAAAGCGGTCGCGGTGGCGTTCGGACGGGATGTCGACGTCGGTCATGCCGATCTCGTCGCCGTAGTAGACGAAGGGGGTGCCGCGCAAGGTCATGAGCAGCACCGCCGCCGCTCGGCTCGCCGCGCCGAACCGGGTCGCGATACGCGGCTTGTCGTGGTTGCTCAGCGCGTAGTTCGGCCAGCCGCCGCCCGCCGGGGTGAGCGCGTCGAAGCTGTTGATGTAGCACTGCAACTCGTCCGGTGTCCAGCCGGGGTCGGTGGTTACGTTGATCAGGCCGAAGTTGAGCGGCATCTCGACCTCGCCGTAGTCGCGGTGGCCGTAGTAGGACAGGGTGCGCCGGAGCGACGCGCTGTAACTCATCTCGCCGATAAAGAGCCGGTCCGGGTACGCGTCAAACACCTCGCGCATCTCGCGGAGCATGTGGTGGATGTCGGGGTGGGCGACGCTGTAGATCTTCTGGAGCCGAAACCGCGCCAGTTCGTGGTGTTGGGTGTAGGGGTCGGGCGCTTCGTCTCTAAACAGCGGATCTTTAGCGATATTTTCGAGGCCGTCGACCCGAAATCCGGCGACGCCGCGCTCTAACCAGAAGCGGATCACCTCGTAGATCGCGCCGCGCACCGCCGGGTTGCGCCAGTTCAGATCGGGCTGTTCGGGATAGAAGGTGTGCAGGTAGTACTGCCCGGTCGCCTCGTCGAAGGTCCAGGTCGGTCCGCCGAAGTAGGCGAGCCAGTTGTTGGGCGGGCCGCCGTCCGGGGCCGGGTCGCGCCACACGTACCAGTCGCGCCGGTCGTTGTCACGATCTTTACGGCTCTCTAAAAACCAGGGGTGACGCTCCGAGGTGTGGTTCGGGACCAGGTCGAGCAACACGCGGATGCCGCGCTGCTTCGCCGCGTCGATAAGCCGGTCGAAGGTGTCTAGGTCGCCGAGCTGTGGATGGATACCGAGATAGTTGCTGACGTCGTAGCCCGAGTCGTCGAGCGGTGACGGGTGGATCGGCGACAGCCAGAGGGCGTCGACGCCGAGCCAGGCCAGGTAGTCGAGTTTAGCGATAACGCCTTCTAGGTCGCCGATACCGTCGCCGCTCGCGTCGTAGAAGCTGCGCGGCCAGATCTGGTAGATGACGCCGGTGTACCACCAAGGTGCTGCGTCGTGCTGATCGTTCATGGTCGTGCCCCCCACTAAGCGTGCCGTAACGATAAATCATCCTGTGAAAGCGCTCTACGTACAGCCCATTGTAAGGGGGGGCAGGGGGGGATACACCGGCAAACGCGCTACGCTTGGGGCTCGAGCCCCCCCATCCTCTCCCTATCATCGTCGTCTAGCTCGACCCCAAACACGTCCAAGTTTGCGCTCAGATGCGCCCGCGACGTACTCGACGGAATCGGCACAATCCCTTGGGCGAGGTTCCACGCCAACACCACCTGCGCCGGCGTGCAGCCGTGCTTCTCGGCGATGTCGACGATAATCGGGTCGTCTAGCAGCCCGGGCGCGGCGAGCGGCGAGTACGCCATCACCCGGATGTTGTTCTCGTGGCAAAAATCGACGAGATCGCGCTGCTGCCGGTACGGATGGTGCTCTATCTGGTTCACCGCCGGCGGGGTCGTCCCCTCGTCTAGAATCGTCTTTAAGTCGTCGACGCCGAAGTTGCTGACGCCGATAGCCTTGGCCCGCCCACGGGCGAGCAGCGTTTCGAGCGCCCGCCAGGTTTCGGTGAGGGAGATGTCGACAACGTCTAGGTCGCCGTGGTCGTTTCGGGGGAAGGCTCGAGCCCCCGCCTCGTCCGCCGACACAAGGCTAAGGTCGCCGAGCGGGCCGGTGTGGCGCAGCGCCTGCGGCCAGTGAATCAGGTAGAGGTCGAAAGCGTCGACGCCGAGGCGCCGGAGCGACTGTTCGCAGGCGGCGATGGTCTGCTCGAAGCCGTGGTTGGTGTTCCAGACCTTGCCGACGAGGTAGAGCGTGTCGCGCTCGGGGCTGCCGGGCTTGCGGAGCAGGTCGCCGAACTGCGCTTCGGTGCCGTACAGCTCGGCGAGGTCGAACAGGCGGTAGCCGACGTCGAGCGCGTCCTCCATCGCGGCGTTTAGGTCGACGTAGTGGTCGCCGCGA
>JAXHMC010000034.1:0-102365 GCA_034521635.1 Trueperaceae bacterium | reverse complement strand
GACCTTAATGGTCACGTTGACGTTCGGACGATCGGCTAGGATAGAAGCGTCCGTGCCCGACGTTATGTCTCGTACTGTTCTGCATATCTGTTAAGATATCCGCCAACACTTCTCCTGTTCTCCCCGCCTACGAAGGAGGCTTTTAGAAACCGTGTCGGCGCTGCGCTTCGCCCGAGAAAACCGTCTGCTGTTTGTGGCGCTCGTCGCTTCGTGCCTGCTGTTCGCGGTGGTGCTCGTCGCGGCGTGGCGACAGGCGTGGCAGGCCGAACAGCTTCGTAGCGAGCAGGCGGTCAACACGACGCTCGCGAGTATGCGCGGCACGCTCGAAGAGTTTACCCGCAACGTCGAGGCAGAGCTGCGGCTGTTTGCGGGCTTGCCCGACACGCGGACGTTTGTCGCGAACGGTTTCGCGCCCGGCGAGGCTGAGCGGCGTCTGCAGCAGACCTTCGTGCGGGCTTTAGAAACGCGCTCGAGCCTAAAGCGGTTGCGGGTCTTGGATGCGAGCGGGCTCGAGCACCTCCGCGTCGAACGCCGTACCGGCCCGGACGGGCGCGAACAGGTGTGGGTCGTACCGGACGACGCGCTTACGAGCCGGAGCGACCGCGATTACGTGGCGGGGGCGTTAGGGCTCGAGCCGGGCGCTCTCTACGTGTCGCCCCTCGACCTCGCCGCTGCTAGCGACGCGCCGGATCCGGTGGTGCAGGTCGCGACGCTGCTCGGTACCGACGACGCGGTCGGTATCATCGTGATGGACATCGCCTTCGCGGAGATTCTAGCCCTACTCCCCACCGCCACCCGTATCTACACCCCGCAGGGTCTGCTGCTGACCTCGGACGCGGACGGACGGGTCGTTATTCGCGAAGCGGCGCTACCGCCCCTACCGGCGAGCGACGCCATCGACGCCACGCCGCGCCGCTGGTCGCAAGACGGGCTGGTCTACACCCGTTTCGACTACGCTACGGAGCGCTGGCTGCTGCTCGCCCTGCCTGGGGCGGTCGCGATTACCGACTGGGGCGCGACGAGCCTGCTGCTGACTTCGGGGCTGTTTCTGCTGTCCATGCTGACGCTCGGCTTTATCATCTACCAGCGCTACAAACAGACGCTGCTCGCGCAGCGGGCGCTGACCTACGCGCTCGTCACGCTCGTCGAAGGGCGCGATCAGGAGACCGGCCTACACCTCGAACGGACCCGGCGCTACGCTACCATCCTCGCCACGACGATGCGGAGCGAAGGTCTCTACGACGACCAGCTCAACCAGCGTTTTATCGACCAGCTCGGCGAAGCGGCGCTGCTCCACGACATCGGCAAGGTCACTATCCCCGACGCTATCCTGCAGAAGCCGGGCGCGCTAGACGACCACGAATTCGAGACGATGAAGAAGCACGTCGAGATCGGCAGCGAGATGATCAAGCAGCTGATCGCCCGCTACCAGCTGTCGTACCGGTGGCTGCCGATGGCCCAGAACATCTGCGCGTATCACCACGAGCGCTACGACGGTAGCGGTTACCAGCAGGGGCTGTCGGGTCAGGACATCCCGCTCGAAGCGCGGATCTTTGCGGTCTGTGACGTCTACGACGCGCTGCGGGCGAAACGGTCGTACAAGGAGCCGATGCCGCACCGGGTCTCGGTCGCCAAGATCGTCGAGGAGTCGGGGCGACACTTCGACCCGCTCGTGGTGGCGGGGTTGCAGCGCTGCGAAAGCGAGTTCGCACGGATTCACGACCGCCTCGCCGACGAAGAGGCGCAGCGGCTCGAGCCCCTCCTCGACATCGACGCCGAAGGGGTTTGGCCGTCGTCCTAAAAGATTGGCTTGTCGCCCGCGAACCCCACCCGCACGTGCTTGACGATAATCACGCTGACGATAAGCGCGACGCCGCCCGCCTCGGTCAGTGCCGTCTCGGTCGCAATACCCTGCCCGATGCGGTTGAAGTAGACGACGACCGGAAAGACTGCGAGGCTCATCACCGACGCTAGCGCAACCCGCCGAATCATCAGAATCATCGCGATGAGCAGCCCCAAACTGTAGACACCCGCGAGCGGAAACAGCGGTAGCGACGTCCCTAACGCGGTCGCGAGTGCCTTACCGCCCCGAAACTTGACGTAGAGCGACCAGGCGTGACCGACGACCGCACCGACCGCCGCCGCGAGTGGAAGGATCGTCTCGAAGCTCGAGCCCGCCGCACCGACCATGACCAGCCCGATCCCACTCGCGAGCGCCCCCTTGACGAGGTCTAGCACGAGAACAAGGGCGCCGTAGCCGTAGCCGAGGTTGGTCGCCGTGTTCATCGCGCCCATGTTGCCCGAACCGAGCGAAAAGATATCGACGCCGCGTAACCGGGCGACGAGGGCGGCGACCGGAACCGCACCGATCAGGTAGCCGAGGCCGAACGCGGTGAGGAGGCCGAGCACCGGCTAGCCTGCTGGGGTCGCGCTGTTAGGACTAGGAGTTGTGCTAGCGCGGTGGAGGTTGGCGAGGCTGCTAAGCTCGCCGACGTGGTAGCTAAGGTAGCGCCGCAACAGCCGCCAGTGGGTGTCGCGGTAGGTGGGGGAGAGCTCGAGCCCCTCTCTTACAGGCCGCACCATCATCCGTTGCAACTCTAGTTTCTCGTCCGGCCTAAGCGCCGTGCCGCTATCACACGTCACACAGGTCATCCCGCCCGCCGCGATATCGAACGTGTTGCCGACCTCCGAACTCCCGCACGTCACGCAGCGCACCACCCTCGGCGCTAACCCCGCCTGCTGCAACAGCCGCCAACTCATCACCAGCGCGACCGCTTCGGGGTCGGGGTGCTGCACCAACCCGCGCAGGCCGCTCGCGAGATAGTCGTACAGCCGTTCACCCGGATGGACGTCGGCGGTCAGCTTGTCGCTTAGCTCGGCGAGGAGGTGCGCGTACGGATAGACCGCCGGGTCGCTAAGCCTCGGCAACGCCCCGTTAAGCTGTACCTGGGTGACGACGGCGAGGTCGTCGTTTTGCCGCTGGTAGTACTGCACCGTCACGTCGTGAAACAGGCTTAGCCGTCCCGCATTGCCGCCGATCCGCTTCCCTTTACGCACCACGCCGCGCCACTTGCCGTCGTCGCTTAACAGCGTGACCACCACGTCGCCGCTCGGCAAAGGCGTCCGCCGAATCACGATTCCGTCGCGAAGGCTGTAACGGCTACTCATCGGCGGTCGCTCATGGCGCGGTCGTCTGTCTGAAGCGTCTTGCGAGACATCTGTCTGGAGCTACGATTCACACTCGCATTGTAGCGCTTCACGTCTCGTTCGCTCCGTAATATCCCGTTCGTAACCAGCCTGCGGGTATCCTGACGATGGCGAGGTTTGCTGTTGATGTTCGCTAGAGACCCCCTATAGATCAACCACAGATACCTGAGAGACACGCGCGAATCGTGTTGGCCTAAGCCATCCCTTAACGGCAGATTCGGTAACCTAACAATAACTAGGGAGACGGGGCAGACGTCTTAACGCTGATTAACACTGTTCGAGGAGATGCGATGGAACTGACAATCAACCAGGCACGTTACGACGTCGCCGACGACAATCCGGGGCGGATGCTGATCTGGGTTATCCGTGACGAACTCGGCCTTATCGGCACCAAGTTTGGCTGTGGGGCGGGCATCTGCGGGTCGTGTACTGTGCATGTCGATGGCTCTCCGATGCGGTCGTGTGTGACGCCGCTGCAGGCGGTCGCGGGGCGCGAGATTCGCACGGTCGAAGGTCTCGTCGAACCTCAAGCGGACGGAAGTTTGCGGTTGCATCCTGTCCAGCAGGCGTTTATCGACGAGCAGGTGCCGCAGTGTGCCTGGTGTATGAGCGGACAGATGATGACGGCGGCGGCGTTTTTAGCGGACAACCCGGCGCCTAACGACGACGAGATTGTTGCGGCGATGAGCGGGAACTACTGCCGTTGTGGTTGCTACACCCGGATCAAGACGGCGGTGGCTCGAGCCGCCCGACTTAGCGAGGAGGCCTCGTGAGCCCGCTCGACGACCTCCAACAGAAGCTTGTCCCAGACACCACTGAAACTGCGAACAAGCCCGACAAAAAACGCTGGCGGCTGTCGCGACGCGGCTTCCTTATCGGGCTCGGCGTGACCGGCGTCGGCCTCGCGCTAGGCCTCCGCTACGGGGTTCCGGCGGGGCGTCTGGCGATTGCCGACTCGTTCGACAACGCGGCGCCGCCCGGAACGGTCGAGGGGGAGCCGATGACCTGGTTCGACGTGCTGCCCGACAACCGTATTCGCCTGCACACGCCGAAAGTCGAGATGGGTCAGGGCGTCCACACGGCGCTCGCTCAGATTGCGGCGGAAGAGTTAGCGGTGCGGTGGGAGGCTATCGACGTGGTGCACGCGAGTACGGCGCGGGGCCTAGCAGACGGTTTGGGGACGGGCGGCAGCGCGACGGTGTCGTCGCTGTTTGTACCGCTACGCGAGGCGGCGGCGACGCTGCGGGAGATGGTGCGTGCCGAAGCGGCGCGGCAGTTTGGTGCTGATGTGTCTGCTGTTACGGTGGATGACGGCGCGTTTAGTGCGAACGGACGGTCGTTAGGCTACGGTGAGGTGGTCGCGGCGCGGGTGGGGGAGTGGGAGGTGCTCGAGCCCACCCCCGCTCTCAAACCCCTCTCCGAGTTTCGTTTTGTCGGCCAGTCTAAGCAGCGCGTCGATTTTCACGACAAACTGACCGGCCAGGCCATCTACGGCTACGACGCGCGCCTGCCAGGCATGCTCTACGGCGCGGTCGCCCGTCCCTCGACGGTCGCAGGTAAGCTCGTCAGCGCGGCACCTGGACGAGCTTTAGAGCAGCCGGGTGTGGTCACAGTCGTTGCGGAGGACGGTTTCGCCGCCGTGGTCGCCGAGTCGCGCGCGCAAGCCTACGCCGGTCTAGACGCGATGGAATTGACCTGGGACGAAGGACGGTTGTGGCAGCAGGCCGAACTCGAAGAGATGGTGACGGTGCACGGCGACCGAGGTGTGGTGGTGCAGCGCGACGGCAACCCGGACGCACAGCTCCGTGATGGGGAGGTTATCGAGGCAACGTACCGGACACCTTTTGCGGCGCACGGACAGCTCGAGCCCCAAGCTGCCCTCGCCGAGGTCGACGCCGACAGCGGCAACGTCAAGGTGTGGATTTCGACGCAGTTTCCCGACAACACCCGCGACGCCGTCGCCGAGGCGCTCGGCCTCTCTAAAGACGCCGTCGAGGTGCAGCCGACCTACCTAGGCGGCGGGTTCGGACGCAAGCTCTCGACCAACATCGCCGTCGAAGCCGCCCGTCTCGCCCGCGCTGCCGGACGCCCGGTCCACGTCGGCTGGAACCGCACCGAAGAGTTTCGCAACGGCTACCTCCGTCCGCCCACCCACCACCGCCTCCGGGCCAAACTCGACGGAGACCGTATCGTCGCTATCGAACACCGCCAAGCGAGCGGCGAGGTCGCCTTCCCCTTCTCTCCGCGTGCGTTTCGGGTGCTGCTCGGCGCGGATTTCGGTGCGTGGCGCGGCGCGACCGTCCACTACGGCGTCCCGAACAAACAGACGGTCACCGAACTCGTCAAGCTGCCCGTGGCGACCGGCTGGTGGCGCGGGTTAGGGCTGCTCGCCAACACTTTCGCCATCGAAAGCTTTATCGACGAACTCGCCCACACCGCCGGAGCCGACCCACTCGACTTTCGCCTCCGACACCTCGCGAGCGACGAACGAGGACAGCGCTTTCGGGAGGTGCTGCTCGCCGCGACCGCCGAAGCGGGCTGGGGCGAGACGTTACCGGCAGGACGGGCGCTCGGCCTCGCCTGTAGCAGCGACGTCAAGACCGTGGTCGCTCAGGTCGCCGAGGTGTCGCTCGAGAACGGCACCATCCATGTTCACCGGGTTGTGACGGCGATGGACCCCGGCCTCGTCATCAACCCCGACGGCGCGACGGCGCAGGCACAAGGCGCGGTGGTGATGGGGCTTAGCTCGACGCTGCTCGAAGATTTGCAGGTGCAGGACGGACAGATTGTGCCCGGCAACTTCGACCGCTACCCGCTGTTACGGATGAGCGAGACGCCCGACCTCGACGTTGTCTTGCGAAACAGCGGCCCCGAACCGTTCGGTGTGGGCGAACCGCCTATCGGCCCGGTCGCGGCGGCGGTGGCGAACGCAGTCTTTACCCTGACCGGACAGCGGTTGCGGACGCTGCCTCTCTCGCTAAATGCACGAGCATGAACGAACTGCTCGCCCTGCGTCAGTTCGCCCGGCAAGCCTGGCACGACGGTAGAGCGCTCGCACTCGCGACGGTGGTCGGGGTCGAAAGGTCGTCGTACCGACGCGAAGGGGCGAAGCTGCTCGTCGATGAGGACGGTGTGTCGTGCGGATTGGTTTCGGGCGGGTGTCTCGAAGACGAGGTTGTCCGCACCGCGCAGCAGGTGATGCGCGACGGTCTGCCGGTGCTGCAGCGGTTCGATACGGGGGACGACGGGCTGTGGGGGCTTGGCCTCGGTTGTGGGGGGTCGGTCGAGGTGTTGGTGGAGGCGTTAGAAGACACCCCGATGTGGCGGGTTTGGGGGGAGGGGGTGGGCTCGAGCCCCCTCGTCCGCACCCTCGGCCTATCGCCCGATGTCGGTCTAGGTACCCACGCCGTCATCACTCCTACAGAGATGTTCGGTTCTCTTCACTGTCCTCCTTCTTACATCGATGACGCCTGGACGACCCGCACTACCCAGCGTCATTATCCCTGGCTCTGCGACGTAACTTCTAACGCGACGCGCCTCACTGTCTTCGGTGCCGGTCCCGACGCCATCCCGTTAGCGACAATGGCGCACACCCTCGGCTTTGTCGTCCGCGTCGTTGACCCCCGGGCGTCCTACCTAACCGAAACGGCGTTTCCTACCGCCACAAGACACGTCGTCCAACCGTCGACCTACACCGACCTCGGCTGGACCTCCGACGACTGCGTGGTGGTCATGCACCATCATTTCGAACGCGACCTAGCCGCATTACAGGCGGTGTTCGCGGCGGATGTGCGTTACGTCGGCCAACTCGGCCCGGCGTCGCGGCGCGAACGGCTCCTCGCACGGCTTGCAGCAGAAGGAGAGGTGCCGAGCGAGTCGATGCTCTCGCGGTTCTATGCTCCAGTCGGCTTAAACCTCTTGGCCGACGGCCCTGCCGAAATCGCCCTGAGCATCCTCTCCGAAATCCTAGCTGTCACCCGTACGGCAAGCGCGGTATCGTTACGCGACAACGCGGATTCACGTCTCGTTCGTGCCTGAGCGAATCGCCGCGATTGTCCTAGCCGCAGGCGAAAGTCGCCGCATGGGGAGGCCGAAGCTGCTGCTACAGCACGCAGGGGAGACGTTGTTGGCGAGAGCCCTCCGCATTACCGCTCCCGTCACCTCGTCTACAACCGTTGTTGTCGGGGCTTACGCCGAGCGTTACACGCCCGAGGCGCGGCGTTTAGGTGCCGCCGTAGTCTACAATCCCGACTGGCCGCAGGGGATGGCTAGCTCGCTCGTCGTCGGCTTAGACGCGCTTTCTGCCGAGGTGAGCGCGACGCTTATCGTCCTGCCCGACCAGCCGTTCGTCACCACCGACCATCTCCAAAATCTGCTCGACACCCACCACGCGACGGGTACGCCGCTTGTCGTGTCTCGTTACGCAGACAGCGACGTGACCGGCGCACCTGTCTTGCTGCACCGCTCGCTGTTTGACGCCGCACGCCGTCTGTCAGGAGACCGAGGCGCGAAACATTTGGCGCGACACGCACCTACCGCCGAGGTCGTTCTCGACAATCCCAAAGACATCGACACGCCTGCTGATGTAGCCCAGCTGGACGTGTCGAAATCGTCGTTAGATTAGGTATTACAGAACGCCACGATGAATTAAGACGGAGCCTCGGCGTCGCTTTCAAGGACGACGGTCGGAGCGAGCGGCGTCAGGGTCACCGTGATGTCGGCAACTGTCACACTATCGCCCTTTTTGAGAATCCGAAAATCGCCGTAGGGCAGGTCGATACCGAGCTCGCCTTCGAGGACGAGCAGCCACCGTGGTCGTGCGAGGGTTCGCTGCTCTGGCTTCGTCATTCGCCGAATTCCGAAATCTGTGTTCGGAACGGTCGTACCGCTCGGGTCGCTCGTTTTGGCGAGCCGGAGCAGGTTGAGTACCTGAGACGCAGCCTCCACCGCTACCGCACCCCGACGCGAGAGCGGACGACCCGGCAGACAACGGGATGCATGCTCGTCATCTTACGCGGCCTGCGCGGCGCCCGAATCGCCCTGCTGCTTGCGCGCCTTACCGTAGGCCATACGCAGCTTAAACATGCCCCGTTTGTGCTTCGCCTTGACGTCTTCTTCGGGGGTGCTCAACTCCTGCGCGACCATCGCGGTGTCGTGCGGCTTGTGCGCGCCCATCCCTTCGACCCGCTTGACCACTTCGGCGACGTCGTCATCGAGTTCGCTGAGGAAGGGCTCGAGCTCTTTCGGGGTCGCTTTCGGGCCGCTCGACTTGCGTGACTTGGTAGATGATTTAGCAGACGACTTCTTCTTCGATGTGCGCGACGATTTGGCAGATTTTGCCGCAGACTTCGATGCAGATTTCGACGAGGACTTCTTCGCTTCGTCTCCGTCTTGCTCTTTGCGCGCTTTGCCGTAGGCCATGCGCAGCTTAAACATGCCGCGCTTGTGCTTCGCTTCGATGTCTTCGGTCGGCAGGTCGAGGATGTCGGCGAGCGTTTCAGCGTCTTGCGCCTTGCGCCCGTCCATCCCCTCCATCCGCCTGACCACGTCGGCAACGTCGTCGTCGAGTTCGCCTAAAAACGGCTCTAAATCGGCAGGCGTCGCCTTGGGTTTCTTGCTCGCAGCCTTCTTTTTGCCGCCCGACTTCTTGCCCTTCGACTTGGTCTTGTCACCTTTAGCTTCGAGCATGGCGAGCGCATCTTGCAGCGACAGCGCTTCGACCGACTGGTCTTCGGTTAGCGAGGCGTTGGTGCGTCCGTGCTTGACGTAGGGGCCGTAGCGTCCGTCGCGAATCTCGACCGGCTTGCCGCTGTCGGGGTGGTCGCCGAGGATGCGCAGCGGGCGGTTTTTGGCCTCTTTTTTCTGGATAAGTTCTAGGGCGCGGTCGTAGCCGACGTCGAGCAGGCTGTCGTCTTTGCCGAGCGAGGCGTAGGTCGAGCTGTGCCGGACGTAGGGGCCGAACCGCCCGATATGGGCCTGAATCGGAGCGCCGGTGTCGGGGTGCTCGCCGAGGGTGCGCGGCAACGAAAGCAGCTGTCGGGCCGTCTCCTTGTCGATATCGCCGGGGTTGACCCCTTTAGGCACCGAAATCCGCTTCGGCTTGCTCTTTTTCTTGCCCTGCTGGGCTTCTTCGTCGTAGCCGAGCTGGAGGTAGGGGCCGTAGGGGCCGCGTTTGAGCAGCATGTCCTGGCCGGTGTCGGGGAAGCTGCCGAGCACGCGGTCGTCGGCGTTGCCGGCGCGGAGCAATTCTTCGAGCTTCTCTGCGGTGACCTCTGCCGGGGCGAGCTCTTCGGGTACCGAAGCGGTCACGGTTTCGCCGTCGATGGTGCCTTCGACGTAGGGGCCGTAGCGCCCGACCCGGACGATGTAGTCGCCCCACTCGGGAAAGCTCAGGGTCGAGATGTCGCGCCCGTCGATCTGCTCGAGCCCCTCTTCTACCTTCGTCTCGATCCCGTCATCACCCGAATAGAAGCGCTTTAGAAACGGGGTCGGGTCTTTGTCGCCCGATGCGATATCGTCGAGTACCTGCTCCATTTCGGCGGTAAAGTGGACGTCGACGAGCCGGTTAAACTGCGTTTCGAGCAGGTTGTTCGTCGCGAACGCGGTAAAGGTCGGTACGAGCTGCGAGCTCTGCTTGCGGACGTAGCCGCGCGTGATAATGGTGTCGATAATGCTCGCGTAGGTGCTCGGTCGTCCGATCCCCTCTTTTTCGAGCGTCTTGACGAGCGACGCTTCGGTGTAGCGGGCGGGCGGCTTGGTCTGATGGCCGAGCGCGTCGACGTCGTTGCAGGACAGGACGTCGCCCTCTTTAAGGTCGGGGAGCGGCTGTTCCTGGCTGTCGAGTACGGCGTCGGGGTCGTCGCTCCCTTCGACGTAGGCGCGAAAGAAGCCGGCAAACTCGGTGGTGCGTCCGCTCGCGCGAAACTCGGCTTTGTCTTCGCCTTGGCCCGCTTCGATCCGGGCGGTCACGAAGCGCAGCCGAGCGTCGGCCATCTGCGTGGCGACGGTGCGCTTCCAGATCAGGTCGTAGAGCGCGCCTTCGGTGCCGCCGAGGCCGTGGTCGTCGCGGGTTTTCATGTCGCTACCGCTCGGGCGGATCGCCTCGTGGGCCTCCTGGGCGTTGCGCGACTTGCCCTTGTAGCGGCGCGGTTTGTCGCTCAGGTAGGGTTTGCCGTAACGCCCTTCGACCGCGCGGCGACAGGCGCTGATCGCCTCCTGGGAGAGGTTGACCGAGTCGGTCCGCATGTAGGTGATGTAGCCGTTTTCGTAGAGCTTCTGCGCGACCTGCATGGTCCGTTTGGCGGGGAGGTTGAGTTTGCGGCTCGCCTCCTGTTGCAGCGTCGAGGTGGTGAAGGGCGGTGCCGGCGAGCGGGTCGCCTGACGCTCTTCGATACTGGTAACGCGCCAGGGGAGGGGTTTGAGGAGGCCGGCGAGTTGACGGGCCCTGGCCTCCTTGAGCAGCAGCACGTCCTTGCCCTCGGTCAGATTCTTCTTGAGTTTGCCCGTATCGTCGTCGAAGTCGCGCCCGCTCGCGAGCCGCACATCTGCGAGGTGTGTCATCACCGCTTCGAAGGGGCGGCTTTTCGTCTCCTGGCCGAGCTGCGCCTTAAGATCCCAGTAGTCGGCGGGCCGAAACGCGATCCGCTCCTTTTCGCGGAGCACGAGCAGCCGCATCGCGACGCTCTGCACCCGCCCCGCCGACAGTTTCGGGGCGATCTTTTTCCAGAGTAGCGGCGAAATGGTGTACCCGACCAGACGGTCGAGGATGCGCCGCGTCTCCTGCGCTTCGACGAGGTCGCCGTCGATGTCGCGCGTCTCTTCTAACGCCCGAACGATCGCCGCCTCGGTGATTTCGTGAAACACCATGCGGCGTACCGGTATGTTGGGGGCGAGCACCTGTAACAGATGCCAGCCGATCGACTCGCCTTCGCGGTCTTCGTCCGTCGCGATATAGAGCTCGGTCGCGCCCTTGAGCGCCTGCCGCAGCGCGTTGACGACCTTCTTTTTGGCCGGCGGGATGATGTAGAGCGGCTCGAAGCTGTCTTCGATCTTGATGCCGAGCCGCGCCCACGCCTCGCCCTTGTGCGCCTTGGGGATTTCGTCGGCTTTGGCCGGCAGATCGCGGACGTGGCCCATACTCGCCTCGACCTGGTAACCGGTGCCGGGCAGAAAGCGCCGAATGGTCTTGGCTTTGGTCGGCGACTCGACGATAACGAGCCGTTTGCCGGGCCCGGTCTGGCTGCGAGATTTTGCGGTTTTGCTCAAAACGATAACCCTCCTGTAGTTGCGTCATCATTATAGGGAGCGGCTAGGCGTTGTCAACCCGCTGACCGGGTGAGCGGTGCTAGTGACTCGGGGCGTTATGTCGTCGTCACATCGTCTTAGTGTCGTCCTGCACGGACTCCAGGCGCTCGCCGAGGCCGCTGCCGGAAGCGCTGCCAAGTAGGGTAGGACACGTCCGTACGAACGCCTCGGTCGCTGCCGACCTTATAGATAGACGCGATCCTAGCAGATGCTGACGTCGCTATCTACGCAACACTTAATCTACAGATATCACCGTGAGACGAGCAGGCGAACAGTGTCGAGAGTGGACGATACTCGGACGGTCGGTACTCGGATGATTGGTGCGGCCCGCTTCGAGGCGCGACTTCAGGGGCGGTGGCAGGGTGATGATTGGACTGCGAGTTTAGCAGACGCCGTCGGCTCAACCTGTGCTAAAAGGTACGAAGCGGCGCGTCTCTGTGGACAGCTCTGTAGGGAGTTTTGGGGAGGGCTCGAGCCCCCCACACCATCGACAACGCAAACCCAGTCGCACCGCCCATCTCTACAATGTTTCTACGACGCTCCTACAACCGCCGCCGATTGGTAATCGCCCGCCCGAGCGTGACCTCGTCGGCGTATTCTAGGTCGCCGCCGACCGGCAGGCCGTAAGCGATACGCGAGGTGGTAATGCCGAGTTCGCCGAGCATCCGCGCGAGATACATCGCAGTAGCCTCGCCTTCGACGGTCGTCGCGGTCGCGAGAATAACCTCTTCGGTCTCTTTAAGCCGGGTCATAAGCGGCTGGATGGTGAGCTGGTCGGGGCCGACGCCGTTCATAGGGCTGAGCGAGCCGTGCAAGACGTGATAGACGCCGCTAAACTCGCCCGAACGTTCGATGGCGAGCAGGTCGGCGGGCTGTTCGACGACGCAGATAAGCTTCTGTTCGCGCCGCACGTCGGAGCAGACGCTGCACACCTCCTGGTCGGTGATGTTAAAGCAGACCGTGCACTGCTTGAGTGCGCCTTTGGCGTCGATAATCGCTTGGGCGAGCTGCTGAACGTCTTCTTCGGGCAAATTAAAGAGGTGAAAGGCGAGCCGCTGGGCGCTTTTGGGGCCGACGCCGGGCAGCTTGCCGAGTTCGCGGATAAGTTGGATAAGTGACGGAGGATATTTCATAGTAGACGCAGTAGTAGACGCAGAGGGTGGAGACGCCGGTGGTTCGCCGCGACGGCTCTACGGCCTGCCGCGTTCGGGCGCGAACACACGACGAAGCGAGCCGCCGCCCCAGTGTGCGGGACGGTGTGCGGGACGAGGCTCGCGAGGAGAGCGGCGGCGTGGCGCGTTAAAACAGCCCCGGCATGCCGCCCATACCGCCCATACCGCCCATCACGCTGCTCATCTCTTCTTCCTGAAGCTCTTTAGCCTTGCGCTGTGCTTCGTTGACCGCCGCCATCACGAGGTCTTCGAGCAGTTCGCGGTCGTCGGGGTCGATGGCGCTTTCGTCGATGTTGATTTTGAGCAGGTTGCCGTTACCGTTCGCGGTCGCGGTGACGAGGCCGCCGCCCGCACTCCCCTCGACGGTCATGTTGGCGATCTTTTCCTGTATTTCGGCCATCTGGCGCTGCGCTTTTTGCGCTTCTTTCATCAGCTTCTGGATGTTCATAGCGTTCTCCCTAGGTTGGTCAAGGTCTGGGGTTCGAGGAGGTCTGGGGTGGGTCCGGACGCCGCTGTTTGTGCGGCAGACGCGATGCAAATATCTTTTAGTCTAGCGCGTCTGCTACGTCGTTTTCGGTAAGGTCGCTTGCATCGTGACCCGGGTCGTCCGTGTCGTCTGCGTCGGCGTCGTTCGCGTCTGCTCCGCGCTTCTTTTTGGTGTGGAGCGGTTGGACCTCGACGACGTGGCCCGGAAAGAGCGACTGGAGAGCGGCGAAGCGGGGGTGGTGCTCGAGCCCTCCTCCCTCTCGCCCCGGCTCGTTACGGACGTCGCCATGTAATTCGCCAGGTCTATCGTCTGGTACGTCGTCGCCGAGACGGTCGAAATCCCCGCTGTCCGCGTCGTCGACCGAGTCGATGTCGAGCTTACGCGGTTTGGTCGGCGCTGTGTCGAGCGTCGGGTCGTCGTAAAAGTCGTCGGGTAGCGCGTCGCCGAAGGCGCTTTCCGAGGGTGTCGGGAACGCGGTTTCTGGTTCGGTCGGCGGTGCCGGTTCGGCCTTGGCGGGCGCCGTCGTGGTGGTGGTCGTCGCGGATGCGGTCGCGGGCGTCCGGGTCGTGGTCGTGCTGGTCGCGGAGGTTGTCGGGGCTCGAGCCGTCGGGTCAAAGCTCGGCAACGGTTTTTTCTCCGGCTGCCGCGCCGCGTCCGTCGCCGGTCGTGATGTCGGTTTCGGGGTCGACTGTGACGTCGCTGGAGATTTTGCGCCTGTCGCCGGTGCGAGAGCCGTCTGCTGTGCGGGCGGTGACGACGACGTCCGCGCGGGCGTGCTTGACGGTGCTACCGGGGCCGAGCCAGACCCCGTAAAGACTTTTTTCGCACCACCTCGCCCGAACCTTCGAGGCTCATCTCGATGGTGTAGCCGTCGCCGAACACCGCGCCGATAAGGTCGATAAACTCTGCTTCGCGCTGGAGCAACTGGTTGAGGTGAAACTTTTTGCCCTGCGGGTAGTGTAGTTTGATCGTCTGTCCATCGACCTGTGACTGGGCGGGCATCAGAAACGATTTGAGGTGTGACGGTGCCTGACGCTGGACGTCGCGCCAGCTGCCCTGTGGTTGGGGGGCTGGACGTTGGGGGGGTGATGGGGTGTTTTGGGCCGGGCGATTCTGCGCGGGCGGGGCACTCTGGTTCGGGTCGAAGGTGCGCGAGCGCGGGTCGGCGGGTTGGGGTGGGGGGGTGGCCGGCCCCTGCCCTGTCTCCGCAGCCGGCTGTTTCGGCGCGCGCCCCTCGCTTAATTCCGCGACCGCGTCGCTCGGTGCGTTGTAGCGTAGCGCGTTAAGCGCCTTGATTAGCGCGACTTCGAGCGAGAATAGGTCGTCGCGGCGGATAAACCGCTCGGCCTCGTCGTCGAGGGCGTGAATCACCCGGAGGAGGTCGGTTTCGGGGAGCTCGAGCCTAAACCCGTCCCCCAACCCGACCCGCGTGTAGAGCGCGTCGCGGAGCGTCTGCTGCAACTGTTCGGCGAGGCTACGTGGCGCGAACCCGTCGCGGTAGAGCCCGGCAGCTTCGCCGAGTAGCAGGTTGGTGTCGCCTGTGGCGAGCGCCGTCGCGAGTGCCTGCAACCGCGTCTGCGGCGGTAGTCCGAGCGCGTCCTCGGCGTCTTGTTGGGTGATCGTCTTGCCGGAGGCGAGCAGCCGCTCTAACAACGACTCCGCGTCGCGCATCGCCCCGTCCGCCGCCCGCGCGACGAGCGTTAGCGCCTCGTCTTCCGCGTCGACCTCGGCACGCGCGCAGAGCTGCTGCAGCTTTCCGGCGATCTCGGCCTCCGAAAGCCGCCGAAACCGAAAGTGCTGACAGCGCGACAGAATCGTCGGTGGCAACTTCTCTGGCTCGGTGGTCGCGAGGATAAAGACGAGTTGGGGCGGCGGCTCTTCGAGCGTTTTGAGGAGCGCGTTCGCCGCCGCCTTCGAGAGCATGTGCGCTTCGTCGAGCACCCACACCCGCATCCCGCCCCGGATCGCCGAAAGCCTGACTTGGTCGCGAATCTCGCGGATGTCGTCGACGGAGTTGTTGCTCGCCGCGTCGAGTTCGATCACGTCGGGGTGGCTGTTAGAGCGCACCAACCGGCACGACGCACAGGTGCCGCAGGGGCGCGTCGCGACGTCGTCGGCTTCGCAGTTGACCGCCATCGCGAGCAGCCGCGCCGAGGTGGTTTTACCGACCCCGCGCGGCCCCGAAAAGAGGTAGGCGTGCCCGACCCGGCCCCGCGTCAGGCTCGCGACGAGTACCTCTTTGACGTGTTCCTGGCCGATCACCTGGTCGAACGTCGTCGGTCTGGCCTGTTGATAGATCGCTGACATGCAGCCTCTATGCTATCACGCGGACGCGTCCGGCGGGCGTGCGATCTGCCGCCGTCTGCCGCGTCTTGCTAGGCCGTAAACGACCGTCCGCAAACAACTGTCCGCAAACGACCCGCAGCCTCGGTCTACGTATCGTCTAGGACTCGTCTAGGACGCTTCTCGGCCCCCGAAGCTGTCGCCAGACACTCTGTTTCTACGGTAGAGTGAGCCGCGATGACCACACCTCTGTTTCTGTTTCGTAACCTCGCCGCGCGGCCCTGGTGGCGCGCCCTAGACGCGCTCGGCGACGCTCTCGCCCACGAACACGCCCGCGAACACGCCGACCTCGCCGGGTACTACCAACAGCTCTACGCCGCCCTGACCGACCACGCCGTACCCGACCTCGCAAGCGCGGCGGCGATCGACCTGCTCGGGCTCGAGTCGCCGCTGTCGCAGCTGTTGATGGGGACGGACGAGGCCGTGCCGAACGGTTTAGAGATGGGTGCCCGGCGCGACCTGACCCGGATGATGACGCTGCTGCGGCGCGACTGGCAGTTCGAGGTAAGCCGGGTGCTCGACGACGTGTTGCCGCCGCTGCACGCCCTCGCCGTAAGCGATCCGCCCTACGACGTCGCCGAATTACGCGGTCTGCTGGTCGGAGAGCGTGGTGAAGGGGCTGCGGACGAGGTCGGCCCCGACGCGGTCGACGCGGTACTCGGCTGGCTCGCCGAGCGTTACCGGCGGCACGGCGCGGGGCCGCTGGCGCGGTTTGCGGCGTTTCGCTGGGACGGTACGCTGCGCCCGGTCGTGTATCCGGTGCGGGTGGGGCTCGAGCGCCTCGTCGGTCTAGACCGCCCGCTAAACCGGCTCGTCGACAATACCGAAGCGCTGCTCGCCGGACGCCCCGCCCAACACGCGCTGCTCTACGGGCCGCGCGGGAGCGGCAAGTCGACCGCCGTCAAAGGGTTGCTGACCCGCTACCACGCCCGAGGCCTCCGCCTTGTCGAGCTGCCGACCGCCGCCCTCGTCGACCTGCCCGACGTCCTAGACACGCTGCGCCCCCGCCCGCACCGCTACATCCTCTTCGTCGACGACCTTAGCTTCGAACCGGGTGACAGCCGCTACGCCCCGCTCAAAACCCTGCTCGAAGGATCGCTGAGCGACCGCCCGGGCAACGTGGTGGTCTACGCGACGAGCAACCGGCGGCACCTGGTCAGCGAACAGTTTTCCGACCGCCCCGGCCTCTACGACGACGACGTCCACGGTGGGGACACCCAAAACGAACGTCTCGCCCTCGCCGACCGTTTCGGCCTGACGCTGACCTTTCCGAACGCGTCGCAGCAGCGCTATCTAGAGATCGTGCGCGGGCTCGCGGAGACCGAAAACCTTCTGCTAGACGACCTCGACGAGCGGGCGATCCGCTACGCGGAGTGGGGCAACGGCTACTCGGGGCGGACCGCGCAGCAGTTTATCGACACGCTTAAGGCGTCGTCGGTGTAGGCCGAGCGTGTCGCGAGGGGTGTCGCCCGTCCCGCAGACATCGCTCGCCCCGCAGACGTGTGACGCTTGGCGGCGCGAAAACACACCTCGTAAAAAGAACCCGGACGCTTAGCTCGCGCCGGGTCTTTTCGGTCGGGTCTGGCCGGTGTCGCGACGTCGGTCGGATCAGTACGTCGACAGGTGCTTAGTATGTGGACAGGCTGACCCTGCCCGAGTCGTTTTTGACGGTGAGCGTGATCTCTGGGCCGGAGCCGCTTAGGCGATACTGCTGGTTCGTCCGCGTAAAGTCGTCGCTGACCTGGGTGGTGGTCAAGCCTCTCTGGACGGTGATGGTCGCGTTCGCGTCTTTAGGGAGGATGAGGTCGACGTCGCCGATGTCGGCGGTGACGGTGCCGGTAAACGACCGGGTGGGGAGAAACACGGTGCTTCGCCCGATGTCCATGGTGAGGTCGAGGCTGCGGACGTCGGTATCGCGGAGGTCTAGGGTGGCTCGAGCCACCCGCGCACGGAGCGCGAGATCGGTCGGCAGGTCGCGCGCCATCGCTAAATCCCACGTGTGACGGTCGGTCGCGTTGACGTGTATTCCGAAGCGCTGCCGGGTCTGGTAGCGGAGCTCGAGCCCCTCTCCTGCCACAACCTCTTCGGTCAGTGCCTCGCGTCCGCCGACCTCGATATCTCCGGTGAGCGCGAATGTGCTGTCGGCGGGAAGGGCGCGCAGTGTCAGGTGCGAAGCGCTAGGCGCGAGGTCGAGTACCATACGCTGCGCGTTCGCGCGGGTGACCGCGACGGTTTCGACCGAGGCCGGAACGGCGCTCTGGTCGGCGAGCGCGACAAGGCCGAGCGTGATGACGACGACGCTAAGGGTGACGATGCCGATAATGGTTTTGTGGTGTGCGTTCATGCTGTTAGTATCGCCGCGTCTCTACTCGAAATAGTAGTAGCGTTTTTAAGTAGCGTGTGGCGGACGCCGAACCACTACGAGACGCCCGCTAGCCGCGACGCCAACCTTCCGTCCACCAGTCCGCGAACGGCATGTCGTGCTCGTAGGCCGCCGCGATGACCGGTTGGATGTCGTAGGGGACGCGTCGAAACTCGATCCGGGGGTGACGGTCGACGACGCGGAGCAGCGCGTATTCGGCCCACGGGGGGTTGCGGGCGTCGCCGTTCGGGAGGATCTCGTAGGGGAGGCCGACGCTGCCGGGGTTGACGAACAGCTTGTCGCGGTAACGCCGGAGGAGTGGGGCGTGGCTGTGGCCGCTGGCGACAAGCGTAGCGGTAACGCCTGCTAGATAGTGTCCGAGCGTGTCGTCGGGGGTGGTGGCGACGATGATATCGCTGTGGGAGCGGGGCGAGCCGTGACAGCAGAGGGGCTCGAGCCCCCCCACCTCCACCCCGACCGTTTTCGGTAACGCCTGCAGATACGCCCGGTCTGCCTCGTCCATCTGCGCCGCACACCAGTTCTCGATCGCCAAAAACCGTGGCGTGTCGTCGTTAACCTTCGTGACGTCGTCCGCCGTCCGCTGACGTAGCAGATATTCGTCGGTGTTGCCCCGGACGACAGGAATGCCGAGAGTCCTCACCCGGTGTAGCGTCTCTTGCGGTTGCGGCCCGAAGTTCGCGACGTCGCCTAGACAGACGATCCGTTCGCAGCCCGCCCGGTCGATATCTTCGAGCACCGCGTCTAGCGCACTTAGATTGCCGTGAACGTCGCTGATAATCGCGAGCATACCGCCGACCTACCGTGTTGATCGCAGCGTGCTGTGTTTGTGTTACGGCGCCGTGTCGGCGCGAGGATCGTCGTAAAACTGGATGAGCCGCGCCGCGAGTGCGTAGGCTTCGCCCCGGTCTAGGTCGTCGTCGGGCGGAAAGTCGCTCGGCGCGAGTCCCGCCTCGATAAGGGCTTGCCAGGTCGTGTCGAGACAGCGGCCTAGTTCGCAGGCGGCGTCGCGAGTGATGAGTAGCGCCCTGCGCGGCGTGAGAGGGATGTCGGCGGTCGGGTAGCGACCCTGCAACACGGGGCCGAGGGTGTCGTTACCGAAAAAGCGTTGGCCGACGTTGCTGAGCAGATAGACGTAGCCGAGCGACGAGACCCGGTCGTCGAGGTTGGGGTCGTTGTTGTAGCCGCCGAGCGCGAGCCCCCGGCCTAACAGCAGCCGATAAGCGTCAAAGTGGGGGTGTTCGAACGGGCCGACCGGGTCGCGAGGCCGAACCGGCGCGAGGTAGGCACCGCGGGCTTCGAGGCGACGGCGCAGCGCGGCGATCTCTAGGTCGTTGCTCGCGAACTCGGCGGGCGAGAGGCCGAGCCGGAGCGCTCTGGTCGCGGCGACGCCGACCGCTTCGCCGAGCGCCATCCCGAACGGCACCACCCGCGCACTCGACGCCGCGAGCGCGTCGTAGCCAGCAGCCTTGCCGACCACCCAGAGGGGCCCGACCCCTTTAGGCACCGCGACGCAGAGCCGCGCTCCGTAGATGTCGGGCGTACCGAACACGTAGCCGTTGTCGAAGGGCGTCAAGACCTGCACGTCGAGCGGATAGCCCCCCGCCACCACGTCCTGATCGGTCACGATGTTGTTGAGCGTGTCGTTCGCCGTCAGTGTGCATTCGGCGTCGATGTGGCGGGTTTCGCGGATGTAGAGCGCGTCGGCGACGCCGCCGAAGGTCGCGTCTTCGAAGCCCGGCACCCGGGCCGAGAGGTAGCTGATAATGCGCGGCGCTTCGCGTCTCGCGCGGTCGAAGCCGTCCTGGACGCTGGCCGGGTCGAACGGGTCGATACCGTAGATAAGCAGCGCGTTGACGAGCACCGAGCCGTCGTCCTGCCGTCCCAAATTAAGACCGCGCAGGCGGATGCCCGGCTCGAGCCCCTGATACGCGGCCGGCTCGCCGCCGAAATGCCCCCACGCCACCCGCTCGTCGCTGATCGCGTAGTCGCGACCGCGCTCGCTGATACCGCGCCGCAGCGCCGCCCAGTCGACGTCGTCGATCCGAAACACCAGCGTGTCGACCATCCGTTCGTCTAAACCGAGGCCTGCAAAGCCCATACTGTAGGTCGCCCCCGCCGCAGCGGCAAAGTCGGCTTCGGCGGTCGCGTCGATAAGCTGCCGGGCCGTGACCAGACCCTCGTCGAGATAGACGCCGCTAAGCCGCTCGCCCTCGAAGACCGGACGGATCGTCTGTTCGGACAGTTTGACGCTTACCCCGGCCTCGACCAGCATGTTGATAAACGCCTGTTCGGCGCGCCCCACGTCGAACGACATGTGCCGACCGGTACGTTGCCACCAGTCTTCGAACAGCCCGCGCTGCATAAGCGTCGGTTGGGTGCGGAGGTCGAGCGAGTTCATCTGGCCGAGCACGAACAGCCCCCCGACCTTGTCGTCGTGCGAGACGAGCAGCGTGCTCGCCCCCTCCTGGGCGGCGGCGACCGCAGCGGCGACCCCCTCGGGCTCGCTACCGATAACGATTACGTCGTAGCTACCGGCGACCGTGACTTCGGGGAGCGTCCGGACGACCTGTGCGGTGGGTGTGCGTTCCTGATAGATAGCGACGGCGCTAAGCAGCGCGACGATAAGTGCGGCGATAAGCCGAGCGCGGCGACGAGTCGAAGACATAACTGTAATGTAACAGAACGTCGCGACGGTAGATGAGCCGGAACGCACGAGCCGTTTCGGAGGTGGGAATGATGCTGTAGACATGACGCTGTAGACACGACCCTTCGGAGGGCGTTCGTCAGCCAGTCAGACGATAGACCGTAATACTAAGCTGATCTCTGTACGTCACGTTGATCCTGTTAGGCAGAAAGCATTCTGCGGCGCACTCGTCGTGGCGACCATCGTTTTGGCGAACAGGGGTGCTGGTGGCCGTGTGGTGCGCATGGCGCACTCTACTATTTTGATGAATGGTACCCATGCGCATGGTGATATAGGCAGGTCGGGACGATGCAAGTGGCCAAGAAGGTAGCGGGTTAGACCGCTACCAGGACGCGAAAAGTGATTTTGGCAGTGTGACCCTGCGTACTGGTGCATATAGATGTAGATAAACGTATAAAATGCGTAGGGCGACGTAGGTTGTGCCGGTTGCAGAAAACGCTGTGCTACAGGCCAAAAACGTATGTTTTTTGCGGCGCGACCAGGAGGGCTCGAGCTGTTTCTTCCGACAGTATCCGTATTCTACAGGAAAAATTACCGAAATGTAACTCCTGGTGACGCTAGGCCGTTTCACGTACTTTAGGTCTTCAGGAGGTTGATGATGAATCAGACACTCGAAAAGCCCACGCCGGCTACGCCGGTCAAGACCGCCGTAACGGTCGCACCCGGAGACGGGATCGGCCCCGAAATCACCGACGCGACGCTTCGCATCCTAAAGGCTGCGGGCGCGCCGCTCGACTACCACACCATCGAAATCGGCAAGGCCGTCTACGAGCGCGGCGTTAGTTCGGGGATTCCCGCAGACGCCTGGAATTCGATCCGTACGAACAGGGTGCTGCTCAAGGGGCCGATCACCACGCCGCAGGGCGGCGGGTACAAAAGCCTCAACGTTACGCTTAGAAAAGCGCTCGGCCTCTTCGCTAACGTCCGGCAGGCCAAAGCCTACACGCCCTTCGTCGCCTCGCAGCACCCCGACATGAACGTGGTTATCATCCGCGAAAACGAAGAAGACCTCTACGCGGGCATCGAACACCAGCAGACCCGCGAGGTCGCGCAGATCCTCAAACTCATCACGCGGCCCGGCTGCGAGAAGATTGTGCGCTACGCGTTTGAATATGCGCGGGCGTACGGTCGTGACCGGGTAACGTGTATGAGCAAAGACAACATTATGAAGCTCACCGACGGGCTGTTTCACCGCGTGTTTGACGAGATCGCCGCCGAATATCCCGACATCGGCAGCGACCATCAGATTATCGACATCGGCGCGGCCCGCCTCGCGACGGACCCGGAATCGTTCGACGTGATCGTGACGCTTAACCTATACGGCGATATTCTGTCCGACATTACCGCGCAGCTCGCGGGCTCGGTCGGTCTAGCGGGCTCGGCCAATATCGGTACGGACATTGCGATGTTTGAAGCGATCCACGGCTCGGCGCCCGACATCGCCGGACAGGGGATCGCCAACCCGTCGGGGATGCTGCTCGCGGCGGTGCAGATGCTCGTACACTTGGGCCACGGCGACGTCGCCGAAACGATCAACAACGCCTGGCTCAAGACGCTCGAAGACGGGATCCATACTGGCGACATCTACCGCGACGAGCTAAGCCAGGAACGGGTCGGAACGGACGGTTTTGCCGACGCGGTGATCGCGCGCTTAGGGAAGACGCCGGAGGTGCTCGAGCCCGTCCACTACACCAGCGCAAAGATCACCGTCGACCTGCCCGTACACGACCCCGAGCCCAAAGAGCTCGTCGGCGTCGACGTCTTTATCGACTGGTCGGACGCGGAGCGCGACCCGAACGTGATCGGTAACGGTCTAGAGGCGGCGGCGGCGACCGCAGGCTGGAGCTTGCAGATGATCACCAACCGGGGTATCAAGGTCTATCCCGAAGGGCTCCCCGAAACGTTTAAGACCGATCACTGGCGCTGCCGCTTCGAGACGCCCGACGACGTGGTGGACTTCGGGAGGGTGCTCGAGCTCTACCATGCTATCCACGACGCCGGCTTCGAGATCATCAAGACCGAACAGCTCTACCGCATCGGCGGCCAACCGGCCTACTCGCTCGGCCAAGGCCAGTAAGGTCACGACACCGTCCGGTAACACGTCGTCTGTAGACGCGGCTCGTAACACGCCGTAACAACCATAACCAAGAAAACGCCGCTCGCTAGCGAGGTACAAACCCTGTTGGCGAGCGGCGCCTTTGCGTAAATAGCGATGCGCGTAAGCAGATTTGTGACGTGTGTCAGCAGATTTGTGCGGATAGAGATAACGGCTCTATGCTGTCGCCGCCTCGGTTGTCCGCGCTGCTGTTTTAAGCGCGTTGTCTCGAGGAGTTTAAGCGTGTTGTTTTAACGAGTCTTAACGCCGGGTTCACGGTGTCGCGCCGCGTAGATGCTAGCATATCAACCTAACGAACCTGTTACACGAGCTTCGCGGCGACGATGCTGGCCCGTGTGACCTATCAGATGGAGGTCTTGATATGCGTTATCTAACTGTACTTGTGTCGGGCATACTGCTCGCGGGCTGCGTTCCGAGTGAGGGAAGCGGGCTTACCCTGCACGACATCGCGCTCTATAACTACGACGGCAATACACTCTACGGTTACTTCTACGGCGAGCCGACGACCCTGGAGTTTGGCGGTCGGGGGCTCGAGCTCACCGAAGGCACCTCGGATGGTCCGTTAGCGGTGCCTAGCGCGCTGCTCGTCAACGGCGAACCCTACCTCGCGGAGACGCTGCCCGGTTTCGAAGCACCCCCCGTCGAGGTCGAACGGGTCCGCCTCTCGACCGAAATCTCGTTGGTGGCCCGCACCGCGACCGGGCCGGTGGTCTATTACGACGGCAACCGGTGGTTTACCCTCGCCGAGACGACCGAGGCGGGTTTCGACGTACTCGTCAGACCGCGCGAACGGATCGGCGGGCTGCGCGGCGTCGGAGAGCTAACCGCCGAAGAAGCGCGGACGCTCCAGCGGGCCTTCGAAGCACGGGGTCCGATCACGGTCGCGGCACTGTCACCGCGCACCCCCCAGCGCCGCGTCGGTGGCATCAGCAACTACCGCAGCACCGCGCTGTTTGTCCAGCAGGATATCGAGACGAGCACGACCTCCGCTGCGCCGCCCGTCCAGGAAGTCCGCTGGGAGATTGTCGCGAGCGGTAATCAGGCCGTGACCGGCGAAGGACGGCAGTTCTCTATCGCGACTTCGCAGTCCGGGCTCGTACGGCTCTGGAATCAGGCCTACGGCAGCCGCCTGACGCCGCCGCCCCTACCCGACATCGATTTTCGGCGCGAGAGTGTCGTCGCGATGTTTTTAGGGACGCAGCCGACCGGCGGCTACGGAATCGGTGTCCGGGAGGTCACCCTAGAAGACAACGAGGTGTACGTCACGGTAGACATCACCGAGCCGGGCCCGAACAGCATCACCACTCAGGCGTTTACCAACCCCTGGATACTCGTCCGGGTCGGGCGCCCCGACATCAGTGTGGCCTGGTTTCGGAGTGCGGGAAACCGCGACCTTATCGGCGTCGCTCGGTAGGGCACACCCTAGCGCGTTTCGGCGCGTCTCTCTAAAGTTTTTAACCTAGCGCACAAGAAGCGAGCACCGGTCACAGAGCCGGTGCTTTTTGGTGCGGTTTCGGGGGGCAGTGCGCCGCGTCTAGTAGAGCAGGTTGTCGTCTAGGCCGAGGAAGACGTCGACGACGGCGGGGTCGAAGTGGCTACCGACCTGTTCGCGGATGTGGGCCAAAACCTTGTCTTTAGGCCAGCCCTCGCGGTAGGGGCGGTCGGAGCGGAGCGCGTCGTAGACGTCGACGACGGCGAAGATACGGGCGGCGAGCGGGATCTGGTCGGCGGCGAGGCCGCGCGGGTAGCCGCTACCGTCGTAGCGTTCGTGGTGGGCGTAGGGGATGTCGAGTGCCGGGCGGAGGAAGTGGATGGGCTCGAGCATCTCGTAAGCGTAGGTGGGGTGCTTTCTCATCGTGTCCCACTCGTCGGCGCTAAGCTTGCCCGGCTTGAGCAGGATGCGGTCGGGGACGCCGAGCTTGCCGACGTCGTGGAGCAGCGCACCCCGGCGAACCTGGAGCAGGTCGTCTTCGGAAAAGCCCATCTCGCGGGCGATGGCGACGCTCAGGGTGGTCACGCGGCGGCTGTGGCCTTCGGTCTCTTTGTCGCGGAGGTCGAGCGCTTTGGCCCAGCCCTCGATGGTGGCGTCGTAGGCGAGGGTCAGGTTGTGGTTCGAGACTTGCAGGTCTTTAACGAGGCGGGCGTGGTCGATGGCGATCGCGGCTTGGGCGGCGAGGGTCTGGGCGAAGGTGTGCCACGACCGGGTGGGCTCGAGCCCCTCTCGCCTAAAAACCTCTAAAACACCCTGAAGCCGTCCCTTCGCGACCAGAGGCAGCGCGTAGTAGCTGGTAAAGCCTTCGTCTGCGACCAGGTCTTTGTCGCTAAAGGGTGAGGGTGCTTCGTTCGCCGCAAGGTCGGTAACAACATACGGACGCCGCGACAGTGCCGCTTTTCCGGCCCACCCCTCGCCGAGCTCGAGCCGCACCTGCTCGATGCGTTCGCCGCGCCGAAAGCCCCGGCTCGCCCCGTAGCGGAGCTGCTGGCTCGCTTCGTCAAACAGCAAGACGTCTGCGGCGTCGGCACCTAGCTGGCTATGCACCTGCTCTAAAAACACGTCGAGCGTGTCGCTTACCGAGGCGCTCTGGGTGATGGTGGTGCTGATCTTGTAGAGGGCGGTGCTCTGCTCGAGCCGCTGCTGCAACTGCGTGTTGAGCCCGAGGATCTGGGTGGCGTCGGCCCGGTGTTCTAGCGCGACGGCGATGATGTGCGCGACCGACTGCAAAAAGGTGACGTCGTCGCGGCTAAAGTGGCGCCGCGTCCAGGTATGCACCCCGAGCACGCCGTACTGCTGGCCGCCCGCGGCGATTGTTACGCTCGCGCCGCTGTGGACACCGTGTTCGGTCAGGAGTGACGGCCCGCTAAACCGCGTTTCGGTGGCGAGGTTGTCGACAATGACCGGCGCGTCGCTGTGAAGGGTGTAGGTCGCCTGCGAGTCCGGGTCGATACCGATCTGGGCCGTGCCGACGAGTCCGTCGCGCCAGCCGACCCCTGACTGGAGCCGCAACGCCTCGCGGTCGGGGGTTAGCTCGAGCACCTTGGTGTACTCGACGCCAAGCACCTCGGCGAGCAAGACGACGGCTCTGTCCATCACGTCGTGCGGGTCGCGGTGGGTTAGGGCGTACTGCCCGAGTGCGGCGACCGCCTCCTGTTGGCGTGCCCGCTGCCGCAACTCTTCGTGGCTACGAAGCTGTTCGGTTATGTCGGAAAACGACGCGACAGCGCCGTAGGGGGCGGTTTCGCCGGCGCGGCAGAGCGGCTGAGAGTTGACCGAAAGCCACGACAGCGACCCGTCGGGTTTGTGGACCCCCATAATCACCCCGGTCTGCGGCTGCCCGGTACGCAACGTGACCATCGCCGGATGTTGGTCGCCCGGAAAGGGTTTACCGCTCTCGCGTACGGTGCGCCAACGCGGGTCGAGCGAATCGCGGCCTACGAGCTGTGCGTAGCTAAGCCCGAGCACGGTCTCGGCGCTCTTGTTCGCGGCGACGATCTGCCCGTCGGCCCGATGCACCACGATCCCCTCGGTTAGCGCGGAGACCACCGACCGGTAGCGGTCTTCGCTCTCCTGGAGCGCCCGCGCGGCCCGTTTCTGCTCGGTCACGTCGCGGACAATCATCAGGCACTCTTGGTCGTTAACACGCGCGACACGTACTTCGCGCTCGCGCTCTTCGCCGTCGACCGTAAGGGCGAGTTCGTAGAACTGCACCTCGCCGCTCTGAAACGCCCGTTCGAACGTGGCGCGTAGGGTGTCCGCGGTCGGCTTGTCAAAGATAGCGTCGACCGTTTTGCCCCGCAGCGTTTCAACGGTCTGGATCGGCTTAAAGTCGCGCGGCGCGATCACGTCGAGATAGCGCCCCTCGCGGTCGTGGTGGACGATAGCGTCGGGGATGGCGTCGAGCAGGGCGCGGTTGTGGGCTTCGCTCTCGCGGAGCCGCAGCTCGTTTTCTTTGCGTTCGGTGACGTCCTGGCCGGCCCCGACGATCTCGACGACGCGCCCGAGCCGGACGCTCCAGGTCGGTTTGCCGTAGTCGCGTATCCAGCGCACCGACCCGCCTTTGGTGACGATGCGGTACTCGCTGACGTCGGTGTGGCCGGCGAAGAGGCGTTGGGCTCGAGCCTCCACAATCGGCCTGTCGTCGGGGTGGACGAGAACCTGCCAGCCCCCCTCCGCTTCGAGTTCGCGTTTCGTGTAGCCGGTCAGACGTGTAAAAGTGTTCGAAACCCAGCGGCTTACGGTTCGTTGTTCGGCACCGACCTTAAACGCGTAGACATAGTCCGAGGTCACGTCGCTAATCTGCCGAAACCGCTCCTCGCTCTCCCGCAGCGCGTCCTCGTTCTTGACCCGCTCGGTAATGTCGCGCTGCACCGCGACCCAGTTCACGATGTTACCGAGATCGTCTTTGACCGGGGTGATCTGCCACTCGATGATGAACGGGTAGCCGTCTTTGCGGTAGTTAACGGCCTGTCCGAAGAAAGACTGCCCCGCCGAAAGCTGTTCGCGCAACCGCCGCAGCACCGCCCGGTCGGTGCCTGGCCCCTGCAGGATGCGCGGAGTTTTGCCGATAACCTCGTCGGCACGGTAGCCGGTCATCTGGGTAAAAGCCGGGTTGACATAGAGGATATGCGGACCGGGACGGTCGAGCCCGACGTCGGTGATCATAATGCTGTCGTTAGCGGCTTCGACCGCAGATGCGAGCAGTTTTAGTTCGGCGGCGGTCTGTTGCTGTTCGTCGCTGGCCCGCAGATTTTCCTGCTTGACGCGGTGCTGCTTGATCATGTCGACAGTAGTTGCCGCAAGCTCTTTAAGGAGTGTCTGCTGTTCGTCGCTAAAGGTGCGCGGCTCCGTGTCCATCACGCAGAGAGAGCCGATGTTGTGACCCTCGTCGGTGCGAAGCGTCGCGCCCGCATAAAAGCGGATACCCGCCCCGGCATCGACCGTATCGACCAACGGGTTGTCGGCAAAACGGGCGTCCTGTATAGCGTCAGAGACGACCATCACGCCGTCCTGTCTGACGGTGTGGGCGCAAAACGGGGCGGCGTGCGGCACTTCGCGGAGTGCCGGATCGGTGCCGTAACCCGACTTGATCCACTGCCGCTCGGCGTCGATCAGCGAGATCTGGGCGATCGGCGTGTCGAACAGCTTGGCGGCGAGCGCGGTCAGCCGGTCGAACGGAGCCTGGGCAAGAGTGTCGAGGCTGCCGAGGTGTCCGAGCGTCCGTAGTCGTCGGCGTTCTTGTGAAGGCGTGGTCATGTTCATTCCTCAATTTCCAGAGGCCGGTTAAAAAGCTACCGCTCCTGTCGAGGTGTTTGGGCGGTTATCTCTAACAGTTATAATACTCTTTTTAAATGTGGGACAATTGACCCTCAAACACGACATGCCCGCTACCTTCCGCACTCGGGCAGAAAAAGCGCCGTACCGCACCGGATTCGCGAGGGACGACGCTTTGAAGGCGTTTCGAGTTTTGGCTGCCGACATAATCTGCCGCACGGTCGGCTCGCGCGTCTCGTGCGGCGTACGCGTTAGGTGCTTGCTCTGCGTGGGCGTTGTGTGGGCGTTCTGTGTAGAGGCTCTGTTTCGTTTAGGCGGTCGCTGCTGCGGGCAGGGCTGTTTTGACCGCGTCGGTAAAGGTGCGGGTGTCGCGGCTACCGCCGAGGTCGCGGGTCGGGTCGTCGCTTAGCGCCTGCTGGACGGCGTGCTCGATAGCGGCTGCGGCGCGGTTCTCACCGAGTGCATGGCGAAGCATCATCGCTGCAGACAGCAGAGTGCCGACCGGGTTGGCGACGCCTTTACCGGCGATGTCGGGGGCGCTGCCGTGGACCGGTTCGAACAGGCCGATGCCGTCACCGAGGCTCGCCGACGGTAGCAACCCGAGCGATCCGGGAATAACGGCGGCGAGGTCGGAGAGGATGTCACCGAACAGGTTGCCGGTCACGATCACGTCGAACTGTTTGGGGTCGCGCACGAGCTGCATCGCGGCGTTGTCGACGTAGAGGTGGTCGAGATCGACGTCTGGATATTCGCTCTTGTGGATACCGACCACGACGTCGCGCCAGAACTGCGACACGTCTAGCACGTTGGCCTTGTCGACGCTCGTCACCCGGTTGCCGCGTACCTTGGCGGCGTCGAACGCGACCCGGGCGATCCGTTCGACTTCGGGGCGGGTGTAGACCATGGTCGACACGCCCTGGTTTTCTTCGTTGTAGGACGGTTGGCCGAAGTAGATGCCGCCGGTCAGTTCGCGGACGATCAGCATATCGGTGCCCTGGGCGACCTCGGCCTTGAGGGGGGAGAGGGGCTCGAGCCCTCCAAACACCTTGACCGGACGGAGGTTGCTGTACACACCCAAGTGCTTGCGAAGCTGCAGCAGCCCCGTCTCGCAGCGCTGTTCGCGCGGCAGGCTGTCGTACGCCGGGCCGCCGACCGCGCCGAGCAGCACCGCGTCCGCCTCGGCGAGCGGGCCTTTAAGCGCGTCGGGGAAGGGTACGCCGACCGCGTCGATAGCGGCGCCGCCGAAGTCGTGCCGGGTGTAGTGTAGCGAAAACCCGTACGCAGCCGCCGCCGCGTCGAGCACCTCGGTCGCGGCGCCGATAACCTCGGGCCCGATATGGTCTCCGGGTAGGAGGGCGATGGTGTAACTCATAGAGAACCTTTCTTGTAGGAGCGCTTGACGGGTCGCGCCCGGGTGTTTAGAGCGGGGCTGTTTAGGGCTGACCCTCGACCGGTTTGGTCATCAGCATAACGCCGAGCGGCAGATCGAAGGTGACCGGCGTCTTACCCTCGAAACGGATGTTGAGAAGCGAGCGTTCGCGCGGTGTCGCGAGTGAGAAGTGGTCGTAGACGTCGGCGCGTTCGTGGTGGTCTATGTTGCTCCGGGCGAGCCAGTTCGGTATGTCGATAGGGAGCCGGGTGTGGTCGTCGCCGACCACCCAGCGAAGGCTCGAGCCCCCCACATACTCGCGCCACTCGCGCAGCTGATAAGCGCGGGTGTGTTCGCGGTCTCGAAGCGATTCGAGTGCGTTAAACCAGTCGTCGATGTCTGGGTCGGCGGTCACCTCGTCGACGACCACGAGCCGCCCGCCGGGTTTAAGGATGCGCGCGGCCTCGGCCAGAAAGCCGGGGATGTCGGGAAAGTGGTGCGCGGCGTGCCGTACGGTAATCACGTCGTAAGACTCGGCGAGCTGTCCGGTGTCGTGTGCGTAGCCGAAACAGAAATCGAGGTTGCCGAGGTGCCCGTAGCGCTCTTTGGCCTGCCGGAGCATCCCCTCGGCAGGGTCTAGTCCGAGCACACTACGCGCCCGCTGCGCGAGTAGCGCGGCGGTGTGGCCGGCGCCGGTACCGATGTCGAGACAGGCGTCACTCCAGGTCGGGCGCGCGAGCGCGATAAGCACGCGCAGTTCGGGGCCGTGACGAAAGATTTCGCTGCTTGCGTACTGCTCGGCACGTTCGGACCAACTCGTCGACATCATGTCGCCATCCTTTAAGGCATAATCTTGCGGGGCGTAAGGAGCATAGGGGTCGCTCGGAAGATAATGGGCGTCGGCCACTGTAAACCTCGAAATGTCGGGGGACGAGAGTTCGGCATATCGGTGCGGCGGGGCGCGTCTAGCGCTCGGCGTGCTAGACCTCGACGTACTAGACCTCGACGTAGGGGAGGTGTTGGGCGGTCTGCGCGATCGCGGCGTCGCCCTCGAGCAGTTCGCCGATCGGATCCCAGCGACCTTCGAGGAGTGCCGATTTCGCCCCCGGCTTGATCACGGCCTGAAAGCTGTCGTCGCCAAAAGAGACCGTCTCGCTCTCGACGTCGATACGGATTTCGGTACTCGGATCGGCCTTGATTGCGGCGGCGAGGCGCCGGATGTCGTCGGCCTGAGCCTCGACGCAGGGCATGCCGAGCGTGACCGAGTTCCCGTAAAAGATTTCGGCGAAGCTCTCGGCGATAACCGCCCGAAAGCCGTACCGGCGGATCGCCTGCGGGGCGTGTTCGCGTGAGGAGCCGCACCCGAAGTTAGAGTCGGCGATCATGATGCTCGCGTCCTGAAAGTGCGCCTCGTTAAGGACGTGGTTTTTGGGGGTGCCGTCTTCGTTAAAACGGACGTCGTAAAACATGTACTCGCCGAGTCCGTCGAAGGTCACGCACTTCATGAAGCGCGCCGGGATGATGCGGTCGGTGTCGAGGTCGTTGCCGGGGATATAGACGCCGGTGCCGCGCACCTCGCGAATCTTTTCTAATGCCATCAGTTACTCCTTACCGATCTCTACGAAGAGGAATCTCGAGCCGAATGGAAACGCCGGGACTACGCGACCGCTTCGCGCTCGACCCCGAAGAGGTCGCGGGCGTCGCAGATCTCGCCGCTAACCGCCGCCGCGACGACCATGACCGGGCTCATCAGCACGGTGCGCCCGGTGATCGAGCCCTGCCGGCCCTTAAAGTTACGGTTGCTCGACGAGGCGCAGAGCTGGTCGCCGATCAGCTTGTCGGGGTTCATCGCCAGACACATGCTGCAGCCTGCGCCGCGCCACTCGAAGCCTGCGTCCATAAAGATCTTGTCGATCCCTAACTCTTCGCACTGATACTTGACGAGCGACGAGCCCGGAACCGCGATCGCCTTGACGCCCGGCGCGACCTTGTGCCCTTCGAGGTACTTGGCGGCTTCTAAAAAGTCGCTCATCCGTCCGTTGGTGCAGCTGCCAAAAAACGCGACGTCGATCTTGGTGCCGGCGATCGGCGCGTCCGGGGTAAGCTTCATGTGCTCGAGCGCTTCGGCGACCGCCGCCTTCTCACCTTCGGGGGCGGTGTCGACACTCGGCACGTTTTCGCTGATAAAGATCGCCTGCCCCGGGTTGATCCCCCAGGTCACGGTCGGTTCGATCTCTTCGGCGCGGATATTCACCACGTCGTCGTAGTGACACCCTTCGTCCGAGGCGACGCTCTGCCAGTGCGCGACCGCCGCGTCCCAGGCGTCGCCTTTGGGGGCGTAGGGCCGACCCTGGAGGTACTCGAAGGTGGTGTGGTCGGGGTTGACGTAACCGCAGCGCGCACCCCCTTCGATCGACATGTTGCAGACCGTCATCCGCTCCTCCATGCTCATCCGGTCGAACACCTCGCCGCCGTACTCGTAGGCGTAGCCGAGGCCGCCCTTGACGCCGAGCGTCTTGATGATGTGCAGGATAACGTCTTTGGCGTAGACGCCGGGCCGCAGCGTACCGTCGACGTTAATCCGCCGGACCTTAAGCTCGTTCATGGCAATGGTCTGCGTCGCGAGGACGTCGCGAACCTGGCTCGTGCCGATACCAAACGCGATCGCGCCAAACGCGCCATGCGTCGAGGTGTGGCTGTCACCGCAGGCGATGGTGGTGCCGGGCTGGGTGATGCCCTGTTCGGGCCCGACCATATGGACGATGCCCTGCTTGCCGGAGTGGAGGTCGAAGTAGGTGATCCCGAACTCCTGGCAGTTGTTGTGCAGCTCTTTAATCATCGCGTCGGCGAGTTCGTCGGCGAACGGCTCCTCGCGCTGGTCGGTCGGAACGATGTGGTCGACGGTCGCGAAGGTGCGCTCGGGGTAGCGTACCCGCAAGCCCAAGTCGCGCAGCATGCCGAACGCCTGCGGGCTCGTTACCTCGTGAATAAGATGGGTACCGATAAAGAGCTGCGTCTGGCCGTTCGCGAGTGTACGCACCGCGTGGTCGTCCCAAACTTTTTTGTAGAGCGTCTTTGCCTCTGCCATGTTTGCCTCTGCCATGAAGGGGTGTCCTTTCTTCCTGCATCACTTACGTCTTAACTACCTTACTTACCGCGTCGCTTACTGCGCCAAAACGGTTCCGGAGATCGCTTACAAAAACACCCCCGGGGGCGCCGGGGGTGTCGAATATGCGTTGATAAGCAGATATGCTACGCGGCGACAACCCCGTACTCGAAACGACCTAGTAGTAGGCCAAACACGAGCAGACCCAAAACGCCTAGGCTCGCCAAAAAGTGTGCGACGTTTAGGTGGGGGGTATGCCGAAATACCGTAGAGCTTGCCATGCAGGTATGAGTATACGCAGTGACCCCGCAACTGTCAACGTTGCGGGTCGGTGTGCGGGTCGATATGTGGGTAAATATGCGGACACTGACAAAATGTGCGAAGCCGGTCGGACGCCCCTGTGTGGTCGCGAATCTGTGTGGTTGCGAACCCGCGCGGTCGCGAAAGGGTGCGCGGCATCCCCGACGAGTCGACGACACGCTGACGACGAACCGACGACCGGTAGGGGAGTTGCGGTGCGCTGCGTCACGGAGACCTGTGTATCTACGTTTAGGTGCCGCGTCCGGTGCGACCGACCGGCGCGCCGCCGCTCTGGGGGCGCTGTTTAGGCGCCGCCTGCCGTTCGCGAGGTGCGGCTTCGGTGCCGCTACCGCCCGCTTCGACGAGGCGGACGAACTCTTTCTGGTCGACGGCCCGCTCGAGCCCTACGTCGTAGCTGATCTTGCGCTGCAGGTGCAGCTTGGCAAGGTTCGCGTCCATGCTCACCATGCCGAGCTGACCGCCCGTCTGGATCGAGGTGAGGATCTGGTGGGTCTTGCCCTCGCGGATGAGGTTGCGCACCGCCGGCGTCGCGATCATAAACTCGTAGGCGAGCACCCGTCCGCCGCCGCTCTTCGGGACGAGCTGCTGGGTCAGGATCGCCTGCAGGTTGTTGGCGAGCTGGACGCGAACCTGTTCCTGTTGCGCTTCGGGAAAGACGTCGATAATCCGGTCGACGGCTTCGGGCGCCGAGTTGGTGTGGAGCGTGCCCATCACCAGGTGGCCGGTCTCTGCCGCGGTGACCGCCGCCCCGATCGTTTCGTGGTCGCGCATCTCGCCGACGAGAATAACGTCGGGCGCCTGGCGCAACACCGCCCGCAGCGCCCGGTCGAAGCCGAGCGTGTCCTCGCCGATCTCGCGCTGGTTGACGATCGAGGTCTTGTGCTGGTGAAAAAACTCGACCGGGTCTTCGATCGTCACGATGTGTTTGGGGTACTCGCGGTTGATCAGGTCGATCATCGCTGCGAGCGTCGTCGACTTGCCCGACCCGGTCGGCCCGGTCACGAGCACGAGCCCACGCGGTGTCCGGGCGGCGTCTTCGATCTCTTTAGGAAGCCCCATCTTTTCGAAGCTCAGGATCTCTTCGGAGATGGTTCGCAGCACCCCGCCGACCGAGCCACGCTGAAAGAAGACGTTGACCCGGAAGCGGCCACTGCCGGACAGGCTAAACGAAAAGTCTAGCTCTTTGCCCTCTTCGAAGTTGCGCTGCTTCTTTTCGTCCATCATCGAGTACATCAGCCGCCGCGTCAGGTTGGCGGTCAGCGGGTCGTATTCGGTCGGTGTCCAGGAGCCGTCGACGCGTAACATCGGCGGCAGTCCGACCGTGAGGATCAGGTCGGACGCGCCGCGTTCGACGGTGAGTTTGAGCAGATCGACAATGTCGGCCTGGATCTGCGTCGATTTTATCTGGTCGGACATAGAGCCTCCTTAGGCGTAGGGGGACGGTGTGCGGGTGGTTCGTGCACGGACTAATCGCTGGTTTTGGCGAGCACCTCTTCGAGGGTGGTAATGCCCTGAAACGCTTTGAGCACGCCGTCCTGACGCAACGTCGTCATACCGTTTTTAATGGCGACGTCTTTAATTTCGCCCGCCGAGAGATCTTTGACGATGGCTGTTTCGATGTCCGCGTCGACGCTGAGCAGTTCGTGGATGCCGGCCCGACCGTTGTAGCCGATACCGTTACACTTTTCGCAGCCGACGCCCCGGTAGAGCTTCTTGCCGGCGATCTCGTCTTCTTTCATGCCGAGCTGACGCAACACGTCGGGTTCGGGGGTGTACTCGACCTTGCACTCGTTACAGACGCGCCGCACGAGGCGCTGGGCGATCACGCCGAGCAGTGCCGCCGAGATGTTAAACGGCTCGATGCCCATCTCGCCCAAGCGGGTAATCACGCCTGCGGCGTCGTTGGTGTGCAGGGTCGCGACGAGTAGGTGACCGGTAAGCGCGGCTTCGACGGCGATCTTGGCGGTTTCGGTGTCGCGAATCTCACCGACCATGATGACGTCGGGGTCCTGGCGCAGAAACGCTTTAAGCGCCGTCGCGAAGGTCAGGCCTGCTTTAGGGTTGGCCTGGGTCTGGTTGATGCCGGGGATCTCGTACTCGACCGGGTCTTCGACGGTCGTCACGTTGACGTCGGGCGTCGCGATCCGTTTGAGCATCGAAAAGGTGGTAAACGACTTACCCGACCCGGTCGGCCCGGTAATCAGGAACATCCCGTAAGGTTTGTGGATAATGTCGGTAAAGCGCTGAAAGTTGTGTTCGGCGAGGCCGAGTTTTTCGATTTCGGGGATGCTCGCAGCCTTTTTAAGGATACGCATCACGCACTTTTCGCCGTAGACGGTCGGCAGCGTCGACAGGCGGAGGTCGACCTCTACCCGCTTGTCCTTAAAGCGGACGCGTCCGTCTTGGGGGATCCGCCGCTCGGCGATGTTGAGCCCGCCCATAATCTTGATGCGCGCCGCCATCGCGCCGGCGGCACCTTTGGGCATGGTCATGTACTCACGCAGCGCGCCGTCTTTACGAACCCGCACAACGACCTTGTCGGGGCGCGGCTCGATGTGGATGTCGGAGATGTCGTTAAGAACCGCTTCGCGGATGATGTTGTTAACGACCTTGACGAGTGCGTTGTCGTCGAGCGCGCTGGTGTCTTCCTCTTCTTCTTCCTGCGAACCGACCTCTTCGAGCACCGCCTGGGCGAGCTCGTCCATGTCTTCGTTGCCCCGGTAGAAGCGGTCGGTAAGCTTCTGGATGGTCTCTTCGGTCGCGACTGCGGGCTGGATCTCTTTGCCGGTGATCAGCTTGATATCGTCGAGCGCGAAGACGTGGCGCGGGTCTTTCATAGCGACGACAAGCGTGTTGCCCTCGAGCCGGATCGGCATGACGTTGTAGCGCCGCACCGTTCCTTCGGGAACGAGCGAGACCGCGTAGGGGTCGACCTGGACCTGCTTTTCGTCGATAAAGTCGTAGCCGAGCTGCATGGCGAGGCTCTGGGCGAGCATGTCGGGGCTAATTTTGCCCGACTGTACGAGCGTGTCTTCGAGCTTACCGCCGCCCGAACGCTGCCGGCTCAGGGCGTCTTCGATATCGTCGGGTTCGACGTAGCCGAGGTCGACGAGGATCTCGCCGAGCGGTTTGACCTTGCCGAGCTTGCTCTGTTCGTCGAGCGCCTTACGGAGCTGTTCGCGCTTGAGCTTGTTGCCGCGCAGCAGGGTTTCGCCGAGGCGCCCCTTGTCGTCCGCGTACATCTCTTCGATACGCGCCTGGACGGCGTTTTCGGGGCTGCACACGAAGCTTAGCGGGCGCTGCACGATCGCTTCGACGTCGGGGATCTTGCGCGGGTCGGCGATCGCGACGACGAGGTTGCCCTGCTGCTCTTTGTACGGAACGGCGCTAAACTGCACCGCGTCGAGGCGGAGTAGGCTCGAGCTCATCCGTTCGGTGATCGGCGCGTCCGAAAGGTCTTCGACGAAGGGGATGTCGGCTTGCTCGGCGAGCAGCTTGGCGAGGTCGGTTTCGCTAAGCGCGCCCTGCTCGACCAGAATCCGCCCGATAAGTCCGCTGGTCTGTTTCTGGGTTTCGACGGCCTGGTCGAGCTGCTCTTTGCTGATCAGGTCGTGGTCGTAGGCGATATTGCCGAGGCGGCTCCCGACGTCGGCTTCGAACTCTGCGGGGGGCTCGAGCCCTAACTCCGGGTAGTGCGTCGCGAGCGCCCAGTCGAGTTCGCGCTTAAGCGCCTTGTACGGCTCGACCATACAGCCCGACTCGTCTTCGATCTCTTCGATCGCCATCGCGTCGAGCGGGTCGTAGAAGGCGACCCGCAGGCGGTTGCCGTCGAGCGCGAACGGTAGCGCTCCGACGTCCTGGGCGAGTTCGGCGGGTACCTTCGAGAGCGCTTCGGGCATCACGTCGACCCGCGGCAGAACCACGAGCGGGATGCCGATCGATTCTTCGATGGCGCGGGCGATACGCTGTTCGGAGATAACCCCGAGCGAAACCAGAATGTCGGACAGACGTCCGCCGACTTCGTTGTGGCGCCCGATCGCCCGTTGCAGGTTTTCGTCGCTAATGTAGCCGCTGTCGAGCAGGACAGCGCCGAGTCGTTTGTCACCGATGGAGAGTACGGCCATACTCACCCCCTAAAAGTCTGTGCTCGAGCCGGCGCAATGCCCGCGTGTGCGGCAAGCAACCAGCAGATAATGGTGTAACAAGGATAGACATCACTCCTGTAAGGTTAGCCCCTAAAACGTCGGTAAACAGTTGGTCGCCTACCATCGCCGTTTCGTCAGCAGGTGTTTCGGTCAGGGCGAGACCGCGCCGAAACGCGAAGCCTAGCGGCTTGCCGACGAGCGCGAGGCCGGGCACGCCGAGCCGCTCCGACCAGGTACGGACACGCGCGCGCGAACCGTTACTAAGGATAGCAACCGCGACGTCACAGTTCTGTAGTGTCTGTAGCCAGCGCCGCGCGTCGGGGGCGATGTCGGAACCGTTAGAGGCGACGAGTGTATCGTCTAGGTCGACGAGAAGCGCCCGGACGCCGTGTTCGGCGAGGAGTGACGGGGCGAGGTCGCTCACACGCTCGGCTGTGAGGGTTGGTTGCAAAATCATCACGATCATCATACAACGTTCGTGATGGTCTCGCCGTGAGCAGCACCGTACCGATACCGCACCGTACCGAATACCGCGACCGGATACCGTACCAGACGATGTGGATACCCTTACGCGTGCGATACCCCGCGACCACCATCTACTCGGCCACACTCAACACGGCCACACTCAACACGGTCATACTCACCCTATTAGGCCGTCCGGGCTAAGCCGTCCAGACTAGACACTAGATGGCTAGACACTGAATAACTAGATATAGTGCGCGAACGAGACGTAACGACGACGTGTTTTTATCGTCCTGTAGGCGTGTTGTCCTGGGTTCGCGACAGGCTTGTGAGACGACATCACTCTCGCGTGGTCGGCAGGCTCATCGCCTGGTGGAGCAGCGCCTCGAACGTTTCGGGGTCGTCGAGCCACGGGTAGTGACCGCCCGCGACGAGGCTAAAGAGGGCGTGGGGCATGGCCTGAAGCACCACTTCGGCCTGGTCGGGGTAGCAGGTCTTGTCCTCTTTGCCGACCAGGACGACGGTCGGCTGGTCTAGCTCGGCGAGGGCGCCGGTCACGTCGGGGTTCCAGACGTCGCGTGGCTCGAGCTGCTGGGCGTGCATCCCGACGAGCGCTTCGGCGTCGCTGTGCTCGAGCCGTAACCGACTCGCCGGACGCGGAAAGAGCAGCGTGTCGAGCAGCGGTTTACCGCCCATCCAGCTCACCGCCTGATCGATGAGGTCGACCGGGTCGGGCGGGGTGCCTTCGAGCCGGGGTTCGGGCGGCAGTGCGAGTTCACTCTGATCGCTTAGAAAGGCCGCCTGACGCTGCAAGGTGCGGGCGAGCCGGGGCATGTCGACCCAAGGGTTGACGAGGATAAGCCGCTCGACCCGTTCGGGGTACTGCGCGGCGACGCCGACCGCGATCAGGGCACCGAAACCGTGGGCGAGCAGGGTCGCGGCGGGGAGCTCGAGCCGCTCTAAAACCGCCACGACGTCGTGAACGAAGTGGCTGGGCTCGAGCCGCGTCTCGTCTTCGTGGCCGCGCTGCGCCGCCGCGCTAAGGCTCCGCCCGCTACCGCGCTGGTCGGCGTAGATGACCTGGTAGGGCTCGAGCATATCGCCCGCGAGGTCACGAAACGACGCGCTGTTGTAACCCGGCCCGCCGTGCAGGTAGAAGATAACCGGCGCGTCCTGCGGCCCGACCCGCTCGACGTAGAGCTCGCCGCCGCCGGGGTCGTTGATCTCGAACGTGTAGTGTTCGTCGAGGTAGCGGTCGTCGGCGCCCGTCTTAGAAGCATCCGTCTTAGAAGCATCCGTCGCAGCAGAAAGATCGGTAAAAGAATCGGTATCGGACATGGTTCTATGCTAAGAGTCGCCCGGAGCGCTGCGTGTCGTGTGTGGTGCGCTGCGAAAGCGCCACAGCCGGGCTTCGGGGGGGAGCAGCCCTTCCTGTGCTAAGTCGGGCACCTCGTCCCACGCACTGACGAGCAGGCAGAGCGGTTGGTCGAGGCTTTCGAGGAGCCGGGCGTGCCGGTAGTGGGGGAGGGGCTCGAGCCGCTCGGCGAGCCGGCTGAGACGTTCGGCGGCGTCGGCGCCGCCGAGTTCGACAAAGATGACGACAGGGTCCACCCCGTCGGGATCGTGGGGGCTACGTGACAGCATAACTACTCCTAGAATTGTACAAAGTTGCCTTGCTGAGACGGGACTCGCACCTCCCGGTAGCAGCGTGCTGTTTCGGATGCCGCGTCGTTTTTCGGCCTCGTCGCACCTTAGCGGTGGTCTAAGAGCGGTCTGGTGACGAAAAACGGGCTAGATACGCGCATTCACCACCTTCCGAAGCCGCTACTTTACGATAGACGTCCGGTCCGTTGCCAGACTACCCTCGGCCCGAAAATCGTGATAAACTCGGCCTTATGTAATCCCTTACGGTGTGTTTTATAGGGCGCGCTACCGCCGCCCTGCTAGCGACCTAGTCCTTAGCGCGTCGCGCGGGGTCTTCGTCCGCGACATTACGTTCGCGACATTAAGTTCGCGACACCAAGGCTCATTACGAGCACGCCTCCATTCTCAAAATTTGCCGCAGGAGGAGCCCATGAACGCTGTAAAACGTCCCCGGGTTCGCACGCTAGAAGAACTCCGACCGCTCGTACGCGACGGACGCTACCGCATCGGCTCGCACGCCCTCAGACACGCTGCTTGCGAGGGCTTTACCGAAAACGACATGGTCGGTTCGGTGCTCTACGGACGCGAGCTGATCCGCTATCTTCAGGACGAACGGCTGCTCGCGCTAGGCTACCTTAAGCCGAGCCCCGAGGTCACCATACCGCTACACGTGGTGCTCGAATACAGCAAACCGCGCTGGGTCGATATCGTGACGGCGTTTATCCCGCATGACGCGCACCGGGTTATGTCGCGGGCACGGCTCGCCGAGATGCTCTGCTACGACCGCGACACCCGCTACAGCAAACAGACGGGTCGGCGCCGGATGGTCGGTACCGAACTATGACGACACTTCGCTACGACGACACTGCAGCGGACGGAGGTTTTATGGTGATCTTACGCTAAGCGGCGACCGGCAGGCCGCTCCGAAGGTTCTATGCCGATAGCGTCTCTATGGCGATAACGCCCGTGTCGACCGAGCCGGTGCCGACAAGATTTAGATCGATAGAGTACCGCTCCCCGGAGTTCTAATCACCTCAGCGTTCCTAGTGCGTCGCTGAGGTTTTCTCATGCCTTTAGAGCGGGAGGTCGTAGACCCGAATCGCGTTGGCGTCGGTGTAGGCTTCGACCTCGTCTAGCGTTTCGCCGCGTAGCTCGGCTAGAAACGCGGCGGTGTGGCGGACGTTGGCCGGAACGTTGCGCTCGCCTCGTTTGGGTACCGGCGTCAGAAAGGGGCTGTCGGTTTCGACGAGCAGACGATCTCGGGGGATGTTGCGGGCGGCGTCGTGCAGCTCGGTCGACTTTTTGTAGGTCAGGTTGCCCGCGAACGAGACGAACCAGTCGAGCTCGAGCCCCGTCTCTCCCAAAACCGCGTGGCCGTTAAAACAGTGCAATATCCCCTTGTTCCAGCCGATGTCAGACATCAGGCGGGCGGTGTCTAGCGAGGCCTGCTCGCGGTTCTGCTTGTCGCGGACGTGCAGGATAAGCGGCTTGTCTAGGCTCGCGGCGAGTTCGGCCTGCCACACGAAGCTGTCGCGTTGTACCTCGGCGCTCGCGGCGTCCCAATAGTAGTCGATCCCGGTCTCGCCGATCGCGACGACCTTGGGGTGTTCGGCGAGTTCGGCGATAGCGGCGCGAACGTCCGGGTCTCGGGCGTCGTTCGCTTCGGTCGGATGGATGCCGACGGCGGCCCAGACGTTACCGAAACGTTCGGCGAGGCGGAGCGTCTCGCGGCAGCGCTCTACGGTCGTGCCGATACTCACCATCGCCCGCAGGTTCGGGTCGGCGGCGGCGCTCGGGTCGGCGCAGTGGTCTAGGTGGCAGTGACTATCGATCATGCGCGTATCCTACACCCGCACAGGGCACCGTGCCCGTCGGGGTGCGGACAGATACGAATCCGAGGCGGCGCGTTAAGCCCTCTCGGAGACGCACGAGCCGCACTTTGTAAGAATTTTGTAAGAGCAGTGTTGCTATCCTAAAAAACAGATAAAACACGCACGTCATCGGCTTAGCAAAGAGCGTAGCAACGATACCGGCCATCCGGTAGACCCGAAAGGAGCGCGAACCCATGACCCACCTGTTAGAAAGTCGCAACTCAGAAAGTCGCAACAAGCTCGACAAGGCAGATACGGCGGACGCCCATCCCAACAAAATCTTTACCTGGTCTGTCGAGCAGCTACACGAAGTTGTCTCGCAGTGCGAACGCGCTATCTCGGACGGCTCGGCGGATATCGGCGATTTCGAGCTTTTTGTTCGCTGCCGGCAAGATCTCGCTCGCCGTAGCGGCAACTAGCCTACCGACCTTCACCTCGGCCAGAACGCGATTCTCACGCGGTACCGCGTGTCCGAACGCGCCACGCCGCTGCTTGTATGCTAACACAAACCGGATTAAAAATCGGTATCACTGAAAAAGCCATCTGTAAGATTTAACAGTATCTCGGCGGCCCAGTAGCGTACATAATGCAGCGTAATGATGAGATATATGAACCTCTGCCTCGGCGGCCTGCTGTTTTCGTTGTTAACGAATCTAACACCGCTCGGCACCCTAACGAACACCCTAACCGAAGCTTTTTTGCCGTTCACGAGCGCCTCGGCGCAAACCGCTATCGCCTTGCCGATCGAAGGGGCGGCGTCTTGGTACGGTCCCGGCTTTGCCGGACGCCTGACTGCGAACGGCGAAACCTTTAACCCCGCCGAACTGACCGCCGCGCACCGCACCCTACCGTTCGGCACACGGCTGCGGGTTGTCGACTTGGCGACCGGGCGGAGCGTGGTAGTGCGGATCAACGACCGTGGGCCCTACGCGGGCAACCGGATCATCGACCTGTCGCGGGCGGCGGCGCAGCAGATCGGGATGATCGACCGGGGGGTGGCGCGGGTGAGGCTCGAGCCCCTCACCCCCCCTGCCACACAGGAGGCTTCCGTCCCCGCCCCTCTCATCGCCGCCCCCGTCCCGGACGCGCCTCTCGAAGCTCTCGCCGCCCCCGAACTCGCGAGTTACGACATCGCGACTAACGAGTACGACCCCGGCGCCCTGCTGCTCGTCCGCTCGCCGACCCAGACCGAACCGCTGATGGTACGGGTCGTCGCGTACGACGGTTTAGAAGCGACTTAGACGCCGACATCCTGCTGTCCGAAGAGCTGTTCGCGATGCTCGGCGGCAGCGTCTTCGTGATCGACGAGGCGGGCAGTTAGGCGCGCACACGATGGGCCGTCACTAAAGAGAGCGGGCCGAGCCGGGGATAATCCCGAAGCTCGGCCTCGTTTTGTCGTTATACGTCTGTCGTTATGGTGTAGGGTTGCTGCGCTAGCCGCTCGCGACCGCTGTTTTGCGGCACGCTGCGACGATGTCGCGGGCGAGATCGAGCACCGTCTGCTCTGCGCGGCCCTGATCCTCGGCGTCGATAGCCTTGATAAGCGCCGAACCGACCACCACGCCGTCAGCGACTTCGGCGACCTGCCGCGCGGTATGGGCGTTTGACACGCCGAACCCGACCGCGACCGGAACGTCACTCACCGCCTTGACGCGGCGCACCAGATCGGCCACTGCGCTAGGCAGCGCGTCGCGGGCGCCGGTCACACCGGTCACCGAAACGGCGTAGATAAAACCCCGGCAGTGCGAGGTGACGAGCTCGAGCCGCTCCTTCGTAGAGGTCGGCGCGACCAGAAAGGTTGTGTCTAGATCGGCCTCGCGCGCCGCCTCGATAAAGCTCTCGCCCTCGTCGGGGGGCAAGTCGGGGACGATCACGCCGTCGGCACCTGCCGCTTTGAGGTCGCGGACGAAGCCCGCTTCGCCGCCGGGGTGACAGTAGATCGGGTTGTAGTAGGTCATCAGCACGAGCGGCTTGTCGCTGCCCTCGCGGAGTTGTCGGATCAGATCGAGCGTCTTTTCGGTGCCCATCCCCTGCTCGAGCACCCGCTCCGACGAGCGCTGGATGGTCGGCCCGTCGCCGAGTGGGTCGGAGTAGGGCAGACCGATCTCCATAATGTCGGCGTACTCGAGCAGCGCTTGGGCGTGTTCTAAAAACGCCGCCTCGTTCGGAAACCCTGCCGTCAGGTAGGGGATAAACGCCGCCCGTCCGTCGGCCTTAGCCGCCGCGAACGCCGCCGCGACCCTGCCGCTCCGCTGCTCTGTGCTCGCTACGTTCGTTGTGTTTGCTGGGCTCGTCGCGCTCATGCCTGCACCGTCTCTTCCTGCATCTTTAAGACCCGCATCGCTTCGTTGACGTCCTTGTCGCCCCGGCCCGACAGGTTGACGACGATAATCTGGTCCTTGTCCATCGTCTTGGCGAGTTCGGCGGTGTAGTAGATAGCGTGGGCGGTTTCGAGTGCCGGAATAATCCCCTCGGTCTCGCTAAACATCCGAAAGCCCGCGAGCGCCTGCTCGTCGTCGACCCCGACGTATTCGGCGATCCCCGTCTCGGCGTAGTAAGAGTGTTCGGGGCCGACACCCGGATAGTCAAGACCCGCCGACACCGAGTGTGCGGGGGTGATCTGCCCGTCGTCGTTAGACATCAGGTACATCAGGGCGCCGTGCAGAACGCCCTTTTTGCCCGCCGAGATCGACGCTGCGTGCATCCCGCTCGCCATGCCGTGACCGGCAGCCTCGACCCCGTAGAGCTTGGGCCGCTCGCTCGGGTCCATGTAGGCGAACGGCGCGAAGATGCCGATCGCGTTGCTACCACCGCCGACACAGGCGACGACCGCGTCGGGGGTGCGGCGCCCCTCGGCGGCTTCGAGCTGCGTGATGACCTCTTCGCCGATCACACTCTGAAAGTCGCGGACGATCATCGGGTAGGGGTGCGGGCCGACCACCGAGCCGATAATGTAGAACGTCCCCTCGACGTTGGTCACCCAGTCGCGGATCGCTTCGTTGGTGGCGTCTTTGAGGGTGCGCGTACCGCTCGTGACCGGGCGGATCTCGGCGCCGAGCAGCTTCATCCGAAACACGTTAAGCGACTGCCGCCGGACGTCTTCCTCACCCATATAGACGACGCACTCGAGGTTAAACAGTGCCGCTGCGGTCGCGGTCGCGACGCCGTGCTGACCGGCGCCGGTTTCGGCGATGACCCGTTTTTTGCCGAGCCGCTTGGCGAGCAGCGCCTGACCGATGGTGTTGTTGATCTTGTGGGCGCCGGTGTGGTTGAGGTCTTCGCGCTTAAAGTAGACCTTGGCGCCGCCACACTGCTCGGTAAAGTTTTCGGCGTAGTAGAGCATGCTCGGGCGCCCGACGAAGGTGTTGAGGTAGTGGCGAAACTCGCGCTGAAAGTCGGGGTCGGCGATGGCTGCCCGGTATTCGGCTTCGAGCGTTTCGAGTGCCGGGATGAGGGTTTCGGGGACGTAGCGTCCGCCAAAGACGCCGTAACGCCCACGCTGGTCGGGTAGCGGGTAGGAAAGAGCCATATCGTGCCTCCTGGGGTACGAGTTACGAATCGTTGCAGGTTGTTAGACAGGTTGTTTAGGGGGATGGTTTCGAAGCAGTGTTCTGCACAGAACTTACGAACACAGAGCCGACGAACGGCCTCGGCACATGCCGTAGATGCACGTGTAGACGAGCGACGTCGACGGGCAACGTGTTAGCGGCGCCACCAGTGCTGGTGATGCCACTTAAAGCTGCGCGGGGTGCGGGTGCGCGAACGTGGCTTGCTCATATCATTTAGAGTCTACCGAAAAAGCCGTGACGATGTCTAGCAGATGACGCTCAAATACGCGGACGAACGCTTGGTTTGTGCCCTGTTCGCAAGCCTGCCCCGACGATCCCGACAACGCTGACCTTGACCCGAACGCGTGGCCGCTCGTCTGGCCGCCAGCAGACTAAGCGGCGCACCATAGCTGCTAAACAACCGCTAACGCGCTTCGCTCCAACGCCAGAAGTACCACGTCGCCGCGCTCCGGTAGGGCCGAAACCGTTCGCCTAGCTCGCCCAACCCTTTTTTGTCGACGTCGTAGAGCGCCTCGGCGGCCTGCACCACCCCGAGGTCGCCGACCGGCCAGACGTCGCAGCGCCCGAGACTAAACATCAGCACCATCTCGGCGGTCCACGGCCCGACCCCGGTGATGTCGGTCAGGACGTGTTTGGCGTCGTCATCACTGAGGTCGAACAGATTGTCTAAACCGCCCTGCTCGGCGACGGTGGCGACTTCGCGGAGGTAGCGGACTTTGCTGCGGGGCAGGCCGGCGTCGCGGAGTTCTTGTTCGGACGTGGCGAGGAGACGGGCGGGCTCGAGCCCCGTCACCTGCATCAGCCGCCGAAAGGTGGTCTGCGCCGACCGCCCCGAAATCCGCTGCCCGACAATCGCCCGCGCGGTCGCGAAAAAGGGCGTGTGCAACGTCCAGCTGTAGGGCCCGAAACGCTCGACAAGCTCCGCTAACGTCTCGTCCTGCCGGAGCCGCGCCAAACCTTCGTCGGTCGCGCTTACCTCGCCCCGGACAAACGGCTCGTAGCTCTCTTTGCTCGCCTGTTGCGGATACGCGTTGTTAGAACTCATGCCCCAGCCTACCCTGTCTGTCGAAACCTGTCACAATCCGTCAAAACCTGTCACAAGACTAAAATGAGGACGACCGGCCCTTACCGTGACCCCTTACTGTGGCCGACGACAGACTGCGCCGACGTACGGCGCGTAGGATAGAACTATGTTCCAGAATTCGTACCGACTACCTTTTAACCTTTTAGGGATTCCCGTCAAGCTCGACCTGTCGTTTCTGCTGATCCTGCCGCTGCTCGCCTGGATTATCGGCTCGCAGGTCGGCGCTTATGTCGAACTGCTCGGTCTAGACGTGCAGGCGGGGGGGCTCGAGCAGGGCAACACCCCCTACATCCTCGGCCTTGTCGCCGCGATCGGCCTCTTTATCAGCGTGGTGATCCACGAACTCGGCCACGCCGTCACCGCCAAACGCTACGGTGTCGAAACCAAAGCGATCACCCTCTGGTTTCTGGGCGGCCTAGCGCAGTTCGACGAGATGCCTAGACAGCGCGGCGCCGAAGCGATCGTCGCCATTGCCGGGCCGATCACGAGCTTTATCCTCGCCGGCCTGTTCTATCTGCTCTGGTCTGCTACGAGCGCTCCGGCGGTTGTGTTCGTGTTTAGCTACCTGACCGTGACCAACGCCGCCCTCGCGATCTTTAACATGCTGCCGGCGCTTCCGCTCGACGGCGGACGGGTGCTGCGCTCGCTGCTCGCGCTTAGGCTTAACTACCTCCGCGCGACGCAGATCTCCTCGAACGTCAGCCAGATCCTGGCGGTGCTGCTCGGCGTGTTCGGGCTGCTTAACTTTAATATCTTTCTGATGGCGATCGCCTTCTTTATCTACAGCGCGGTGCGCGGCGAGGCCCGCTACGCGATGGTGTCGCAGGTGCTCGCCGATATCAGCGTTCGCGACATCATGACCCGCGACGTCATCACCGTACCGCCCGACATGCCGGTCTCGCAGCTGATGAAGCTGATGTTCTACCGTAAGCACCTCGGCTACCCGGTCGTCGACGACACCGGGACGCTGCGCGGCTTCGTCAAGCTCCAGAACGCGAAAGACGTCGACGAAGACACCATCGTCGAAAAGATCATGAGCCGCCAGCCTAACACCATCTCGCCCGACGCCGACGCGCTCGAAGCGTTTAAGCGGATCAATCAGGACGATATCGGGCGCCTTGTGGTCACCGACGAACAGGGCGACATGGTCGGCATCCTGAGCAAGACCGACCTGGTGCGGGTCATCCAGATACAGGCCGCGAGCGACCGCCAGGAGCCGCCCGAGCGTCCCGAACAGGCGCCGCAGGGCTAGCGGCGGGCTCGGTGGGTCAGATGACAGCGAAGCGGGCGGGGGACTGCCATACTAACGTTATGTCAAACACCCTTTGGGAGAGCGGTTTATGACCACGGCGATCGTTTTCCTCCTTATCCTGACGATCTCGGTCGTCGTTCACGAACTCGCGCACTACTTTAACGCCCGGAGTGTCGGCGTACCGGTCCGGGCGTTTAGTGTCGGCTTGGGGCCGGTGCTGCTCCGCAAACAGTGGCGCGGCACCGAGTGGCGCCTGTCGCTGCTGCCGCTCGGCGGCTACGTCGACATCCCCGGACTCGCCGCCGAAACCGACGACGAGGGCAACCTGCACCACCCCAAAGAGGGTTTTGCGACCAAAACGATTTGGCAGAAGCTGTGGATTCTGGTCGGCGGGGTTATCGCCAACACGGTCCTCGCGATCCTGCTGCTCTCTACGGTCATTACGGCAGAGCCGAACTACCGTGCCGTCACCGCTGGCCTGACGCCGTCCGAATCGGGAACCATTATCCAGGACGTGGTCGAGGGCAGCCCCGCCGACGCGCTCGGGATTATGTCGGGTGATGTGGTGCTCGAGCTCAACGGCACCGCAGACCCGACCCGGACCGAAGTCCAGCAGACGATCGCCAACACCACCGGCGAGCTAGACCTCGTCCTGCAACGGGGCGACAACACCGTCAACTTGTCGACCGACTGGCCCCCGCCCGGCACCGAAGGTACCCCGATGCTCGGTGTCCGGCTCGCGCCGCGCGAGGTCGGTACGCTCCCCTCGATCTCCTTTCCGCAGGCGATGCTCGAATCGGCGACCTTTATCGTCCGGATCGTGCCCGAAACGGTGCGCGGCTTCGTGACGGCGTTCGGCCAGGCGTTTACCGGCCAGCAGAGCGAAGAGATCGCCGGCCCGGTCGGTATCGTGCAGATCGTCGGTCAGGCCGCGCAGACGGGCGTGCTGCAGGTGCTCTTTATCGCCGCGCTCATCAACTTTTCGCTCGCGATCTTTAACCTCTTACCGATCCCCGGCCTCGACGGCGGACGGATGCTGCTTGCGAGTATCGTCGCGGTGCGCGGCAAGCCGTTTAAGCCCGGTCAGGAAGAGTTTATCCACTTTTTAGGGTTCGTGACGATCCTGGTGTTTATCGTGCTCGTCACCTTCGGCGAGATTAGCGAACTGCTCCGCAGCTAGCCTGCTGATCGTTCGGGGGTGAGATGGACACGCTTGCGACTGCGAACCGACCGACGGATAGGCTGGCAGACAGACCGAGCTGTAGCGTCCTGATACCCGCCTATAACGAAGAAGCGACCGTGGCCGATGTGGTCGCGGTCGCGCTCGCCGCCGACCTCGGGCCGGTGCTGGTGGTAAGTGACGGTTCGGATGACGACACTGCCGAGCGGGCTCGAGCCGCAGGCGCGACTGTCCTCGACCTACCGGGCAATCTCGGCAAAGGCGGCGCGGTCGTCGCCGGAGCCCGTTATCTCGCTACCGACGTGGTCGTGCTGCTCGACGCCGACCTGGTCGGTCTTCGTCCCGAACATCTGCACCGCCTCGCCGCCCCAGTCCTTGCTGCAAACGTGGTGATGACGCGGGGTATTTTTACCGGTGGACGCTGGCAGACCAACGCGTCGCAACGGCTCGCCCCTCAGCTAAACGGTCAGCGTGCGGTCGTCCGCCGCCACCTCCTCGACATCCCCGACCTCGAAACGAGCCGCTACGGTATCGAAGTCGCGATTACCGACCACGCTCGGCGCGAACACTGGCGCTGGTGCGATGTCGATCTGCCGGGTGTGTCGCAGGTGATGAAAGAGGAGAAGCGCGGTTTTGTGCGGGGCGTACGGATTCGTAGCCGGATGTACGGCGAGATCGTCGCGACGCTGGTGCGCAACCTGGTGCGCCGCTCCTAACTGTCCTCCGGCGCAGTTCTACTCTGCCGTACGGCGTGCTACGTATAGAGCGCCCTCCGTGAAAGACGGACCGGATGTTAGACGGTAGACTAGACGCTATGGCGCACAAACTACAACGTTTTATGGTCGGCCCCCTCCAAGAAAACTGCTACCTGCTCGCGGACGACGACAGCCGCCGCGCGGTCCTTATCGACCCTGGCGACGAGGCCGAGCTGTTACTCGCAGCGCTCGCTGAGCACGACTATCTGCTTGGCGCCGTGTGGCTCACCCACGCCCATTTCGACCACGTCGGAGCACTCGCGAAGATCCTCGCCACGCACGACGTCCCCTTTTTTATGCACCGAGACGACGAGCTTAACCTGAGCCGTGCGGCAGCGGCGGGCGCGGCTTGGGGCGTGCCTATCGAGCAGCCACCGACCGACTACCAACCCCTGACCGGCGGCCAGACCCTCGACGTTGCCGGGTTGCAAGCCCGCTGTCTGTTTACACCCGGCCACGCCCCCGGCCACATCTCGTTCTATTTCGAGGCGGCCAAGATGGTGATCGCGGGCGACGCGCTGTTTCGTGGTTCGATCGGGCGCACCGACCTACCGGGCGGCGACCACGCCCAGCTTCTCGAAAGCATCAGGCTGCAACTGCTCACCCTACCCGGCGACACCACCGTCTATCCCGGTCACGGCCCCGAAACGACGATCGGTTTCGAGGCGCGCAACAACCCGTTTCTAAAAGACGCGTAGTCTCGTCTGTAGTACTGACGTGTCGAGGCGTTGTGTTTAGCCCCCGAGTCTCGTCGCGCCCCTTTTCGAGACGGTGCGGAGCGCGTCCTCATCGTCGTACGTGTGGCAGCGTCTGCGCAACGTCGCTCCATAGGAAGCGTCACCGCCGAGGCCTGTCAGATGTAGTTGTTGCAGCATCGTCTGGAAGTGCTAGTGGTTCGAGATGTAGCGGAGTTACGAAACCTCATCGCAGTTCCACGCAACGTTGCTCCACACAAAGCGTCACCGTTTATATCCGTCGTACGCGATTGTTGCAGCGTCGTCTGGAAGTGCTACGCATATGGATAGCATTGCCACAAAACACATGTGCACCAGCAATGCTTAGGAAACGTCCGTGTCGCGGACTCTGAGTTTTTAATGTAGACACGGCATCGGGAATTGTTACGGAACTGCAATACGGGACTGCAAAAGGCCTCGCCTGAAAGACGATGGTCAAAAGACGATGCGCGGAGAGTTCTGGCTCCCGCGCATCGCTGATGTTTTTGCCCTTGTAGGTGCCGAGGCTTGTCTCTCCCCGGACTCATACTTTAGCAGTCCTGTCGCGAGTGTGTTAGGTGCGGGTGTACTGCCTAAACCGGTATGGCTGTCCTTACCGCACACTCTGCCGTGCTGGTTTTGGTGCTTTGTGACCTAACGGACGAGGCCGAGGTTGTAGGCGGTCACCGCTGCGAGTTCGCGGGCGGCGTAGGGGAGCCGTTTGCTGCGGGTGTCTACTGACTCGACCGAAGCGTCTAGCCCGAGGTAGCGGGCGAGCCACTGTGTCCGATAGGCGTGGAGGTCGTCGGTGACGATGACGAGCAGATCGCCCTCGACAAGGTCGCGGCTAAAGCTGAGGTTTTCGAAACTGGTGCGACTTTTGACCTCGTTTAGCAGGTTTTCGCTCGGGACGCCGCGTTCGGCGAGGTAGCGCAGCCCCGACGCGCCTTCGGTGTAGCGGTCGCCGAGCTGCTTGCCGCCGGTGACGAGGATCCGCTCGCCGCAGCCGGACTCGTAGAGCTCGAACGCCCGGTCGAGCCGCCGGGCGAACGCTGGCGAGGGGACGCCGTTGTACTGCGCCGCGCCCATCACGACCAGGGTATCGGCTTTGCAGGCCCGGTCTGTGTCGTAGCTGTAGATCCAGATGTAGAACGCGTTATGACCGACGAGCAGCAGCGCGGCGAGGGTGAGCAGAGACATGAGGCGGAGCACCGGCTAGTCGTTGTGGGGGCTCGAGCCCACCACGCCCAACCGTGACTCGATCGCTCTGGCGTGCGCTTCTAAACCTTCGGCTCTGGCCATCCGCGCCGCTGCCGGGCCGATCTCTTTGAGCAGTGCCGCACTCGTGTTGACCAGCGGGATCACCTTCTGAAAGTCGCGTACGTTGATCGCGCTCGAAAACCGCGCCGTCGCCCCGGTCGGCATGACGTGGCTCGGCCCCGCCATATAGTCGCCCAACGCCTCCATGCTGTGCTCGCCTAAAAAGATCCCGCCCGCGTGTTTGACGTGTCCGAGCACGCCCCACGGGTCGCGTACGAGCAGGCAGAGGTGCTCGGGCGCGTAGAGGTTAGCGACCGCCATCCCCTCGTCTAGATCGGCGACGAGGACGGCGTATCCGCGCTCTTCGACCGATTCTCGTGCCGAGGCCGCCGTCGATAAGCCGTGCAACTGCGTTTCGATCTCCGCCTCTACTGCCGATAAGAGCGCTTCGCTGGTCGTCACCAACACCGGCTGCGCGTAGACGTGTTCGGCCTGAGCGAGCAGGTCGGCTACCACGTGGCGCGGATCGGCGTCGGCGTCGGCCAAGACCAGGGTTTCGGTCGGCCCGGGTAGCGACTCGATGCCGACGGTGCCGAACACGAGCTGTTTGGCCGCGACGACGTACGGGTTGCCCGGCCCGACGATCTTGTCGACCGGAGTGATCGTCTCGGTACCGTAGGCGAGTGCGGCGATGGCTTGCGCGCCGCCGACCCGGTACACCGTGCTGATGCCGAGTTCGTGCGCGGCGACGAGGATCTCCGGAGCGACGCTACCGTCTTTGCGGGGCGGGGTCGCGACGACGATGTCGGGCACGCCGGCGACTCGGGCGGGCACCGCCGACATCAGCAGGGTGCTAAAGAGCGGCGCGCTACCACCGGGCACGTAACAGCCGACCCGCTCGAGCGGCCTGACCAACTGCCCGATCAGGCCGCCCGCCTCTGGCTGCAAAAAGCCTTCGCGGGGCTGGTGTTCGTAGTAGGCCCGGATCCGCCGCGCCGAGAGGGCGATCGCTTCGCGCAGATCGCTCGGCACCACGCCGAGTGCGTCCGCAAACGCATCTGCCGGCACCGTAAGCTCGTCGAGCCTAACGCCGTCGAAGCGTTCGCTGTAGTGCCGTAGCGCGTCGTCGCCCTCGTCGCGGACCCGGTTTAGAATCTCTTCGGTAGCGCGGCGGGTAGCTTGGTCGTTTTGCGGGGCCCGCCGTCTGGTAAACACAGCGCGCGCCTCGTCGAGTCCTCGTAAAACCTTCATACGCCTATCATACGTGTCTACGCCGCGTTGTCGTAGTGCTAAAAACACCCGAAGGCCACGAGGCATCTTTATTCGGCAGGATGCATGCGTTATGCTGCGGTTATGTCACCGAGAAACAGAGTCGATGTCGTTGTGGTCGGAGCGGGAATTGTCGGGGCGAGCTGTGCGTACCATCTCGCGCAGCTAGGCGCTCGGGTACGGGTCGTAGACAGGGCGAGCCAACCGGCGACCGGCGCGACAGCGAAGTCGGCGGCGGGGGTGCGGCACCAGTTTAGCCACCCGACCAACGTCGAGATGTCGCTGCACAGCATCCAGATCTTTAAAGATTTTAAGCTGCTCTACGGTGTCGATTCGGGCTACCGTCCGGTCGGTTACCTGTTTATGCCGCCGCCCGAGCAGTGGGCCGAGTGGAAAGCGCAGGTCGCGATGCAACGCGATTTGGGCGCCGTGGTCAAAACGTTGTCGCCGAAAGACTTGGAGAAACGCTATCCGGGGGTCAACACCGAGGGGATCGCCGGGGGGGTTTTCGGGCCCGAAGACGGCGTGGTCGATCCGCACGCGATCACGATGGGCTATCTCCAACAGGCCAAACAGCTCGGCGCCGAGGTGCTGCTAGAGCACGAGGTGCTGTCGCTAACGCGTAAAGACGAGCGCTGGCATGTCGAAACGTCGCAAGGAACCTTAGAAACGGACTTCGTCGTCAACGCAGCCGGGGCGTTTGCGGGTGAGGTCGCCGCGCGGGCGTCGCTCGAGGTGCCGGTCAAGCCGTACCGCCGCAACGTCTACGTGACTGCGCCACTGCCGGACTATCCGCATCCGACGCCGCTGATGATCGACGTGGCGACGGGGGTGTGGGTGCGGAGTGAAGGACAGCGCTTCATTTTGGGTCGGTCGAACCCTGACGAGCCGGCGGGGGACGTGCAGACGGTCGATTGGGTGTGGCTCGAGCCCCTCCTCACCCTCGCTACCACCCGCTTCCCCTTCCTAGAACAGACCGCCCTCGACCGCAAAGCGTGCTGGGCCGGGCTCTACGCCATCACCCCCGACCACACCCCGATCCTCGGCGAGATGCCCGGCGCGCCCGGCTTCGTCAACGCCTGCGGCTTCTCCGGTCACGGCGTCCAGCACAGCCCTGCCGCCGGGATGCTCGTCGCCGAAGAGATTTTAGAAGGGGAGATGAGCAGCTTCGACACCGACCTGTTTCGGATCGAGCGTTTTGCCGACACCGACCGCACCGTCGAACAAAACGTCGTCTGAGTCAGCCCGCTGTTCGGGTGCTGGTTGCGGGTGTTCGCCGGCGTCGGTAGGGTTTGGTAGTGCGTAGTACAGTACCTTGGTACCCCCAGGACTACCATACTTGGTAAGAACTTTGAGGGTTGCATCTCTGCACCCCGCTGCCCCCCCGGCGGAGGTCCTCTCAAAGTTCTTTTTTCTTTGTCCTGACTCTCTGTCTCGACGACGGGTTTTTACGATGAGTTTTGACGACGATTCCCGATAACGAGCCTCGGTGACAAGCTTTCCGCCTGCATATCTAAAAATCTACTCTAAAAATCTACAAAGGACGATAGTCGGCGCGCACCCCCCGAACGGAGGGCGGCGCTAAAAATCGTCGTTGCTGGCTGTTATCTTCCGCCGCTGCTACCTCCGCCGCCACCGCCGCCACCGCCAGAGCTCGAGCCCCCCGACGACGCCGACGCGGACGCCGAATTCAGCGCGCTCGACATCGACGTCACCGCGTCCGAAAACGACGAGAAGTCGCTCGCGCTTAGGTCGCTACCGTTCATCCAGTGCGCCTGCCGCACCATGCTGCGCTCGTCGAAACCGCGTTCGGAGAGCCCCTTCTGGACGTTTTGCAGAAAGCTCTTCGCGACGCCGAGCGCCGCCGCATAGCAGAAGTAGCGGTCCCATAGCTTAAAAAAGTCGTCGGGCGCGTCCTTCATGATCGTGTAGTCGCGCAGAGTCCGCTTAAAGCCCTGCCAGCCGTAGATCTCCGGGGCCACCTCTTTGCGCCAGGCCGGTAAGCTGACGTTGGCGACGATGATAAGCAGGACGCAGACCGCCAGCGTGACCCAAGCGATGACGCGCGCCGTGTCTACGAGCAGCCAAATACCCGCTACCCCGCTAACGAGGAGCCCTACGAAGGCGATCCCCGACCAGATCTTGAGCGCCCGCATACTCTCTTCGGTGACAAGCGGCCCACCGGCGCGGCGCTCGACCCAGTCGCGCACTTCCCGGCCCCAGCGCGAGATAAACTTGCTCCAGTTACGCTGCGAGTGCTTTTTGAGTTCGGCAAAGTCGAGCCGGGTAAGGTCGCCGTGACGGCCTGCGGCAGCGATGAGATACTCTAAAACGTCTATTTCGTAGGGGAGCAGCTCGCTACTGTCTTTGCCGGGCCGGAGTGTCATGCCGAACTGTTCGCCGAAGCCCATAAAGCCGCTCGACTTTTCGAATTCGCCGTAACCGCGCCGCGCGAGGTCCATAACCGTGGCGCTAAAGCCCGGTTTTAGATTCTGAGGCTTAAAGCGTTGGTGGAGCATCGCGGCGACTGCGGCAGGCGGGATGTCGGAGGGGGGTTCGAAGTTGTGGTGGAGTTGGGGGAGGTCGGGTTCTTGTCCGACCCGCCGATAGTCGCGCCAGATACCCGCCGAGATGGCACCGACCAACAAAATGGCGGCGATACCCCAGAGCGGTGAGCCGCGTAGCTGATAGAAGAAGCGCTGGCGTTCGAGCACCCCGGCGATCTCGGCTTCGTCACGGAGGAGTTGCTCGAGCCCCTGCCGTGACCCCTGCTGTTCGAACAGGCTCGGATCCATCAGATAGCGGATCTCTACTCCGTCCCCGCGCGGAATCCGGTCGAACGTCACCTGTAACCGCGACCGGTCGTCCGAGAGCGACACGTCGGGCTGTTCGGGGTTGCTAAAGCGGTGGACGTACGCGTCGTAGGGCGATTGCATCGACCCCGGCGTCGTCACGGTCAGTTCGTAGCCGCGCACCGGCGGATGGTCCTCTTCTAAAATAATCCAGTACCACTGCGTCACGTCGCTGTAGTAGTCGAGCGTATTACTTAGGGCGTAGCGGTAGAACACGCGCCGCTCGGCCACGCGAAACTCGTTGTCCATCTCGACGACGAGTTCGGTGCCGCCACTGCCGTCTTCGCACGGTTGGGTGTACGCCCGAGCGTTCGGCCCCGCACCCAGTGCGCCGCCGTCTAAGAGTTCTAAGCTCTGGTTGGCGGTGAGGTCGAGGCAGATAAACGCCTCGTTAAAGTCGCCGCTCGTCGCGACAAGTGTGCGTTCGTCGTCGACGATGATGGTGCCGTCCGCCTGGATGTCGACGGTCTGCACCACGTCGCGCCACTGGTAGCTTTGTGCCCAACCGACGGCCAAAGCGCTTAGCAGAAGCAGCGCTACAATGCCGCGTCGGCACCACTGTAATGTGCGTATCGGTAAGAATGTCATGTTCATTAGCAACCACTCTACCTTATCTGCTGGCGCGATAGATTAGCGACCGCCGCTGCCGCCGCCGCCGCCACCGCCGCCACCGCCGCCGCTCGAGCCCCCCGACGATGCACCGCCACCGCCACCCGAGCCACCAGACCGTTCGGATTCGGCTTCCAGGGCAGACGCGACACTTTCGACCGCGTCCGAAAGTGCGGACACATCGATGATGTTGAGAGCGCTGTCAATGCCGCTGCTACCGACATCGTTAGCCAGCCAGCGCGTCTGTTGAAAGATGCGTTGCTCGTCAAAACCGTGGTCGGCGAGCCCTCGCCTGATGTTGGCGAGGTAAAAACTCGCGACGCCGAGCGCGGCTGCGTAGCAGAAGTAGCGATCCCAGAGCCTGTAAAAGTCGTTGGGTGCCCTCTCCATGATCGAATAATCGCTTAGGGTGCGCGCGAACGCCGACCAGTTGTTAAGCGTTACGACGACCTCGTCGTGTAAGACGGGTAGGCGCTTGGCAAAAATATTAAGCAGAAACGCCGCAACAAAAAAACCCAGGATGCCCGAAAGATGCCAGAAAAAGAGCGTTTGATTAGCGAGCATAGAGTCCACGAGGCCGACCAGATTGTTAAGCGCGAAGGCTGCGACGATAAAAGCTCCCCCTAGCGCTCCTGTTTTAAACACGTAGCGTTTCCAGTGCGCGTACGCGTCCGCGCTTTCATCGGTATGTTTCGACGAGTAGTTGGGTAGAAACTGACGATACGCTCGCACATGCATGTCTGTAAACCAGTCTCCGTAAAATTTTCGCCAGTTTTTACGTGAGTAGCCTTTCAGCTCTTTAAAGTCGAGATAGCTCGGGTCGCCATTACGTCGCGCTGCCGAGAGGAGGTAGCTAAGCACCTTTCGCTCGAAAGGGAGCAGCTCGCTCCGATCTTTGTCGAGATTAAGCTGCATTTCGAACTGGGCTGACGTCGCTCCAAAGCTAAAGCCTAGAAAGCCCGAAGCGGGTGGTGACGTACGAAACTCGCCGTAACCGCGCCGAGCTAGATCCATAACGGTCGCACTAAACCCTTTTTTTAAATCGGGAAAGGCGTCATCGAGCCGCACTTCTGGATCGAATTCGTGAAACAACGCCGAGACAAGAGCGGGGGGTAGATCGTCGGGAGGCTCGAACAGATACTCGGGTCCGGGCGGATCGCCGCCGCGCCTGACGCGTTGACTATCGCGCCGTATACCCATGATGCCGATCACGAACGCAATCACGGCCCAATGGGGCGAGAAGATAACTTCGGAGGGAACGTAACTAAGCCAAGTGAGTAGCTGCTGCCACGCGTTGCCGAGCCAGGTGCGTATCTGCTTGACCACGTCGCTGTCCGCTATCACGCGGGCGAGCTGCCACGCGTTGCCGAGCCAGGTGCGTATCTGCTCATAGATGCTACCGAAAACCTCTAGCCAACGTTCGCGACGTTCAGACGCTCGAATAATCTTCTCTTCGTCACGGAGGAGTTGCGGGAGCCCCGCCTCGCTGCCGCGCCGGTCGAACAGGCGTGGTGCCATAAGGTAACGGACCTCGACCCCATCCCCGTCGGGAATCTGGTCGAACGTCACCGTCAGTCGGTTACGGCCTTCTGCAAGCCTCACCGTCGGGCTTTCGGGGTTATCGAAGCGGTGGACGTAGGCTTCGTAGGGTGCCTGCATCGTTCCGGGTATAAAGACGTCGAGCGTGTAGCCACGCACCGGCGGATGGTCTTGCTCCATGATAATCCAGTACCACTGCACCACGTCGCTGTAGTAGTCGAGCGCGCCGCTTAATTCGTAACGGTAGAAGACCCGCCGCTCGGTCACCCGCACCTCGTTGTCCATTTCGACGACGAGTTCGGTACCGCCGCTGCCGTCTTCGCACGGTTGGGTGTAGACCTGTGCGCTGGGCCCCGGTCCTAACGCGCCCCCGTCTAACAGCTCTAGGCTCTGGTTAGCAGCCAGGTCTAAACAGATAAATGCCTCGTTAAAGTCGCCGCTCGTCGCCACTAACGTCCGCTCGTCGTTGACGATGATGGTGCCGTCACTGCGGATATCGACGTCCTGGGCGATATCGCGCCACTGATAGCTTTGTGCCCAGCCTAAGCTGAAACAGCAAAGCACAAGTGCTGCCACGAGGCAACGTGTACATGTGTATACACGTAGAGCTTTCGAATTCATAGAGATCAGTTTAGCGTATTTAGCTGATGTGCTAGGTTAGCGACCGCCGCTGCTACCACCGCCGCCACTGCTACTGCCGCCAGGGCTCGAGCCCCCCGAAGATCTACTCGATCCGGAGCTCGAGCCCCCCGACGACGCCGACTTCGCTTTAAGCGCCCCCGACAGCGAACGAACCGCCCCCGAAAACGCCGCCGCCGAACCGATATCCCCTAAGCCAGACCCCGACAGGAAGTTGTTCGCCCCGCCACGACTCCCTGTCCACGTTGACGTTGCCGGCCCAGTCCCCGGCTGTGACGATAGGTTGCGTTCGGGCATCGCCCGCCGGACGTTACGCAAAAAGCGCCGCGATACACCGAGCGCCGCCGCGTAGCAGAAATAACGGTCCCAGAGCCTAAAAAAGTCGTCGGGCGCCTCTTCCATCGCCGTGTAGTCGCGAAGCGTGCGCCGAAAGTCTTGCCAGGCATAGACCTCGTCGGCGACCTCGTCGCGCCACGCAGCTAGCGTGTAGTTCGCGATAAAGAACAGCGTTATACAGACGAGTGTCGCGATAAAGAACAGCGCGCCTACAGTTTGGGCGCCGAGCGCGAGCGCGTAGGTAAAGGCCGGAATACCGAGAACGCCCGCTATAAGGCTTAGCGCCGCCCAGTCGCCCCGAGCGTCGGCGCTCTCTTTCGACACGAGCTTACCGCCCATCTCTGTTTCGACCCACTCGCGCGCATCTTTGCCCCACAGGACCAAAAACGCTCGCCAGTTAATCTTCGAATACGCTTTAAGCTCGTCAAAGTCGAGAAAATCGGGCTCGCCGGTGCGCTTGGCGGCCTTGTGTAGATAGCCCAGCACCCGCACCTCTAACGGGTGGAGGGTGCTCTGGTCTCTGCCGAGATCGAGCGTCATCTCGAAGCGGGTCTGTAGACCGAAAAGCCCTCCCCGCTCGCTGCGAAACTCGCCGTAGCCGAGCCGTACCAAGTCCATCACCGTCGCGCTAAACGCTCGGCGCATCCGGCCCTGACGGTAGCTCTTGTCTAGCAGCGTCGCTACGGCGAAAGGGGGCAGGTCGGAGGGGGGCTCGAAACGGGTGTGACGCGATGGCCTCGCGGGATCGCGTCCGTAGTGGAGGTAGTCGCGGGCGATGTTAAACGCCAGGTAGCCCGGCACGCCGATAGCGATAACCCAGGGGAGGACGGCAAAGAACAGACCTATCGCGCCGAACACGACGCGTCTGACGGTGCTGACGCGAGAGAAGCGGGTTTCGTCGCGGAGGAGTCGTTCTAACCCTGCTTCATCCCCCTGCCGCTCGAACAGCCCCGGCGCCATCAGATACCGAATCTCCACCCCGTCCCCGTCGGGAATCCGCTCGAACGTCACCGTCAGTCGGTCGCGGTCTTCGGACAGCGTCACCGTCGGCGTTTCGGGGTTGCGAAAGCGGTGGACGAACGCGTCGTAGGGCGCCGACATCGTGCCCGGTGCGTTTACAGTAAGTTTGTAACCTTCGACCGGCAGATGGTTCTGCTCGAAGATAATCCAGTACCACTGCGTCACGTCGCTGTAGTAGTCGAGCGTGTTGCTTAGCGCGTAACGGTAGAACACCCGCCGCTCGGCCACGCGAACCTCTTTATCCATCTCGACGACGAGTTCGGTGCCGCCGCTACCGTCTTCGCACGGTTGGGTGTAGGCTCTCGCGTCCGGCCCTTCGCCTAGCGCCCCACCGCCGAGCAACGCTAAGGACTGGTTTGAGGCTAAATCGAGACAGATAAACGCTTCGTTAAAGTCGCCGCTCGTGGCCACGAGCGTCCGTTCGTCGGTGACGATGACGGTGCCGTCACGCTCGACGTCGACGTTTTGGACGACGTCGCGCCACTCGTAACCTTGCGCCCAGGCTAAATGTAGACAGGTGAGCAAAACGACTAGGAGACTGACGCTAAGCCCACGGTATCGCGGGCTTTCGGTTCGGGCCCGATGGGAACTGCGACGGGTACGAGACATGCTCTACTTTAGAGGGGTAGCGTCTCGGTGTCTAGCGTGACTAGTGGTATCACGCGAACGCAGGGGAGAGGCAGCACCGAGACGGTTATAATCACGGCATGGCCTACCACGTCCTCTGGCGTTCCCGCTTTGGCTCCGACGTCGCGACCGAGTTGCAAGACCGGCTCGGCGGCGCGATCACCTTAACGATCGAGACAGACAAGGATGCGTTAGCGTCGCTTCTGCCGAGTGTAGACATTCTGATCGACGGCAATCCTGACGCTGCTATGCTAGACGGCGAACGTCTCAAACATGTCGTCATTCCGTACGCGGGCGTCAACCCGGACTTGCGCGAAGCGATCAAACAACGCCCCCACCTGACCCTCCACAATTCGCACTTTAACGCCGCCTTTGTCGCCCAGCACGCGGTCGCGCTGATGCTCGCGGCGACCAACCGGATCGTGACTGCCGACGCGGCGCTACGTCGGGGTGACTGGCGTCCGCGCTACGACGCGGCTTTTACCTCGATGTCGCTGATGGGCAAGCGCTGTCTGCTGCTCGGTTACGGGGCGATAGGTAAGGAGCTCGAGCCCCGCATCACCGCACTCGGCATGAGCGTAGACGTGTTACGGCGTCAACCACAGGCGGGCGAGTACGGCCCCGACCAGCTGCTAGAAGCGCTCGGTGCCGCCGACGTCGTGATGGTGAGCCTTCCGGCGACCCCCGAAACCGAGGGGATGCTCGGCGATACCGCCTTCGCCGCCGTCAAACCGGGCGCGGTACTCGTCAACGTCGGTCGCGGCGCGGTCATCGACCCGCAGGCGCTCTGTGACGCGCTACAGGCCGAGCGGCTGATGGCGGCGGCGCTCGACGTGTGGTGGCAGTATCCGCAGGACAAAAAGGCTAGGGCGCATACCTACCCCGCCGAGATGTCCCTGCACGAACTGCCCAACCTCGTCTTGAGCCCCCACCGCGCCAACCACGTCGACGACGAAATGCCCGCACTGCTAGGCGACATCGAAAAGACGCTGCGGGCGCTCGTAGACGGCGAGATGCGCAACCAGGTCGACGTCGCGCGCGGCTACTGATGTGGCTACCGAGGCGGCGACCGAGATCGGTGCTGTATACGCTTTGCATTTCGTACACGTGTTTTCCGGGGAGCGTATTGTTAGATTAGTGTATGGCGATGCCCGCGCGACCGACCCCTTCCCTCCCCGTTCGAACAGCTTCTGCGACTTGCGGCGTCCTGCGCCGCTCGAGCACCCACGCCTCGGAGTTTAGAGTCGTTTTTAGCGACCTCAGCCCCGAAGAACTCGCCTGGCTACGCGAGTTGCACGGCAGCTGCGCCCGCGAGGCGAAACCTTAGCGGCGAGGTTTCCTCTGCCGCATGACCGGGCTACCGTACGAGTGCACAATCCGATCGGAGCACGATGTAAAAAGGCGCACCCCTAAAGAGAGGTGCGTCTTGAACGTGTTTCGGTGCGTGTCTAGGCGGGTTTAAGCAGCTTGCTTCGCGACTTCGACCAGCTTTTTAAACGCTTCGGGCTGCTGCACGGCCAGATCGGCGAGGATCTTACGGTTGATCTCGACCCCAGACTTACGCAGGCCGCTGATAAATACCGAGTAGCTGATACCCTCTTGCCGCGCCCCGGCGTTGATGCGCGAAATCCAGAGGCGACGAAAGTCGGCCTTTTTGTCGCGGCGGTCGCGGTAGGCGTAGTCGGCGGCGTTAAGCAGGGTCTGCTGCGCGTTACGAAAGTTTTTAGAGCGGCGGCCCCAGAAACCTTTGGCGCGCTTTAAGACCTTCTTGTGCTTGTTACGGCGGACGGTACCGGTTTTAGCTCTTGGCATCGCTTAACCCCTTACGCGTACGGCAGGAGCGCCTTGATACGATCGGCGTCCGGCTTGGCGATGATGAGGTCGGTACGGCCCTGCCGAATGCGCTTCCCCGACTTTTTAAAGTTGAGGTGGCGTTTGCCAGAGCGCATCGCCTTGACCTTACCTCGCCCAGTGATCTTGACACGGGCTTTGGTGCCCTTATGGGTCTTTAACTTAGGCATACTCTACTCCTACTTTCTCTTTCTGAAGATAGCGACATCGCTGTGATGTGCGGTCGATGTGCTTCGTTGTTGCGTCGTTACTTGTGTTGTCGCTGCCGTCAAACGGTGCCGCGCGGAAGTGTCTAGACGTCCTTGCGGTCTCGGTCCGAACCCCGTCGCTCTGCTAACTGTAAACATCTCTACTTGCAAGCAGTTGTGGTTCGCCGCCCCGTGCAGACGTTTCGCGCCACCTTGCTGCATCACACCGTCAACTTTATCGTGATGTCGTCTTGATGTCATCGTAAGACGTTGTCGTAAGGCAGTCAAACGTAAGACGACGAAACAGCCGACACACCTAACAAGCCTCGGCGTGTTCGAAGCGCCCTCTATTGTAGGCGACGCTGACGAATTGCCGAGCAACGGGGCTAACACGATAGGGCTCGAGCCGTGCTAGCTCTGTGCTTCTTCTTTAGGCGGTGCTTCTTTGCTCGGTGCGAGCACCATGTTCATGTCCATACCGGCGAGGGTCGGTGAAGACTCGACCGTAGCCATCTCCGAGACGTCCTGACCGACGCGCAGCAGGATTTCTTGGCCTAGTTCGGGGTGAGTCCGTTCGCGACCGCGAAACATGATCGTCACACGAACCTTGTGGCCACCTTTGAGAAAACGGCGGATGTGGTTGACCTTGGTTTCGTAGTCGTGTTCGTCGATCTTGACCCGAAACTTGATCGCTTTCATCTCTTGCTGACGCGAGCGCTTGCGAGCTTCTTTCTCCTGCTGCTGCTGCTCGTAGCGATACTTGCCGTAATCCATCAGCTTGGTGACGGGCGGTTGGGCGTTTTCGCCGACAAGGACGAGGTCGAGGTCTTTTTCACGGGCGCGCGAAAGCGCGTCTCGGGTGTCGACGATACCCTTCTGGTTGCCCTCTTCGTCGATAAGGCGAACCTGCCGAACCCGTATCTGATCGTTGATTTTTAGCTCTTTGGCTATGAACGTCACCTCCAGTGGTGTGGTGTTGCTGGTCTAGCTAGCGAACTCGGTCGAACGATACTCATTATAGTGCCCGATGGTGCTGTGCCGATAGTGTGTCGCCCGACGTCGTGTTGGCGAGGTTGTGTTGCCGATACTGCTACCCGAAGTTCGGGCCCGAACGCATCGTCATCACCCTGTTGCTATCACCGTTGTCGCCACCCTGTTGTTATCGACATGTCATTGTTAGCGTCATGTCGTTACGAGCAGCAGTAGATGAACAACAGCAAGCCGAGCAAACAAGCATACCGCGTCAGTTTAGCAAAAAGCTCTTTCGGCATCAATCTTCTCACTAATCTAACCCGGCAGGCCCGTCCTGACTGTTGCCGAGGCGCTATCTTTGCCGAGTGCGGCTCTGTGTACGGGTAGTCTGCGTACGGGTAGCGAGCGCGTGATACCCGATAGCAGTTCCACGAAACGTTGCTCCATGTGAAGCGTCACCGTCGACATCCGCCGGATGTGATTGTTGTAGCATCATCTGGAATTGCTACCGAAAAGCGCGCCGGAGACTACCGGTATAGACAGGCAGCTTGCAGTACCCGAAGGCACCGCTGTGTTTACATAAAGGTATGGCTATTTTAGAGCAAATAGACGATGTCAAACACGTGCTGACCTCGTTTCGTCGCGTCGCGGTGCTCGGCGCGCACATCCGCGAGAGCAAACCGGCCCACTACGTTCCGGCCTACCTAGACGCGCAGGGCTACGACATCTATCCGGTCAACCCGGTCTTCGCTGGCAAGACGCTGTTCGGGCGTGAGGTCGTCGCGAGCCTGTCCGACCTAAACGAGCCGGTCGAGGTAGTCGATGTGTTTCGGCGTAGCGAGGCGCTCCCTGAACACGTTGCCGACATTCTGGCGATGACGCCGCTCCCTAAGGTTGTCTGGTTGCAGTCGGGCATCCAGCATGACGAGGTCGCTGCCGAGCTGTCCGCCGCCGGAATTGATGTCATCCAGAGTCGCTGTATGCTCGCCGACCACCGGCGCTGGTGTCGTTAGGGGGTGAGGATGTGGGGGCTCGAGCCCGGTCCGTCAAAACGTCGGCGGTTTAGTCGGCACGGCCTACGCTCGGGTGTACGCGGGGTCGGTAGACTAGCGTTATGGAACTTTCGCTGGGCTACTCGCCCTGTCCTAACGACTGCTTTATCTTTTACGGCTTAGCTCACGGCAAGGTCGCGACCGACCTCGACTGGCGGATCGTGCTCGACGACGTCGAAGGGCTTAACCAGCAGGCGCGGCGCGGTGCGCTCGACGTGACCAAGGTCAGCTATCACGCCTACGGCCACCTACTTGACGAGTACGTGATGTTGCGTGCGGGCGGCGCGCTCGGGCGGGGGGTCGGGCCGCTTATCGTTACCAAACAGACGCTCGGGTCGCTGTCGGGGCGGCGCGTCGCGATTCCGGGCGGGCTGACCACGGCGAACCTGCTGCTCCGCCTGTCGCAGCCCGACGATATCGAGGTGGTCACGCTCCGCTACGACCAGATCATGCCCGCGGTGGCGCGGGGCGAGGTCGACGCCGGGCTCATCATCCACGAGTCGCGCTTTACCTACGCGAGCTACGGTCTGCAGAAGCACCTCGACTTGGGTGCCTGGTGGGAGGAAGAGACCGGTCTGCTGCTGCCGCTCGGCGGCATTATCGCGCGGCGCTCGCTCGGGTCGGCGCGGATCGAGCAGATCGAAAAAGCCATCCGCGACAGCCTGCACTACAGCTACGACCACCCCGACGAGGCCCAACCCTACATCGCCGCGCACGCCCAAGAGATGTCGGCGGCGGTGATGCGTCAACACATCGACCTCTACGTCAACGCCTACTCGTTCGACGTCGGGGCGGCGGGGGAGAAGGCGGCGCGGGCGTTGCTCCGTAAGGCCCAAGACCGAGGTCTTATCCCGACCAGCAACCGCCAGGTGTTCTGGAACACGCGTCACCCGGTCCGGTAGCGCCGATGAGCCGTTCGGACACGACACCTTCGCCCGACCCGACCTCTAAAGACCCGACTAGAGACACGAACGACCTCCCGCGTCGACCCGACATACATCTCGTGCGGCGGATGTGGCGGGCGGCGTCGCTACCACAACCCTACTTTGACCGGCTCGCCGACGTGCAGACCATGCGGCTGACCCCGGCGCTTGTGGCGCTGCTGCTGTCGTTTGTCGGGGCGGCGCTCTGGTGCAGCGTCTCGTTTATGCTCGCGACTGGGTCGGCGTTTGTGCCGGTCGTCGTGTTCGCGACCGGCGTCGCGCTGTTGCTGATGCTGTTCTGGTGGGGGTTGGGGGGGCTCGCCCTGCAACGGCCCGGCGAACTCGACACGCGCGCCTGGGAGATCGCGGCCTGGAGTTGGTCACCGCTCTTCTTTACGAGTCTGGCCCTGCTTCCGGTTGTGCTCCTTGTGTCGGTGTCGACGCTCCCCGCCGCGTTGCTTACGCTGCTGCCGCCGCTCGGGCTGCTCGGGGCGCTCGCGTGGCATCTGCAGGTGCTGCGCGCGGCGGTGCGGCCCTTTATCCCCGCCCGGGCGACGCGGATCGTGGTCATCTACGCGGTGCTGCTGTTTGGGTTACCGATGGGATTGCTGGTCTTTGTGGCGGTCGCGCTGTCGAACCTCTAGGACGATGCGCCAGACGTGTCTTGTGGGTATCGGTTTTTGTGTCTAGCGATAAACGAGAGGCGATAAACGATTACGAGATGTGTCGTGTCGTGACGATGCGTCGTGCGGTCGTTCTGATTCCGAGATCGTCATCTTGCGGATCTCGGGGTAGACGGCTTAGAGGGCTCGAGCCCCCGTGTTCCGAGCCCCCACGTAAGGTATAGTGCCGTATGAAACGTCAAAACATCGCGACCGGTACAGCTTGGGAGCGCCGCGTCGGCTACTCGCGGGCGGTGCGGATGGGGCCTCATGTGTTTGTCGCCGGAACGACCGCGACCGACCCCGAAGGTAACCTGGTCGCCGCCGGCAACGCCTACGCGCAGACCGTACAGATTCTAGAAAACATCGCCGCGGCGCTGGTCCGGGCCGGAGCGTCGCTAGACGACGTGGTGCGCACCCGCATCTACGTGACGAACATCGCCGACTGGGAACAGGTCGCCAAGGCGCACGGCGAGGTGTTCGGAGAGATTCGCCCGGTCACGGCGCTTGTGGCGGTCAGCGCACTTATCGACCCGGCGATGCTGGTCGAAATCGAAGCCGAAGCGCTCGTCGACCCCGACGCTGCAAACACGAACGCCGAAGACATCAACGCCGAAGACGCCGAATAGTTCGCGAGCCGTCGCCGCGCTGCGCTCTGTTCGGGTCGATCCGTCTTTAGTATTCATATCGGAGTATCGATATCGGTAGGGACGCGGGGTACACGAACGGATGACGCCGCAGCTGCGTTATCCCCACAGTTTCGGTGTTTATCGACCTAGCGGTGTCCGCTTATGAGGTGGGATAGGCAGACGTGCGCGGTTCGTTTTGGCTCGCGCACGGTTTGCGGTACGACACGGTTTGCGGTACGACTATGTCAGCACCGAGACGAGATAAGCGCCGAAGCGTTTGCCCTGCGCCGCCGCCTGTTCGTACGGCAGGTAGCCCGCACAGCATACGCCCGCACCGTAGAGGCCGCCGAGGCGTTCGAGGCGAAATGTGTCTGGGTTCCACTCGCTCGGGGCGAACTGCTTGCATTCGACGGTGTAGGGGAGGCTGGCGTCGTCGAAACGGGCTTCGAGGCGGAGGGGCTCGAGCACCATCCCCCGCGCCACCAAATCGTTATAGAGCTCGTCGTAGGCCATCTCGCTAAGCCGCCCCGCGATTTCGGTCAGGGTGCCGATACGGAGCCGCGCCTCTAAAAAGCTACCGACGCAGAGCGCGACGGTGTCGGAAAAACGGTCTAAACCCTCCCAGGTCGACACGCCCCGCACCGTCCCTTCCTCGACCTTTAACGACGAGACACTCGACTGGAGCAGATGGACGCCCGGTTGGCGTTCGAGCGCGAACTTGGCCTGCCGGTGAAACGCCCAGTTGCCGACGTAGCCGCGGTCGTCGGCGAGGTCGGCGTGCACCTCGGCCATCAGGGTATCGGGGGGGGGCTCGAGCACTACCCCGTCACCTAAAAGATTATAGACGGTGTCGAGGCTTGTGCTGACCAGCAGAACGTCGAGACCGGCCCGGGCACAGGCAAGCGCCGCTTCGCTTCCGCTAATCCCCGCCCCGACGATAATGATGTCGTAGACATGGCCCGGCCCCGGAAAGCTCGTGCTCACGACTGCCTCATCCCTACTGTCTCGCTAAAGCCTTAACCGTAAAAGCCTTAGTCGTGAAAGCCGTCGAGCAGCGGAAAGGGCTGTCGCCGACCGGGTGCGCGCAGCACGAGGTGTTCGCCGTTGGCGCTGCGCTGATAGACCAGTACGCCGCTCGCCTGGCCGAGAATGTCGGCAGGGTCGGTTGCGTCGACCATGACCCGCAGATGGAGCGGGAGCTGGCTGCGGATATGGCCGAGTTCGTAGCGTTCGATACGCTCGTTAAGGTCGACGCGGTAGCCGAAAAACACCTCGGCGGGGACGTCGTCGCTGTAGATGCAGGTCAGCGACTGCGCCTCGTTAGCCCGATAGAGCGCGACCGCCTCCCAGACGATCGCCTGCGCCTCGGCGTCGCTTACGCGCTCGAGCGTAAAGTCGCCCATATCGCCGTAAAAAGCTGCCGGTAGCGCTTTGGACTGGACGTAGAAACCGTTGTCGGCGACGACAAAATCCATCACGTCGTTGCCGTGCGAGGTGCCGCTGACGATCTGCTTGAGGTACGCGATCGCGAGGCCGTAGCGCCGTTCGTGGGTTTCGGCGAAGTCTTGCCAGTCCGGGTCGAGAAAAGCGGTGTCGGTGTTGACTTCAAAGCGGGAGGTTATCAATGTTTTAGCTCCTCGTGGGGGGGTAGGTGGGGGGCTCGAGCCCTTTACGCGCGTTTGTCGCCGACGTGCAACGCCGAAACGCCGAAGGTCTGCAACTTGTAACGGACCTCGTCAAAGCCCGCCCGCTGCATCATGACCGCGAGTTTAGGCGGCGGCGGAAAGCGGAGCACCGAGTCGGGGAGGTAGCGGTAGGCGCTGCGCCGCCCCGACAGCAGGCCGCCGAGCAGCGGCACGACCCGCAAAAAGTAGAACCGAAACAGCCGCCCAAACAGCCCTTCGGGAGGCGGCGGAAATTCGAGCACCACGAGCCGCCCGCCCGGCTTCAGCACCCGGTAAAACTCGTCTAGACCGCGCTGATAGTCCGCGAAGTTGCGTAACCCGTAGGCGATGGTCAGTGCGTCGAAGCTCGCGTCTGGGTAGGGAAGATTAAGACCGTCACCCTGCTCGAGCCGTACCGACAGCCCCTTGCGGGCGACCTTGCGGCGGCCTAGTTCGAGCATCCCCTCGGCAAAGTCGACGCCAATCACTTCGGCTTCGGGTCGGTAGCGTTTGAGGCTGATGGCGAGGTCGGCGGTGCCCGTCGCGACGTCGAGCACCCGCGTCGCCCCTTTTTCGAACGCGAGCCGGGTCGCTTCGGCCCGCCAGCGCCGGTCGACACCTGCGCTAAGCACCGCGTTAAGCAGGTCGTAGCGCCGGGCGATAGCGTTAAACATCGTCCGAACCTGCACGGCCTTCGCGCTCTGGTTTGGGTCGTGCTTAGACGTATCGGACGTTGCAGATGGTTCGGCGGAAGGGTCGCGCTCGGTTTCTGCCGAGTCGTTAGGCAGCGGCAAACTCATAACGAGCAGCCTATCACGGCGGCTATAGCGAGGCGGAGGTGCTGCAAACAATCTCGGCACCGACCCCGTACGCGGTCTGTCAAAAACAGCTCACGAGAACGGCTCGAGCCCAGCCCACTTCAGAAGCCGCACGGCACTCTCGCCCGAGCTTCTTAGCGACGACAGATTTCGTGGTGACAGTGTGGTGACAGTACAGTGGCGACAGATAACGGCCTTAACAGGAGGCGCCAAGGTCGTGCCGCGACAGAAAGCTGTCGAGCTTCGCGCGGCTAAACCCGGACAGGCTCACCGCGTCGTCACCGTAGACGAGCGTCGGCACGCTGCGCCGCCCCCCGTTGACCTGCATCACATAATCCGCCGCGCTCGGGTCGTTCTCGATGTTGACCTCGTCGAACGGGACGCCGAGCCGGGTCAGAAAGGTCTTAGCGACCTGACAGTCGCCGCACCAGGTGGTCGTGTACATCTTGAGTCGGTTCATACCAACCTCCGTAAGTCGTAATGGATGCTAAAGCTCGTGATCGAGAACACATGACTAAGAATATAGACGCGACCGTAACACGTAACAACGGGCGCTTCTAGCGTGACGCCGCCTTTTCTTGTCGGTGCCACGGCGAGCACAGCTAGGTTTTTTAGGATAATTGTCGTGTCCGACCGAAGCCGTCTCGGTCGATACCGACGCCGTAAGAACACGCGGTAAGAACGCTACAAAGTACAAACTACGAGGTGCGGAGACTAGCGTGACGGCGTGCCCGAACTCGTAATCTGCTTACAGGTAATCTGCTTACAGAAAGTCATCAGGGGTGCTCGGCGGACGGTGACGACATGCGGCAGAGTGCGCGACGTGAGCGTGTCGGCTAAACGTGTCTGTGTGCTGCATGGGTGTGTTTGGGAGGGGCTTCTGATACGGTGCACGACAGTTCAATCATTTAGGCGCTTCTGCCGATCATCACGCGCGAAAGACATCCGGCGTGCAGACGCGCCTAGAACGCAAGGTACACGACCAAAGCACGGTCTAGAGCTATAGTCTAGTGATAGAGCCTAGTGCTACAGTGCAGCGGTCAAGCGATCCCTACGTTCTCAGTACCTACTCTCTCAGGAGGTTACCGTGCGAAAAAGACTTCAACAGTTTCTCGTCGTCGCTCTGCTCGTAGCGCCGTTCGCATACGCCCAGACGGTCGTCGAATTGGCCCAGAGCCAGCCGCGTTTTAGCACCCTCGTGACCGCGATTCAGGAAGCCGGTCTCGTCGAAGCGCTTAGCGGGGAGGGCCCGTTCACCATCTTCGCCCCGACCGACGCCGCGTTCGCCGAGCTGCCGCCGACGCAGCTCAACGCGCTGCTTAACAATCAGGAGGCGCTCCGCGACGTACTTCTCTATCACGTCGTGCCGGGCTACTTCCCTACCGAAAACATCGCCGCAGATCTGACCGAGTTTACGACGCTGCAAGGAAGCTCTCTGCCTCTAACAGGTGAGGGTGTCGGTGACACAACCGTGACCGAGGTCGACCTGATCGCCGACAACGGGGTTATCCACGTTATCGACGGTGTGTTGACGCCGCCTGCAGTGACCGTCGAACAGGCGCCCACCCCTACCCCTACGACCCCACAGACGTCTGTCGACACTTCAGCACAGGAAGTCGAGGACGTCGTGCGTAGCCCGTCGGGTCTTATCGACATCTCGAGGGTCGGTCGCCGAGACGCTGCCCCCACACCGACAACGCCGCCGACCTCGACCGAACGCGACGCTCTAGTGCAAGAAGGAGCGGTAGAGATGACGGGGATGGGCGAGGTGCAGAGCAGCACCGCCGAGCGCAGCATCCGTTACCCGGTTCTGCCGGTCGCCGGTAGTGGTGTGAGCGGCTCGGTCCTTATTTCGGACTACGGCACCGACCAGACGGTGGTGGTGTTGTCGCTACGCGGTACGCCGCAGGGCGGCGATCACCCGGCGCACTTCCACGTCGGCGATTGCGGCGAGGGCGGCTCGGTCGTTATCCCGCTCGAAAACGTGAACGGTAGCAGCGGTTTTAGTGTAAGCACCGTCGACGCGAGCTACGACACGATCGTCGGTGGCGACCACGCGGTCAAGGTCCACCTTTCGCCCGAAAACATCGCGACGATCGTCGCGTGCGGCGAGGTCGGCCTAGGCGCTAACTAAGGCGTTCGCCAGACGCTCGGCCTAACGAGCCAGGCACGTTTCGGGGCGGCTTCTCTACGAGGTCGCCCCGCTCTGTTTCTACCCGTCAGCGCGGGGCGAGAGCCTGTAAGCACGAACGTCTGCCGCATTTTTCGCGCAGACGGGACATCCGGAACCGCTAGGCAAGACGGTGTACGCCGCGCGGCTTTCGGGTGTAGACGATTGCACAAGACCTTGACCTGACAAAAAAGCGCGTATACTAATGATTCGGACGTGCCCTCGTTGTTCGACCTATTAGGATGACCTGAAAATATCACTTCCCGTAGTAACAATAGGAAAGACGAGAGTGTGGTGGCCAGGGCCGCTACAGGGTGTTCGTGAAATGCACTCGTAAGAAAGTGCTGCTTGCCGGCTCCTCGCACCACCGTAATCCCGTACTAACGCAACAAGGACGCGACAGTCACGACGCCGAGCGGCCCGAGATGCTGCTTAAACGTTTAGGTCTAAACTCCCTCATGAGGAAATAAATTTATGGATTATCGCAATATCGCTATTATCGCGCACGTCGACCACGGCAAAACGACACTTGTCGACGGTATGCTTCGGCAGTCTCACATCTTTCGCGACAACCAGGAGGTCGCCGAGCGGGTCATGGACTCGAACGCGCTCGAACGCGAGCGGGGCATTACTATCCTGTCGAAAAACACGGCGGTCGAGTGGCACGGCGAAAAGATCAACATCGTCGACACGCCCGGTCACGCCGACTTCGGGGGCGAGGTCGAACGGGCGCTAGGCATGGTCGACGGCGTACTCGTCCTCGTCGACGCCGCCGAAGGCCCGATGCCGCAGACCCGCTTCGTGCTTAAAAAGGCGCTCGCGCTCGGATTAAGGCCGATCGTGGTGGTCAACAAGATCGACCGTAAGGACGCGCGCCCCGACGAGGTCGTCGACTTGACCTTCGACCTGATGGTCGAACTCGGCGCTAAAGAAGAACAGCTCGACTTTCCGACCGTGTACGCGGTTGCTCGGGACGGCAAGGCGTGGCTCGAGCTCGACAACCCCGGCGACGACCTGACCCCGCTGTTCGAGACGATCCTCGCACACTTTCCCGCAGCCGAAGCCGACGTTGCGGCGCCCTTTCAGCTGCAGGTGTCTAACCTCGACTACTCGGATTACCTCGGGCGCATCGCGATCGGGCGGGTACGGCGCGGTAAGGTCAAGAAGGGCGACCCGGTCGCCTGGTTTAAGCGTGACGGCAACGAAGCGCGAGGCCGGATCACCAAGGTCTATACGCACTTAGGCCTAGGCCGGGTCGAAACCGAAGAAGCGCTCGCTGGCGACATCGTCGCGCTCGCTGGTCTCGAAGGTGTTCAGATCGGCGACACCCTCTGCGACCCCGAACACCCCGAAGCGCTGCCGGTGCTGAGCGTCGACGAACCGACCGTCAGTATGACCTTTATGCCTAACACCAGCCCTTTTGCTGGCAAGGAGGGCAAGTACGTCACCTCGCGGCATATTAAAGACCGGCTCGAGCGCGAACTGCTTACCAACGTCGCGTTGCGGGTCGAAGAGCTCGGTAACGAGTCGTACCGGGTGTCGGGCCGGGGCGAGCTGCACCTCTCCATCCTGATCGAAGAGATGCGCCGCGAAGGCTACGAGTTCGGGGTGTCGCGTCCGCAGGTCATCCTTAAAGAGCACGAAGGGAAGACGCTCGAGCCCTACGAACACGTCATCGCTGACGTTCCCGAAAGCGCGATGGGCGCGGTCATGGAGTCGCTGTCGAGCCGCCGTGGTTCGCTCCTCAACATGGTCCAGGACCCGAGCATTGGCCGGGCGCGCCTCGAATTTAGCATTCCGAGCCGGGCGCTGTTCGGCTACCGCACCCAGTTTCTGTCGATGACCCAGGGCGAAGGTCTGCTGAACCACAACTTTGACGGCTACGAGCCCTTTACCGGCGAACTCAAGACCCGCCAGAACGGCTCGCTCGTGTCGATGGAGTCAGGCGAAACCTTCGCCTACAGCATCTTTAAGCTGCAGGACCGGGGCACGTTCTTTATCGAGCCGGGCACCGAGGTGTACGTCGGGATGATTGTCGGCGCGAACAGTCGCTCTGGTGACTTAGACGTCAACATCTGCAAAAACAAGAAGATGACCAACGTCCGTGCGTCCGGTAGTGACGACAACCTCGTCCTTGTACCGCCGCGCAAGCTGACCCTCGAAGAGGCGCTCGAGTACATCGCCGACGACGAACTGCTCGAAGTGACGCCGAAGAGCTTCCGGCTACGCAAGCGGATTCTCGAACCGAACATGCGCAAGCGCTCCGAAAAGGCGGCGGCGAGCTAGGCGCTACGGCCAGACACATTTAACGACTACGAACTTAACGATTGCGAACGATGACGAGAGAGCGGGCGGAGATGATTCCGTCCGCTTTTGTCGTGGGGTGGGTTGTTGGATGATGTTGGTATTTCCGTTTGGCCGGTGCGGACAGCCTGCCTAAACCAAACGCAGCGCTGCTCTCGGGGGAGCGGACGCTGCGTTTAGAGGTGTGGAGGGCTCGAGCCCTCCCGTTGCGACTAGCTAGACAGCCCTAGGCCTACGAGCGGTCGACGCCCGGTGGGGGCGCGTCCTGAGCGCGTTCGGGGCTTTTGGGCTCGGTGCTGGTGGTGCGGGGTGCGGGTTCACCGGAGCGAAAGTTCTGTTTGAGGTCGTAAAACACGTTGCTGAGCTCTTGGGCGCGCTGCGTGTCGCCGTTCTGGTGCGCGTTGCGAATCTGCTCGTTGAGCTGTTCCATCTTGCGGCGTATTTCGGTGTAGCGGCGGTCGTTTTCGACGTTGTCCGCGCCGCTGCTCGGGCGTCCGTAGAGCGCCTTGCGCTCTAGAAACGCGACGAAATGCTCGTCGGGGATGTCGTCTTCGCCGACGGTGCGGATGTAGTAGTCCTGAAGATACTTGTCTTCGGTGTCGATAACCGAGTCGTGGCCGGTCATGTCGGCGATAAGGGCGTCGATGTCGAACTCTTCGCCCGACGCCATCCCGCGTAGACCGCGCGTTTCGCCGTCTTCGAGCTGAGTTTTAAGGTTTTCGCTCCGGAGCGCCTCGGAGACCTCGTCGTGCAGACTCTCGATCATCCGTTTGTAGGCTTCCTGGACGCTGCCGGTATCTTTTTGCAGGGTTTCGTCGCGCAGTCTCGGCTTGAGGAGCGTGTCGTCACGGACGAGTTGGCTAAATTTGGTGTGGGTTTCGGTAATGTTTTGTGGCATGGTTCCCCCTATCTGTGTCCTTACCCTAACCGGCGACGCCGCTCGGAGTCTGTAAGAGACACACTGTAAGAGTCACACTGTCCGTAAGAGACACATAGAGATAGATGCTGCGGGGGTGCTCGGGTTAGGAGGACGGGTCGGTGGGGGGCGGGTCTGGCGGTGCGGGGCGGGCCGGATAGTGTAGCGCGATGTCGGCGTAGGGCTCGAGCTGTTCGGCTTCGACCTCGCCCTCCTTGACGAGCTCGAGCATCCCCGCAAAAAACATCGTCCTGCGGCCCCAGCCGTCGCCGCGCGTCACCCGAAACAGTGTCGTGTCGCGGAGGCGTTTGAGCAGCGCGCGCAGTTGCCCGATAGCGGCGGCGAGCGTAAAGCGCTCCCGGGCGAGTTCGAAGTAGCGACCGGGCCGGTAGCGGGCGGCGAGTTCGGCGAGGCGTCCTGGGCCGACGCGGTGGGGCCGGGGTGGGCGCGGGTAGGGGGGGCGCGGCGCCGACGCGGGCAGGAGCAGCCGCCGGGCGGCGCGGCGTTCGCGCAGAAAGGTGATGGCGTCTTCGAGTCCGGCGAGTTCGTCGACGATAGCGACCAGCTCTACGGTGTCGTCGCCGTCGTCGTCGCCGCGCGGCGGGGCGGGCAGCAGGAGGCGGGCTTTGAGCTCGAGCACCCGCGCGAGCAGCGGCAGAGTTTCGCTCGCGAGGTCGGGGTCGACCGCGGCGAGCCGCCGGTAGTAGACGAGGTAGCTGCGGACGAGCTCGAGCCCCCGCACCTGGGCCGGTAACACGTCGCCGCGCCGCAAACCGTCGGCGAGTTCGGCGAGCGTGCCGGAAAACCCTTCACCCTCGGCGACGAACGCTTCGGGCGCTGCCGGTAGCGTGGCGCTCACCGCCGGTCACGCTGCCCATAACCCCGCCGGTAACCTCCGGGCACGGCTACTGCGACAGGCTTTCGGTCGGACGGGTGCCGTAGAGCCCGACGCTCGGCTGTTCGATGTGCCTCGCGTCGTTGACCCGTTCGACGATTGCGTCCTCACCCTCGAACACGACGTGGGTCAGGCTGGTGTGGCGGAGGAAGAAGCGCTTGCGCCAACTCGGTCGCTCGACCCCGATAACGTGGCTGAGCAGCATCTGGATGGTGCCGGAGTGGGCGAAGGCGAGGGTGGTCGCGCTCCGGTCGAGGCTGCCGAGCCAGTCGACGGCGCGGTCGCGAAGTTGCTGATACGACTCGCCCTGCGGGGTGGCGCGACCGAAGGGGTCGTCGAACCAGCCGTCCCAGGCGGCGTGACGCTGGTTTTCGGCGAGGGTAAACCCTTCGAAGCTACCGAAGTGGAGCTCTTTGAGGCGGGGCTCGAGCCGCACCTCCGGGGCGCCTTCGGGCAGGGCGAGGGTGGCCGTCTCGTGGGCGCGGCGGAGCGGGCTGCTGTAGACCGCGTCGAACGGCCCGAGGTCGCGCAGGCGTCCGGCCAGAGCCCGGGCCTGTACCCGCCCCTCGTCGGAGAGCGGGACGTCGCTGTGGCCCTGAAAGCGCCCGCTGACGTTCCAGCTCGTAACCCCGTGACGGATGAGGATAAGATGACCCATAACGCCTCAGTCTAACAAGAATCGCGTCTCGAACGGTCGTGAAGCTACGGTCGTGACGTTACGGTGCTTCGCCGCTAGGGAGTGTCGCCGAGCCCGCGTCCGGGTAGGGTGAGGTCGGTGTCGAACTCCTGGGCGAGCCCCTGCGCGCCGCCGGGCGTACTTAGCGCGATGCTGATGGTGCCGGTTTCGGTGTCCCAGCTACCGTAGAGCGCCCAGCAGCAGCGGTCCCAGACCAGATAGAGGGTCGGCTGAAGGTTAAACGGGCTCTGTGCCGGGTTGTCGCCGGTCAGGTCCCAGCTGTCGTTTAGAAACGCCGAGATGTAGAGGTCGTCGAGCGGACGGACCGTCAGGCCGAAGTTGTCGAAACTGAGCACCTGCTGGCTGAGGCTTTCGTCGGCGCCGAGGGCTGCGCGGTAGCTAAGCTGACCCTGAAGTCCGACCCGAGCGTAAAAGTCGCTCTGTAGCCGCAGCGAGGCACGTTGCAGGTAGGTGCGCGGTTGCAGGCCGTCGGCGAGTACCAGGGTGCCGTTTATGTCGACACCGAAGCGGACGCCGCCGGTCGTGACGGGGGTGTTAAAGGTGTCGAGGAAGAGCTCGAGCCGACTGTCGCGAAAGCCGCCCTCTTCGCCCGCACGAGTGTTCAGGGTCGGGTCGCGGGTGGTGTTGTAGGTAAGCCGCCAGAGTGCGCTGCTCCGGGTCAGGTCGCGCAGCGTAAAGCGCCACTGCTGCCGCGCCTCCTCGTCGAGCGATAGGCCAATCAGCCCGGTCGGTAGCAGCGCGAACCCCGACGCTTTGAAGCCGACGATGTTAAGGACGCTGACGCGGTAGTCGCTCCGGGTCAGGCGACCCTGCTCGACGTTAAGCCGCTGTTCGAGCGACGCCTCGACGATATCGTAGCGGGCGGCGAGTTCGACGCCGAACTCCTGCACGGCGCCTCGGTTGAGGTCGCGGACGTAGCTAAGCCGGGCGCCCGGCAGCGTGTCGTTCTGGGCGAGCGTCCCGAGCGTAACACCTACCTCGAGCGGTTCCCAAAATTCGCGCGGTTCGCCTTCGGCAGCTTCGGGCGGGTCGTAGCGGTAGCCCGCCGCGATGTCGAGGGCGCCGTAGGAACGGTAGCCGACGCTAGCATCGGCGCCGGTTCGGGACGCGCTCGCGGCGACGCCGAGCCGGTCTTCGGTTACCTTGAGGTCTTGGGTGTGTTCGACGTTTAGCTCGGCTTCGACGTCCTGGCTACGCTGGGATGTCCGCACGCTCAGGTTCGCGTCTAGGTTGCCGGGGTCGCGCTCCTTGATGTCGTAACTTTCGCGCAGCGTCACGCTAAGCCAGGACAGGTTGCCGAACAGGGTCAGCTCGTTGTTAAGCGGTCCGAAACCGACCTCGTCGGGGCGGCGGTTGTCGACGAAGACGTAGCGCTCGTCGGCCTCGAAGCGGAGCCAGGGGAGGGGCTCGAGCACCAGCCGGCTCGCTAGGTCGGAGCGGTTACGGAGCGGCCCGGCATCGAACTGGAACGGCGTCTCGCCCTCGCTCACGTCGCGGGTGAGCGCCACGCTAAAGCTGCCGACGTCGCCGAAGCGCTGCAGGGCGCTTAGGTTGGTCTGCCAGTCGATAAGCCGCTGGCCGCCGCTGTAGTAGTTGCCCCGAAAGTCGGTAATCCCCTCGATGCTAAACCCGGTCCAGGGCGACTGCGGGGCGAGCACGACGCGGTGGCTTTCGGCCAGCCGTCCGGCGGTGGTGGTGCGGCTCGCGGTGCGGGTCGACGGGCTGCTCTGGTCTTCGAAGGCGCCGAGGTCGAGCTCGAGCCCCGAGAGGGTGAACGGCCCGACGCTGTAACTGTCGACGCTCGGGTTGAGGGTGAGCCGCGCGAGCGTCCGTTCGGGGGTGCCGCGCCCGGCGTAGGAGGGGGTGCGGACCGGGTCGCCCCGGTCGAGGTCGACAAAGCCCTGGGTGAGAAAGCGGCCCCTGACGCCGTCGGTTTCGTTGCTGAGCTCGAGCCCGTACTCGACGAGCCGCTGCCGGACGCTGTCGTCACGGTCTATAAACAGGTCGATCTGCGGGATGTCGAGCTGATCTAGCGTCGCGTAGCCGAGCCGAAAGCTGATCTCGTCGCGGGTCCGTTCGCCGTCGCGGCGCTCGTCGACGAAAGACGGCACGTAGAAAAACGCGAGCCCGCCCTCGCCCTGGTCGGTGTAGAAGGTGTGGTCGATACCGCCGCCGAGATAGCTCCGGTCGATGCCGCCGCCTAAGGGCCGGGTAAAAAAGTTGCCCTCGCCCGGCGTGACGTCGGCGTAGTAGCGGAGCGACACGAACCCGAGCGCGTTCGCCCCGACCACGTAGGGCCAGTCGAGGCCGACCTCGGCGCGCTCGAATTCGCTCCCGCTCTGGACGCTCAGGCGCGGCTGCCGTTCGGTCGGGCCGAGCGGGATGACGAGCAGCGGCAAAAAAAAGGCGGGCGATTCGCGAATCAGCACCGTGACGTTAAACGCGACGAGCCGGTCGCCCGGAAAGAGCCGCAACTCCGAAGCCCGAAAGCCGTAGTCGTTGACGGCCTGGTTACAGCGGTTGCAGGGGCTAAACGAGGCGTCCGTCACGTCGATCTGGCCCGGAATCCGGTTCGCGTCGACCCCGACGACGTCGAGCGCGCCGGTAACGATCAGCACGTCGCGCACCGAAAACGCGTCTTCGGCGAGGTCGATAGAGAAGTCGCGCCCCTCGATAACCTCTTCGCCGGCGGTGTAGCTGCCCGCTCCGACGATGCGGAGCAGCCGGTTGTCGGGGTCGAACTCGATATAGTCGGCGATGACCACGTCGTCGTCGACGGTTACGGTGACCGGAGAGCCGCGCACCACGTAGAGTTCCGCCTCGCTGCCGTCGGGCAGGGTGACGGTGCGGAGCTCGAGCCGCGCGGTCGGGTCGTCCGGGTCGGTGCTGATCTCGACGTTAATCGCCAGTCCGAAGCCGCCGAGCAGCAGCCCGACGAAGACGAGGAGCCGCGCGAGCCGCCCGCACACCGGCAGCCCGCACACCTAGCGCCTCCAGCTCAGCGCGAGCAGCGCCGTCCCCGCACCCGCATAGAGCGCGACCGGCGCCCACCCCGCGAGCCAGGCCGGCACCGTGCCCTGAGCGCCGAGCAGGTTCGAAACGCTCCAGGTCGCGTAGTAGACGAAGGTCAGAAAGATGACCGAGACCACGCCGAGGTTGCTGTCGTTACGAAACGTAAACAGGCCGATGGCGAGGGCGAACAGCGCGAACGCGGTCGCGGCGAGCGGTTCGGCAAACTTGCGGTGCAGCGCCGTCCACTCGGCGGGCAGGGTGCTGCGGTTGCTGTTACGGATCCGTTCGACGAGGTCGCGGAGCGGCAGACGGGTCAGTTCGGGGCGGCTGCCCCCGCCCGCCGCGAGCCGCCGTACCGGTAGCGTCGCTGCTTCGGCGCTCGCGTCTAGCACGACCTGTGACCGGCGGTAGCTGGTAAAGCGGACGTCGCTTAGCGCCCACACCCCCGCCGCGTCGTCGAGCACGCCTCGCTCTGCGGAGATCACCTCTTTGGGGCCCTGGGCGCCGCCCGACTGGATCACGGTGATACCGTTCGCGACCCCGCCGGGCTCGAGCCCCTCGATATAGACACTCCGCCCGAGCGCGTCGGTAAAAAAGTTGCCCTCCTGCAAAAACGTCTCCGGGCTCTGCAACAAGATGTCTTTCTGCACCTCGAGCGCCCGCTGCGAACTCCAGGGCACCAACAGCTCGTTGTTGATAAAGCTGATCGTACTCACCCCGACCCCGAGCACGAGCAGCGGCGTCGCGAACTGCCGGGGGCTAAGCCCGAGCAGCAGCCCCGCCTTGATCTCGCTATCCTGTCCGAGCCGGGTGATGCCGAGCAGCGCCGCGAACAGCAGCGCGAGCGGGATCCCGTAACTCGCCGCGCCCGGCAGGCTGTAGAGCAGAAACGAGGCGACGAGCGCCGGGCTTACGCCGCGCGAGATAACGTCGGCCAGAACCCCCAACAGGGTCGCGGCGAGCAGCAGCAGCAGCAGCACCGACAGGCCGGCGACGTAGAGCGGCGCGATTTCGCGGACGAGGTAGAGGCTAAAGCGTTTGTTCATCGGTAGCGACCTAACTGGGCAGCGGTGCGGGCGGGGTTCGTAGAGACAGGGTTCGTAGAGACGGGGTTCGCAGAGGCGGGGTTCATAGAGACGGGGTTCGCAGAGACGGGGCCAGCAGGGTCGAGGGTAACCGGGCTAGCGTCGGCAGGCGCGGATGTGACGCCAAACGCAACGCTGTCAGAGCATCTGTCAAAGCATAATGTGGAGCATAACAGGGTTTGACGTCTCGCCCTGCGTCGTCACGATGAAGGGTCGGTAAGCGCCACATTCCGGCGACCATTCTCCCGGCGACAATGCTAACGTAACCGCACGAGTGCGAGCCCGAAGCCGAGCCCGCCGACGAGGGCGCTCGTAAACCAGGCGGCGACGAACGGCCCGAGGACGCCGCGCTCGAACAGGTCGCCCGACAGTGTCCAGACAAAGTAGAAAAAGACCAGCAGCACGATCGTCCAGGCGAAACCCAGGCTACGACCGCGCAGATGGAGGCCGAGCGCGCCGGCGATCAGCGTAAAGATAAGTGCGCTAAAGGCGTCGGCGATGCGGCGGTGAAACTCGAAGGAGAGGGTGCGCGTTTCGCCGCCGGTCGTCCGCACCGAGTCGAGCAGGTTAGCGAGTTGGGGGAGGGTTAGGGTTGCGGAGTCGGCGAGGGTCTCGCTTGCGCCGCCGCCGGTGTCGAACGGTAGCCGGACCTGGCCGAGTGCGACGGGGGTGCCGCCGGGCTCGAGCCCCCGCGCTTCCTCTAGGGTCCAGACCCGCGCTTCACTGTCCCACACGCCGTCGGCAGCGCTAATAAGCTGCCCGTCCTCGCGCGCGACCAGCACCCCGTTGAGTTCGGCGAGGTCGCGGTTGCTCTGGTCGGCCCGGACCCGACCGGCGTAGTAGATCCCCTCACCCGCGATTACGTACGAGACGTCGCTGCGGGTTTCGGCGGGCGGGCGCTCGTAGTAAAACGAGTCGACGACGCGGTCGTAAGAGATTTCGGCGCGCGGTTCGACGTAGCCGTTGTTGACCAGCGTCACGCCGCTTACCACGAGGCCGAACAGCAGCAGCGGCCAGAGCAGCGCGAGCGGCGGCACCCCGAGCGCGTAGGCGGCCTTGAGTTCGGAGTCTTTGGCGAGCCGCCCGGTCGCGAGCAGCACCGCAAACACCACCGCGATCGGCAGCGACATGTGCAAAAACCAGGGGCTCTGGTAGAGCATCAGCTTGCCCACCGTCGCGAGCGACGCTTCCTGTTCGATCAGAAACTTCGCCCACACGGTCAGAAAGTCGATCGACAGCATCAGGCAGAACGCCGCGACGCCGAGCAGGTAGAGGCCGGTGGTTTCACGGATCAGATAGGTAGCGAGACGGGCCATCAGTGGTAGGCAGTATAACGGCTAGGCGATGAGAATGTCGGATCGCTGCGAGCGTGGCTCGAGCCCCCCACCACAACACTGCCACAACACCGTCACAACACCGTCCGCGTACGTTACACTCGAAACAATGGACGTCTATCTTGTCGCAGTGCAGGCGGCGGTTCGGCCCGACGCGTACCGGAGTGCCGAGGCGTTTCGGGAGTGGGTGCTAGAACTAACCGCGTGCGCCGTCGCCGAGCGTCCGAAGCTGCCGACACTGGTCGCCTTTCCCGAAGTGTTCGGTATGCCGCTGCTCGTCCTACTCGGTGAAAACCACGTCCCGACCCGACTCTCGTCGCTAGCGCGGCTGCTGCTTCGTCGTCACTGGCGTGCTCTGGCGGGCGGGGCGCTACGCGGACGGGGGCTGCGGTCGTTCTACAGTTCGCGGGCGTTAGAGGTTTACCGGGCTTACCACGACGCGTTTGCGGAGGCGGCGCGGACGTACGGCGTCACCATCGTTGCGGGCAGCGTCTTTTTACCGCACGTCGAACAGGAGGCGTCGCGGGGTCTGCACGTCGCGGATGCGCATGTGTCGAACGTCGCCTACACGTTCGGGCCGAGTGGGACGGTTTTAGACCGGACGCGCAAGCGCTACCTAACGTCGGGCATAGAGTCGCGGGTCGGCTTGACGGCGGACGACGCGGCGCAGCACAGCTTCGAGACGCCGGTCGGACGAGTGGGGGTAGCCATCTGTCTAGACGGATTTTACAGCGGGGTGATGGAGCGTTTCGACGGGCTCGGTGTACAGATTGTGGTGCAGCCGAGCGCGAACTTTGCGGCGTGGTCGCGTCCGTGGCCCGCCGATCCGACGCTTACCGAGGGAGAGGCGTGGCTAAGGTACGGTCTGCGCCAACAACTCCAGAACCGTTACGCGCTGCGCTACGGTGTCAACCCGATGCTGGTCGGCGAGCTGTTCGGGATGAGGATAGAGGGGTGCTCGAGCCTCTCGGTTAACACCCGCTACGCCGCCGCCAACGACTCTCACGAAGACCCGACCGAAGACGCTCCCGACTACCCCGGCCTGCTCGCGCTCGCCCGCCGCCCCGACCGCGAAGCGATCGTCGCCCGACGTGTTACGCTCTAACTGTTACGCTCTAACGGGGTCGCTGCCCCGTTCGCGGTGCTGTTGGGCCGAACCAGAGCACGGACTTGGCAGAAAGACAGTTTTAACAGAACGTACCGCGGCGCGTTAGAATAGACACCGCTCGTCTAGACAGAAAAACAGCTAGAGGCCCGCGTGTCAAAGCCGGGCCTACGCCTCGCCCGACGACGTCCTCGCCCGATGAGGTCTTATATCCTCCTGTTCGTAACTCTTGGTAACTGCTGTCGTCACGTTGTCCGAGACGCTTCTGAAAATCTTAGCGAGCGCTACAATAACTTTTTGCCGTACCTTCAGGGAGTCACCCGAAACACCGGAACCGTCTATGATGCATACTTCGCTCTTTACTATCACCCATACCGTTAAAATAGACCTGTGACCGGAACGCTAGGCCTCTTCTCGCTCGTCGATCTGTTTCAGCTGCTCGCGTCTTCGTCGCGTAGTGGTCGTCTTCTGGTCGAGCATCCGCGCGGGGTGGCGCGGGTCTACTTCGAAAAGGGGAAGGTCGTTCACGCCGACTTCGAGTCGTTTAAGGGCGAGGAGGCGGTCTACGAACTGTTTAGCGACGAGCGCGGCAGCTTCGAGTTTAGTCTCGGCCTGCCCGCACCCGAACAGACGATTTCGGGAAGTACCGAAAACCTGGTGCTCGAGTCGATCCGTAAGCTCGACGAATCGCGCCGCGACAATCCGAACCAGACCCGCAGCCTCGACGACGGCGCCGTGCCCTCCTTTACCGATAAGGCGCCCGACGCCGGTAACCTCACCCTCTACGCCAACGAGGTGACGGTGCTGCGCGTCATCGACGGACGGCGCGACCTCAAACAGATCGCCAAGCTCACCAAGCTCGATCTCGAAGAGGTCAAACGGGTGGTGTCGCGGCTGATGCGGGTCGGGGCGATTACGGTGCGGGGCAAAAAACCACGGGTCGCGCGGCTCGTCGCCCAGCTCGCCCGCCGACCGCTGCCCCCTAACGTGGTCGGTATCGACACCAAAATCGTCGACAACTGGCGCCGCGTGGTCGGCTACAAACCGAACCGGGTCGCGTGTCGCCGCCCCAACGGCAAGATCGACACCTTCGATCTAGAAGCGCACGACGATGTCGGCCCCTACATCCTGATGTCGCGCGATACGCTCTTTACCGCCAACCTCGCCGCCAACACCGCGCTGCTCGTCAAGCCGCTACCATCCGAGGACAACCGCTCATGACCGATGACGTACGACCGACAAACCATGACCGATGAAGCCCTGGTGCGTACGCTCGTGACGGGGGAGAGTGCTAGCCCGCTGCTCCCCTGGCGCCGCTACGCCTTTCCGCTCGACTGGGGCGCGCACTTTTCGGCTCGGCCCGGCGCGCCGCTCCACCTAGAAGTCGGCTTTGGCGACGGACGCTATACGGTTCGGCGTGCGCTCGAGAACCCGAAGCAGAACTTTGTGGGGTTAGAGGTGTCGAGTGCGAGCGTGCAGCGGGCGCTCCACAAGGTCAAGCGGGCCGAGCTAGACAACGTCAAGCTGCTCAAGGTCGGGGCGCAGTTCGCGGTGCGACAGCTGTTCGGGCCGGGCAGTTTGTCGAGCATCACCGTCAACTTTCCCGACCCCTGGCCTAAAGAGCGGCACGAAAAGAACCGTCTGCTCCAGCGATCCTTTTTCGAACTCGCCGCGAGCCGGCTCGTAAGCGGCGGCGCGATCCGGCTCGCGACCGACCACCCCGACTACCTCGCCTTCGCCCGCGACCAGGCCGAGCTTAGCGGGCTGTTTCGGCTCGAAGACGCCGACCCGCCGGACGCGGTCTTCGAGACCAAATACGCGCTCAAGTGGAAGACGCAGGGCAAGCCGCTCTACTATCAGCTGTTTCGCTACGAGGGAGGAGAGACGCCCGCATTTCCGGTACTGACGCGGGTCGATGTTATGCCGCACACAATTTTGCAGGGTGAATTGCCGACACAGGTCGCGTTTGTGAAGCAGGTGGTGCCCTACGCGTCGGGGCACGTGATTTTGCACGAGGTGGCCCAGAGTTTGGGCAACGACGCCGCGCCCGACACCGACGACACCGACAATACCAACGAAACCGACACCGCAGACGCCGAGCGCTGGCTGATCCGCGCCACCATCGACGAACCGGATCTGCGGCAGCAGCTGCTCGTGGTGGTGCAGCGGCGCCGGGGCGGGGAGCTGATCGTAAGGCTCGAGCCCTTCGGCGATCCCATCATCACCAAAGCCGTACGCGGCGCGATCCACGCCGTAACCGAGTGGTTGCTAAGCCTGCCGACCGACCTAGAAGTGGTGCGGCGCTCCTACTAGGCAGTCTTAGATACTGTTCTAATACACTGTCTAGATACCGTTTACGACTGCGGGTAGTAGCGGTTGTTGCCGCGCTGCTCACTCCAGTGCAGGGCGTCGTTGGGCTCGAGCCCATCCCCTGCAAAACGCCCGTAGTAGGCGCGCTCGATATGGAGCGACGGCCCGATCAGAAAGTAGGCGGGCATACGCAGACCGACCGGCCAGAAGCTGGTTTTGCTCGCGAGCGCATGCCGTGCTCCGGACAGCCAGGCGGGGATGTTACGGACGTCGAGCGCCCCCGCGAACGAGCGCCGCTGCCGGTAGAGAGCGCCGACCTTGCCCTCGGGGTCGGCGAGCAGCCGGGCCACAAACGCTCTGCCGCCGAGCCGACGGTACAGTTCGTCGGGGCTGGACGTAAACACCATCACCGCGTCTAAACCGGCGTCGGGTCGTGCCCGAAGCTGGGCGTCGAGTCGGTGCAGATAGCGCTGCGTGTAGGGGTTGGCGGGGGCGCCTCCGAAGACGAGCAGCGTCCGCCGTCCGCGCATCATTCCGAGCGAAAAAGCGCCCTGTACGTTACCTTCGAGGTGAAAGGCCGGGGCGACGTCACCGACCTGTAGCGGGGCGGCGGGGTCGTCGGGCTGCTGCGCGACCTGTTCGATAATGCCGCGCCGTTCGAGCAGCAGCAGCGCTTCGAGGAGCTGATCCCAGCTTAGGCCGAGGCCCGCCTCGATCTGCTGCAGGGTGCGCGACCTAAACAGCGCCGCTAAAATACGCCACTCCTGCACGGTAAAGTCGCCGGTACGACGGGTAAAGTCGCCGACATCTTTGACGACCTTAAAGCGGTCGAACGGGTTGAGGGTGTGCGGGCCTAGTTCGGCGATCTTGTCGAAACGCCGGACGATGTCGAGCGAGACCTTGGCGATGTCGACGCCCGGCGTGACGAAGCCGGGCGGCAGGCCGCTCTCGTGAAACAGAAAGGTGCCGTCACCCTGGTGAAAGATCGGCAACAGCGCCATCTCGACCTGTTTGGTGAGCGCTCGCCGTAACAGCATCGTGTCGACAGAGCCCGCCGCGACCATCTGGGCCTGCTCGGCGGGGCGCGCCCGGTAGAGGTAGTGATAAAAGATGCGGAGCTGCTTCTTGGTCGCGCCGCAGCGCCCCAGCATCTCGCTAAACTTCGGCGCGAACGGGGTCAGCACCCGCCCGACGCGGCCTCGCCCGAACGCGAAGCGGCTGTTAAGTCGTTCGTCGCGGTAGTTTAAGACGAGTGTGCCGGTCTTGTTGCTAAGGTGCACGACCTGTAAAAGCTCGGAGAGCGGTACGGTGCGCAGGGCGCCGCTGATGTTTTGAGAGGGGCGAGGGGCTCGAGCCCCCCCGAACTCCGGCGACCTGTGCGGCCCTTCAGCCGGCACGACCGGTCACCCCCACAACATCGCTTAGTGAAACACTGTCCACCACAACATCATCCACCACAACAGCGTCTACCATAACATCGCCTACCGTAACAGACGCCGACGTTCGATCAACCATGAAGGCTACCTTAACGCAGAACGCCTACCGAAACATAGCTTAGCCGTCCCGTCCGTTTGTAGCGAAGTCTTAACGCCGCGATCCGCGTCACCCTGGTCGGCTGTTAGCGCAGCCACGCTTGCAACGCGACCATAAACGCGACGGCGACGGTAAGCGTGGTCGCGATCTGCTCTTTGGGGGCGTTTTCTAGCGCGTCGGGCAGCAGTTCGGCGGTCGCCATCCAGATCATCGCTCCGGCGGCGAGCCCCAAACCGACCGGCAGAAACGGTTCGAAGGTCGCTACGAACAGAAAGGCAGGCACCGCTACAAGCGGCTGCGGCAGACTCGACACCACACTCCAAAACGCTGCGCGCCAGACCGTAACGCCCTGCGGGATGAGGATCAGGCTGATAGCGAGCCCTTCGGGAATGTTGTGTACCGAAATCGCGATGGTGACGAACAGCCCGAAGTTAAGACTGTCGCCAAACGACACACCGACCCCGACCCCTTCGGCGAAGGAGTGGATGGTCATGACGCCGACGATAAGGAGTGCTTTGAGCGCGCCGGCACCCTCGAGCTGTCCGACGTTAAGGTGTTCGTAGCTTGAGAGCCAGCGTTGGGCGACGACGATAAGCACGAGACCGATAAGAACCCCGATCACGAGGCGGGGGGCGTTGTAAGTGAGGCCTTCGGTCACGAGCCGAAAACTCGCGGCGAGCATAAGGCCGGCGGCGACGGCGTTGCCTAGACCGAGCAGCCGCTCGGGCATCTCGCGGACAAATAGAAAGGGGAGCGCCCCTAGGCCGGTCGCGAGGGCGGTGATAAGAGCGTAGAGAAATACGTCGAGGACAGGCATGGGCTCGAGCCTATCGCCTTAGCCCGCCACCGCACTGTTACGCAACACTACATAAGAAAGCGGCAATCGTGTCGGAAGACTCAGAAGACAAGGCGGCAAAGAAGCAGGCAGCGACCTTCGGTTAGGGCGTTGCGAGCACGGCGAGCCCGCGCTGCCAGCGTTCGACTTCGAAATCGGCGTCGTCGAGCGAAAAGCCGTAGGCGTCCTGAAGGTTTTTGCAGAGCAGGTCGCGCCGTCCATTGCTGCGCTCTAGCTGTGCGCGGCTAAGCTGCGGCCACGCGCTCCGAGCGGCGTCGCGGTAGTTTAGCCAGTTCTCTTCGATGAGGTGCCACTGCATAGGTGCTCTCCTTTCGTCTTGTCTTCTCGTCTTGGTTTCGTCTCGCTACAGGTGTACGGCTCGGCCCGGTACATAGCGGTATGCTCTCGCGGCGGTGTAATCTCTCGCGATTGCCGTAGCCACCGTAAACGCCTTGTGTAGTTTCTGTTTCACATTATAGACAGTGGTGGTGGGGCTGCAAAGGGTGTGTACTTGTGGCCGTAAACAACTCTGAAGGGATCTGTCTGAAAGAAACCGTCCCGGCCTCGGTTTGTCTTTACGGTTCGTCGGCACGGCCTCGTAGGACGTCGGTTCGAGTGACGCCCGGATACGGCTTACGCCGGGATGTGTGACACCAAAACGTAAGCCTGCAAGTTTTTGACCATCCGATATATTTGCATGATGTATATGAAGAAGACAGACGTTACGACGCGCGAGCATCGTGCTGATACGGGCGCTACACGGCGTTTCGGCTGTCTCTACCCGAAGTGTCGCTACCGGGTGAGCATAGGCCCGGATAGCTACGAACACCATACGAAGAACGTTACGAAGCACGTTGCCGACGAATGCGGGGGGAACCGTGGACAGATTTAGCCAACAGAATCAGCCTTTTGACGACCGCCAGGATGCCGGGCGACAGCTCGGCGAGTTGCTACGCGAACGACTCGATGACGACGCCCGCGCGGACGCCGTGGTGCTCGGCCTCGCCCGCGGCGGGATTCCGGTCGCGTACGAAGTCGCTAAGCTCCTAGAGCGTCCGCTCGACGTGTTCGTAGTTCGTAAGCTCGGCGCCCCGGGCCACGAAGAGCTCGCTATCGGCGCTATCGCGTCGGGCGATGTCCGGGTTATGAACGACGACGTGGTTCGGCAGATGCGCGTGGGTGACGACGCTATCGAAGAGATCGCCGCACAGGAGCGCGAAGAGTTGCAGCGCCGCGAACAGCGCTACCGGGGCGCACGCGAGGCGGTTCCGCTCGAAGGCCGTCCGGTCATCATTGTCGACGACGGGTTGGCGACCGGCGCGAGTATGCGGGCGGCGGTTAGCGCGCTCGAGCAGCGCAACCCTAGCACGATCGTCGTGGCTGTGCCGACCGGCGCACCAGACACCTGCGCGATGTTCGAAGACATGGTCGATGAGGTGGTCTGCCTACAGACTCCCCAACCGTTCGGCGGGGTCGGGCGGTGGTATAAGTCTTTTCCGCAGACTAAAGACGACGAGGTAACCGACCTGCTCGAAAAGTCGGTGTCGTCCGCGTAGGCGGTGCGGGGTTGCCGATACGAGTTGTCGGTACGGGTTGCCGATACGGCGCTATCCGCGTAGCTATCGACACGATATCTATCGACACGATGTCAGTACGACTATCGGTACAGAATCAGCACAGAGTCAGTGCAAACCGGATCAGTACAAACCGGATCGGTACAGACCGGACGATTCGCAACACTACATACAGCAAGACCAGGATTATAGGGGGGCTTATGACGCAAGCTACACAGAACATCGTAAACGTCGACGTCGGCGAGGTCGCACTCGAAGGCGAACTGACCCTACCGGAGAACGCCCGAGGCATCGTGGTGTTCGCCCACGGCAGCGGCAGTTCGCGGCACAGCCCGCGCAACAAGGCGGTCGCGGCGCAGCTGCGCGAGGGGCCGATCGGGACGCTCCTTATCGACCTGTTGACCGAAGAGGAAGAGCAGGTCGATCTGCGGACGCGCGAACTCCGTTTCGACATCGACATGCTCGCCGAGCGGGTGGTCGGGGCGACCGACTGGTTAGCGCAGCAGGAACAGACGAGCGCTCTGAAGGTGGGGCTGTTTGGCTCGAGCACCGGCGCCGCCGCCGCCCTCAAAGCTGCCGCCGCCCGCCCGGACCGCGTCGGAGCGGTGGTCTCGCGCGGAGGCCGAGCTGATTTAGCCGGAAACGCGTTGCCCGACGTCGAGGCCCCGACCCTCCTGATTGTCGGTGGTAAAGATGAGCCGGTTATCGGCATGAACAAGGAAGCGCAGCAGCGGCTAAACGCCGAAAACGAACTCGACATCGTCGAGGGCGCGTCGCACCTGTTCGAAGAGCCGGGCAAACTCGACGAGGTCGCCGCGCTCGCTCGCGACTGGTTCGTCCGCTACATCGGCAGTTAACATCAGGCAGTTAGGAGATTGACATGACAAGCGACCAACTCGCCCGAAACATCGCGCCTAAGACCGTCCGGCTCACCGAAAGCGACGATTTCGATACCCTGCTAGAGCGTATCGGCGACGCGCACTACGTGCTGCTAGGCGAGGCCTCACACGGCACGTCGGAATACTACACGTGGCGGGCGCGGCTGTCCCAGCGCCTCATCGCCGAAAAAGGCTTCTCCTTCGTCGCCGTCGAAGGCGACTGGCCGGCGTGTTACGAGGTCAACCGGATGGTCAAAGGGTACGACGACCGCAGCCCGCGCGAGACGCTACAGGCGTTTCACCGCTGGCCGACCTGGATGTGGGCGAACTGGGAGGTGGTAGCGTTTACGACCTGGCTAAAGCAGTTTAACGACGGTCTGGATGACAACGCCAAAGTCGGCTTTTACGGCCTAGACGTCTACAGCCTCTGGGACTCGCTCGCCGAAATTCTCGACTACCTGCGCGAACACGACCCCGACGCGTTAGAGACGGCGAAACAAGCGTACCGCTGCTTCGAACCCTACGACGAAAACGTCCACGACTACGCCCGGGCCACCATGCTCGTCCCCGAATCGTGCGAGGACGAGGTCGTGTCGCTCCTTAGCGAGCTGCGCGGCAAGATAGACGCCTACCCCGAAGACCACGAATCGCGCTTTAGCGCCGCCCAGAACGCCGAAGTCGCGGTCAACGCCGAGCGCTACTACCGGGCGATGGTGCAGGGCGGTCCGGAGTCGTGGAACGTCCGTGACATCCACATGGCCGACACGCTCGGGCGGCTGGTGCAGCACCACGCCGACCTTAACGGCGAGGCCAAGGCGATCGTCTGGGAGCACAACACCCACATCGGCGACGCCCGGGCGACGAGTATGGCTCGAGCCGGTATGGTCAACCTCGGCCAGCTGGTGCGCGAGCGTAACGGACGCGACGACACCGTCCTGGTCGGCTTCGGGGGCTACCAGGGCAGCGTGATTGCCGGCGACGCCTGGGGCGAACCGCTGCGGGCGATGAAGGTTCCGAAGGCCCAGGCCGACAGTTGGGAGGACGTGTTTTACAAGATCGATGCCGACGACCGCATCGTGATCACCCGCGACATCGCCGACCTAGAGGGCGTACACGAGCCGCGCGGCCACCGGGCGATCGGCGTGGTCTACAACCCGGCGCTCGAGCGCTTCGGCAACTACGTCCCGACCACCCTGTCCGAGCGCTACGACGCGTTTATCGCTATCGCCAACACCCAGGCGCTCCACCCGCTCCGCGAGGTCGAAGCCGACGACGCGCCGCCCGAAACCTATCCGTGGGGCGTCTAGCTGACGTCGTGGTCTACGCAACATAGCGACATAGCGATACAGCGACATTAGCGAACCGCTTGCGTGACGCAGCTCGGTGACGCTTATCGACCGATAATTACGAAGGAGATGACGAATGACGAACGATACACACGTTCCCGTCGCGTTTTTAGGAACCGGCCTGATGGGTGAGGGGATGGCCCACAACATCCTCAAGGCGGGCTATCCGCTGACCGTCTGGAACCGCACCAAGACCAAGACCGCCGACCTAGAAGCTGCCGGGGCGAGTGTCGCCGCGACGCCCGCCGAAGCGGTGCGAGAGGCCGACGTGGTCCTCTACTGTCTGAGTGATGACAACGCCGTCGAGGAGGTCGTGTTCGGCGAGACGGGGGTGTTGACGGGGGCTCGAGCCGGTCAGGTCGCTATCGACACGAGTACGGTCCACCCCGAAACCAGCCGTCGCCAGGCCGAAGCGTACGGCGAACGCGGTATCGACTTTTTAGACGCGCCGGTGTTCGGTAGCAAGGCCGAAGCCGCAGCGGGCGAGCTGTGGGTCGTGGTGGGCGGCAGATCGGAGGTGCTCGAGCCCGTCCGCCCTATCCTCGCCGCGATGTCGCAGAGTATCCATCACATGGGCGAGGTCGGCGCGGGGGCGACCATGAAACTGGTCGGTAACCTGGTGGTGTCGCTCCAGCTTCAGGCGCTTAGCGAGGCGTTCGTGTTGGCGGCCAAGGGGGGGCTCGAGCTCCCCGACGTCCACGCTGTCCTTAGCGAGATCGACATCCGCTCGCCGCTGATCGACAACGTCGGCCAGGCGCTGATCGACCGCGACTTTACGACCTCGTTCGCGCTTAGCAACCTGCTTAAAGACACCCACCTGATCTCCCGACTCGGCGCCGAGCAGGGCGTCCCGCTCGCGGGCCTCGACGCGGTGCGCGAAACGGTTACGGCAGCGGTCAACCAGGGACACGGCGACGAAAACGCGTCGGCCCTGATCAAAGCCGTCGAGCAGCAGGCCGGCGTACAGCGCGACACCTAGCAGGACGACAAGTAGCGGGGCGCGAGCGTAGCGGCAGTGGTGTCGGTGACCGCTCGCACTTCGCTACACTGCTAGTCATGAGTCTTTCTGTGTCCGGCCCCGATCTGCTTCGCGCCCCCAACCTCGACGTCCCTCACGGCTTTACACTCCGTTCGGGTGGAGTGAGTGCGGGGCCGTTCGCGAGCCTGAACCTAGGGCTGAGCAGCGGCGACGACGCCGAGCGGGTCGAGCGCAACCGCGACCGGGTACTCGCCTCTCTGGGCGTAAGGCGCGACCAGGTGTTCGCGTTTAACCAGGTTCACGGCACCCGCATCGTCGAACAGACCCCGAGCTGGTTTACCGAAGACGCCGACGCCGCCATCACCGACCACCCCGACCATCTGCTCGTGATCAGCGTCGCCGACTGTCTGCCGCTGCTGTTTCACGACCCGGTTCGGCAGGTGATCGGCGCGGCCCACTGCGGCTGGCGCGGCACGGTCGCGGGGCTAGCAGGCAAGCTGGTGCGGCGTTTACAAGACGGCTACGACGTCGATCCGGACACGCTCCAGGTCGCGATCGGTCCGGGCATTCGCGGCGCGTGTTACCAGGTCGGCGCGGAGGTCGGCGCGCAGTTTCGCGAGGCCGGTTTTCCCGACACTATCGCCACACCCGACGACGAAGGACGGTTTCGGCTCGACTTAGTTGCGGCGAACCGTTGGCGTTTAGAACAGGCGGGCGTACCCGCAGACAACATCGCCGACGTCGGGCGGTGTACACACTGCGAACCAGACGCGTTCTACTCGTACCGGCGCGACGCAGGCACGACCGGACGACACTGGGCGCTGATCCGTCTCGGCGCATAGTTTGTCTTGGCGCATAGGGTCTGTCCCGACACGACTCGTCGGCATCACCAAACAAAACCACACCAATATCTCGAATTATAGGAATCTGGCTACTCTAAAATGGTGCACGAACCATGCCGCCCCGACATCTCGAAATGTCTTTTAAAAGTTAGGTGCGCAATGGCGCACCCTACGGACTCGTACCGTCGCGATGCGGGCACGACCGGACGACACTGGGCGCTGATCCGTCTCGGCGCATAGGGTTTGTTCCGACACGACTCGTCGACGTCCCCAAATTACGTTCCCAAACGACATCACCAAACAAAATCACACCAATCTCTCGAATCGTGGCCCCGCACCGGCAACGTCTCATATCTACCAAAACGACCGTGCCGGACGGTACTCGCCGAACCGAACCGCATCGGCGTGATGTTAACCGGGACGTCGCCCGGGTCTGTTCGGCGTCGGACGAAAGGCTTTCGGGCGCGGACGCGGTTTCTTACACCGTCGCGGTAGACTAGAACGATGAAGACGCTACTCGACATCATGCGAACACTGCGGGCGCCGGACGGCTGTCCGTGGGACCAGAAACAGACCCACGCGTCGCTGCGGCCCTACCTGCTCGAAGAAGCGGCGGAAGCGGTCGACGCGATCACCTCTAATGACCCCGACGCGATGGCCGACGAACTCGGCGACGTACTGCTTCAGGTCGCTTTTCACGCGGTGATCGGTGAGGAGGAGGGGCGTTTTTCGTATCGCGACATCGAGACGGCGATCGTCGACAAGTTGGTGCGGCGTCATCCGCACGTGTTCGGCGAGACCGAAGTCGCCGATGCCGACGAGGTGGTTGCGAACTGGCAGGCGATCAAGGCGGCAGAAAGGTCGTCACAAGGGTCATCACAACAGGATGTTTCTCCCGCAGAAAGGGTGTCGCGCAGCCTGCCGGCGCTGCTCCGGGCGTACGAGCTAAGCGAAAAGCTCGGCTGGACGTCGTCCGCTAGCGCATTATCTGCGAAGACGTTAGAGGTGGACGTGGCGGATACCGGCGGAGACGCGCGAAAGCGGATAGGGGAGATGTTGCTCGCGGTCGTCGACGAGGCGCGGCGGCTGGGCGTCAACCCCGAAATCGCCTTGCGCGAAGCGGCGGACGTGCGGGTCGGTCTGTCGGCGGTAGGTGCTGATGAGCGGGGCTAATGCGGGTTTTGTCAGGCGGATTGGCGAGGGGCTCGAGCACTACCCCCGTGCGACCCTACACTGGCCCGAGTTTCGGCGGGCGGCGGTGCTGGTGCCGCTGCTCTGCGCTGACGACGGTATCGAACTGCTGTTTACGGTCCGGTCGGTGAATTTGGCGAGCCACGCCGGGCAGATCTCGTTTCCGGGGGGGCGGCTCGAGCCCTCCGAAAGCGACAACGACGCCGCGCGGCGCGAAACCTTCGAAGAGGTCGGGCTGTCTGTGCCTACGGCGTCGCTGCTAGGCTACCTCGACGATCAGCCCTCGCCCGCCCGCTACGTGGTGACGCCGGTGGTCGGGGCGCTACCCTGGCCGCAACCGCTGGTGCTCGAGCCCGCCGAAGTCGACGAGGTCTTTACCGTCCCGCTTAACGACCTGCTCGCGATGACCCCGCGTACCGAGGAGCGCTGGCTCAAAGCTTCGAAACGGACGCTCTACTTCTACGACTGGGGCGACCGGATCATCTGGGGGATGACCGGCAACATCCTTAAAAACCTGCTCGACCTGATCAAACGCGAAGTCTCCGTCCAGACTCTGCAACACTGAAAAACTCTGCAACACTGACAAACACCGTCCCGACACCTTTCTGACACCACGACGAGACACGAGCCAGACACACGACACCCGGAGAGACGACGATGAGCAAACGCCGCGAGCTGCGCGTGATACGAGACAAAGAAACCTTTACCTTTTCGCCCGGCGTGGTGGTCGAATCGTTGCAGGGGATCGGGGTGCCGACCGACGAGGCGATTCGCATCGCCAAACAGCTCGAAAAGTACCTCAAGAACCGTGACGAGCGCGACGTACAGCTAGAAGAGCTGGTCGAACAGCTTATCAAGCTGCTCGCCAAGACTGCCGGACCGGGCGTCGCCGAGCGTTACCGGCAGCAGACGCCGCCCTTTGTGCCGCTGCTGCTCGAAACAGACGGGGCGCTGCGACCGTTTTCGCGGCGGATCCTCGCGACGTCGCTGCAAAAGCTCGAGCTCTCCTTTAAAGAAGCTTACGCGACGGCCCGACAGGTCGAACAGACGGTCCGCACCGAGGGGCTCGAGCAGATCGACGAGCGCGAACTCAGCCACCTCGTCGCCCAGAGCCTCGAAAGCCGTTTCGGGCGCGGTCTGCGGCTCCGCTACGAGGCGAGCACCGACCAGGCGACCGACCTGCTCGTACGCGAAGCCGACGGGGTCGCGTTTCCGTACTCGCGGGGCATCCTGGCGCAGTCGCTTATGGCGGTCGGGCTCGGCCCGGAGATGTCGCACAACTTCGCGAAGCGGACCGAAGATATTCTGTGGCGGCGCCAACACCGCGAGGTCTCGCGCGACACGGTTCGGGACGTGGTCAAGACCCTGCTCCTGAGCGAAGCGGGCGAAGAGTTCGCCCGGCGCTACGAACTGATGCGGAGCGTCCGGCGCCCGCGCAAGCCGATCGTGGTGCTGATCGGCGGGGCGCCCGGGGTCGGCAAGTCGACGCTCGCCTCCGAACTCGCGTACCGGCTCGGTATTTCGCGGATTGTGTCGTCGGATTCGGTGCGGCAGGCGCTGCGCTCGCTGATTAGCGCCGAGTTTAGCCCGACGTTGCACAGCTCGAGCTTTACCGCCTGGCGTGCCGAGCTGCTGCCGAGCGACCGCGCGACCGCCAAACCGAAGCGCAAACGGGTCGCGCGGGGCTTTCAGCGTCAGGCCCAGCAGCTTAACACCGCGATGCTCGCGATCGTCGAACGCAACATCCAGGAGATGCAGTCGCTCGTCATCGAAGGGATCCACCTCGTGCCGGGCCTGATGCCGCTCGACACCCTGCACGACGTCACCGTGGTCGAACTCGTGATTAGCGTCGGCGACGAAGAGGTCCACCGGAGCCACTTTAGCGCCCGCGACACCCAGACCCAGCAGCGCCGGGGGCGCGAACACTACCTGGCCCACTTCGAAGAGATCCGGATGCTGCAAGACTTTACGGTCGATCGGGCCAAGCGCGAGGGGGTCGCGGTGATCGAGGTGAGCGATTTCGACCACGCCGTCGATCAGGCCGTCGAGCGGGTGCTCGAGGCGGTGCTCGCCGAGCGCTTAGAAGAGCACGACGAAGCCGGCAGCGGTTCGGACGAAGAGGTCGGCGACAGGGTGGAGGCCGGGCCGAGCCGCTAGCCAGAACGACCAGGCCGACCTGCCGCTTTGACGTAGCTTTGCGCCTCAGGATAAAATGGCCTCACGACACAACACCGCACCCTTTAGGAGCGCCTACCGTGGCCGACGTGCAGACCGACATACAGACCGCCGTGCAGAGCTATCTCCAGCAGATCGAGAGCGCTCTCAAACGCGGCAACGCGACCGAGCACACCCACCGTGCGGCGCTCCAGACACTTATCGAACGCCTGTTCGACGTCGAGGTCACCAACGAGCCTAAGCGGATCAGGGCGGGTGCGCCGGACTACGTGGTCAGCAGCGGCGAAACGCCGCTCGGCTATATCGAGGCCAAAGATGTCGGCGTGTCGCTCGACAAGACCGCGAAGAGCGAACAGCTAAGCCGCTACCTAGACGCGCTCGGCAACCTCGTCCTGACCGACTACCTCGACTTTCGCTGGTACGTCGAAGGCGAACAGCGCCTAAGCGCGACGCTCGGCACCTGGAACGGCACCCGCCTAGAAGCAGCCCCGAGCGGCGCACCAGACCTCGCCATGCTTCTGCAAGGTTTTGTCAACACCACCGCGCCGACCCTCAAAAGCCCGGCAGCGCTCGCTAAAAAGATGGCCGCCCTCGCCCAGCAGATCCGCCACGCGATCGCTAAGGCCTTCGACGACGAAGACCCCGACGGTGCCGAGCCGAACCCGCTCCACGACCAGTTCAGAGCGTTTCGCGAAGTGCTGATCCAAGACCTGACCGCCGCACAGTTCGCCGACATGTACGCCCAGACCATCACCTACGGCATGTTCGCCGCCCGCACCAGCCCCAACTTCACCCCGCCCTTCACCCGCGCCCAAGCGAGCTACGACATCCCCAAAACCAACCCGTTTCTGCAGACGATGTTTCAGCAGATGGCCGGCCCCGCCCTCGACACGCGCGTAGACTGGATCGTCGACGACCTCGTCAACCTGCTCGCCCACGCCGACATCGACACTATCCTCGCCGACTTCGGTACGCGCACCCGCCAAGAAGACCCCGTCGTCCACTTTTACGAGACCTTCCTGGCCGCCTACGACCCCAAGATGCGCGAAGCTCGCGGTGTCTACTACACCCCCGAACCGGTCGTGTCCTACATCGTCCGCTCCGTCGACCACATCCTCAAGACCGACTTCGGCCTCCCCGACGGTCTCGCCGACACCAGCACGGTGCGCGTGGTAGACCCCGAACGCCAAGCCCGCAAAGAGCGCAAGACCAAAGACGTCCACAAAGTCCAGATTTTAGACCCCGCAACCGGCACCGGCACCTTTTTGCACGCCGTCATCGACCAGATTCACCAGACGGTGGTCGGGCAGACCGGCGGCAGCAAGGGGTTGTGGTCGGGCTACGTCAAAGACCACCTGCTGCCTCGGCTACACGGTTTCGAGCTACTGATGGCCCCCTACACCGTCGCCCACATGAAGCTAGGCTTGCAGCTCAACGAGCTAGGCTACGACTTTTCCGGCTCCGAACGCCTAAAAATCTACCTGACCAACACCCTAGAAGAAGCCCACGAGTTTCCGAGCCTGCCGCTTTTCGGCCAGATGATCGCCCGCGAGAGCCAAGAAGCCGGACGCATCAAACAAGACGCCCCGGTGATGGTGGTGCTAGGCAATCCGCCTTATTCTGGTCACTCTGCCAACAACGGCGACTGGATTCGTAACCTTTTACGCGGCAAAGATGTCTCGACAGACCAAAACACCGAAAATTATTTCGAGGTAGACGGCAAACCGCTAGGCGAGCGCAATCCTAAGTGGCTAAACGACGACTACGTGAAATTCATCCGTTTCTCGCAGTGGCGTATAGAGCAAACCGGCTACGGCGTGCTCGCGTTCGTCACCAATCACGGCTACCTAGACAACCCCACCTTTCGCGGGATGCGCGAGAGCCTGATGAACACGTTTGACAAAATATATGTACTCGATTTGCACGGTAACGCCAAGAAAAAAGAAACCGCACCAGACGGCTCCGCCGACCAGAACGTGTTTGATATTCAGCAGGGGGTAGCGGTCTGTATTATGGTAAAAAAAGGCTCGCGTGAGTGAATTCTTCATCTCGGAGCACGCCCAAAAAGAGATAGAGCGCCGAATGATTCCCACAGCTCTTTTGCAGAACGTTCTCGATAATCCCCAACAAATTGTTGCAGAGCGAGAAGGACGAGAAATATACCAGAGTGTTCTTGAATTTCCTGGCGGACGCCTGCTTCTCCTGCGAGCTGTCCTCACGAAAGACACGTCACCCCCGACGGTTATCACCGTTTACCGCACGAGTAAGATTGATAAATACTGGAGGTCATGATGAAAGTTAGCTACGACGCCCAAGTTGACGTGCTCCGCATCTTGCTAAGCGATAAGGCTATCTTTGAAAGCGATGAAGACAAGCCCGGCATCATCCTTGATTACGATGAAGCAGGAAACCTCGTCGGCATAGAGATTTTAGACGCCTCTAGCCGAACAGACAATCCGCGCCTGGTAGAGCTAGCAGTCTCTGCGTGACAAGCAAACCCAAAGCCAAAGTCTACCGCGCCGACCTCTACGGACTGCGCGAAGGCAAATATGATTACTTGCGGGAAACTGACATTTCAAAAACTAAATGGACAGAAGTCAGTCCAAAAAGCCCTTTTTACCTTTTTACTGTGAGCCAAAGTGAAGAATTCTTCGAAGAGTATCAAGCTGGTTGGAAAATAACTGACATTTCGCCCTTGAACTCTGTAGGCGTGGTGACTAGTAGAGATAAATTTGCCATCGGATTCACTAGAGATGAGGTGGCTAATAGAATGAAGGAGTTCTGTCAAAAATCTCTTTCCGACATTGAAGTAAGCAAGAGGTTTTCTCTGAAAGACACGGGTACTTTCAAGGTATCTTCAGTTAGAGAAACGATCTGCAAGACAGAATGGGAAGATAACATCCTGGACTATAACTACAGACCTTTTGACAGTCGTCACATCATTTTTAGCGATGAGATTTTAGAAAGAAGTAGAAAAGAGGTTATGCAGCACTTGGCGCACGATAATATTAGTCTGATTTTCATGCGACAAGTTGCGCTAGACAATGTGTATAGCCATTTTTTGGCCACAGAAGCTATGGCCGATGCTAGAGCATTTTACAGCAACAAAGGCATTATCAATCAAGCGCCCCTCTATCTTTATCCTGACGAATCTTCCAACAACGTTTTCGATCAACCCACCTCTAACCCTGGCGGGCGGCGTCCTAACCTCGCTCCAGAGTTTATCGAAGATGTAGCGGGGCGGCTGGGGCTCGCGTTTGTCGATGATGGTCGGGGAGACCTGACGAGCACGTTTGGGCCGGAAGACGTGTTTCATTACATCTACGCGGTGTTTCACGCGCCTAGCTACCGCGAACGCTACGCCGAATTCTTAAAGATCGACTTTCCGAGGGTGCCGCTCACGCAGAACTTAGAACTCTTCCGGTCGTTAGCCGCAAAAGGCGAACGGCTCGTCGCCCTGCACCTTATGGAGCGGACGGGCAACATCATGACGTCGTACCCGGAAGACGGCGATAACGTGGTGGACAAGCCGCGCTTTAAAGAGGACGAAGGCGGCGAGACGGGGCGCGTCTACATCAACGAAACGCAGTATTTTGGGGGCGTGCCGAGCGCGGTGTGGGCGTTTTATGTGGGCGGCTATCAGGTGCTGCACAAATGGCTAAAAGACCGTAAAGGCCGCGAACTCTCTTATAACGACTTGCGCCACTACCAGCGCATCGTCGCCGCCCTGTCCGAAACGATCGACACGATGAGCGAGATCGACGAGACGATTGACGAGGCGGGTGGGTGGCCGCTCGCGTGATTCTGACGAAGGAGCTATCTCTAGAGCGGCTTTCTCTGCCTGTCGTCCGCTTTCTTCTATTGTGGGGTAAACCGAAAAAGAAGCGACCCGCCAAATTTTAGCGTGCAAGGCAGAGGCTCGGCGGGTACTGTTATGTAAACCATAAATTAACTACAGCGAATTAGCAAGTCTGTCTAAGGTTATTGCAAGGTGGTCGGTGACGAGGCGGTAAGATGGGGCTATGGATAAACGCGAAGAGATTGTGCGGGAGCTTAAACACGTCTCCGAGCCGCTGCTAGACGAGGTGATGGACTTTGTGCGGTTCGTCAAGTTTAAGCACGCCGACAAGGTAGAGAGCGCCCTGCTAAGCGAAACGAGCCTCGCAAAAGATTGGCTTAGCCCCGATGAGGAGGAGGCTTGGCGAGACCTGTAGCAGAGAGCGTTGTCTCTTGTCTGTCTCGCAATCGCGTCAGCAAAAACGACTACGAGAAATACCGAGGAGTAACACATGGCTGCTGTCCCTTTTAGCAAACTCACCGAAGACTTTAACGACGACGACCGCCGCATCGTCGCAAAGACGAAACAGGTGTTGCAGTTAGAGTACGACCTTATTGCGGAGCTTCGTAAAGACCGCGACCTGACCCAGAAAGAGTTAGCCGACATTATGGAGATTCGTCAGGCAGCGATTTCTAAAATAGAGCGTCAGGATGACATGCTGATCGGGACGTTAGAGCGCTACATTCAGGCGTTAGGTGGCGAGTTAGAGATTAGGGCGAAGTTTCCAGATAGAGAAGTGACCCTGCGGCAGTTTACGCAGCACGAGCCGCAGCTGCCTTAGGTCTGCTTGGGGATGTCGAAAGAGAGGCTCGGCGAGACCTGTAGCGGGTGACGCCTCGGATAGAGTTTTTTGTGCCGCCTGCCTATGATGACGATAGTTTTTCTCTGCTGTTAATATTTGTTTGGGGGGGCTCGAGCCCATCCTCACACCCACGAAAGGATAGCAGCCGATGATTTCGCAACCGAAAACAGACATGTTTGACCAAGAAGCCGCCGTCGCCGTCGTCCTTTACGTCGCGAGCAACGTCAAAGACCCGTCCCTGCACCGCATCTTCAAGATCTTGTACTTTGCAGACAGAGCGCATCTAGAGCGCTACGGGCGCTTTATCGCCGGGGATAGCTACGTCGCGATGAAGCACGGGCCGGTGCCGAAAAACATCTACGACATGCTTAAAGCCGTGCGCGGCGACCGTCCTTACTTTATGGCGCCGGAGCTTGCCGAAGAGTTGCAGGGCTATTTCGGGATCGAAGGGTCTTACGTCAGACCTCGTGCCGAGCCAGACCTAGACGCGCTAAGCGATTCCGACCTGGCGTGTTTGGACGCGTCTATCGAGACGTGCGGCGACAAGACGTTCGGCGAACTTACTGCCCTAAGCCGCGACGAGGCGTGGGCGTCTGCGAACGAAAACGGCGCGATGAGCATAGAGCAGGTCGCGAGCACGCTCAGCAATGCAGGTGCGCTGCTCGAATATCTGCGAGACCCTCATCCGGGCTAGCTAAGTGGAGGAGATTGAAAGGTGGCAGGTCTATCATGTGTACTGCCACCAGACGACCCCGGCAAAGTTTAAGTACGTTGTCGTCGTTTACGTTACGGCTAGCTACTGTCTCGGCTTCCTTATCAATTCGGAAACGCCGCGCTTTGTTTCGTCGCAGCCAGAGCTATACCCGTGCATGGTGGACATTCGCAGCGACCAGCACAGCTTTTTGCGTTACGACTCGGTGGTGGATTGTATGGCGCCTTTTACGTTCCCACTCCAAGACTTAACGGACTATCGGGGCGAGGTGGAAGCCGGAACGCAGCAGGCTATCTTGAGGGCGGTAGAAATCTGTCCGAGACTTAGGCGCGGGCACCGCAGAGCGATTCTCGGAAACTAGCGCGTGTGCGGTAGGCGCAATGCTCATCTTGGTCGACGCGCGAACCGGTGTGACGAGGCGGGTGTTTGCCTAGCGCGACGAGCGTCAAACTTAACCCGCGCGTGGGGGTCGGCGTGCTAGCGTTAAAGGGATGGTTTTTCGCAGCGTAAGCGACAAAAACAACCCGCCCGTACGTCACTCCGTACGTCACTCTGTACGTCACGACGTCGCGTATGGGCCGGGTTTAGCAGAGGAGACCCCGTGAGCAGCGCGGCTATCGAAACAGTCGAACTAAGCAAGCACTACCGCAACCGCCCGGTCGTTAGCGAGCTAACCTTTCGGGTCGCGCCGGGCGAGGTCTACGCATTTGTCGGGCCGAACGGTGCGGGTAAGACGACGGTGATCCGCCTCGTGACCGGGTTGGCGTTTCCGACGTCGGGCACGGTCCGGCTGCTCGGCGAAGACCCGCTCGAAACCCCGCAGGTGCGCCACAAGCTCGGCGCGGTCGTCGAGGCGCCTGCCGCGTTCTATCCGTACCTGACCGGGCGCGGCAACCTCGATCTGCACGCGCGGCTCGCCGGGGGTGTGGCGGCGGGGCGTATTAGCGAAGTGCTCGACATGATGGAGCTTGGCAACGCTTCGGACCGCAAGGTCGGCGTTTACAGCCTCGGCATGCGGCAGCGACTCGGCGTGGCGGCGGCGCTGCTGACCGAGCCGGAGGTGCTGATCCTCGACGAACCGGCGAGCGGGATGGACCCGTTAAGCATCCACCTCGTGCATAGGGTGTTGCAGGAGGCGGCGCAGCGGGGGGCGGCGGTGCTGCTCTCGACGCACCACCTCGACGAGGTGACCGCCTACTGTAGCCGGGTCGGCATCTTAGAGCAGGGGCGGCTTATCGACGAAGTCGACCTGCGGCAGCGCCGCGAACGCTACCGGGTGCGGGTGTCCGACGCTAAAGAGGCGTATATCGCGTTAGAGCTCGAGCCCTACATCGACACGCTTGTCACGCGCGAAGACGAGGTGATCTTCTACCTGAACGACCCGGCAGCGCTCGGCTCGGTATCGCGGCGGCTGTTCGAGGCCGATGTGTCGCTGTTCGAACTGCGTAAAGACACCTTTAACCTGC
>JAXHMC010000033.1:0-13472 GCA_034521635.1 Trueperaceae bacterium | reverse complement strand
ACCGATCCGTTGGTCGTCCTGAAAAAGTTAGCGACTACGGCGGCCTTGGTCAACAGATAACGTCCGGTGCGCCCAGTTGTCCGAGCGCGCCCATCCGCATCACCGCGAGCCGGTCGGCGAAGGTGAGTGCCTCTTCCTGGTCGTGGGTGACGAGCAGCGCCGTGGTGCCGGTCCGTTTGAGGATGCGGCGCACCTCGGTGCGGGTACTGCCGCGCAGGGCAGCGTCGAGGTTGCTAAACGGTTCGTCGAGCAGGATAAGGTCGGGTTCGGGGGCGAGCGCCCTCGCGAGCGCGACCCGCTGCTGCTGACCGCCCGACAGCTGGTGCGGGTAGCGACGACTAAAGATGTTTAGGCCGACCACCTCGATAACCTCTTTGGCCCGTTTGAGCCGCGTCCGCCGCGACATGCCGCGCAGCCCGAACATCACGTTGTGCAGCACGTCGAGGTGCGGAAAGAGCGCGTAGTCCTGAAACACGAAGCCGACGTTACGCTTTTCGGGGTCGAGGTTAACGCGCGGCCCGGTCACCTCGCGCCCGGCGATGACGATGCGCCCGGCGTCGGCGGTTTCGAAGCCCGCAATCAGGCGGAGCAGCGTCGTTTTGCCGCACCCCGACGGGCCGAGCATGGCGAGCATTTCGCCCTTGTAGAGAGACAGGTCGAGGTTGGCGACGGCGGGGTGTTTGGGGTCCTGGTAGGTTTTGGTGATGTGCTCGAGCCTTACCACCACCTCCGGCGTAGCGTTCCCTTCGGGTGCCGGCTGCTCGTGAGGGGTCGTTTGTGGGGAGGGCATCGTCTCGTTCATCGGTCGCTCCCTGGGCCGCCCGGTCCACAAAACCATAATCTGTAAAGATTCGGTTTGCGAAAACCGGGTTCGTGACCGCGTGGTTCGGTTCGGCGTAGTTCGTGTGTGGGTTGGTCGATAGCCGTCATAATCGTGTTGTTAGCATAGCAAAAATCCCGAGCGGTTCAGTAGGGTTTTTCGGCACGGTCGTCTTTCGCAGTTGTCTTTCGAGGTCGCCTCTATGATTGCGACGATTTTGCACAGCCGTTTTCAACCGCACGGCTGTCTTTGACCGCACAGTCTTTGACTGACAGCGCCCCCAATCGGCCGAGTTCGGCACAGTACATCTGGCCAGCATCGAGCGCCAGGCTCCGCTCAACATACCAGGTTCGCGTACCAGAACCGTCGCCAGGATCCGTTGACCAGGGCATTCGTCCCGCCGGGAGACCCCATACGGACCGGGCCAGCACGGGCCGCCTCGGCCCATCGCCGGCCACCAGTTGGACAGACCTCTTCTTCCTTCAAGTGTGCCGCCACCGGCTTCCTGGGCGCGCTTCGACAGCGCCCAGCGCTGCCCTGAAGAGTCGCTTCTGGTTTCGGAAAACGTCGGCACGGTAGCTCGGCGCGAGCGGAAACGCCACCACCGGGCGCCCTAACGCCGCCGCCTGTTCGTGAGCCGTGCCCGCCGTGCCTAACACGAGATTAGCGGCCCGCAACACCGCTACGAAACGGTGTCTGAGCAGATAGACCCGCTGCTCGCCGCGCGCGAACACCCCGACCAGACCCGGTTCGGTCGCCGTGTTTGTACAGGTACAGGGGCGATACGTCCAACCAGATATCTCCGGCACGTTATCCGGCACCCACGCGACCAGGCCGGTTGCGGCGGGCCACGCAGCTAGCGCCGTCATCATCAGCTGGAGCGAGGTGTGGGCGTAGCGGCGGGTGCCGGGTAGTAGCGCGACAACGGGGCCGTTTAGAGACAGCCGAGCCGCTAAGTCTTCGGTGCCGTCCTCGGCCCCGTCGTCAGCCCTATCGTCAAACAGAGCGTCGAGCATCGGGTTGCCGAGGTAGCTGACCTTACCGAGTCCCTGACGGCGCAACAGCTGTTCGGTCGCTGCGTCGCGGACGTAGACGTGGTCGGTGCTGTGGCGGATGAGGAGGTGCTTGCAGCCCCGCCACCCTGTTCATGCGCCGCACGGGCGGTCGAGCGCGCGTGCGGCGACGTCCGCCGGGCTGCCGCCGTGCGCGACAGGCCGACAGCCAACAGTCGACAGATACGACGTCTTCGCGCCGCGAACCGGACTCGCAGAGCACAGCGGCTGGACACGTCGCCGACCACGACCAGAATATCGGTGTCGAGCCGGCGCAGGTCGCGAAGCTGCCGCCCGGTCATCCCGACAAAGCCCGCCCGCACGTCGCGCCAGAACAATGCCGGATGATGGAACAGCAGCCCGCCGCTCGGCATAACCCGGCGCGGCCCTAAAATCGGTACGCCGAGACTCTCGTAGGCGTCGCCCCGGTCGACGGTCGGGTAGGCCTGCAAGGTGACGTCCGTTGCTCGCTCGGTAAACGCGCGCAGCAGCCGGGCGCCGACAACGTCTTCGCCGTGGCCGTTAGACAGCAGGGTGATGCGGAGCGGGCGCGAGGCGGAGGTCGACGGTCGAGCCACAGCGCACGCGTCGGCGAGAGGCGCGTCGATCGCCAGGGAGGCCTCGAGCCCTCCTCCCCACTAGTCCAGACAAACAACGCCCCACCAGCAAGATGCCGTGGTCGATAGCTAATGGCGGCGCGTGCCTGGAACGCTGTCTGACAAACACCGTCTACCAAGCATCGTCTGCGCACCGCCGATGTGCACCCTACCACGTCCGGCAAATAGTCCAGCCACAATTTCTTAACGGCACAGATCGTCTAACGCTTACAGATAACGTAACGGTGGTGCGAATAGGTAGAGCGTTCGGAGCGAATACGTGGTGCGAAGTAACATATCGGTTCGCTGATACTGGCGTTGTTGCGGGTGGTGGTCGACAAGGTGGTCGATAAAGTGGTCGACGAAGACGATAAACCGCTCGACGCGGGCGAGCCCCCCGGCTCGAGCCTAAGCGTTTTTGTACGCCCATATCGCGTAGAGTGGGTCGCCGTCGGCAGGGGTGTGGTGCTGGCTGTAGGTGCGGCCAAAGCAGGAGACGTTTTCGAAGTAGCTACGCACTAGACGGAGGTGCGACGCGTCGTCGGAGGAGCGCCAGGCGAGTACGGCTTTGGTCGGAAACATCCGGTTAGAGAAGGTGACGACAAACGGCGCACCCGGCTTGAGGCTGCGAGCGACCTCGGAAAAGGTGTCTAGGGGGTGGACCATGTACTGGACGCTCACGGTGCAGACACTACCGTCGAAGCTCGCGTCTTTGAAGGGCAGGGTGACGTTCGCGTTAAGGTCGTGGATGACTGGTTCGTCGACGGCGTCGTTGTGCTCGAGCTCTTCGTAGTTTAGGCCGAGCCCGGTGACGCTCGCGAATTTGTCGGGCAGATGAGAGTGGTAGCTCGACATAAGGTCGAGAATCCGCCCGTTTTCGGGGAGCAGTTCGTCGTAGAGGCGACACGCCGCAGCGCAGGCAGCCTCGTCGATATGTGACACAAAACGCGGTTGCCGGTAGAAGTTGCGGTCGGCGCTTTCGTCGGTACGGCGGAAGAATTCGGGGAAAAGCTTTGTCATATCAACCTAGTGTGGACGGTCTAGACCTGCCTGGCAACGATGTAGAGCACGTTTTCTAGGCCACTTGCTACGGTTTTGTAGGCGCTGCTACACAGCTCGAGCCGGCATCGGCGGCGAGTGTTAGTCAAGATTACGTTTGGAGGGCTCGAGCCCCCCGTATGGTAGAAAGATAAGACATCCTAGTGTCCTTGCTCCGAAGCGATTGGCCCGTCCCGACATTCGCTAATCCTATCCGCTGCCACACCACTTGCCACCACACACCACCACGGCAGACACCGATGGTAAACAACACGAACGACCTAGCGCCCCGCGACACTATCCTCGCGACAACGTCACCGCGACAGCATCACTGCGAAACAGCTTTTTAGGGACGGTTTTCTAAAGACGGTCTTAATCGCTTTTTCGAAAACGTTCACGGCAGGGGTGCTAGAGTCGATAACGAAATGAGGTACCAGACTATGAACCAGCTTTACCGACCGCTCCGCTACACGTTCGCGCTGCTTATCGCGCTCGTCGTGGGTTTAGGGTCCGCTCAGGACAACGTCGTGATCAGCCCGCAGTCTATCGTCGTCAACCCGCAACCGTCGTTTGACGTCGACGTGTTCGTCGACAAAGACCGCACCGGCGAGGCCGCCCCGGTCTACGACATCGGCGAGGAGATCCGTATCGGCGTAACGGTGAACGAAGACGCCTACATCTACCTGTTTAATGTCCGCTCTAACGGCGCCGTGACCCGTATCCTCCCGAACCGACTCGACGAAGCGAGCCGTAACAACTTTGTGCGTGCCGGCGAGACCCGCTTCTTTCCGCCGCCAGACGCCCGCTACACCTTTAACGTCGACGGGCCGCGCGGTCTCGACAAGGTGATCGCGTTAGCCAGCCAAGAACAGATCGACACGAGCGCACTCGCCCAGTTTCAGGCCGAAAGCGACTTCGCCGAGAGTGTTCAGAGCGAGGAGAGCTTCGCGCAGACGCTGTCGATCGTGGTCAACCCGCTACCGCAAAACGAGTGGGTCACCGATACCGCGCTCTTCTACGTCGGTCAGCGCCCGGCCACCCCGGTCTACGGTACGATCGACATCCGCTCTAACCCTTCGGGGGCTCGAGCCTTCGTCGACGGGCAGTTTGTCGGCACCACGCCGGTCAGCTTTAGCCCCCGAGCCGGCGAGCACTCGGTGCGTATCGAGCGGGCCGACTTCGAAACCTTTACGACCACGGTCAACGTACGCGGCGGTCAGACGTTGCAGATTAGTGCGCAGCTCGAGCCCGTCGTCCGCACTGGCACCGCGAGCTTCGAGAGCGTTCCGAGCGGCGCAGACGTCTTCGTCGGCGGCGAGTTTATCGGCACCACCCCCACCGGGCGCGTCACGCTCGAAGAGGGTAGCTACCAGGCCCGCTTTAGCCTGCCCGGCTACCAGGATGCGACGCTCCGCTTTCAGATCACGCGTAACAGCAACCAGCTCGTACGGGCCGAACTCGTCCGCTCGCGCGGTCAGCTTACCGTCCAGAGCAACCTAACGGGCGCCCGCGTTTTTATTAACGGTGACCAGGTCGGCACGACCGGCGGCAACGGCAACCTCACGGTCGGCGACCTACCGGTCGGCTTTCACCAGGTCGTGGTGCTCGCGTCGGGCTACAACGCGTTCGTCACCGAGTTCGAGATTCGTGCCGGACAGAACACGACTGTCAGCGCCAGCCTGTCGCGGCGCTAAGCACTTCACGCCAAAAACCTCACGCTAAAAACCCACCGCTCATCTACCGCGCCCCCACACCGGGGGCGTTTGTTATGGACTTGTCGAGGGACTCGGCAGGTCTACAGCAACGGTGCAGCGGCTTTGTCTGGTGGTCTTTACGATCTAAACCGCGTATTATGGGGGATACGTCACGTCACCGTCTCGCGGGTCTTGCCTCGTTAGATACCGCCCCGTCAGTCGCGATCTTGTCAGATACTGTCTTATTCGCCATCATCTCGTCAGACATCGTCTCGCTAGAGACTAAAGAAAGGAATCCCATGTCCGATCAATCGTTTGTCCCCGACGACGACAGCTACACCCTCAACGAGTTTCTCGACAAAAACGCCGAAGACCCGCGCGAAAACGACCTTTTCGAACTCGAAAACCCCTACACGCTCGAGGTCAACCTGCCGAGCGGCGGGCGGGTCAAGGCGAAGTCGGGCAGTATGGTGGCGTACGTCGGCAACCTCAAGTTTAAGCGCGAGGGGATTTTAGAGGGCGGCATCCGCAAGGCGCTCGCTAAGCAGTTTTCGGGCGAAGGCCAGAGCATCATGAACGTGTCGGGTCAGGGGCGGCTCTACCTCGCGGACAAGGGCAAGCGGGTGCAGGTCATCCGGCTACAGGGCGAAGAGATTGTCGTGAACGGCAACGATCTGCTCGCGATGGAGGACGGTATGGACTACGACGTCACTATGATGCGGCGGATGTCGGGGCTGCTGTCGGGCGGGCTGTTTAACATCCGCATTACCGGTAGCGGCTTTATCGCGATTACCACGCACTACACGCCGCTTGTGCTCAGCGTCGAGCCGGGCGAGCCGATCTTTACCGACCCGAACGCGACGGTAGCGTGGAGTGGGGGGCTCGAGCCCACCGTCAAGACGGACGTCAACCTGGGCACCTTCTTCGGTCGTTCTAGCGGCGAAACCATCCAGCTCCAGTTTCAGGGCCGGGGGTGGGTGCTAATCCAGCCGTACGAAGAGGTCTATTTTCAGGCGGGTTAGCCGCCCCACGGTCGGTGGTAGAGACCGTTTCTGCTGCACCCTACGCCGCACCCTATGCTGCGCCTTACAGCGTCACCGCTAGCTGATACACCACCCGCTCGGCGTCGCCGCTCCGTTCGGCAGCTAGCCGGTGTACCGCCTGTACCGCGTAGCCCCGCGCGAAGTAGTAGCCAAACAGTTCGCGGCTGTGTTCGCGCCACGCTAAGGCCGTGTCCGGCGAGCGCATCTTGATGACCTGGATGTTCGGCGGAATCTCTACGAGCAGGTACGGCTCCCGACGTTGCTGCCATGACAGCGGGACACGCATACCGTCTTCGGTCGTGCAGCGGTTGACGGTCGGGCCGCTCGGGCCGGGCGCCCCCTCACCGCCGAGCCGTGCTTCGACCTGCGGCGACGCAATCCACCACTCGACCTCGAAGCGGTCGGTCGGTAAGCCGGTGTTTAGGTCGTCGCGGATTTCGCCGTAGACGTTGGTGAGGTAGCGGCGGCAAAAACCGCCGAGTCTGTTGGTGTTGAGGTGAGCGTTGCGGGGCTCGAGCGGGTCGAAGGTCCAGGTGATGAGCCGGTGTCCCTGCCCGAGCACGCACGCTCGCTGGTAGCGTTTGAGCGCCTGCCCCACGCCGCGCCCGTGCTGTTCTGGCACCACCCCCATCAGGTGCGAGCAGTGCTTGACGTCGCCGTTCTGGTCGCGCCCTAAAAAGCCGAACAGCATCCCTATCATCTCTGCGGGCTCGTCTCTGACGCCGCCCGGCGCGGCAAACGCGCCTAGCACCAGGCCGCCGTTTTTCTGGGCGGTCAGCAGGGTGTGTAGCGGGACGACTTCGATGTCGACAAAGCCCCACACCCGGCGCTGCACCTCTTCGGCGGCACGAAAGTCGTCGGTCGTTTCCAGGGTTCTAATCCTTGACATACCGGTAGCTTATCGTTTAGCTTGCAGGCGCGACGCGCGAAGGGTTAATATCGGCGGGTACGTCATCGCAACCCGAATCGCACCCCGAATCGCACCCCGAATCGCAACCGGACAGTTTCGCCGCGTTCGCGAACACGGTACGCCCTGCGGTAAGGTGGGCGGGGTTGTGTCGGCAGCTGCTGTTGGTGGGCTCGAGCCCAGCCGCCCGCACCGACCCGCGCCGGTCGCGATGACGGTCGCTACAATCATCCGGCAGTCACGACGTTCCGTCCACAACAACCTGTTCACAACAATCCGTTTGACCGCTCCAAAACCCTCGACTCACGGTAACAGGATGACGACATGACGCGATATGCACGTCTGACGAGCACATACCAGAAAACCTCGACGCTCTTGTGACGCTCTTGTGACGAAGGGGCTACCCCAGTTATGACGAACTGTTTATGACGAACTGTAGCGAGTCGTATCAGCCTAGCGACGTCTGGTTAGCCGAAATGACCGCGCTGCTCTATGAGCTTAGCGACGAACAGATTATCGTCGCGGGAGAGCCGAACCTCGAATCATTTGAAGACGACGATTGTGACGCCTACGAACCCGCTTCTAACGTCTCCTAAACGGTCTTTGGGTAAAGCCGTGTCTTAGGCCGCTATGTCTAGGTCGCTACGTCTAGGCTGATACGTCTAGGCCGCTATGTTTTGAATATGTTGCGAATATGTTTCGAACCGCTGCGTTTCGAACGGCCTTCTTTCGAGATGTGTCGCGTCGTGCTGACCGACCGTGTGCCGACCTCGCGCGTAACGCCGCCGTTGGTCTCGCGTCTAGCGAGGTCGTTTCGGTGTGGGTTAGGATATGCCGCAGAGGAGAGCCATGCCCGACGTTCGTTTCGATACCTACTACCGCTACGACGACCTCACCCGGCTGCTACGCGAGTACGCCCACGAGTATCCGCAGCTCGTCCGGCTAGAGAGCCTCGGCCCTAGCTACGAGGGACGCGACCTCTGGCTCGTTACCGTAACCAACACCGCGACCGGCCCCGCCGAAGACAAGCCGGCACTCTGGGTAGACGGCAACATCCACGCCGCCGAACTGTCGCCGTCGATGGCGTGTCTGTATCTGCTGCACACGCTGACGAGCCGTTACGGCGAAGACGACCACGTCACCCGCTGCCTCGACACCCGAGTGTTCTATATCTGTCCGCGGGTCAACCCGGACGGCGCGGAGCTCGCACTCGCCGACAGGCCGAAGATTTTGCGCTCGAGCACCCGCCCCTACCCGTTCGACGAGGAGGCCTTGCACGGCCTGACCCCCGAAGACATCGACGGTGACGGACGGATGTTGCTGATGCGGCTACGCGACCCGAACGGGCCCTGGAAAGCGTCGGCAGAAGAGCCCCGGTTGCTCGTACAGCGCGACCCGACCGAGACCGGCGGCGACTACTACCGGCTGCTCCCGGAGGGGAGGCTCGAGCACTACGACGGCGTTACCCTAGCGTTAAAGCCGTACAAAGAACGCCTCGACCTCAACCGTAACTTTCCGGCGGGCTGGCGCCAAGAACACGACCAGCCGGGCGCCGGCCCCTACCCAACCTCCGAGCCGGAGGTGCGCGGCATCGTCGACTTTATCGCGCGGCACCCCAACATCACCGGCGGCATCAGCTTTCACACCCACGGCGCGGTGTTGCTGCGGCCCTACAGCGACAAGCCCGACACCGACTTTCCTGCCGAAGACCTCTGGACCTACCAGAAAATCGGCGTCCGGGGCACCGACGAGACCGGCTACCCGAACGTCTCCGTGTACCACGACTTTCGCTACCACCCCAACGAGGTGATGACCGGCGCGTTCGACGACTGGCTCTACGAGCACCTAGGCGTGTTCGGCTGGACCGTCGAAATCTGGAGCCCGCTGCCGCAGTCGGGTGTCCGCGACTATAAGTTCATCGACTGGTTTCGCGAACACCCGTTAGAAGACGACCAGAAGCTGCTCGCCTGGAGCGACGAGGTGTTAGGCGGCGAGGCGTACGTCGACTGGTACGAATACCAGCACCCCGAACTAGGCACGGTCGAGCTCGGCGGCTGGAACATGCTCTACGCGTTTCGGAATCCGCCGCCCCGGTTGCTCGAGCCCGAACTCGCCAAGTTCCCCGACTGGCTGGTCTGGCACCTGCTTATCTCGCCCAAACTAGAGCTGCTAAGCCTAGAGCACGACGCGCTCGGCGACCATCACTACCGCGTGCGGATGGTCGTCCACAACACCGGCTGGTTGCCGACCTACGTCACCAAACGGGCGCTTAACAACAAGCTTGTACGCGGTGTAATCGCCGAAATCAACCTGCCCGACGGCGCGACGCTCGTCACCGGTGAGGTTCGCGCCGAGCACAAACAGCTCGAGGGCCGCGCTTACAAAGCGACCTCTCCGCACGCCCGCAGCGCCGACCCGACCGACGACCGGCTCAAAATCGAGTGGCTTATCGCCGCGCCCGAGGGCGGCACCGTGACGCTAACCGCTCGCCACGACCGGGCGGGTGTCGTCCGGCAAAGCCTCGACCTAGGAGGGTCTTCGACGTCCTAAGTGGCGTGTCCTAAACGACGTGTCCTCGACGACGTGTCTCGAGCCGATTCGAGCGGATACGCGTCGAGCGTTGACGGCTTGCGGTACAGAAACTTTCGACCGACCGCAACGGCGATTGGGGTCGATAGTGTGGTCGATGATGAGGACGTGACTACGCGAGAACAAACGGTCTACGCGGGCGCCGACGACTACGCTAGCCAACCGTCGGGTGACGCGGGCGGGTCGCGTGCGGCGTCATCACCCGTGTAGACGAGGAGATGTAGCCGAAGACAGATTATCTTGACAGGATAGCGCGACCAAACAGAACCGCCACTTTTTCCGGGCCGAGTGGCGGTTCTGCGGATGTGGTTGTGTTCGATCGTAGTAGACAACGGGTACTGCTGTAAGGACTTCTTCAAACTATAGCCGATCCGATTATGAAAATAACGAGAAAAGTTTAACAATACGATGAGATTGTGGTCTCGCTAACCTAGCCCCGCGCCCCGCTACCGCTGTCGTCGCTCTACGTTCGGAGATTCGGCGACTGGGAAGGTGCGGTAGCGGCGGCGTATACCGACCTATGTTGACGATACGCCGAGAAGCGCCTAAACTGAGCATATGGTCACTTTGTTTGGTTCTGCCGGCATCGCCTCGGTGCTGCTTGTCTTCATCCCGCTGCCGACGCTACGCTTGATAGGCGCCGTCCTCAACCTCTTCGGCATTTCAGATCTGCTCGTACTCGTCTTTTTTGTGCGGTCGTTGTGGCGTATCCTGATGCTGCTGTGAAGAGCGGTTCCAGATGACGCTGCACCTATCACGTCTGACGGATGGTGACGCTTTACAAGGACCGATCTCAGGATCAACGTTTTGTGGAACCGCTAAAAATGTCGGGGCCTACGCGGCGAACCTCGTTAGAAGCCGACCGCCTGACCGTCCTTACGCGAGTCGGAGCCGGCGACGTAGCCGCCTTCGGCACGGTGGATGAGTTGGGCGCCGCCGAACGCGAAGCTCCGGTCGAGTTCTTCGCGGTGCAAGACGTGACCTCGACTCGTTAGCTCGTCTAAAACGTCGCTGCTAAAGCTGTTTTCGACGGCGACTTTAAGCCCTTCCATCACCCGCCAGCGGGGGGCGTCGCTCGCGACCTGCGGGTTCTGGCTGTAGTCGTAGAGCCGCGTCATCATCTGGACATGGCCCTGGGGCTGCATCGGCCCGCCCATCACGCCAAAACTCATCAGCGGTTGGCCGTGCCGGGTTACGAAGCCGGGGATGATTGTGTGGAAGGGGCGTTTGCCGCCGCCGACCTCGTTAGGGTGACCCTGTTCGAGGGTAAAGCCCGCGCCGCGGTTCTGGAGGCTGATGCCGGTGCCGGGAACGACCACGCCGGAGCCGAAGCCGTAGTAGTTCGACTGGATAAACGACACCATCATGCCGTTTTGGTCGGCGGCTGTCAGGTAGACGGTGCCGCCGCGTGGGGGGACGCCGAAGTCGGGATCTTGGGCGCGGGTCATGTCGATCTGCTTAGCCCGTTCGGCGAGGTAGGCGGGCTCGAGCAACATCTGCGCCGTCACGTCCATCGTGTCCGGCTCGCCTACGTAGCGGTGGACGTCGGCGAAGGCGAGCTTCATCGCTTCGATCTGGAGGTGCAGGCTGTCCGCCGAATCGACCGGGTAGTCGCGGAGCGGGTGGTGGTCGAGGATGCCGAGCGCGATAAGGGCGGCGAGACCCTGGCCGTTGGGGGGGATTTCGTGGAGCTCGAGCCCCTCCTCTCCGTACCCCTGCGACAGCGTTCCGACCCACTCGGCGCGGTGCTGTGCCAAATCCTCAGCTCGTAACAGCGCCCCGTGCGCCTGCGCGTCGGCGACCATCTTGTCGGCGAGTTCACCCCGCTAAAGCGTCCTCCCGTCCGGTCCCGCGAATGGTCCGCAGCGTCTTGGCCTGATCGGGCGAGCGAAACAGCTCGCCAGGATGCGGCGCCCGTCCGCCCGGCAAAAAGTGCGCGGCGAACGCCTCGAAACTGCCGAACGCCTTGGGCGCGACCGACCACGCCGCCGCTGTAATCGGCGAGACCAGATAGCCTTCGTCCGCGTAGCGCACCGCCGGTCCGAACAGCTCGGCAAACGGTAGCTTGCCGAAGCGTTGCGACAGCGTCGTCCACGCCGACACGGCGCCGGGCACCGTGACCGCGTCCCAGCCTCGGAGCGGGATCTCGCTCTGCCCCGCAAACCGTTCGGGAGTCAGCGCCTGCGGCGCCCGGCCCGAGGCGTTAAGACCGTGAAGCTGCTCGCCGTCCCACAGAATCGCGAACGCGTCGCTGCCGATACCGTTACTGGTCGGTTCGACGACGCTCAGGGTGATGGCGGCGGCGAGCGCGGCGTCTACGGCGTTACCGCCCTTCGCGAGCATCTGCAGACCAGCCTGCGCCGCGAGCGGTTGCGACGTCGCGACGATGTTGCGGGCCATGACCGGCATCCGCTGCGACGGGTAGGGGAAGCGGTAGTCGAACGGGGTGTAGGCAGATTCGGCGGTCGGTTGCGTCATAACGGACTCCTTAAACAGAACATGTCGATGATGATGAAACAGTCAACTTTAGTGCTCGCTACCGAAAAAAGGCGATGCCGAGCGCGCCGCCAACCACGATCAGGATGGCGGGGTGGACGTTAAAGCGGATGGCGAGGACGAACGCGCCGATGGCGAGCAGCCAGAACGCCCAGTTGCCGAGCCACTCGCTCGGGGTGCCGAAGGCGCGGGGCGCGAACTCGTAGACGACCAGCGCGAGCAGCGCGATCACGACCGGACGGACGCCGCGCAAGAAGCCGCCGATGGCGGGGGCGTCGCGGTAGCGAAGGTAAAGCGAGCCGAGCGCGATCATCGCCGCGACCGTCGGCAAGACGACCCCAGCGAGGCCCGCAAACGCGCCGCCGATACCCGCGACCTTGTAGCCGACGTAGCCCGCCATCTTCGTCGCGATCGGGCCGGGCAGGGTGTTGCCGAACGCGAAGGCGTCGAGAAACTCGTCTTTAGAGAGCCACTTTTGCACCTCGACGACCTCTTCCTGGATAAGCGGGATCATCGAGGGGCCGCCGCCGAAACCGAACAGGCCGACTTTGGTAAACGAAAAAAAGAGCTGCCAGAGATCCATAGGTGTCTCATCATAGCCTGTTATGACAACTCGGGGCGCGTGTGCGGTGCTGTCGGAGTTAGCTAGACGTGGTGTTGTCGTGGGGGGAAGGCTCGAGCCACCCCGCATACCTCCCTACCAGCAGCAGGCCGAGCGCGTAGTACACCATCAGCACCGCCACAAGCGCGAGCAGATAGAGTGCGGGCACCCCGACCAGCCACGCAAAGGCCACAAACCACCCCGGCGCCGCAAACAGCACCGCCGTCGCGATCGTCGCCGATAGCGCCGCCTGCTTTCCTCCGTCGTGAGCCGTCGGCGAGGCGAGCAGCGCGACCGGAACGCCTTGCAGCAGCGACAGGCCGAGCAGTACCTGAGCCATTAGCGTCGCGTCACCGCTAGGCGCGCCCGCCAAAAGCCGCATCATAAACCCGACCAGCCCGGCGACGCCTAACTGCACGACAAAGCCGAACACGAACACGAGCCGAAGCTGTGGCAGCGCCTGCGCGGGAGTAGGCTTGTCGTCGCGCAAAAAGGTAAGAAAGGGCTCGAGCAGCATCGATTTAAGAGATGTCATCAGAAAACCACACCAAAAAAAACCGTCCCGACACAGAACTATCCCGGCACACAACTATCTCGGTACTGACAGCGGACGGTTTCCGCCTGTCGGCATACGTC
>JAXHMC010000032.1:0-13455 GCA_034521635.1 Trueperaceae bacterium | reverse complement strand
GGTCCCTGTGCCAAACGGTTGTGATTTGCTCACGGCTCACTCTCCCATGCTGAGGCTACACCTCGACCCGTCCGCAAACGTCACCACGTCCCCCCTCGACGCGGCCCCTTGCAGACCCCACCGTAGGCGGTGCACCTCGACGCGGCTGCACGCCCGGAGCGGGGCGGTGGTGGTCGAGGTCGAGGCGGGGGCGGTAACGGTAGCACGGGGCGGGGGAGCTGCTGGGGCTCGAGCCGCTACTGCTACCCGTGCGGGTGGTGGGGCGGCGCGGTCGATAGCGATAACGGGCGGGGTGTCGGTAGCAAACGGGGTGATGGTCACGGCCCCCTCGTTTGGCAGCGTCACGATAACGAGGGCCAACACGATCCCGGCGGCTAACGCTACTCTATCCACTGCACACCCCTACAGGCTCGAGCCCCTCTTCGACCCGCTCCGGGACGACCACCACCGGGGCGGGTAGCGGCGGCGCGGTGTCGAGGTGTAGGTGTAGGTCGAGTAGCAGCACGATCCCCCAGAGCAGACACCACCCTACTGAGAGCAGCGGGTGAGCGGCCCACCATGCGACGGCCCAAAACAGAGCGGACAGTATCGACGCGGCGGCTGCAAGGCTACGCAGCATCTTCTAACTCGACAATCTGTCTAGGCTCTAACGTGTCGCCAAACAGAGACAAGACGTAGGCGCGGGGGTGGTCGAGGGGCTCACCCTCCGGGGTCTGGTATTCGACCATCCGGGTCGAGGGGCGGCTCACGGCGTAACCCCACGCAGCAGACACGGCGCTACCGGACACGCGGGGGAGCTTTAGAGCGGGGGCTATGGCGACGTTTTGCAGCGCGGCAAAGAGGGTAAAACCGATAGCCAACAGCAGCCGCCCCAGCAGCTCGAGCCCGTAACGGGGGAGCCTGATAGGACGCCAAACGCGGCGGGCTAACCGGTACTCTGCCAACACCCCCAGCAGCTCCGGGGTGGGGCGGGCCGCGTAGCGTGCAAGGTGTCCCCCGATCCGCCGTTTCTGTTCGGGTGTTAGCTCGAGCCCCTCCGTAGGCGGCGGCGGATCGTCGAGGCGGCGTAACTCGACCGGGGTGAGGTCGTGACGCTTTAGCGCGGCGTTTAGAGCCCCAGCAGCTCCGGGCGTGAGGGTGTCGTGTGTCGTGCCCACAATGAGGGCTACGTCTGCAAGGGCTGAGGTGAGCGCGGCCTCGACCGATAGCCCGAAGAGGGCGGTATACCCAGCGGACAGAGAGCGTAAAACGGGGTCACCTAAGGGGAGCTGGTTAGGCGCGGCAAACACGGCCCCTATAAGTTTGTCGAGTGTCTCGAGCGTGCCCTTTGTCGGGTAGGCGGCGCGGCTCCGGTAGGCGTCGAGGTCGATAGCGGGTAGGGCGGCGTCTGACAGAACACCTCCGAAGATCTCACGGGCGGCGTGCTTAGCCCCACCGGACAGCAGCATGTCTGCAAACGGGTCGAGGTCGCAGACAAGCAACCGGCGGCGGGCTCCGGGCCAACCTTCGAACGGCTGCCAATAGCCCCGCGTCCCGTCCGGTTTGTTGTAGGTCATGGTGAGGGCGGCGCGGATCTCGACCGTCACGCCCTCCGACACATAGCTAGGCTCGAGCCTCAGCAGTAACGACGCCCCGTCGAGGACCGGTGCTTTAGCCTCTGCTATCTCGTCGAGGCAAACGAGGGGCGGCGGGTCCCGGTCCGGGGGGTACAGCAGCACAGACGGGACGAGGGTGTACCCGTCCTTCGAAGACTGACGGCGGCCCGTGAGCTGTGCGGCTGAGGACAGTTGACGGGCGTCCGCTATGTCGTCTCTGTGACCGGTTAGCAGCAGGGCGGCGGCGGTGAGAGCCATAGTCTTACCGACACCCGGCTCCCCCGCTAACGCGATAGCGGGCACCTCACAGCCCTCTAACTGCTGTGAGCGGACAAACGCAAACGCGATAGCCAAACGAAACACGGCCCGGAGCGGTGCGACGGGTAGGGCGTCTTCGACGCGGCGGTAGGCCGGGATATCCGCTAACGTCCCGATACGGGGGCTCGAGCGTGTCTCTGTCTCTGTCGTCTTGTCGAGGTCGAGGGCCGTCTGTGGGGGTGTCTCTGGGGCGGCCTCGACCTGAGACGGTGACACCACATAGCGACCGTCGTGAGCCCGTGTGACGGCCCCCTGAGACGTGAGGCGGCTTGTCTGTTTGCGGATAGAGCCGGGGGGGTGCTGGGGGAGTCGTTTTGTTATCTCTGCAAGGGTGAGCGGGCCGTCCGCTGCTGTTAGCACCGCGTACACCTCACGCTGCTGGGGCGTCATGGGCACCTCCGAAGAGACCGCCCCAGCAGTAAGCCGGGGCGGTGGTGGTCGAGGTCGAGGGGACGGTTATCGGCAACGGCGGATCCACGGGTTACCCGGCGTAGCCCATCCGGGGGGGAATATCTCAAAAGCGGACCCGCTTTGGCACTCTGCGTTAGGAGTAGGGGTAGGGCTCGAGCCCCCACCGGTGCGGACAGACTCGCAAAAACCGGGCGGAAACGCCGCGTCACCTAACGCAGCGCACGCCTCTGCGTCCGTTTCGGCGTAGAGCATATCTTCGGGCCCACCCCCACCGCGCACCTCTATACCGCCGGGAGCGTTTTGGTAGTAGTCCCAGGTGACGGCGGGCTGTGCAGCGGGTGAGCACGCGGCGGTGATGAGTAGCAGGGCGGCGGTAACGAGTAGAGTCTTTGCGCGGGTCATCTGCAACCGTCTCTCATGACCCGTGACACGCGGCCCTGTGGGGTGTCTACGACAAGCGTGAGCGCGGCGTCCGCTCCGTACACGATGCCGCCGACCCGTTCGCTAAACCTTTGCGACTCGCCCGGAATGATCCCGATAATGGCCTCTTGCATGGGCCCGATAACGGTGGTCTGCTGGTAAGTACCGGTGTCACGAAAACGTTTCATATCCATCTCGTTAATGGCAGTCATGCCGTTTGAAAACGAAGACAGGTCGTACCGGACGACCACGTTACCGCTCTCGTTACGGTTTTCTAACCAAGCCCCGGAGTTTTGATTCGACCCCCAGCACCGCACGAAGATAGCGGGCACCTCACCCGTGTTAGAGGCGCTGCTGGTAGTAGGCGTGCAGGCGGCGGTGATGAGTAGCAGGGCGGCGGTAGCAAGCAAGGCTCGAGCCCTCACGACAGAGCCCCCCGTAAAAGACGCCATAACCCTCCGAAGATGCTGAGGTCTTTGCGCGGCTGTTTGCGCGGCGCGGGCGGGTAGGCTCGAGCCCGTGGTGGTGTCTCGACGATCCGGGCGGGCGGCGGGTCGAGTAGCAGCTCCCCCAGCGGCGGGCCGTTTCGACGGGCCAACAGAGGGGCGCGGCCCCGGTGGTCGAGGTCGTCCGGGGTGATGGTGTCGACCGGAGCTGGGGGAGTAGCAGGGGCTCGAGCCTCTTCGGTATCGGCGGGCGGATCGTCCGGGGTGTCGAGGGCTGGGGTGTCGGCAAAGACCTCACCCTGTGTGATGAGTAGCAGCTCCCCACCGGTGCGGTGTAGGTAGCCCCGGCGCTCTAACGCCTCGACCGTCCCGTAGTGCAGCCGCTCCCCCTGCAAGACATAACGGCGCGGCCCCTCGACCACCACCGGGGCGGCGGCGGTCCGGAGCTGCGACAGTAGGCGGGCCTGTGCGGGGGTGAGGTCATTCATTACGGGCCCGCGTCAACTCTGAGAGCGTGACCCCACCGTCACGTAACCCGGCGGTGTAGGCGGCCCGCACCGCGTCGAGGGCCGGGCCGGGGTCGAGGTCGAAGCGCTGCACAAACGCTTCGACCCGGTGCGTTATCAGTTCGTCGAGGGGGGAGCCGCCCCCCAGCACCGGGGTAAGGGCGGCGGTAGCTAAGTCCACAGCAGCCCCCCCAGCCAAACAGACGTGTAAACGGTACAATGCTTCATACTTGCAACCTCCTAAGGTCTTGCAGGTGGGCCGCCGGTGGTGTCGAGTTATCCAGACTGAGACACCCCGGCGGTGTCGTTTACCTACCTGCTGAGACAAGTATAATGCTCTGATATTGTTTTAAGCAACCTCAGAGGTTGCATGACATGTTAAGATGGGGCCGTGACACATATTATGGGGTCTGTGAATGATGACCTGCGAAAAGCGATAAGGCTCGAGCTTGCAAGGCAAGACATGAGCCAAAACGACCTTGCCAAAGAGTTGGGGGTGAGTCACCAATATGTGTCGGCTGTGATGACCGGAGCCGCCGCAAACATCCCGAAGACGTGGGCTAACATTCTCGACACGCTGGGGCTACAGCTCACAGCCATACCCAAAGGGGCCGATGTGGTGATCGTCCCGCCGGGGGCGCGTGTGGTTTTTCCTGAGGGTGAGGGTACAGATGAGTAAGGGTCCCGGTTTTACCCCAGAGCAGCGGGCCGCGTTACGGGCCGCTATGGGGCGGCGCGGGTGGTCGAAAAAGGTTGCAGCGGCGCGGTCCGGGCTGTCTCCTACCCACGTGGGGGACATGCTGAGGGGAGAGTTTGGGGCGCTGACAAATGCAGCGGCGTCCCTCTGTGCAGCGCTGGGGCTACGCATGGTTATAGTCCCGGAGGACGCCCAGATCGTCGAGGCCCCCCCGGACGCCAAAGTGGTGGTCGTGCACAACGCGGCGCGGGTCCGGGTCGAGTGAGGGGGGGATCCGGGGGGACGTCAGTCAAGTGATGAGGTAGAATAGGGAGTCTGACACCCCGTTAGGCGTGGAAGACATCCTCGTATCCAAAGAGCATAAGAGCATTTTTAGGAGGTGAGTAACACAAAAGAATAAGTCCCGTCAAGGTTCGTTCAAAGGTTTGGCCGCCTAGAACCCCAACGGAACAATATTCGCCCAACAAAAGGCAGGGGTAGTTTAGCACGCCCCTGCTATCTTCAAGACAGCAGTGAGGTGCACAGTGGATAATACCCCTACCCCGCACGACCAGCCCCGCCGTTTGCTCACGACAAAAGAGGTCGCAGCACGGCTGACGTTATCACCCCGCACGGTCCGAGATATGTGTGACCGGGGCGAGCTCGAGCACGTCCGTATCGGCGCGGGCTCCGGTCAGCAGCGGACGACCTACCGGATCAAGCCGGAAAGTCTCGACCAACTGCTAGGCGGCAGACCGTGAGCCGTCTAGCACGCCCCAACCGCCCCACAACAAACTAACGTCCGGGGGCCTCCGGACGCTAGCGGGTTTCGGCTTTGCTAACTGTAAGTGGAATCTTACCACAAGGCCGTCATAGACGTGCACGGGGCCCCTACCGGAATACACCGGAGGGTAGAAGATGCATTCACAACACGAACACGACTTTCAAGACTTTCACGACCACCTCAGCAGTAAACGCCCCGGCGCGGGCCTCGACCTTTACGAGGGGCGCGATGCTGACGGGGTAACGCAGCTCGCCTGCAAGGGACACTACACCGCTCACGTCGTTTTACCGGACCTCAGCCCGGACTCTTTCGACAGAGCAGCCCCAGCGTTAGCCCACGTAGGCGGTCTTGTCGACTACGCCGGGCCTGCTGTGGTCGAGATCACCCCCATCGGTCCCGCACTTGTCGGTAGCGGTGCGGTGGGGCTCGAGCTGACGGTACAGTTTCGGTCTGGTAACAGCTCCGCAACCTTAGCTACCGCTATACACATCCGGAACGCCCTCACCTTGCTACAACGGGCGGGCGGGTTTCGGCTCCGTGAGGTGTGGCTAAACACGACCCGGAAAGACGGGCGGGCGCTTCGGGTAGCCGTAGCGGACGCAGACACCGGGACCATGCAGCACCTCGACACAGCAGCGCTGCTGTGGGCTAAGCGCGACACCATCCGCTTTCTCTCAGACGATGTGCCCTTAGCTGTGCAGGTGTTTCGGGCCGTCCGGGACGCAGACACAGACACGGGGCTCTCAGCATGACGGCCCCTCACGATGCCGCCCGGCGCTACATAGCGGGCGGCTTTGTCCTGTGTCCGATACCCCACGGTAAAAAAGGGCCGGTCACAAAACAGTGGCAAACAATCGAGCGCTGTCTCACCACGGCTGACGACCTCCCCAGCGGGGCGTCTAACTTCGGCCTCGTGCACGAACACTCCGGGACGGTAGCCCTCGACATCGACGATCCGGACGCGGCGCGGGTGGTCTTTGCAGAGCACGGCCTCGACCTCGACCAACTGATAGCGGGCTCGAGCTACGCGGTAGAGACGGCGCGGGGGGTTAAGCCTCTGTACCGCGTCGAAGGGATGACACCGCCCCGGACCTACCAGCACCTCGACCTCGACAAGCGGGTAGTTTTCGAGCTACGCGGCTCCGGAGGTCAAGACGTTTTGCCGCCGTCGCTACACCCGGACGGGCACGTTTACCGGTGGCGTGGGGGGCTCGAGCCTGCACACCGGGACGACCTCGACCCGCTCCCCATGGGTGTGCTCACCCTGTGGATAGAGCTGCAAGCCGCTAAACGCCCGGCCCCTACCCCAGAGTCGACTCGACCGGAGCGGACGCGGGTTGTGCTACCAGACGACAGAGAGCAGCGGCGTCAACTTGCCTACCTCGAGGCGGCTCTCACCCGTGAGGCTACGCAGCTCCGGACGATCCCGGAGGGCGGGCGTAACCTAGCGCTAAACAAAGCAGCTCACGGGCTGTGGGGTTACGTGCCCACGTTAGAAGACGCGGGTATCGACACCACAGAGGTCGAGGGCATGATTTACACCGAACTGCAAGACGCGGCGCGGGCGGCGGGGCTCTCAGAGGTCGAGGCAAACAAGACCCTTGCAAGCGCTTCGACAAGCGGACGGGCCAACCCCCGGACGATCCCCCCACCTCGGCACCGGCCCACCTCAGCACCGGCCCCCACCTCAGCAGCTCCCCCAGCTCACGACGGCCCGGACGATCCCGACGATCCGGACCCCGCCCCGGACGATCCGGACCCCTACCCCCTCGACGGGCTCGAGCCCCGCCTCGACCTACAGCCGGGCGTGGTGTACCGCAACAGCTCACAGCACTACCGCTTCGACGATGCCACCTTGCTACGGGTGCTGGGTTACCCGGAGCGGATCGCAGACGTAGCGGGCCTCTCTACAGACGTGGCGCTGTCTAATCGCGTCCTGTTTTGGTCTGGGGGGGACCTCCGCTATAACGAGGGGCTGGGGTGGCTAGTCTTCGACGGGCGGCGCTGGGAGCGGTCCGAAGACAAAGCGACGACTATGGGGCGGCGTGGTGTCGGAATGTTACGGCGTGAGGCTCGAGCCGCCCGGTGCCTAGCAGCACAGACCGATAGCTCCGACATGAAAGAGGCGCTGCAAAGCGGGGCCCGCAAACTCGACGCGGCGGCGGCGGCGCGGGGGGAGTCACTAAACGCGGTGAAAAACGCCCTTGCCTTTGTCCGGGCTGACGTTTCGACCGATACGGACCGTTTCAAAATCGCGCCGTTTCGTCTGACGTTTTCAAACGGTGTCTGGGACCGGGGGAGCTTTAGACCGCACGACCGGGACGACCTCACCCTCAGCTACTCCCCGGTCGAGTACGACCCGGACGTAGACCGGACTGCGTGGCACACCGTGCTCGAGCGGATCACCGGGGGGGACGCAGACCTAGCCAAGACCGTGCAGCACGTCTGTGGCTACGCTCTTTCGGGTCACAGTAACCTCCGGACGATCCCGTGGTTTTACGGCCCGAAGGCTACCGGTAAGTCGACGCTGTCCCTGCTACTGCAAACCGTGTTGGGTGATGAGTGTCGCACCCTCGACACCGCCGATTTTCGAGAGAACTCCAGCCGTAACCGGCTGGGGGCGTCTCTGTTCGGTAAGCGGGTGGCGATGCTACCCGAAGCGTCCGGTACCGCGCTGTCTAACGACCTGCTCAAAACGCTTTCGGGTGGGGACATGGTGACAGCAGAGTACAAATATAAGGAGCCGTTTACCTTCGCACCCCGGCACATGCTCTTAGCCGTCAGTAACGACGCCCCACGGGTGTGGGCCTATGATGACGCCCTTCGGGACCGGATTTTAGCGGTACCGTTTCGGTCCCGTCTCGACGCGGGCGGGCTGCTGTTCGGCGGCGCAAACCTCAAAGACCTCGTTACGGATCCGGATAGTCCGGTCGTGCGGGGGTTTACCGCGTGGGCCGTCGAGGGTATGGCAGAGGTCGAGGCCCAACAGACCATCCACAAAGCGGCGGCGGCGCGGCGGGCTACGGACGCCCTGTGGCGTGATATCGACCCGCTTAGCGAGTTTTGGGAAGAGGTCGAGGACGCGGGCGGGTACGAGGTCTTTGCAGACGGGTACCGCACCTTTATCGCGGCTGACTTTAGCGCCGGGGTCCGGAGCTGCGACCTCTACACCGCCTACAAAGCGTGGGCCCGTGACAACGGTATCCGGATGCCGCACACGCACAAGCGCTTCGGACAAGCCTGTGAGTCTGTGGGTTTGTACCGTCAGCACACCAAAGTGGGCAAAGTCTACACGCTACCCAAGGGTGTCACCTTAGCGGGGCCCCAGCAGGATCACGACGATCCCCAGGCAGAGGCTCGAGCCGTAACGCCCGGAAACGACCCGTTTGCAGCGTGGCTAAACGTCCGGGTGACGGATTGTGGTGACGGGGTGACGGATGGTGACGGGACATCCGTCACCACACAAAGCGCGTCAGAGACTGCTTTTTCTAACTCTGGTGACGGGTTGACCCTTTTATCCGGAAAAGACCAAAGCAGAAACAAGGGGGTAGGTTTAGCTAAGGACATAGTTTTTTCCGACATAACCCGTCAACCCGTCACCACAGAGTCACAAGCACGTGAGGCACGTAAAAACCCGGTGACGGGTAACCCGTCACCAACCCGTCACCAACCCGTCACCAACCCGTCACCGGACCCCCAGCTCATAACCGGGCTGCTCACCGCTATCAGAGCTGGGGCGTTTGACGACACCGCCCGTGGCCCGGAGCTGCGCCGCCTCGACCGGGACATGACGCACTCGGCAACGAGATCCCCCACCGCCCGCATCCGGATAGAAGAGGCCGCCGTCGAGTTGGCCCCCCGCTTGGTCGAGGCCGGTTATGTGACGAGGTAACAGATGCCTTAAATATTAGGTATAAACACCACTATCTCTGTCTACGAGGTGAGTGCTAGGCGCGGCCCTTTACGTCCCCCTTACGAGAATGTCAATTCTGGTAAGGGGTGCAAGACAGCCCGCCCTCAGCCCCTCATGGGTAGCTGCTTTTGACTAGCTTGCAGCGAATACGGCCCCGTGGCCTCAGCCGGGGGCTCGAGCCCACCCCACAGGTGTCGACTACCATCCGGTGTCGACTACCATCCGGTATCGACTACCATCCGGTATCGACAGCGGTGGTCGAGTGCTCGAGCCCACCTCACAGGTGTCGACTACCATCCGGTGTCGACAGCAGCCGGGGGCTCGAGCCAACACCGCCCCCCGGTGGGGAGCGTTGTGTCTGGCTGACAAGGTGACGCAACGTCTCGAAAAATAGCGGCTGCAAGCCGCGCTACCGCCCCGCCGCCGCCGCCCGGACAGTACCCGGAAAATGCGTTTAAAGCGGATTTTCCGCTTTTGCGGGCGTCTGACGCCGTTTCAGAGGTTTTTTTCCGTGAAAAGTGGATTCCGGCGGTTTGGATTTTTCAGCTTTGTGTCTGTGACGGCGTTTGTGGTGTAGTCGTATCCCGGTTGTAATGACAAGTACCGCAAAGTGATGGATCCAAGCGGTTCGAGGCGCTCACGGTAGCTCGAGCCCTAACGCTGTCCCGACGTAAAACACCACAAGCAAGACAGCAGCACCCTACCCCGCCCCCCGCTCTATTTCGTCGAGACGGGCCTCGACCTCCGGAGGTAGGGGCTCACCCCGTTCGTATCCGCTCACGGTAGCGCGGCTCTTACCCAACAGCTCCCCCAGCTTTGTCTGCGTTAGCCCCTGCTCTTTGCGGATCGTCCGCACACGCTCCGGGGCGGGGGCCCCACCGGGGCTACCGACCTCACGGCGTCCCGGAGCTGGGGCTCGAGCCTCAGAGGGTGCGGGCGGCGGCGGCCCGTCAGCTTCGACGGCGGCCCGGATGGTCGAGGCGGTTACGGTCCCGGCGGCGTACAGAGACAGCAGCCCTTCGACCACCTCGTTTATGTCGAGGCCGTCGAGAGCCGCCTTAGCCTTAGCCCGTCGCTTTATATCTTCGGGTACCCGCCCCGTGACGCTCCGGTACCCGCCCCTTGCATTCTTGCCAAACTGCTTTTTAGCCATGCTGCGATATTGCCACAGCAGAGCCGCTAACCTTAGCGGCTGCACAAGTGCTACAGCGCTACCTCTTGCAAGGTAGCAAGTGCACAAGTCAGCACGTGCTACACCTTGCAGACGCTACACCCTTACGATAATTTCATTATGGTAAGTACCGCGCCGGGTGGTGGTCGTGCACCCCTTACGATAATTTCGTTATAGTAAGGGGGTGAGCAACTTAGCAGCACGACATGGTGGGGGGGATCTTCAGCAGGCGACGTTTTGGATAAACCTACCCGAAGACGAGCGTAAGCGCCGGGCGGCGGCGGCGGCCCGTGACAGAGACGCAGACACCCTGTGGGGGCTGACGCGGGCCTACATGGTGTCGAGGCGGCGCTATTCGGAGCTGTCCCTCTTTGCTTATGAAGGGGGCGTGCGGCGGCTTGTCGACACATGGGAGGGTGTAAACCTGCTACGGCCCGGCCCGGATGACGGGCGGCTGTACCGGATGCACCTAGAAGAAAACGGACTGTCGGAGCGTGAGCGTGAGCGGCGCGGGGTAGCTGAGGGTGAAAAAGTCGGCTTGTCGACAGCTTCGGTCGTGCAGGCGTTAGCCGCCGGGCGTAAGTTTTACGCGGCCCTCCGGTGGGCGGGCGTCACCACGGCGGTACCCTTCGACGATGTGACCGCCGGTCCGGACCCGGTAGCCCCAGAGGACAAACGCGATCCCTACGAACTCGACGATCTTGCAAAGCTGTACGCCGCTGCAACAGACCCGGCTATGAAGGTCGAGCCCACCACGCCCCTTATGCTACTGCTGGGGGCTCACAGCGGGCTCCGGGTAGGCGAGATGCTGGGGGTGAGCTGGGGTGATATCAAGCTACGGCGCAAAGAGCTTGTCGTCCGCAAAGGCAAAGGCAACAAACAGCGGACGGTACCCCTCAGCTCCGACACCGTGGCGTTACTAAACGGTGGGGGGCTCGAGCCCGGTGCTGCTGACGATCTTGTCTTTGGGGGTGTCACGGCCCACGCCCTCCGGGACCGTATGCGCCGCCTCTGCAAGCGGGCGGGTGTCGACTATCTGGGGATTCACTCGTTACGCCACACCGCCGGGACGACCTACAACCGTATGGGCATGCTTCGGGACGTGCAGAAAATCTTAGGGCACGCCTCTTCGACCACCTCAGAGCGTTACGCAAAATGGGACAAAGGGCGGATGCACGAATTAGCAGACGGCCTCATGTCGGTACGGTCCGAGCGGTAGGGCTCGAGCCCCTAACTTGTCATGACAACCCGGCGCAAAGCATTGTTGTTTATGTACGTAAACACCATACATTCCTTTAATTCCCTAAAAGGTTTAGGACGCGGGGGGTCCGGGCGGGTGTCGACACCTCGACCCCCTCAGCCCTTCGGAGGTGACACCCCATAATCCCAGCAGCCTACTCGACCGAGATAGAGCGCTACACCCCTCAGTGGATATTCGACGGGCTCCCCATCCGCTTCGACCTCGACCCGGCGTCACCCGTCGAGGCCCCCACCACCCCAGCAGCTCACCACTACACAAAAGCGGACGACGGCCTCACACAGCCGTGGTGGGGGACGGTCTGGTTAAACCCGCCGTACACGCGGGGCGTTATAGAGCAGTGGATAGCGCGGCTTGCAGAGCATGGGGACGGGATCGCCCTTGTCTACGCCCGGACAGACACGGGGTGGTTTCAAGACGCAGCTCCGGACGCGGTTTTTATGCTGAGGGGCCGGGTGCGGTTTTACGACCGGAGCGGACAGACCGGGACGGGTAACACCTACACGTCTGCGTCCCCCAGCCTGCTACTAGGCTACGGCCCGCGCTGCGTCGAGGCGCTCCGGAGGTGCACCCTCGACGGGCTCTTTTTCGAGCGTCCGCACGACCCCGGATAGCGCCGCAGCTCCCCCGGCGGGTGCCCTACCTCGACCCCCTCAGCCCCCGCCGCGTCCGGGGGCTTTTTGTGTTGGGATTAAAAGGCTTGACACGTGCATAATGAACGTGTTAAACTATGAATCAGTTAAGGGAATAAGCCCCTAACAATAGACCGACCCGGTCGCAACCGCCAAGAAGCTAACCGGGTCAGAAAACGGAGTAACCGTATGCCCAACACTACCACCCGTAACGCTAAGCCCACCACCTGCGAACTGTGCGGACGCCGCGTCGATACCGGTAACGCAAAGATCGTCCCGGTTATCGGACCCGTGGGCCCCACCTGCTACCACCGCGTGAGCGCGGTCGAAGAGGTGCTCACCCAGAACGGGCTCGAGCCTCTGCTTAGCGGCCCCGTCCGGATCACCCTCGACGATATCCGGGCCGGTAACGACCCGCTCCCCCGTAACGCCCGTCAGCTCGCCTACAAGCTGGGGCTGTTACTCAACAGCCGTACCGAAGAGGACGCAGAGGGGACCATCACCGCTGCGACATTTTGGCTCACGATCCGGAGCGGCAAAACGCTACGCCGCGTGCTCACGGCCTAACGACCACCCCCACCCCCCGGCTTACGGCTGGGGGGCTACTCTTTTCAAACGGAGGTTTTACAAGATGACCGATAAAGACGACAAACAGACCGATAGCAAGGGACGGGCCCGGCGGCCCCAGCAGGACGCAGCGCTAAACAAGCTAAACGAGGCTCGAGCCCACGGCCCCGGCGTCGAGGTCGTGACGGTGCGGGTCGTAGCAAGCCCGGACGCGGCGGCGTGGTTTCGAGGGCTCACCACTACCCAGCGGGGCGCTATCGTCGAGGCGGCCCATAACGCAGAGAACGGAGTCGACAATGAAACGGACGATTGATCCCGAAGAGTTGGTCATCACCCCGGCTGAGGCACAACGTCAGCCGGTCGAGGTCGTACCGCTAAGTGACTACCACCTCCGACAGCTCCGGTTACCGAAGCTCGAGGTCTTGCCTATGCCCACGATCAAAGAGCGGGACCTACTCTTTCGGGCGGTGATAAACCCAGACAGCTGGGGGGGCTACCGCTACACCACGCCCTACCGCCTCACTGTCTGCTACCTAAACGGCCCCACCCCGGACGGGATCGGCGCGGTCCTCGACGTGGCGTTAGAGCGGGACCCGGCGCGGCGGCCCGAAGATGCTGAGGGCACGGGTATTATCCGACACGACTGCACAGCAGTGTTGGCCCGCGTCCCGGCCCCGGACGGGTACCGCTTAGAAGTCTTGCACCGGAGCGCGGGCGGGCTGTACAGCCGTGCAGACAGCATCATGAGGCCGCTGCTT
>JAXHMC010000031.1:0-126676 GCA_034521635.1 Trueperaceae bacterium | reverse complement strand
TGGCGCTGCCGGGCATTATGGCGGTCGTCGCACCGCTTATCGTCGGCTTTCTGTTCGGCCCGCTCGCGCTCGGCGGCCTGCTGATCGGCGTGATCGGTAGCGGCCTAATGATGGCGCTGATGATGTCGAACGGCGGCGGCGCCTGGGACAACGCTAAGAAGTACATCGAAGACGGCAACCACGGCGGCAAGGGCAGCGACGCTCACGAAGCCGCGATCGTCGGTGACACGGTCGGCGACCCCTACAAGGACACCGCCGGCCCCTCGATCAACCCGCTGATCAAGGTGATCAACACGATCGCGCTGATCTTCGCGGCGATCATCGCCTCGACGGGTGGCCTGCTTATCTTCTAGACCCGGCAGTTAGATTCGACCATACGACCACACACGACCTAGAGAGGGGACAAACCCCTCTCTTTTTTAATGTCGGTGAGTTTGGTGCTCGAGCCCCAAACAGACTCTCCACAAAGCATCACCACCCGTCTCTGCCCGGTATCTGCCGACGGTGATGGTTGCAGCGTTATCCAGAATGACGACGCGAATCGTCGCTGCTCTTTTGTCTTGTTTTGTCTTAGATGTTTTGTCTTAGATTTCGTTTTGGACGCCCCTCAGTCGCCTAACCGAGCGGCCTGCTACACTAAGATTTATGAGCGTTACTGTGGTTGTATATCGGCAGACAGCAGATCGTCAGGCGGCGGATCGATGCCGACGTTAGTGATCGTGCTAATCGCGACAGGGTCGGGGCTGCTCGTGTTTCTACTCGTGTCGTTTCTGATGCTCGGCGTGTTCGTCGTCAAACAGGCCGAGACGGTTCTCATCGAGCGCTTCGGACGCTACCGCAAAACGCTTAGCAGCGGCGTCAACGTGCTCGTACCCCTGATCGACCAGCCGCGAGAGATGTTGTGGCGCCGCAAAGACCCGGCGACCAACAAGTTTGTCACGGTGATGACGAGCCGCATCGATCTGCGCGAACAGGTCTACAGCTTTACCAAGCAGAGCGTGATCACCAAAGACAACGTCAACACCGGCATCGACGCGGTGCTCTACTTTCGGGTGGTCGATCCGAAGAAGGCGATCTACGAGATCGAAAACCTGCCCGACGCGCTGAGCACGCTAACCCAGACCAACCTGCGCAACGTGATCGGCGAACTCGACCTCGACGAAACGCTCGTGTCACGCGACAAGATCAACACGCGGCTACGGCAGATTCTGAACGAGGCGGCAGAGAAGTGGGGCGTGCAGGTGAACCGGATCGAGCTGCAAAACATCAGCCCACCCCAGGAGATTCAGGAGGCGCTAGAGCAGCAGATTCGGGCCGACCGAGAGAGCAAGGCGACGCTGATTCGCGCCGAAGCCCGGAAAAAATCGAAGATTCTCGACTCCGAAGGTGACTCGCAGGCGCGGCTTAGCACCGCCCGGGCCGAAGCCGACGCGATTACGATGTTACGCGAGGCGTCGGGCCACGATCCGAGCCGGTACCTGATCAACGTCCGTTATCTCGACACGCTTAAAGAGATGGTGTCGGGCAAGGACAACAAGGTCGTCTACATGCCGTTTGAAGCGAGCGGGTTTCTCGGAGCGGTCGGCGGCTTGCGGGAGATGTTGTCGGGGCTCGAGCCCCCCACCTCTACCGACACCCCCCCCGAACGCCGGGCGGCCCTTAACGACGCCCCGCCCGAACCGAACCCCGAACGCCGCGAATCGCCCGACACGTCCGGTACGTCCGCCTAGCCCTCGCTCGCCTCGAAAGGCGACGCCGTCCTACAGTAGCGGCTCCCGCAGACGCGCTACGCTACAGGCATTTGGGGGGATAGACATGCCGACCGACCAGGATCTGCACGACACACTAGGCCGCATCGACGGCAGAGGCTACAAGGCCTACAACGACATTCGCGGTCACTACGACTACGACTTTTTTAGGCTCTACGTCGACCACGTCCAGGGCGACCCGTTCGCGGCGCCCTCGAAGCTGCGGGCCTACGTCGACCACGACCGGGCCGAGATCCCGAAACAGCTCTACCAGACGCCGGTGCGGCGCGTCGCGCTCGAAGACTACTTAGCGCGGCGGGCTCGAGCCCGCATGGCCGAACACGCCCAGGGCCACCGGGGGTCGGGTAAGAGCGGCGCCCTGCTCATCGACGCGGGCGGACAGGAGATTCTAGAGCGGACCGCCTGTCGTATTAGCGACAACGGCATCGAACTCCGTCTCGAAGCCGGCCTGCCCGCTCGGGGCCGCACCGTGCTCGGCTACCAGGCCCGCGCGATGCTCACCGAAGAGTTGCCGATGGTCGTTAGCGAGACGCTGCAGTGGGCGACGCTGCCGCAGGGCGAAGTCGAGGCGTTCGTCGCGTGCGCCGAAAACCAGGAACATATCCGCGCACAGCTCCGGGAGCGCGATCTCGTCGCGTTCGTCGCCGACGGCTCGGTGCTGCCACGCGAGAGCGGCGCGAGCGACCGGCCCCTGTCTTCAGAACGAGGCGGTAGCGTTTCGATCGCCCGAGAGCTTACGCGTCGATATCGACCTGCCTAACGCGTTCGTGTGGGCGGGCGAGCGGCGCCAGACGATCACGGGGATGGGGGTGCCGCGCGGCGTGACGCTGATCGTGGGCGGCGGCTACCACGGCAAGTCGACGCTGCTCGCGGGGCTCGAGCGGGGCGTCTATCCGCACATCCCCGGCGACGGGCGCGAGTACGTCGTCGCCGATCCCGACCTCGTCAAGATCCGCAGCGAAGACGGGCGCAGCGTCACAGCGGTCGACATCCGGCCCTTTATCGGGTCGCTGCCGAGCGGACGCGACACCCGTTCGTTTAGCTCCGACAACGCCAGCGGCAGCACCAGCCAGGCCGCCAACATCGTCGAGGCGCTCGAAGTCGGCGCGAGCGGGCTGCTGCTCGACGAAGACACCTGCGCGACCAACTTTATGGTGCGCGACGCCCGGATGCAGGCGTTGGTGGCCAAAGAGCACGAGCCGATCACGCCGTTTCTAGACCAGATCGAAGCGCTCTACCGCGACCGGGGCGTGTCGACGGTGCTCGTCATGGGCGGCAGCGGCGACTATTTCGAGGTCGCCGACGTGGTGGTGATGATGCGCGACTACCAGCCGGTCGACGTGACCGCCGAGGCGAAACGGATCGCGACCGAGCAGCAGAGTACGCGGCAGCGCGAAACGGGCGGCGATATCGGGCGGTTGCGAGAGCGTGGGCCCGACGCGGGCAGCCTCGACCCTAGAGCGACGAGCCGGAAGGGGAAGGTCAGGGTGCGCGGGGCCGAGCAGATCCAGTACGGCCACAGCGACCTCGACCTGCGTTACCTAGAACAGCTCGTCGACCGGAGCCAGACCGCCGCCGTCGCCGACGCACTCGAACTGTTAGGAAAAAAGTTAGCGAAAGATAGCCTGACGCTGCGCGAGCTGATGGACGACCTCGACGCACGTTTCGACCGCGAGGGGGTCGAGACGGTAAGCCCGTTTCAGGGCCAGCACCCGGGCAACCTCGCGAGGCCGCGCCGGTTCGAGGTCGCCGCCGCGCTCAACCGGTTGCGGGTGTTACGGGTCACGCAGAAAGAGGACTAGAGGGCGCTAAGGACCGACCCACGACCGGCATTAGAAAAGCAGGACGAATTTCGTGTCCGTCCTGCTGTGTACCCGGCTGTGTACCCAGAGGATAAACGCTGTTTAGGAACAGGACGTTTCGGGGAGGCTGTAGCGCCGCTGCTCGTCGCAGGTCAGCGGGCGGATGTAGCGGTTGGCGTACGTCCAGCTCACGAGGTTGTCGAGGGAGGGCTCGAGCCGCCACACCTGCACCACCCCGTCGTCGCCGCCGGACAGCACCGTCTCGCCGTCGGGGCTGACCGCGACCCCCCACACCGCCGATCCGGTCCGAAAGCGCCGCACCTCTTCGGCCCGCGCCACCTCCCAGACCCGCACCGTACCGTCTCCTGCCGCCGACACCACGTAGTCGCCGTCGGGGCTAAAAGTTACGTCGTAGACCGGCGCGCTGTGGCCGCGCAGACGCGCTACGAGGCTGCCAGCGACGAGATCCCAGACCAGCACATTGTTGTCCGAGGCGCCCGACACCGCGTAGCGTCCGTCGGGGCTGTAGGCGACCTCCCAAAGCCAGTCGCTATGGCCGCGCAGGTGGTGCAGCCGTTCGCCGCTGTCTACGTCCCAGACACTAAGCGCGCGTCCCTCACCGCTACCGGTCAACACGGTGGCCCCGTCGGGGCTGTAGGCGGTACCGCGAACCCAACCGACATGATCGCTAAAGCGGCGCAGTTCGGTGCCGGTCGTAAGATCCCAGAGGATCGCGTCGCCGTCCGAAGATCCCGACACCGCGCGGCTGCCGTCGGGGCTAAGCGCGACGCTGTAGACCTGTTCGCGGTGGCCGGTCAGGGTGTAGACCGGCGTGCCGGTGTTTAGATCCCACCAGATCAGCGTCCGGTCGTCGGCGGCGGAGAGGGCGTGGTTACCGTCTGGAGCGAAAGCGACGCTGCGAACGCGCGCGGTGTGTCCGTCTAGGCGGTGGATCGGCCTGCCGGTGTCGGTGTCCCAGAGGAGGAGCCGGGTGTCGTCGGAGGTAGAGAGGGCGCGGCTGCCGTCAGCGCTAAACGCGACGCTGCGAATCCGCTCGCTGTGGCCACTCCAGACCGTTTCGGCGACGCCGCTTTCGAGCGCCCAGCGCCGCACCGTGCCGTCGTAGGAGGCCGACAGCAACCGCCCGTCGACGTCTAGGTCGAGGCTGTGGACGCCGCCGCTGTGAGCGTCGAAGCGGTGGCGGATCTCGCCGTTGTCGATGCTCCACCACAGCACGCTGGTGTCTTGCGACCCCGAAAACGCGCTCGTACCGTCCGGGCCGAAGCGGACGCTGTAGACCTGGTCGGTGTGACCGCCGAACTCGCTCAGGCGCAGGAGGGGCTCGAGCCGCCACACCCGCACCTGCCGGTCGGCGGCAGCGGAGAGAAGCTGCAACCCGTCGCTGCTGATGTCGAGCGCCCAGATTTCGCCGTCGTGACCCCGCCGCTGCGCGAGCGGCTCCCAACGTTCGGTGCTCCAGACGATCAGCTGACCGTCTGCGTCGCCGCTAACCAGCCGTTGTCCGTTAGGGCCGTAGTGCAGCGCGTAGACCGGCGTCCCGTGCTGATCCAGACGCGCCACTTCTGCGCCGTCGCGAACGCTCCAGACCCAGATGGTCGCGTCGTCGCCGCCCGACACGAGGCTGCGTCCGTCGGGGCTAAAAGCGAGGCTGCGTACCGCGCCGTCGTGACGCCCGAACAGCCGCGCTACCGAGGCGGGCTCGCCTAACGGGTCACCGGTCATGTCGCCAGACAGGTCACCAGACAGGTCGTCGGCAGAACGCCGTGACAGCTGCCAGATCCGCACCGTGCCGTCAGCGCTACCGGTCGCGAGGCTGCTGCCGTCGGGGCTTAGGGCGAGGCTGTAGACCGGGCCGCTGTGGGGGAGGCGTTCGAGGACGGTATCATTTGTGTCTACGGTGTCGTTTGTGTCTAACGTGTCTAAGCCGGGGGTGGAGGGCTCGAGCCGCCACCGCACCACGCCGCCGCGCTCGGTCGCAACAAACGCTTCGGGCCGGGTCGGGTGGCTTACAACCGACCAGGTCGGCCCGGCACCAAACTCAAAACGCCGCTCGGTACCGGGCGCGTAGGCCGCTTCGGAGAGCATCCGTTCGACCTGCGGGATCGGCCCGCCGACTTCGAGCGCGCTTAGCGCCAAAGCGATGGCCTGGTCGAGGTCGTTGTCGCGGATCGCGAGCTGGGCGCCGTTGGTCAGCGCGAGGCTCTGCGCCCGCGTGGCAAGGTCGGCGGCGATCTGCTCGGCCTGCTGCGAACTTCGCAACAAGCTTAGCGACACGAGCATCGCGACCGCCATCACCCCGACCAGCCCCCGCAAAAACCAGCGCGAGCGCGACCGCAACGTCTGTTCGCGGCGGCGCTGGGCGTCCTCCTGTGCGTCGCGGACGTGGCGGGCGCGAACACTCGCCTCGATGTAGGCGCACTCGTCGTCGTTCGGGGTCAGGTCGTGGTCGCGGCACCAGCGCTCGAGCTGCGCAAGCTGGGCGCCGCGCGACAGAAAGCTCGGGTCGCGCCCGGCACCAATCCACTCGCGCGTCAGGACCGACAGACGCCGCTGGACGTGCAGCGCTTCGCGATTCTCTTCGAGCCAAACACCGAGCCGGCTCCAGTTGCGGAGCAGCGCCTCGTGCGCGATCTCGGCGGTCGGTTCGCGGCTGAGCGGGTCGACGTCGAAGGTGAGCAGCCGGTAGCTCCCGTAGCGCTCGAGCACCTGGCGCGTCACGTCTGGCGCGTCAGCGTCGCCCGCACGACCGGACTGCGCCGACGCGACGAGTTCGGCCCGCAAAGCGCGGCGCCGGGTCAGCTGGCCCTCGCTCCCGAAGCTCACCAGACGTAAAAAGAGCTGCCGGATCGCGGCCTGTTCGCGGCTGTTCGCCTCGTTGTAAATCGCCTCGGCCCGCCGGGCGAGCGCCCCGCGTACGCCGCCGTTACGACGGTAGGCGCGGTGGGTCAGAAGCGTACCGTCGCGCTGCTCGAACAGCTCGGTCAGCGCGTACTGCAGCAGCGGCAGCGCACCCGGTTCGTCGCGGATGTCTTGTACCACCACCGAGATAAGACCGGGCTCGAGCCCTAACCCGACCCGCTCGGCGGGCTGCACGATCGCCTCCTGCAACTCTTGGTCGCTTAGCGGAATGACCGCCTCGGTGCGCCGCTGCACCAGGCTGCCGAAGCCCGGCTCTAAGAGCGGACGGTCGTAAAAGTCGGCCCGCAGCGTGATGATGACCCGCAAGCGGCTGTCCGCATCGGTTAGCGCCCGCTGCAGGTTCGCCAGAAAGCTGCGCCGCAACACGTCGTCTTCGGTCTGCGTAAACAGCTCTTCGAACTGATCGACGACGAGCAGCAGGTCACCGTCTTGGCCGTAGAGGACGTCGTCGAGCATGTCCGCAAGCGCCCGGTCGCTCGCGAGTAGCCGCGCACCGACGTCGCCGAGCGGGCGGGTCGCGATCCGCCGTAGCGCCCCTTCGAGCTCGCCGAGCGGGTTGTTTCCGGGCACCATCTCGACGACAAACCACTGCGCCGACCCCGGCACCGCACCGCGCCGCAGCTTCGGCAACACACCTGCCTGCACCACGCTCGACTTACCGCTGCCGCTCGGGCCGACCACCGCCAAAAAGCGCGCTTCGGGACGGTCTTCGCCGAGCTTCAGCAGCAGCCGCGTGACGAGGGCGTCACGTCCGAAAAAGTCGGCGGCGTCGGCCTCTCCAAACGCCCGCAGCCCCTTGTAGGGGTTGGTTACCGTGGCGCTCACCGCGACGTCGGGGCGGGTTCTGTTCGGTGCTCTGTTCGTGACTCTGTTTGTGACGGGATGCTCGCTCTGCTGTTGCAGCGCCTGCCGAAACGCGCTCGCAAGGGCTAGGGCGCTCGGGTAGCGCCGTTCGGGGTCTTTGTCAGTCGCACGCCGGAGCACCTCGTCGAGCGGGTTAGGCTCGGCGCCGAGGTCCGGTAGCGGCGTGTCGAGGTGGGCTTCGAGCAGGGCAGCGATGTTGTTGCGGGCGAACGGATAGCGCTTGGTGAGCAGTTCGTAGAGGATAATGCCTAAGCTGTAGAGGTCCGAGGCGCTACTTACCGGTCGGCCCTGGATCTGTTCGGGCGTGGTGTAGGCGGGGCTGCCGGCAAAGGTGTCGAGCGAGAGGCTCGAGCCGTCGTTCAGGTCTTTGGCGATCCCGAAGTCGGCGAGGTAGGCGTTACGCCCCTCGTCGAGCATGATGTTGGTCGGTTTGATGTCGCGGTGTACGATGCCGCGCCGGTGCGCCGCGTGCAGCGCCGACGCGATCTGGTCGAGCAGGTCGGCGACGCTCGCCGCCGACAGCGGTTCGTCGCTGTTGTCCATCAGGTCGCGCAGGGTGCCGCCGCGCAGGTAACGCATCACCAGGTAGGCACCGCTCGGTTCGCGCCAAAAATCGTAGAGCGGGACGATGAAGGGGTGCTCGAGCCTCGCCACGAGCTGCGCTTCGGCTTCGAACGACCGGACGAAGTCGGGCGCGTTGGCGTAGCGCGGCAAGATCACCTTGACCGCGACCTCGCGCCCGAGCAGCGCCTGATCCATAAGATAGACGTCGCCAAAAGAGCCCGATCCGATCTTGCGCCGGAGCGTATAGCCGCGTAACGTGTCGAAACGAGCTGTTGCGAGGCTCATTTAGGTTTCCCCCCATAGATTACGGTCGTCGTTCTGTTACGTGCTAGACAACGCTTCCGAAACCGCGCCGCCCCTGTCGGTGTGGCTGTAAGTCCTAGGCGGGACAGCAACAGGTGTCCGAATTAACCGCACCCCGCGAGACAGAGTAGGCCGGATGCGAAGAGGTCGAGGGCGTCGCGGACCGCACAAAAGTCCGGGTAGTGCGGTGACGCGGGCGACACACAGAAAGTGTCTGAATCATCACAATCAACTCCGTTAGTCGGTGGCAGTGCTGGTCGGTACCAAGGCCGTAGCGCGCGGCACAGTAACGAGTGGGGCAACGTTTTGTACGGGCCGCACATCTTCGTACGAACCCCGCGATAGGCCTCGTCGCGCGTCCGGGTGGGTGAAGACCGGAGCGCCTACCGAGCGTTTCGGTAGTTATCACGACAATTATAAGACAAATCCCGTCCTGGTGTCGGATTCCATCTCGCGATCGGGCGACGCCGTAACGTTTCGGGGGATATCGCAGAGATACAGAGACATTACAGGGATGTCGCAACAGGGACATTGCAGAGACATCAGAGGGCGCACACGGCAGAAACACCGGCAAGGGCGTCGTAGCGTGTGTCGTCTAGCACGAACGTGTAAGCGGTTCTGCATAATGTCGCGACCTCGTCGACACACCCTCTCCCGAACAACGGGGGCTCGGCAGCCGTTTATCTCCTCGAACACGCATGTGCGACAGTTTCGCCTCTCGTTAAGGTGACGCGACCGTTCGGCGTCCGTGATGTGCCGGGCGGTGCCGAGCGCCCGAAGCTGTTAGGGTCGACATTACGGTCTGCGGGCGATTTTGCTGCTACCGTTTTGGTAGGAACGTTTCTATCTTCATTGCCGGTTCGGTGTCTAACTGGCCTAGCGCCAAGCACCCACAACAACACTTAGATACGAAACACGCGTCGGTGACGATACGCCATGCGCAGCACCCCAGACTTGGCGGCTAGCACCGAGCGCGAAACATCACGCACACAACACGGCACACACAACATCACGTCATCTAAAGACACGTCACCTAAAGAAAGGAATCATCTATGTCACAAGCCAAACAAGGCGATACCGTCCGCGTCCACTACCGGGGCAAACTACAAGACGGCACCGAGTTCGATTCGTCGTTCGAGCGCGACCCGCTCGAGTTTACCATCGGTCAGGGACAGCTTATTCCGGGCTTCGAAGAGGCCGTGGTCGGCATGGAGCCGGGCGAGAGCAAGGCCAGCCACATCCCGCACGACAAGGCCTACGGCGAGCGCCGCGACGACATGGTGCTCGAAGTCGCTAAAGAGCAGATCCCCGAAAACATCGAGGTCGAAATCGGTCAGCAGCTACAGATCCAGCAGCCGGACGGCCAAGCGGTACCGGTCACGGTGACCGACGTCTCCGACGAAACAGTAACGCTAGACGCCAACCATCCGCTCGCTGGCAAAGACCTGATGTTCGAGCTCGAGCTCGTCGAAATCGACGAAGCAAACAGCTAAACCCGCGCACCTCACGCACTACATCGGCGTGCTGTAAAGCGAGCACGACCCGAGTACACAGCGCCTCGTCACACACGGGGGGCTGTGTTTTTCTATGATGCTGTTTATGATGACACAATGATTGTGGTGACAAAGTGAAAAGCCCACTACGCGACCAGATTCGCGCCGCCGAAGCGCACGCAGCCAACGCGGTACCAGCGAGCCACCTGCAGATTGTCGACGGCTGGCGGCTCCGCTACAACCACGGCGTGACGCGGCGGGCCAATTCGGTACTCGCCGAAGGCCACAGCGCCGAAACGTCATTAGATGCCAAACTCGCAGACGTCGAAGCGTTCTACCAACAGTTCGGCGTGTCGCCCCGCTTTCAGGTCACGCCGGTGTCGCAACCGAGTCAGCTCGCCGAGGCGCTACGGGCGCACGGCTATCGTCACGCCGCTGCGGTCGACGTGTTGAGCGTGCCGGTCACGACGTTACAGCATCATGCGGTAGGGAGGGAGGGGCTCGAGCCCCACCTCTACCCCACCCTCGAGCCCGACTGGTTCTCCCACTACCTCCGCGCCGAACCCCACGAAGGCTTTAAGGCCGAGGTCAGACGCCGGATGCTAAACCACCTCGTCACCCCCGCCCGCTTCGCGACCGTCACCGACACGACTATTGACAATCCCGCTGCCGAGAACCAGAACGAACCGCTCGCCGTCGGCCTCGGCGTCGTTGAAGGCGGCTGGCTCGGCATCTTTAACGTCGCTACTTTTCCCGCCGCGAGACGGCGCGGCGCCGCCACCACCCTGCTCGCCGCCCTCGCCGACTGGGCCGCGCGACAGGGCGCGACCAACGTCTATCTGCAAGTCGGACAGGGCAACACCCCCGCCCAAACACTCTACCGACGGCTCGGTTTCGCGCCGTTCTACCAGTACCACTACTACGAGCGCGACTGAACACCCGCGCCGTCCCAACGTTAGACGAGACTGGTTAGACGAGACAGCAGGCGGCTAGTCGGCGGCCTCTTGTAGCAGCGGCGCGATAGCGACGACCGGATTGCCGAACGTACTCCCCGCACCTAAATCGGTTAGCCGTTCGCTGGTCAGGTCGTTAAGGCTTTTACCGTCGGGCGCGAGTTTAGGCCACCACTGCCCGATAGCGATGACGGTGCCGAGTCTGGCGTCGTCACTCACAATCACCTTGCGGACGATACTGCCCTGGGCGCTCGTGACCCGAATCCGCTCGCCGTGGCTGACGCCGTAGCGCGCCGCGTCGTCGGGGTGGACGATGACCTGGGGCTCGCCGCCAGCGGCTTTAAGCAGGCTTTCGATGTTGCCCATACTGGTGTTGAGGACGTGCGAGCCGGGCGGGCTGATGAGCCGGAGCGGGTAGCGGTCGGTCGGCTGCTCTTCGAACACGAGCTGTTCGGGGGCCGGGCCGAAGCGGATTTTGCCGTCTGCAAAGTGGCTGCCGTGGGCGTAGGGCCGAAACGGTTGGGGGAGGTTTAGCTTGACGAAGCCTTTGTCGCGTAGCATCTCGAAGGTTATCCCCCGGACAAAGGGATGGTCGCCGCTCAGCAGGTCGCGGGCGACGTCTTCGGCGGTCCAGCTTAGGGTTTCGTCCTCGATACCGAGCCGTTTCGCAAATTCGCGAAACACCCAGGTGTTCGGGCGGCACTCGCCGGTCGGGGCGACGACGGGCTCGGCCCACTGCAACAGATAGTGACCGTACGAGCTGTAGATGTCGGGGTGCTCTAAAAAGGTGGTGGCGGGCAGCAGGTAGTCGGCGTAGTCGGCGGTGTCGGTCTGGAAGTGCTCGAGCACCACCGTAAACAGGTCGTCGCGGGCGAAACCTCGGCGCACCCGGCTCGAATCGGGCGCGACGGCGACGGGGTTAGAGTTAAACACCACCACGGCTTTGAGGGGGTTGTCGCGCAGCTCTAATCCCGACGCGATTTGGCTCATGTTGATGTGCCGCACGTCCGATTTTAGAAGATGTTTACCGCCCAAACGCACGGTGTTAAGCGCGAAACCGCCGCTCGTCGATACCGCCGCGCCGCCGCCCTGGTGTTGCCACGCGCCGGTCAAGGCTGGCAGGAGTGTGACGGCCCGGGTCGCGTTGCCGCCGCCCTCGTTGCGGCTCATGCCGTAGCCGATACGGATGTAGCCCGCCTGGGACTTAGCGAACGCGATAGCAGCGGTGCGGATTTGGGAGGGCTCGAGCCCACAAAACACCCCCGCCCGCTCTAAAGGCCACTCCTCACACGCCGCCTTGTAGTCCTCGAACCCGTCACCGTACGCCGCCACATACGCCTCGTCGACCAACCCCTCGTCGATAATCACCTTCCCCATCGCGAGTGCGAGCGCCGCGTCAGTGCCGACATTAAGCTGCCAGTGCTCGTCGGCGAACCGGCTCGTCTCGTTACGGTACGGGTCGATATGGAGGATGTGCGCCCCCCGCTTCCGCGCCGCCTTTAGCGCAGGGGTCAGGTGCGAATTGCTCCGCAGGCTGTTGATGCCCCACAAGATGATAAATTTGGCGTGCGCGACGTCGTCAGGGTCGGGTGCGAGTTTGTTCGGCCCGTAGTTCGCCTCCCAGCCCGCACCGCCGGTGGTCGCACAGATGGTCTGGTCTAGTTCGGACGCGCCGAGCGCCCGAAACAGCGCCAGCGAATGGTCGCGCTCGACCCACCCCATCGTCCCCGCATAACAGTAGGGCAGCACCGCCTCACCCCCGTGCTCGTCGACGATATGGCCGAGTTTTGCAGCGATATCGTCTAACGCCTCGTCCCACGACACCCGCTCGAAACGCCCCTCCCCCTTAGCCCCGACCCGTTTGAGCGGATGCGTGAGCCGCTCCGGATGGTTCTGCCGCTCGGGATACGGATACATCTTGACGCAGGCGAAGCCCTTAGTCACGGGGTGGTCGGGGTTGCCTTCGAGCTTCGTCATCCGTCCGTCCTCGACGGTAACGAGCAGCGAACAGGCGTCGGGACAGTCGAGCGGGCAGGTGGTGCGGTGCTTGGTCATGTCTTCAAGATAGCAAACCGAGCGCGTGTCTCTGGCGTTACAAGCATCGGGGTCAGACGCATCAGCAGTCAGACGAATCAGCGGTCATGACGATGGGGTTACGGGACGAGGTTACAGAATAAGCTCACGTAAAGCAGTCACATCAAAACGACCCCGGAGTTACCCGAGGTCGCGACAGAGAAAAAGGCCGTTGGGTTACAAGCTCGGCGTAAAGCTAAAGCCGTCCTCGCCGTTACGCGCCACGTAGCCCGTGCCCGCAAACGGGAAGTGATAGGCCATAATCATAATCTGCTCGTCGGCAGCGGTGCCGAGCAGCATCCGGCGGGTTGCAGTCGCCTGTTCGACGTCGCCGTCGAAGCCGAAGCCCCACTCCGGGTGCCGCAGCGCGATAACCTGGTGGTTCGCCGTGTCGACGAGGTGCCAGAGCCGCTGGCCGCCCGACTGGATGTCGAACACGAAGTGACCGGGGGTGTGACCGGGCGCGGCGACGGCGGTGATGCCGGGGAAGAGTTCGTCGCCGTCGGTGTACTGCATCAGCACGCCCGCGTCGTCAGCAGGGGCGAGTTTGCTCCGCGCTTGAGCGGTGGTGTCGCCACCGTCCTGGATAAACGCGTATTCGGTCTCCGAAATCATCACGTTCGCGTTCGGGAAAGCTAGCTCGCCGTCGAACGACAGGCCGCCGGTGTGGTCGCCGTGCCAGTGCGAGATGATGACCGTGTCGATGTCTTCGGGCATGACGCCTAACGAGGCGAGGCCGCTCATCAGCGTCACGTTCGGAGCGCCGGTGCCGGTGTCGAGCAGCACCAGGTTACCGCCGACCTCGAACAGGACCGGGGTAGCGACGCTCGGAATAGTGCCGGTCGGTAGGTTGACCGAGGTCAGCACCTCGTCCGGACCGCCTTCGGGAGCGCCGATGCCGAACGAACTAGAGGGGAGTTGGAGCCGCGCCGCATTGACCGCCGTCACGCCGATGTCGCCGACCATCATCCGAAAGGTGCCGCCGGTCGTCGCGAGCGAGCTACCTTCTTGGGCCTGCGCCCACCCTCCAAAGTTCGCGAGTGCAGCAGCAGCACCGCCTAGCCCGACGCCTTTGAGCAGCGTCCGCCGCGAGACCTTACCCTGGAGCTTAGCGAAAATCTTCGTGTGCTCGTCGTGCATAATATAGATGCCTCCTTGCGGGTCGTAAGGACAGTAAAGTTTTTTAACCCGTCTCTACAGAATGCCGAGTCGGAAGCAGTGCGTGTGTACGGAAGCGCACGGTTGCTAGAGCTGCACCCCGACAAACCTATGATTTAAGTAAGCTTTCAAAAGTCCTCTTTCTAAAAACAATTACGAGCCAACCTACAGAAAATATATAGCTCTCATCCTATCCTAAGAAATAGGTAAAAAAAACGTTGGTAGCGTTTGAATCCGTCTGTTTTTGCACGGCGTGACAGCTTTGTCAAACACAGCGTCACACGCGACGACAAAAGCACGACACGCGGTGCTCGGAAACATCGGAGCAAATGTTAAAAACGCAGCGTTTTATGCCTTTCTACGGAGCAAGCACCAAGCGAAGCGTGCGTACTGTACGTCTTTCGTTCGCTTCTCCACGTCCGTGCACAACTTACCAGGGGGCAACACCTGTGCGTAGACATCTTTCACTTCTATTTTCACTCTTTATCGGCCTATTTATCCTCACGGCCTGCCCGAACGGCGGCGGTGGCGGTGGTAGCTTTAGTTTATCGCTAAGCACCAACACACTCACCGTCACGCAGGGTGCTTCGGACACACTAACCGTCAACGTTAGCGGCAGCGGCGGCTTTAGCAGCGACGTCAACCTAAGTACGACTGGAGTTCCGAGCGACGTGAGCACGAGTTTCGGAACCGATCCGGTGACCGGTGGCGGTGGCAGTAGCACCCTGACCGTCAACGTCAGCGCGAGTGCGGCGACCGGAACCAATACGATCACCGTCGAAGGAACGTCGGGGTCGTCGACCCAGACCGCGACCTTTACGCTAGAGGTTACCTCGGCGACGGTAAACGTGTCGGGAACGGTCGTCGACACTAACGAGCAGCCGGTAGCCAATACGCCCGTAGCCATTTTAGGCGGGGCTAGCACCACAACTGACGCGAGCGGCAACTTTAGCTTTAGCAACGTCACGACACCCTACGACCTTGCCGTCGCAGTAAGCGGCCCACCTAACGAAGTCGTCGTGTACAGAGGTCTGACGCGTAACGACCCTATAGTTTTATTTATCGGAAGTGCTCCTTCTGCGGGAAGCGGAAATACGGCAGCCGTCCAGGGAACGGTTTCGGCAGGTTCGGGAGGACAGTTTCCAGAGCCAACTCCCGGCGAGACGGAGGTAGTGTTCGGCTCTCCGGAAGCTAGCGCAACGTTCTCCGTCAACTCCACAACCGGCAACTACCCAACTCTAGGGTTGACTACAGTTGACTGGTTCGGGCCCAACAGCACGATGGGCACGCTCCACGCTTTGCAGTGGACGAATAATGCTAGTGGCTTCCCGACTGACTATACAGGATACGGTACGGAGTCGATCACCCTTACCGATGGCGGCAGCTTCTCGAGTCCAACTACCGATATTGCCCTGGCTGGTATAGCCAACACTAACTTCGACGGGACAATCACATCGCTTCCTAGCGCGACTTCCGGATCTTACAGTCTACTAGGAAAGGATCTCGAGGTTAATTTCGGCGATCAGGCAACCATCCAGGTAGTCAGCGATCCTTCGCAAAACAACAGTTTCACCTACACCACACCGGATGTCTCTGGTGCGACCGCACGATTCTTAGTGGGTGCCGGCGCAGCGGCGACGGGTAGTAGTGGCTCACTCAGCACGTTTACCATTACTACCGAAGCAATCGACGCCAGCGGCGTTAGCGTCGACCTCTTTGCGGCGCCCGAACTAAGCCTTCCGGCAGATGCTGCTAGCGGTATTGATACGAGTTCGTCGTTCGAATGGTCAGCGTTCAATAGCGGGGTCTACATTGTCAATTTTACGTCGCCGAACGGACCTGACTTCTTCGTCATCACCGACGATACGCAGACGACCATTCCGGATCTCGCCAACATCTCGGGGTTCAATCTGCCGAGTGGGACGTCGTACGACTGGCGAGTCTTAGGCCTTGCGCCCTTCGCGAGTGTCGACGAGACGGCTGAGCCTAGCTTTTCTGGCGGCCCTTCCAATGCCGACAACATCCGCTTCGGAACGTCGGGCGCGCGAAGCTTTACAACACAGTAAGCTAAACCCTGTCAATCTCTATCCCCCTCGCGAACATGTGAGGGGGTTTTTTATGTTTGTCAGACGGGCAGCCCGCTCCGTCCTGTCTGGTGGTCGGGGGACATTCTTCCCGTGTCTACAGAGCATTTGAAGGTGTAGGCTCGAGCCATCAAAGGCAGCTAGAGTGCAGTAGCCTCTTACGGCAGACCGTCTTTTGCTGCTTTAGAGGAGGTCCATCATGACCGTAGAGCAGATCGTACTGTCGCACCTAAACTATCTCGACAACATTGTGAAGTACACCGAGGAAAACGCCGTAGAGCGCCCGCCGACGCCGGATCCGCACGAATGTAGCTTCGGGCAGTGGTACTGCGGCGAAGCGCAGCAGGACGCCGAGGCCAAGAGCCATCCGCGTTTCGACGAACTCGGCGAGCTGCACAAACAGTTTCACAGCATTACCGAGGACGCCGTCGACCACGCAGCTAAGCAGGAGTACGACGAGGCGCAGCAGCTTACTTCGGAGGCGTTCGCGCTGTTCGGGAAGATCGAGCATATTCTGCTCGAGATGTAGGGTTAGGGGGTGAGGAGGATTTTGCCTCGGCTCATAGACTGCTGGTAGTGCTCGAGCCCCTCCTCGAACTCCTCTAACGGCACCTTGGCGCGCACCTCGGTCTGCAACACGTCTCCCATCAGTTTAGGGATCCGCCACAGCGCCGGCAGCGCCCGCCACGCCTGTGTGCCTCGTAACGCCGTCCCTAACCAGAACCCTTCGAGCCGTTTGTCTTCGAAAATAAAGGGCTTAGGCGACACCACCGTGTCGTCTTCCGACAGTGCGCCGTACACCACCACCCGCGAACCTTGAGGCATCGCGCCGAGCAGCCGCGCACTCATCGGCCCGGCGACCGCGTCGAAGGCGAGCGTCGCGTTTAGGTCGTGGCTGAGGTCGTAGAGCTGCTGTTCGAAATCGTCGTCGCTGCTGTTTAGGACGTGGGTCGCGCCCAGGTCGCGAAGCGTTGCGACCTGTTCGTCGCGCCGGACGGTGTGGATGATCGGGACGTCGTAGTGTCGGCTAAGCCGGTGCAGCATCCGCCCGACCTGGCTAAGCGCGGCGGTGCTAATCACGGCGTCGACCCGCCGCGCCCGTTGCATCAGCAGATAGGCGGTGGTCGGGTTGACGAGCATCGTCGCGCCCTGATCGAGGCTGACCTTGCCGCGTAGCGGGATGCAGCTTAGCGGGCTGGTGAGCAGGTACTCGGCCCACGTCCCGTCTCCCCCCGTCGCCGCGCCGCACGCGACCTGACGCCCGAGGTAGAGACGCGGCAGCAGGCCGGACCCGACCGCGACGACGGTGCCGCTCCCTTCAAAGCCGGGCACGACCGGCAGCGTCTTTTTTTGGCCGTAGCGCCCGGACAGAAAGAGCAGGTCGGAGGGGTTGATCGGAGCGGCGTGCATCTCGACGAGCAGTTGGCCGGGACCGGGGCGCGGCAGGGGTTTGTCGACGAGGTGCAGCGCACTCGGGCCGTGGTAGGCGGAGAGCTCGAGCCCCCTCATCGTGTCCGGGAGTGTTTCGGGTGACGCCATCGTCGTCTTCATCACCCCCCATTGGACCCGGCAGCGCGCGCGAACACCGTGGCGAGACGCGCCAAACAGGGCGGCCTACACGCTTAGGACGGCTTGTCGGGTACGGCGGCGGCCCAGTCCTGGAGCTGCGGCTTTTCGCCCCAGGCGAGCTTGGTCCGCAAGATGTCGAAGTAGCTGTGCTGGTCCGACGAGATCAGCAGAAAGTCGGTCGGCGCGGCGCAGACGATAAAGCGGTCGTCCTCGGCGAGTTCTAAGCGTTCGTGACCGTCGATGACGAGCGCGAGTTCGCCGATAGGGCCGCGCACCGTAAAGCGCACCTCCGACGAGCCCTCGATCACGATAGGGCGGTTGGTCAGCACGTGGGGCGCGATCGGGGTGATCACGAAGGCACGTAGCCCCTGGCTTAAAATCGGGCCGCCGAGCGAGAGCGAATACGCCGTCGACCCGACCGGGCTCGACACGACGAGGCCATCGGCGCGGTACTGGGTCGCGTGCTGGTCGTCGACGGCCATGTCGATACCGATAAGCCGCGTCATCACGCCCTGCGACACGATGACGTCGTTAAGCGCGTAGCGGAGCGTGTCGCCGTCGCTGTTTTCGAGACTGACCTGGAGCATCATCTTGGGGCTGATGTGCCAGTGGGCGCTGATCTCGCCGCGCAGGTAGCGGTCGAGGTCGCCGGGGCTGTGTTCGGCCAGAAAACCGAGCTTGCCGAGGTTGACGCCGAGTGTCGGAACGTGCACCCCGACCAGTCGCCGGGCGGTGGTGAGCAGCGTACCGTCGCCGCCGATAGCGATGACGAGGTCGACCCCGTCGGCATGTTCGGCGAGCGGCATCACCCCGTCGGGGTCTTCGGTCACCCGAACGCCGAGGTCGCGTAGCCGGGTCGCCGTGTCGCGGACGAGCGGGTGGGCCTGGGGCTTGTAGTGGGTGCTCGTGATGATGGCGTGGCGCAGGTCGGCGGCCTGAAGCTTAAAGCGTTCGCCGTTAGGTCGCATCGTTAGATTGTATCTTTAAAGCGCACCAGCTCGCCTACGTCCGGTCCGAAAAGGCGGTGCGGGTCGCCTGGATATGGGTGATGACGGTCGCGACCACCTCGTCGATACCGAGGTCGCTCGTGTCGATGTAGACGGCGTCGGGGGGGGGCTCGAGCTGTTTCTGGTCGGCCTCGTCGCGGGCTCGTAACCGCGCGGCGATAGCGCCGACGTCCGCGTCCCGCTCTTTAGCGCGGCGCTCGGCCCGCACCTCCGGCGCGGCGAACAGATAGAACTTGTAGGCCGCTTCGGGAAAGACCACCCGGCCCATGTCGCGGCCCTCGACCACAAAACGCCCGGTCATCTCGCGCAGACGCTGATTGGCCCAGCGGCGCACCTCGGGGTGGCGGGCGACCTGCGAGACGTTGGTGTCGACGGTGTCGGTGTGGAGCTGGTCGGTCACGTCGGCGTCGTCTAGAAACACGCGGTTGCCGTGCGCGGTGCTGGGCTCGAGCCTCACCGCGTGCGCCCGCAAACAGCCGAGCACCGCCCCCTCGTCGTCCCGGTCGACCTCCGCACGCAGCACCAGATAGGTCGCGAGCCGGTAGAGCAGCCCGCTCGACACGAACGGAATCTCTAGGCGCCGCGCGACCTCCCGCGCGACACTCGACTTTCCCGACGCCGCCGGACCGTCGATCGTGACGACCTGCCGCACATCTCCCTGCTGTTTCTCCACCGACATCTCCCCTAGCCTCTTCGCTGCTGTCTCGCACACCATCTCATTATCTCGTTTGTCTCACAGACTATCTCGCCGCAGACTGTCTCGGCGTACGACTATCCCGGTAAGATACCTCGGCATAAACCGTCTCGGTACGACTTATTTCGGCGTAACCGTTGCTTCGGCACTCGCTTCGGCACGACGTGTCTTGGTGCCGCGTGCCCCAACCCGTGCGGTTGTAACGCGAACGTATACGTCTACTATACCCGACACCCCGCGCTACAGGTCGGCGAGCACCCGAAAAAAGTCGGGAAAGGTTTTGGCGACGCAGGCCGGGTTGTCGATCACCACACCGGGCAGGCGCAGCCCGGCGAGCGCGAACGCCATCGCCATCCGGTGGTCGCCGTAGCTGTCGACGATCACACGTCCGGGCGGCGGCGTCTCTAACGGGTTTACCACGATGTAGTCGTCGCCCTCGGTGACTTCGGTGCCGAACTTGCGCAGCTCGGTCGCGAGCGCCCGCAGCCGGTCGGTCTCTTTGATCCGGAGGTTCCAGATGTTGTCGATACGCACCGGTCGGTCGGCGAAAAGCGCGACGACCGCGAGGGTCTGGGCCTGGTCGGGCATATCGTTGAGGTCGAAACGTCCGCCGCGCAGCACGCCGTCGGCGGGGGCCGCGACCGCGACCTCGTGTTCGCTCCAACCGACGCTACAACCCATCGACCCGAGGACGTCGGCGAGGCGCTTGTCGCCCTGGCTCGAGCCCTCCCCCAGATTCGTCACCGTGACCCGGCCCCCGGTCACCGCCGCCGCCGCCCACAGGTAGCCCGCCGCCATCGCGTCACCTTCGACGGCGTATTCTCTAGCCTGGTACACCCCCGGCGCGATCTCGAAACGCTCGTAACCCTCCCGCACCACGTCGACGCCGAAGTCTCGCATCAGTTCGATCGTCATATCGATAAACGGCTTCGACTGGAGCACCCCCTCGACGCGCAGCGTGACCGGGTTGCGGGCGTAGGGCGCCGCCATCAGCAGCGCCGACAGATACTGCGACGAACGCCCCCCCGCGATCGTCGCCGCGCCGCCGCCAAGCCCGTCCGCCCGGACGATAACCGGCGGGCAGTCGTTGCCCAACTCGGTACCGACCGACGCGCCGAGTTCGGAAAGCGCCGCGAGCAGATCGCCGATAGGCCGTTCGCGCATCCGCGCCGTACCGTCGAGCCGGTAGTCACCCCGACCGAGCGCGACGAGCGCCGTCAGAAAGCGGATCGACGTGCCCGACAGCCGGAGGTCGAGCGTCGCCGCGTCCGCCGGAATCGCCCCGGCCCGGCCCTCGACAGTCGCGGTGATACCGGTCAGCGTGACGCTAAAATCGAGCTGACGGAGCGCCCCGATCATCACCTCGCTGTCTTCAGCGATAAGCACGTCGTGCAGAACCGAACGCCCGGTCGCGAGCGCCGCGACGACAAACGCCCGGTTGGTCAGGCTTTTAGAGCCGGGCACGCTGCGGCGGGCGTCGACGACCCGCTTCGGAACGATTTCGAGCTGGTCAGGGTAGCTAAGCATGTCGGTTACGATAACACCCCGCCTCGCCTAACGTCTCGTCAATCGTCGCGGTTAGGTACGCCGACAAATGGGCCGACCAGCCGCACAAACGTAGAGTATCCGCCCGAAGCGCGGCGACAAATTCAGTATGCTAGACGTATGAGTGCTTCCGAAACACACGTCCCCGAAAAGCTGCAAGACATTATCGGCGCGTTTAAGTCGGTGCCGGGCAAACTGCGGCTCCAGCTGCTGCTCGAGTTTTCTAAAAAGGTGCCGCCCCTGCCCGCCCACCTCAGCGACAACCAGGACCAGATGGAGCGCGTCCACGAGTGCCAGACGCCCTTTTTTGTCGCGACCGAGGTGCGGGGCGAGCGGGTGCTGTTTCACTTCGACGCGCCGCCCGAAGCACCGACCACGCGCGGCTTTGCCGGGATTCTGTCCGAGGGGCTGAGTGGGCTCGAGCCCGCCGAAGTTCTCGCCACACCTAACGACTTCTACACCGACATGGGCCTCGCCGAAGTCATCTCGCCGCTACGGCTACGCGGTATGGAGGCGATTATGGGCCGTCTCAAGCGTCAGGTCGGCGAACACCAAGTGGGGCTCGAGCCCTAACCGTCAGCCCTGAATCATCACGCCGACACGACAGGCGACAAAGTAACGACGCACTAAACCACACGCCACCACCGTTTTTTGCTATGATAGAAAGCGTTTGCCCGAGCGACGGCATTATCCGGACGAGCGCGCCACCGGGCGCAACTAAGATAGGTACAGCTAAACCCCTACCGAGGAGACACCATGAAAGAAGACATCCACCCCAAGCTACAAAAGACCCAGGTTATCTGTGACGGCGAAGTCGTTATGGAGACCTACAGCACCCAAGACAAGTTTAGCGTCGACGTGTGGAGCGGCAACCACCCCTTCTACACCGGTCAGCAGCGCTTTATCGACACCGAAGGCCGCGTCGAAAAGTTTCAGAAGCGTTTCGGCGAGAGCTACCGGCGCGACAGAAAAAAGAGCTAAGCAGACCGCACGCGCACAGAGCGACCTCGGGTTTCGGCCCGAGGTTTTTGTTTTGGTAGGGGATGCTAATCGCTCGCGAAGGTCTGCGCCGCGCGTTCGCCGGTCTGCACCTGCCAGAGTGCGGCGTAGATGCCCTGCTGATCGAGCAGCTCTTCGTGTCGTCCGGCTTCGGCGAGGCGTCCGTGCTCGAGCACGTAGATCTGGTCGGCGCCGCGAACCGTCGAGAGGCGGTGGGCAATAAGTATGACGGTGCGTCCGACCGACAGCCGCGCGAGCGAGCGCTGGATGGCCGCTTCGGTTTCGTTGTCGACCGCCGAAGTCGCTTCGTCGAGCACCAGAACCGGCGGGTTTTTAAGCACCGCCCGGGCGATCGAAAGCCGTTGCCGCTGCCCACCCGACAGCTTCTGACCGCGTTCGCCGACCACCGTGTCGTAGCCCTGCGGCAGACGTTCGATAAAGTCGTGCGCTTCGGCGACGTTAGCCGCCCACATCACTTTGTCCAGGTCGGCGTCGGGGTCGCTGTAGGCGATGTTGTCGCGTACCGAGCCCGGAAACAGAAACACGTCCTGGCTGACAAAACCGATGCTGCGGCGCAGGTCGGCGAGCTTAAACTCGCGCAGGTCGACGCCGTCGAGGGTCACGCGGCCTTCGGTGGGGTCGTAGAACCGGAGCAGTAGCTTCACGAGGGTGCTTTTGCCCGCCCCGGTCGCGCCGACGATCGCGCTGGTCTGGCCGGCAGGCAGCGTCAGCGAGACGTCGCGCAGCACCGCCGGACCGTCCTGGTAGGAGAAGTGGACGTGCTCGAGCCTAAACTCGCCCGCCACGTCGTCGGCCTGTAGCGAGCGTTCGCCGTTCGACAGCTTCGCGTCGGTGTCGAGCAGCCGAAACACCCGCCGCGTCGACGCCATCGCCCGCTGATAGAGGTCGAAGGTCTGACCGAGCCGAGTCAGGGGCCACAGCAGCCGCTGGGTCATAAAGACGAGCGTGCTGTACACGCCTACCGCGAGCGTGCCGGTCGTGGTCAGGTAGCCGCCGTAGACGAGCGTCGCGATAAACCCGGCCACGATCGCCATACGGATAAGCGGCACAAACGCCGAACTCAGCCGGATCGCGTGACGGTTGCTGTCGCGGTAGACGTTACTCTCAGTACGGATCCGCTCGGTTTCGAATGATTCGGCGGCGAAGCTCTTAATGGTCGCGATGCCGCCCAAGTTGTTCGCGAGCTGAGCGTTTAGAAGGCCGACCTGTTCGCGCACCTCGGCGTAGCGCGGCGCGATCCGCTGCTGGAAACGAAACGACCCCCAGATAATAAGCGGTATCGGCAGAAACGCTAGCCAGGCCACCCCCGGCGCGACGCCGAAGAAAAGCAGCCCGACCAGCACCACCGTGGTGAGTACCTGCAAAATATCGTTCGCACCGACGTCTAGAAAGCGCTCGAGCTGGTTGATGTCGTCGTTTAGCACCGCCATCAGCCCGCCACTGCTCTGGTCCTCGAAATAGGCAAGCTTGAGCCGCTGGACGTGGTCGTAGCCGTCGACCCGCAGGTCGTGCTGGAGGGTCTGGGCGAGGTTACGCCAGAAGATCTGGTAGACGTACTCCGACACCGACTCGAGCCCCCACACCGCTACCGTCAAACCGGCAAGCACCCAGAGCTGGGTCATCACCTCGGTAAAGCCGAGCCGCGCCAAAAACGACCCCTCCTGCAAAACCACCGTATCGACCGCGACCCCGATCAGGATCGGCGGGGCCAGATCGAAGGCTTTGTTAAGCACCGAAAACAGCGTCGCCCACGCGATACGGGGGCGGTGCTTGCCAGCGTAGCGCCACAAGCGCCACAGGGGGTGGACAGACGGGGGATGAACAGACGGGGGATGAACGGACTCGTGTGCGTCAGACATGGCTACTAAGCTACACCGTAACGTGAAGGCAAACCTTTAGGAGCCTTACGCTTAGGAGCCTTACGCTCGCAGCGCCGACCTGCTCTGTCGATCTGGTTCTGGCGACCTGTTCTGCTTACTGTTTTCTAATGTGACGAGATCTGCTACCCTTTACGTGTTTTAGGGGTGAGACCAAACGGTAGCGCGCCTCTGGCACAACGCGAGAATACGAAAATAGCGTCACGGTAGCGACACAGGACGATTATGAGCGACGCGGCGTCGCGAGAAGGCGTTTGTAACGTTACCGGAGGAGCTCGAGCCACACCTCACCGACGCCGTTACCGAAGCGGGCCGAAACTGCGACACCGCGAGGCTCGAGCCCCTCCGACACCGAACGTTTCACCCGACAGCCCTTGTAAACTTTGTTACACTAAACACCGGGGCTACAAGCCTTCGCTACAAGCCTCCGCCACGAGCCTCTGTGAAAGGAACCGTCTATGGCCAGACTCCACCTACTCGGCACCGGCGCGTCCGTTAGCGACCCGCACCGCACCACCACCATGCTCGCCGTCGAAAACGACGATTCGGTCGTGGTCGTCGACTGCGGCGGCGACGTCGTCCAGCGTCTGATGGCCGCTAATGTCGATCTAGACAGCATCGACGCGCTGATCATCACCCACGAACACGCCGACCACGTCAGCGGCTTTCCGCTCTTTATGCAGAAGATCTGGATCGCCGGACGGCGCGACCCGATCGACGTGTACGGCATCGCGCCCGCACTCGAACAGGCGCGGCGCAGTTTCGAGAGCTTCGACATGAGCGGCTTTAAGGGGCTGCCCGACATCCGCTGGCACGAGGTCTCCCATGAGGCGCACAGCACCGTGCTCGACAACGAGCACTGGCAGATCGTCGCCTCGCCCGGCACGCACTCCGTACCGGTGATCGGATTGCGGGTACTCGACAAGGCGGGGGGCGGCGTGCTGACCTACTCGTGCGACACCGAAAAGAGTGATGCCATCACCGAACTCGCCAAGCAGTCGGTGCTGCTCGTGCACGAAGCCAACGGCGACATCGACGGCCACGCGACCGCCCAGGACGCCGCCGAAGTCGCGCTCGACGCGGGCGTTAAAGAGGTGCTGCTCGTGCACCTGCCGCCCGAAGCGCTGCTAGACGAAGCGGCCATCGAGGAGGCGAGAAAGACCTTCCCCAATATCGCTAAAGGGGAGGAAGGGGGTCTGTATCTTTTTTAGTGGCGTTTAAGGGGTGTTCGGCAGCGAGACGCTAGCGCCGGGTACGGCGGGAGGCGGGGGCGAGGAGGAGGGCTCGAGCCCGCTTCGCTTCAAGGTCGCGCTCCTGCGCACTGCGTAGCGTAACCACGCCCCACGCGAGCGCGCTAAGTCCGAGCGTCTCGCCGCTAAGCTTGAGCCAGAGCGGCAGCGCCGCGACGAGGAGCAGACTAAGACAGATCATAAGCAGCACGAGCGCGACACGTAGTGTAGGCGGTGAGAGCACAGCCGTTCTCACTCCGGTTGCCGTGTCGTACCAGGGGCGTTCGTCGGTCGGCGTAACGCGTTGACGGAGCTTGTCGTCGGTCATAGGTCTCCCTTTCTTGGCGCGGTGTCTACGCCCTAGCGCACGTGTGCGTACGTCTAGCTGCGTGATTTAGTATAGCATATACAGACAGGGCATCTAAGACTTGGCCGTGCGTGACGGTTTCGATGAGCTCTCGGTGAAGGTCACACACGAGAATTATGCACCTTTTTATACATTTCGCCGAGCGGTGCGGACGCTGCGAGCCGCCCGCGTACCGCTACAGCAGCACGTCCGATACGGTTTCGGCCTCTCTTTGCGTCGTTCGTAAAAAGCTCGGACGACACTCCGTACCGCGCTATCCGCACCTTCTTCCTCGTCCTACTCGGGTCGGTCCGCCGTTACGCGTGAGCCGACCCGAACCAGCGTGAGACTACGTAGCGCGAGACTATGCGGCGCGAGACTACACAAACGCCCCGAGGCCGGTGATCGCGCGGCCCACCACCAGGCTGTTGATCTCGTGGGTGCCTTCGTAGGAGTAGATCGCTTCGGCGTCGCTAAAGAGACGGGCGATATCGGTTTCTAGCAGGATCCCCTTGCCGCCGTGCAGTTCGCGTCCGAGGGCGACCGTCTCGCGGCACTTCTGGGCGGCGAAGACCTTCGCGAGCGAGGCCTGGGCGTCGCTCATCCGACCGGCGTCCTGGAGCCGAGAGAGACGCAGACACATCGTCTGCATCGCGGTGACGTTGCCGAGCATCCGCACGAGCTTCTCCTGGACAAGCTGAAAGTTCGCGATAGGACGCTTAAACTGCTGGCGCGACTGGGTGTAGGCGAGCGTCTTTTCGTAGGCGCCCATCGCCGCCCCGACCGCCTGCCAGGCTACCCCGGCCCGAGTCATGCGCAACACGTCGCTGGTCTGGCGAAACGAGTCGGCGTTAGCGAGCCGGGCCGAGTCGTCTACGCGGCAGTTGTCTAGAAACACGTGACCGTTTTCGACCGCCCGGAGCGCGATCTTGCCGGTAATCTTTTCGACCCGCAGCCCCTCCGCCTGGCCCGGCACCAGAAAGCCCTTGACCTGTCCGTCGTCTTCGTCTTTGGCCCAGACCACGATCACGTCGGCGAAGGTGGCGTTACCGATCCAGTACTTTTCGCCGTTTAGCACCCAGCCGTCGTCGTCGCGGCGGCAACGCGTCTGCATCCCTTTAGAGATCGCCGAACCGACCTCGGGCTCGGTCAGGCCGAAGGCGCCGATCTGTTCTAGGTCGCGCAGCTTCGGGATCCACGCGCGCTTCTGCTCGTCGCTTCCGCCGACCGCGACCGACGCCATCACCAGACCGGACTGCACCCCGAAAAAGGTCGCGGTCGACACGTCGACCCGGGCCATCTCCATGGTGATGATCCCCTCGGTGACCGAAGCGTCCGGGCGGCGCTCGCCCCGCTCGTCGTAGATATGCCGGACGAGGTCGAGGTCGCGAAACTGGGCGATAAGCTGCTGCGGAAAGGTGTCGCGCGACCAGTAGTCGTTGATGATCGGTGCGACCTCCGTCTCCATAAAGTCACGGACGCGCCGCTGGAGTTCGCGCTGTTCGTCGCTTAGGGTGTCGGCGATAGCGTAGAAGTCGCCGTCGGGTGCGGGCATGTCGAGCGGCTCGGTCTGTTTTTGCAACGTCCTCATCAGGCTCTGCAGGGTGTCGGCGTCGAGCCGGGACACCCGCTCGAGCAACGCGTCTATATCGACCTTGTCGGCGAGTTCGGCGAGCTTCCTCGGGTCGATCTGCTTCGCTAGGTCGTCTAATTTTGTCGCCATCGGCGGTCGCTCCTTTCGGTCTGTCGTGTTCGGCGAGGTCGTTTCGGATCAATGTATCAGCCTCGGGTAGCGTCTTCTGGCTAGGGTGTTGTCATGCTGTTGTCGTACTGCTGTCCGTCATCATAAATATGCCCCCAGCTAACTCCGAACCGCTTCGGGCGGATCGGCCTCGGGCGCGTTCTGCTCGCGGCGCTCGTCGTTGTCGGGCGCGATAATTTCGAGGATGGTCGGTTCCTGGTCGGGGTCGGCGTCGTAGATCGCCTCGACCCGGTCGTGGTAATCGTCGACAACCTTCTGGCGGCGCACCTTGAGCGTCGGGGTCAGCATGCCGTTGTCGGTGGTGAGTTCGGCGTCGATTAAAGCGGCGCGTTTGACCCTCGACCAATGCGGGAGGGGTGCGTTGGCTCGAGCCACCGCCTCTTTCACCCGCTCCCGAAACGCCGCGTCGACAAGCGCCTCGTCTCTCGTCACCCCCCGCTCGTCGGCACAGGCCGCGAGCTGCGCCGCGTCGATAAAGAGCAGCGCCGCGCAGTATTTCCGCCCCTCGCCGACCACCACCGCGTGATCGATAACGTCCTGACCGGCGAGGTCGTCTTCGATCGGTTGCGGCATCACGTACTTACCGGTCGAGAGCTTAAACAGATTCTTGAGCCGTCCGGTAATCTTTAAAAAGCCGTCGTCGCTAAGCTCGCCCCGGTCGCCGGTATGGAGCCAGCCGTCGTCGTCGATGGTTTCGGCGGTCTTGTCCGGCTGACGAAAGTAGCCCTGCATCACGTGCGGGCCGCGCGTCAGAATCTCCTGTTCGTCACTTAGCGTCACCTCGGTTCCGGCGATCGGCGGGCCGACCGTTTCGGGCCGGTTGTCGTCCGGGCGGTTAAAGCTGATGACCGGGCTGGTCTCGGTCAGGCCGTAACCCTGCAGCACGTCTAGCCCCGCCGCCCCCAACATATGGCCGAGCTTGGGCCGCAGCGCCGCGCCGCCGACGATCACCCACCGCAGCCGTCCGCCGAACCCCTCGCGCCAGCGCGAAAAGGCGAGCGTATCGGCAAGCCGGTGCTGCACCGCGTCTAGGCCGCTCGGCGGGTCGGTTACGTCGTAGCGTTCGGCGACCCCGAACGACCACGCGAACAGCCAGCGCTGCACCCCGCTTAGGCTACGGCCCCGCGCCTTGATCCGGTCGAGCACCTTTTCGAGGACGCGCGGCACCGTCGCCATAATGGTCGGGGCGACGCCCTGCAGGTGGTCGCCGAGGTCGTCCGGCTCGGTAAAGTAGACCGCCGTGCCGTAGTTGAGGTAGCCGTAGTAGAGGGTGCGGGCGAAGACGTGGCTGAGCGGCAGAAAGGAGATCGCGACCTCGTCGCGCCGCGCTAGTCCGGGCAGGCCGCTAAAGGCGGCGAGCGCGTTAAAGCTGATGTTTTCGTGGCTAAGCATGACGCCCTTGGGGGTGCCGGTCGTACCCGACGTATAGATGATGGTCGCGAGGTCGTCGGGTCGGATCCCGTCTCTGAGGGCGGCGGCATCTTCGTCCGCGCTACGACCGTCTTGCTCGAGCCGTTCTAGCGTGGTGACGTTTAAGGTGTCGGGCAGGTCGTCCGGTAAGCTCTCGGCGAGGTTGTCGGGGCTAGTCGCGAGGATGAGGTGTTCGGGCCCTCCCCCGTCACCGTCTCGCCACAAAAAGGCAATCTCGCCGAGCAGTGCGGCGTCGGAAACGATCAGGGCTCGAGCCTCCGTCTCCGTCACGATGTGCCGCACCGCCTCGTCGCTGTGGGTCAGGTAGATCGGGACGTCGGTCAGCCCGGCCATCAGGCAGGCCATGTCCGCGACACAGAAGTCGGGGTCGCTCCGCATATAGAAAGCAACGCGGTCGGGGGGCTCGAGCCCGATCGTGCGCAGCCCGAGTGCGAGCGCCTCGGCGCGGTCCCGAAACGCCGTAGTCGACAGCGACTGCCACGCCCCGTCTACGTAGCGGTTAAGCGCCCGTTCGTTGCCGTAGTGCCGACACGCCTCATCTAATAGCGACGGCAGCGTCCGCCCGAGGACGACGTCGCCCGAGTCTTCGGGGGCGGTGACGATCTTCTGTTGAGCCACCTCGTGCTGAACCACATGGGCTCCCTTCTAGGGGGTGCGTCGCGGGGACCGGCGCGGTGTTTCGAAACCAGCCTTAGGCGGAGGCTGGGGTGGTCACTACAGGGGCGTAGGTTGTTGTTGTGATTCTAGTATAGATGATGTAGACCGCGCGAAAAACGGTCTCTGCGACGTTGGAGACAATGACGGTCGGAGACGGTGGTCGTCCGCTAGACGTCGCCCGTAAGCACCAATGCCGACGTACCCCCCTCTACTATTAGCAATTCCAGATGATGCTGCAACAATCACATCCGACAGATATCGATGGTGACGCTTTGTGTGGAGCAACGTTTCGCGAAACTGCTATATGTCTCTATTTCGGCTTCTCTGCGCACCGCTACGCGCTAGCGTCGTGCCGGTACACGCTCGATCACGACACCTTTAAACACGATTTTTTCGACGCGTCTTTCGGTACGGTGCTGTTTCGGAATCGTTACGATTTTCGTCTAGGACGAGGTTTTCTCTTAATCCCAAGCTTGACACTCGGAATTAGATCGGCATATGATACCCAGTAATTCCGACGCCGCCGCTCGGGATTATCTTCGGCCCCTATCTCGATCGTCTCTGCGCCGCGTCCGAGCGTCACGACCGACCCGGCCTGCACCACCCGAGGGAGTACCTTGACCAACTTACAACGCACCATCCTAAAAATCGTCAGCATACCGCTACTCTGCTGGGCGCTTCTGCTCGGTGTAGCGGCGCTAAGCTCCGCGACCGCTCAGGGCGAGCGCTGTGAAGGACGGCTTATCTCGCACGCTATGGGCGAAAGCTGCGTGCCCGACGCGCCGCAGCGCGTGGTCGTACTCGACACCGGCGAACTCGACAGCGCCCTCGCACTAGGCGTCAAACCGGTCGGCGCGGTCACCGCGTTTGGGGGTGGCACCTTTTTAGAGTATCTCGACACCGACGGGATTACGCCGGTCGGAACGATCGCCGATCCGAACCTCGAAGCGATTCTAGCGTTACAGCCCGACCTCATCCTGTCGAGCCGCCTCCGTCACGAGTCTATCTACGACCAGCTCTCCCGCATCGCCCCGACCGTGTTTACCGAAACGGTCGGCGTGGTCTGGCAAGACAACCTGCTCGTCCACGGCGAGGCGCTCGGTCGCGGCGCCGAAGCACGCGAACTGCTCTCCGACTACTTCGCTCGAGCCGCAACCTTACGCGACGGACTCGGCACCCCGCTACCCGAGATCTCGGTCGTCCGCTTTCTCCCGAACCAGATCCGCCTCTATCAGAGGGCGAGCTTTATCGGCACCATCCTCGAAGACGTCGGGCTCCCGCGCCCCGACGCCCAAGACGTCGACGATTTCGCCGCCATTATCGGCGACGAGGGGATTCCGGCGATGGACGGCGACGTGATCTTCGTAACCACCTACGGACCCCGCCAAGACACCGACTACGCCCGCGTGACCGACACCCCGCTCTGGGAAAACTTAGACGCCGTCGAAGCGGATAACGTCTACAACGTCCCCGACGACTACTGGATGCTCGGCATCGGTATCGGCGCGGCGAACCTCGTACTAGACGACCTCGAAACGTTTCTTCTAGAAGGACAAGACTAATGTTTACCCGTATCCTTAGCATCCTGCTGCTGCTCACCGTTAGCGTCGCCGTCGCCCAAGACGCGGTCACGACGGACACCGTCACTATCGACCACGACGAAGGGTCGACCGAAGTGCCGCTCAACCCCGAGCGCGTCGTCGTTATCGGCGAGGAGATTCTCGAACTCGCCTGGGTGCTCGACATGCCGGTCGTCGGCCTTGCGACCGGGCGGCTCAGCCCCGAAGCGATCACGAGCGACAACACTATCGACCCAGAAGCGTTTGCGGACAGCATCTTCGCCGACAGCCCCTACGCCGACGTCACGGTGGTCGGTAGCTGGACCGAGCCGAACCTCGAAGCGATTCTGGCGCTGCAACCCGACCTAATCATCCGCACCTACTGGGGCCAAGAGGGCTACGACCGGCTTAGCGTCATCGCCCCGACGCTGTCGTTTTCGCAAGTCGTTCCCGAAAGCTGGCAGGCCGCACTCCGCGAGATGGCGAAGATCGTCGAAGCAGAAGCGCGAGCGGACGAGGTGATCGAGGCGTTAGCGGAACACTACACAGGGTTAGAAGCGCAGCTTCGCACCACCGGCGTGTTCGAGCGCTACCCCAACGTCCTGGTACTCGCGCCCTTTACCGGCAACCAGGTCTATATGTACACCGACGACCGCATCGCCGCCGTGATGCGCACCCTCGGCTTCGGCTACGCCTACCCCGAGGGCGTCACGGTCGACCCGCAGGGCTGGACGCTCGTCTCCGAAGAGGTGCTCGTACAGATCGACGCCGATACGCTCGTGGTCGCGGTCGCCTGGGACACGTTCGAAGGTAAGGAGCAGAGCCTCGCGCTGATCGAAAGCTCGGACGCACCGATTATTCGCTATCAATTAGAGCGGATGAGCCCCTGGACCGGGCCGATCGTCGACCGGCAGGTCGCGGACGCGGTCGCCGGAACCGCTATCGAGCGCACCGTCCGGGGTAGCTGGTAAACAGCCGAGCGCTATGTCGGTCGCTATGTCGGTCGTGCGGATGCGTAAACCGTGCGACCGACCCCGTCCCCTCATCGACCGAACTGTCGACCCGAACTGTCACCTCGACACCGTCACGCAGCTACGACGTCACCCCTAACAATCCGAAAGGATCTGTATGAGCACAGACTTCTGTAATGTCGTCGCTCGCGAGAAAAACCTCGATCCCGGGGGCTACGCGGGCGTCGCCGACATCTTTATTACCTTAGAGATGCCGCTGCCGTGGCCGCGTAACCTCTGGCAGAGCGAACAGCTCCCGGACGAACTGCGGCGCCTGGTCGAACTCTGGCTTCAACCCGCCGACGCAGTGTGGCCGTTTGTCGCAACGCCCCGCCCGAGGCTGCGGCCCCTCGCAGTCGTTCCCGACCCCGAAAGTGCCAGGCGTGGCTACCGCCGGGTGATGGTGCACCGGCGCCCCCGAGGCCGTTTCGCCGACTTTAACAAGACCGAGTATCTGCTCCCCGAGGAGGGGGTCGGACCGTTTTTCTGGGCGCTGCTGATGGAGCCAAGCGACCTGCCGAGCTTCGAGCGTTACCGCGAGGCGCCCCGCACGACCCGCGACCTGCTCGTCTGCAACCACGGCAGCGTCGACGCCGCCTGCGCGAAGTTCGGCTATCCGCTCTACGAAGCGCTACAAGCACACGCCCCGGAGGGTGTCCGGGTCTGGCGCGTTTCGCACTTCGGCGGCCACGTGTTCGCCCCGACGCTCTTAGAGCTACCCGCCGGACGCTACTGGGCCTATATCGACGGCGACAAGCCTACCCGGTTGCTTACACGTCAGGGCGATGTCCGTGACTTCTACGGTCACTACCGAGGCTGGTCGGGGCTCGAGCACAGCTTTTTACAGGCCGCCGAACGCGAAGCGCTGATGCGCGAGGGGTGGGCCTGGCTCGACTACGCTAAAAGTGGCGTTACGGTCGCGCAGGACGACGCCGACGAACCGAGCTGGGCCGAGGTGCGGCTCGACTTCGAGAGCGCCGACGGTCGGGGCGGGGCGTACAAGGCGTATGTCGAGCGCGAAGCAGCGGTCGCGACGCCGTCCTCGACGGGTGACGACAAGCTCTACTGCTATCCGCAGTACCGGGTTACGGCGCTCGACCGGATCGCGACGCCGACCGTCGGCAGCTAACAGAGTTTCTTAGACCGTTAAGCGTATAGATACCGAACCCAGAAGGCATCTAAATAAGAATGTTCGGACAGAGAAGGATATTATGGACCAGGATCGATCGAATCCGTCTTACGGTGTTTTGCCGTGCGGTACGGGGACGGTGTAGCGCCGATGACGCTTAGGCAGAACCGAGGGGAAGCCTCTTCACCCTCACCGCAGAGACCCATCCCCACCCCGCCCCGCGTACCCTCCCGTCCTACCGCGGCGGTATTTTTGCTGTTGGGGTCGGCACTCGCCCTCGTCGGCGCGATGGCCTGGTCGGTCTCGGTCGGCGCCGCGAACATCGACATCAGAACCGTCTGGTCGGCGATCTTCGCCTATAATCCCGACCTCACCGCCCACCAGATTATCCAGGAGATCCGCCTTCCCCGCGTGGTCGTCGGCGTCATGGTCGGGGCGTGCTTCGCGGTCGCTGGCGCGGTGATGCAGGGCATGACCCGCAACCCGCTCGCGAGCCCGTCGCTGCTCGGCCTTAACGCCGGCGCGGGCTTTTTTCTGGTGCTCGCCTTCGCGTTTCTGCCGGGGCTTAGCTACAGCAGCCTGATTGTGGTGTCGTTTTTAGGGGCCGCGTTCGGCGCTTCGCTCGTGTACGGGGTCGGGGCGCTCTCGCGCGGCGGCCTGACGCCCGTCAAACTCGCCCTCGCCGGTGCCGCCGTCGCCGCGTTACTCACCTCGCTCACGACCGGCCTCGTCATCTACTACGATCTCGCGCAGGACGTGCTCTTCTACACCGCCGGCGGTGTTCAGGGCGTCCGCTGGAAACAGGTCGTGCTGCTGCTGCCCTGGTTTGCCGCCGGAATCATCGGGGCGCTCGTGATCGCGCCGAACATCACCATCTTGAGCTTGGGAGACGACATCGCCGTCGGCCTCGGCCAGCGCACCGGGCTTGTCAAGGTATGCGGGACGCTCGTCACGCTGCTGCTCGCTGGCGCGGCGGTCGCGATTGCGGGCGGCGTCGGCTTTATCGGCCTGGTCATCCCGCACATCGCTCGTTTCTTAGTCGGGCTCGACTACCGCTGGATTATCCCTAGTTCGGCGCTGCTCGGCGGGTTGCTGTTCGTCCTCTCCGACCTCGGCGCGCGGATGGTCAACCCGCCCTTCGAGACGCCGGTCGGCCTCATTACCGCGCTCGTCGGCGTCCCCTTCTTCCTCTATCTGGCGCGGCGCGACCGCCGGGGGATGTGATGGCGAGCGGTCTCGATCGACACAGCCCGAAGCGCGGCCCACAATCTCGCGACGCCGGAGTACCGTCCGCCGATCACGACGACCGGACACGAGACGATAAAGCCTACGGTAAACCGCAAGACCGGAGCGCCCTCGGACGCTTCTGGGCACTCGTTCGTGCACTGCAACGGGGCTCTGATCCCGCGGTGGTCATGGTGACGCTCGCCCTGCTGATCGTCGTCGCGGTGCTCGTTAGCCTCAACCTCGGCTTTATCAAGATTCCGCCCGTCGACGTCCTAAAAACCTTTTTCGGCCAAGGAACCTCCCAACAGGAGCTCGTGCTGTTTCAGTTTCGCCTGCCCCGTATCGTGCTCGCCCTGCTCGTCGGCGGAAGCCTAGCACTCTCCGGCGCGATCCTGCAGAGCGTGTCTCAAAACGGCTTAGCCGATCCGGGAATTTTAGGGATCAACGCGGGTGCGGGCTTGGCTGTGGTGGGGCTGTTGATTGTGGGGACAGGTTCTTCGGCGTTTCTCCTACCCGCCGTCGCCTTTTTAGGCGCCGCCGCGACCGCCGCCCTCATCTACGCGCTGGCCTATAAAGATGGCAGCGTCACCCCGTCGCGTCTGCTGCTCGTCGGTATCGCTATCAACGCCGGGATCGCCGCCACTATACTGGTCTTGTCAATGCGGATGGACCGACAGCTCTACAGCTACGCCGTCGCTTGGCTGTCGGGCACGATCGCCGGAACGAGTTGGGACTACGTGTTCGCACTCCTCCCCTGGACGCTGCTCCTCGTCCCGCTGACCTTCGCGAAGGCCCGCACCCTTGACGTTCTTAGTCTCGGCGACATGCTCGCGACCGGGCTCGGGGCGGCAGTAGAGCGGCAGCGGCTTATCCTGCTTGGCGTCGCGGTCGCGTTAGCGGGTTCGGCGGTCGCGGTCGGCGGCGGTATCGGCTTTGTCGGCCTGGTCGGCCCACACCTCGCGCGGCGGCTGGTCGGCCCGAACCACCGCGTGATGCTTCCGACGACTGCTCTAGCGGGCGCCTTGCTGCTCGTCGTCGCGGACAGTCTCGCCCGCAACCTCTTCGCCCCCGTCGAGATGCCGGTCGGCGTCGTCGTCGCGGCGATCGGGGCACCCTACTTTCTCTATCTACTCGCCAAGACCCGGGGCTAAATGATCCCGCGGCGGCTTTGCGACGACCATCCCAACATTTCTTGCGACAACAATTTCGACAAGAGTTTCGACAGGAGTTTCGATGGCGAACCTGCATACCGAACATCTCTCACTCGGCTACTACGAGCATCTTATCGTTCGCGACCTCAACCTAACGCTACCGGTAGGTAAAGTGATCGCGCTCGTCGGCGCGAACGGTTCGGGCAAGTCGACGATTCTCAAGGCGCTCGCCCGCGTTTTGCGCCCCCGCGAAGGTGCCGCCTACCTAGACGGTAAGGCGATCCATGCGCTGTCGACGAAAAAAGTCGCCCAACGACTCGCCATCCTGCCCCAGAACCCCGACGCCCCCGAAGGCCTACGGGTTAGAGAGCTGGTCAGCTACGGGCGCTTTCCGCACCAGCGCGGCTTTAACGGCCTCGGCCCAGAAGACCGCGACATCATCGACTGGGCGCTGTCGATGACCGGCATGACCGTCTTCGCCGACCGGCCTGTCGGTAACCTGTCGGGCGGTCAGCGGCAACGGGCTTGGATCGCGATGGCGTTGGCGCAGGGTACCGATGTTTTGCTGTTAGACGAGCCGACGACGTTTTTAGATATGGCGCACCAGCTCGAGGTGCTCGAGCTCCTCTCTCGCCTCAACCGCGACGAGGGCCGCACCATTATCATGGTCGTCCACGACCTCAACCACGCGTCGCGCTTCGCCCACCACATGGTCGCGATTGCCGAAGGTACTATCGCCGCCGAAGGCAGCCCCGCCGAGGTGATGACGCCCGAGATCTTACGTCAGGTCTTTGCTATCGACGCCGACATCATCACCGACCCGCGCACGGGTGTGCCGCTCTGTATCCCGTACAAACTAAGACCGCACGACAACCGCAGCGTCGGGTTGTAGCGTGATGCGTGTCGGACGTTAGCGGACGCTCCAGAACGGCAGGTCGCCCCGGGCCAGAGGCGTGATCGTACCGTCTACCGACACCACCGTGACCCGCGACTGGGTCTGTCCGTCGAGCATCGGTAAGACGATAGCGTCGCTGCGGGGCGACCAGAGCTGGTGGCTACGGGCGTACTGGTCGAAAAAGGGTAGAAACTGGACGAGGAACAAGGGGCTCGGCGCGAACGTGCTCAGCAGCGTACTATCGCCGGTATCCGTGTCGTACACGGAAAGGTTGAGAAGTAGCGGGGCCTGCTGGGCCGGTCGTAACGTCTGCGAGACGCGCTGCAACTGCCTCGCTGCAGCGACGTTTTCGCTGCCGCCCCCAGACAGAGGGGTGAGGTAGGCGAGATAGCGACCGTCGGGCGACCAGAAAAAAGCCAGCACCACGTCGTCGACTAAGGTTTCGAGGTTTCCGGTATCGGCCTCCAAAAGTTGTAGCGGCCCGTAGTAGTGTGGTGACGGCGACGGCGAGCTAATCAGCGCGAGGTCGTCGGTGGTCGGGCTCCAGGCAAAGGCGACCAGACCGTCGTGAGGCAGTTCGCGGCGTTCGGTTGTCGTCGCGTCGTCGACCGAGTCGATAACGAGGCGGCTGCTTCCGAGGGCGTCCTGTTCGGCGAAGGCGAGAAAATCGCCGCTTACCGAGATGTCGGGAGCCTGGAACCGACCAGGGGTCGCGGCGTTTTCGTCTAGCGTGTCGGGATTGTCACGCGACACCCAACCGATGCGAGCGTCGGCGCTGCCGAGGTTGACGTGAACGAGAGCGCGCTCGCTGCGCGCGTCCCAACGCCAGTAGAACGGAGCGCCTTCGTAGAGCAGTTCGGCAGCGGTATCGTCTTCGTTAGGCGCGAGATAGAGTCCGAACGTGTTGCCGGGGCGGTTGGCGATAAAGCTAACGGCGGACGCGTCGGGCGTCCAGTAGAGGTAGACCGGCGGAGTGTCGGCAAAGAGCGTCCGCACCTCGGCCTCCTCTTCGTCGGCGACGACGTACACCCCGACCTCGCCCGGCGCCGCCCCGATCGCGGCTAGGTGCGGCGACCCGTCCGGCGCCCAGGCCGGAAACTGAAACACCCGCCCCTCGTCGGTAAGGGTGCGGGCGTTGCCGCTAAGGTCGGTCGTCGCGAGGCGTCCTTGCGGGTCGATATAGGCAATCCGGTCGTGGTCTTGCGCTGCCGCCCACCCCGACACGACCAGCACGCTCCAGACAATCGCTGCTAAAAGCTGTTTCATCGTTGCAGTCTAGCGCCCCGAGCGCCCGGACACCACGGTGCACGTCTCCATCGGTCGGCTCGTAGGTGTGATCGCGCTGCAACCGGACTACAACATAACCGGACTACAACCGAGTACGACTAACTAGGGCACGACCAAGCCACGACTGGACTAGGCTACGACTGGGAGGTCTGCTCCGAGGCTTTTTCGGCGAATTCGCGGGCGAACTGCTTCATATCGGCCATAATCTCCTTGTTGTTGGTCGCCCGCTTATAGGTGTCGGCCATGGTGAGCAGCACCTGAAAGAAGAAGTCGTTCATATCGTCGATCGACATGTCCTTGGTCCAGAGGTCGATCCGGAGCGCGTTACGCGCGTCGGCGTCCCACAACGAGATCATCATCGCCTTGGCCTCCTGCATGCCCGGTTCGGGGGCGTCGGTGGCCTGCCACTCGATGGTGTCGGGAACGTTTTCGTCGTCGAGGTAGACTTTTAGGTTAATCTCCGATAGCTTCTGACTCATAGCTGCATTGTATGTGATGCGAAGGCGCGTGCGGGTAGGGTTACGAGCCCGTTCGCAGCGCGAGCACGGTCGGTACGGTCGGCAGTACGGCGGTCGGCGCGCGTGGTCGGCGCGACACCGCAGAAAGAAGGACGCTCCCCATAACCATTAACGAGACCGTACATTCAGCCCCGAACCGTGATAGACTTTAGCCCGGTGACTTCATTTTCATCATGTCTTCAAAACCTTACCGACGACCCTACAGACAGAGATGCTTCACGCAAAGGCGTTAACGACAGCCCCGCGACCTTAACGACCCGTGACCCTAACGACCCGCGACTTCAACGACAGCGTCCTGGCTACGGACACACCGCTCCGAGCGGTCGCTGTGCAGACTCTCCCTAACGTACGGAGTAACTATGACCTTTTTTCTGGTGCCCCTCTACCTGCTCGTCATCCCCTACATCGGCCTGATGCTGATGGTGATCGTCGGGATGTTTCGGGCCCAACGCCGCCCCTATACCGACGCAACGCCGAGTGTGTCGGTGGTCATTCCGGCCCATAACGAAGAAGACAAGCTCGGCTCGACGCTCGCGTCGCTTAGCGAGCAGCGCTACAGCGGCAAAGTCGAGTTCGTGATCGTAAACGACCGGTCGGTCGACGCGACCGGCGCGATTATCGACCGGTTTGTCGAGCAGGACCCGCGTTTTAGGCGGCTCGACGTGACGGAGCCGAGCCGACGCTTCGCGCCGAAAGTGAACGCGGTCGATCACGGCATTCAGGGCTCGAGCGGCACCATCATCATTACGAGCGACGCCGACTGCATCTACCCCGAAGGCTGGATTCACGGCTTAGTGTCGCACTTCGAGCCCGACGTCGCGATGGTGATCGGCCACGTCGAAACCACCCAACCCGGCGACGAGGTCGGGCCGGTGCAGCGCTTCGAAGCGATCGACTGGCTGTCGCTGATGCTGACCGCCCGTTCGCTCACCCACTTCGGTTGGAAGTTTGCGAGCACCGCCAACAACCAGGCCTACCGGCGCAGCGCGTTCGAGGCGATCGGCGGCTTCGGAGCGGGCGGACGGGCACCGAGCGGCGACGAGGACGTGCTCACGCAGCGGATCGGGCGGCTCGAGGGGGTCCGGGTGGTGTTCGCGAGCGCGCCCGAAACCCGCGTCCTCACCCAGCCAATGCCGAGTCTCGGGGCGTTTCTAAACCAGCGACGGCGCTGGGTGTCGCGCTACCACCACGTGGTGCACTACCACCCGGCGTTTTTGGCGAGTATCGGCACGCTCGGTTTTCAGAGCATCATGCTCTCGCTCGCGGTGCTGCTCACGCCCTTCTTTCCGGCGCTGGCGCCCTACGTGTTCGGGCTCTGGGCGGTCAAGCTGGCCGTCGAGTTTACCGGCATGTATATCGGTACCGGGCAGCTCGAGCGGCGCGACATGTGGGGCTGGCAGACCGTGATGTGGGCGCTGCTGCACCCCTTCTTTATCGCCACGATCTCGATCTGGTCATTTATCAAGTCCGGCGAGTGGAAAGCGGGCGCGCAGAGCTACCGGCGGCGCTTCTTTAAGCGGCAGTGGCGCGAGTGGCGGCGCAAGGTCAAGTCGTCGCTGGTGCGTTAGGCCCACCCACACAACCGAAACAGAAGGACCGAGACGGAAAGACCGGGCCGGGGTGAGCAGCGAAACACACCCCGGCCCGTTTTGTGAGGTGTTAGACTGGTGCGGATGCGGGCTCGAGCCCCCCATCTTTTGCAACGTCATCTCTATCTGCCCTGCACCGTAAGCGGCGACCCGCGACCAAAGCGGGGTACAATCTGGCTCGAGCCCCCGGAGGAATCTTATGAAAGTTATCATTTTAGGCGGCGACGGCTTCTGCGGCTGGCCGACCGCGCTCCACCTGTCGAACCTCGGTCACGACATCGTCATCGTCGACAACCTGTCGCGGCGCAACATCGACAACGAGCTCGAAGCCGAGTCGCTCACCCCCATCCAGCCGATGGGTACCCGCTTAGCGGCCTGGAAAGAGCTGACCGGCAAAGAGATCCGCTTCGTCAACCTCAACCTCGACGACCAGTACCACCGGCTGCTCACCCTGCTCCAAGACTTCGAGCCCGACGCCGTGGTGCACTTCGCCGAACAGCGCGCCGCGCCCTACTCGATGAAGTCGCCCGGTCACAAGCGCTACACCGTCAACAACAACATTAGCGTCACCCACAACCTGCTCTGCGCGGTGGTCGAGTCGGGCCTCGACATCCACATCGCCCACCTCGGCACCATGGGCGTGTACGGCTACGGCACCGCCGGGATGAAGATCCCCGAAGGTTATCTAGACGTCGAAGTGGTCAACGACGAGGGCGACCGCCTGATGCAGCAGATCCTCTACCCGACCAACCCCGGCAGCATCTACCACATGACCAAGACGCTCGACCAGCTGATCTTTAGCTACTACAACAAGAACGACGGCGTCCGCGTCACCGACCTGCACCAGGGCATCGTGTGGGGCACCAACACCCCCGAAACCGGGCGCGACGAGCGGCTCGTCAACCGCTTCGACTACGACGGCGACTACGGCACCGTCCTCAACCGTTTTCTGATGCAGGCGGCGGTCGGCTATCCGCTTACCGTCCACGGCACCGGCGGTCAGACCCGCGCCTTTATCCATATCCGCGACACGGTGCGCTGTGTACAGCTCGCCCTCGAAAACCCGCCCGCACCGGGCGAACGGGTCAAGATCCTCAACCAGATGACCGAAACCCATAGGGTGCGCGACCTCGCCGAGCGGATTAGCGAGCTGACCGGCGCCGACATCGCCTACCTCGACAACCCCCGCAAAGAGGCGCCCGAAAACGAGCTCCACGTCAAGAACGACCTGTTTCTAGACCTCGGCCTCAACCCCACCACGCTCGAGCAGGGTCTGCTGATGGAAGTGACCGAGATCGCCAAAAAGTACGCCGACCGCGTCGACCTTAGCAAGATTCCGTGCACCTCGACCTGGACCAAAGAGCAGAAGGCCGGAATTCCCGATCAGAAAGAGGTCGAAACAGCGTCGTCGTAGCGTTGTCATAAGCGTTAGAACAGCGGCTTTTAGCGGTTTCGCAAAACATCGCTCCGGACAAAGCGTCACCGTCGATATCCGTCTAAAGTGGTGGTTGCAGCATCGCCTAGAAGGGTTGTTTGTAGCGAGCCTCGTCTCGTCATCTGGCCGAGTTTGTAGCGACACCGGTCGGGTGAGGTGGTCAACGTGCGGCAGAGGTTTGATGTCTCTGCCGCCGTTTTGTAGGCGCGTGGTATCGTTGCGTCACTATCATGCGCATCGCTATCTTTACCGAAACGTTTTTGCCGAAGATCGACGGCGTGGTCACGCGGATCACGCGGACCCTCGACCAGCTTACCGACCTCGGCCACCAGGCACTTATCTTCGCGCCGCACCACCCGCCTAAAAGCTATGCCGGTCATAAGGTGGTGGGGGTGCCGGGGGTACCGTTCAAACCCTGGTACCCCGAACTCGTGTTGGGGATGCCGCGACCCCGCCTCGGACGCGAACTCGACCGCTTCAAGGCCGATATCGTCCACGTCGTCAACCCGGTCATCTTGGGGCTGTGGGGCACCGCCATCGCCAAACAGCGCAACCTGCCGCTGCTCGCGAGCTTTCACACCGACATCACCCAGTACGCCGTGCACCTCAAGCTCCCTTTTCTAAGCCCTGTGTCGCGCACCTTTCTGCGCGACGTCCACAACCAGGCCCACGTCAACCTCTGCACCAGCCAACCGATGGTCAACTCGGCGCAGGGACTCGGCATTCGGCGGGTGCGGCTCTGGCCCAAGGCGGTCGACACCGAGCACTACCACCCGCGCTTCGCGTCGGCGGCGATGCGCGACCGGCTGTCGGGCGGCGAACCCGACAAACCGCTTATGCTCTACGTCGGGCGGCTCTCCTACGAAAAACGGCTCGACTGGCTCTACGCCCCGGTCACCCAGCTCGGCGACGTCCGGCTCGCGTTTGTAGGATCCGGGCCCGCCGAAGCGCAGCTTCGCGACATGTTTAAGGACACCCCGACCGTGTTTACCGGCTACATGGGCGGCCAAGACCTCGCCGCCGCCTACGCGAGCGCCGACGTGTTCGCGTTTCCGTCCGACACCGAAACGCTCGGCTTTGTCGCGATGGAGGCGATGGCGTCGGGGGTACCGGTGGTCGGAGCGCGGGCGGGCGGCATCCCCGACGTGATTACGCCCGGTCACAACGGGCTGATGTTTACACCCGGCGACCTCGGCGACCTGACCGCACAGCTCCAGACCCTCCTCGACGACGCCGACCTTCGCCGTGACATGGGCGAGCGAGCGCGGCAGGACATGGAGCAGCACGGCTGGCGCGCGAGCACCGAAGCGCTGGTCGAGTACTACCGGCGAGCCCGTACCATCCAGCGCCGTTACGACCCGCCGAGCGTCTATTAGGGTTTACAAACGAGGCTCCGAACAATACAGATTACGATGTCGGATCGTGGAATCGGATAATCAGGTCTGATATGGACCGCAGACTAGCACAGTGTGAGGGCTCGAGCCCCCCCTCACCCCGCCCCATCCGGCACGTACGCCCGCAACCGGTCGTAGTCGCGCGCCTCCGCCGCGACAAAACGCGCGATCCCCGCCGCCCGAAGCGCCACCCCACACCGTTCGTGGGCGCTTAGCACCTCTCGCCGCAACGCCGAGCGCACCTCCGGTGCCACATCGGCACGCACCAACAACGGCGGGCTCGGATACGGCCCCAACCGAGCGAGCGAACGCACCTCGTGCTGTGTCTCTTGCTGTGTTTCGGACCCTTCCGTACGCCGCCACGCTTCGAGGACGGTGCTGTCGATAAGCGCGAAATCGGCGTCGCCGGCGCGGAGGTAGGCGAGCGAGCGCAGGTGGCCACCCGACATGACGCCGCCCGACACGATGGTGTGGACGGGCTCGAGCCCCCGCTGCTGGGCCCGCAGGTCGCGCAGAGCGTGACAGCCCGACAACGACTGCCGGTCGTTATAGACAAAACGCGCCCCACGAAGGTGCTCGAGCCGCTCGTAGCCACTCCCCGCACGCACCACCACCTCCGTAAAGTAGACCGGCCTGTCTCGGTAGTGCGCCGCCGCCATCACCGGCGCCGCGAACGGCTCCCACACCCCCGCACGCGCCCGGTCTTTAAGGGCGAACAGCAACCCGCACGTCCAGGCCACCTCGACCCGCCCGTCATCGACGAGCTGTTCGCGGGCCTGCCACGGTAGCGTATCGTCGAAACGAGCCCCCCACCGCGCCGCGAGCGCACGCAACGGGCCGTCGAAATTAGCCGCGAGGCAGTTGGTAAGTCTTAGCGTCATCGGTTCGGTCCTCGGTTTAGTCGTCACACTGTTCTTAGCGTCTCTGTCGCGCGTACCGCGTCTTCGTGCCAGTCGTACCGGGCGTGCCGGTCGTGCCTAGCGGGCCGGGCGTTCGTTATAGACGTGCTTTTTCGCGCGGCGGTCATGTCGCGGTCGTAGGGTGATCATCGTAAGTCGGCACCGTAACCGTGGTTATACCCCACATCGGCGCCGACTTACGTCTGTCTTTGGCTGTGTGTTCGGTCGTAAACGCTAGCGGTTCGTGCGTTTTACAGGCGTTTCGGCCTCACGCACTCCCTCGCCTCTTACCGGGTCTGTCTTACCAGAGCTATCTTACCTGGAGCGTGTAAGAACCGGTCGCGTCCGGCGTAAAGGTACCGATGAGGATGCGGTAGGTGCCGGCCTCTAGCTCTCGCGAGATCTTCGCGTTAAAACCCTGCGCGCCGTCGTCGTTTTCGGCGATCTGCATACCGTCTTCGGTTTCTAGGTAGAGGTACGGATCGACCGGGTCCGACGTCATCGTGATGGTGACGTTCGTCGTCTCTTCGACCGTCAGCAGGTAGAGGTCGATGTAGCTGTCGTTGCGCCGGGCGTCGTCGGTGCTTAGTTCGCCCGCGACTTCGGCGGGGATAGAGAGTTCGCCGCTGGGCTCGAGCTCTACCTCTTCGGCCTCCCGGACGCTGAGCGTGTACGAGCCGATCGCGTCGCTAAAGAAGGTCGTCGCGATGATGCGGTAGTCGCCGGGCTCGAGCTCCTGCCGGATGCGGGCGTTAAAGCTTTCGCCGCCGTCGTCGTTTGTGGTGATCTCCGTACCGTCCGCCGCTTCTAGGTAGAGGTACGTGTCGAGCGGGTCCGAGGTCATGTCGATGACCACTGTGGTCGTTTCGGCGATGCTTAGTGTGTAGAGATCGGCGTAGCTATTGTCTCGGATCGCGTCGTCGCTGCTGAGTTCGCCGCTTACTTCGGCGGGCAGCGTCAGGTCGCCGCTGGGCTCGAGCCCTGCCCCTTCGGACACCTCTAACGTATACGTCCCGGTCGCGTCGCTCGCGAAGGTGCTCGCGAGCACACGGTAGTCGCCCGGCTCTAAGGTGCGGCTAATCCGGGCGTTAAAGCCGCCCGCGCCGTCGTCGTTCTCGGCGATGAGCGTGCCGTCTCCGGCTTCTAGATAGAGGTACGGGTCGAGCGGATCCGAGGTCATCGTAATCACCACGGTCGTCTCTTCGCTTACCGACAGCGTGTAGAGGTCGATATAGCTACCGCCGCGCTGCGCGTCGTCCGAGGTTAGTTCGCCGTCTGTCTCGCCCGGAACGCTTAGCTCGCCACTCGGCTGGAGCGACGTACTCTCACTCTCGGCAAAACGTAGGGTGTACGGGCCGGTCGCGCCGGTCGCGAGGGTGCTCGCTATCACGCGGTAGTTGCCGGGCGCTAAGGTCCGCTGGATCTGTGCGTCAACGCCGCCCGCGCCGTCGTCGTTCTCCGCGATGAGCGTGCCGTCTTCAGCTTCTAGGTAGAGGTACGGATCGAGCGGCTCCGACGCCATGGTGATGGTGATGTCCGTCTCTTCGTCGACCCTCAACACGTACAGGTCGGCGTAGCTGCCACCGCGCCGCCCGTCGTCGGCGGTTAGTTCGTCGTTAAACGAGGAGGGTAGAGCGACGAGAGAAAGCTGACCGGTCTGCTCGAGCTCTTCTGTCTCTGCTGTCTCGGTCTCGACCTCTGTCGTTTCATCCGCTGTTGTCTCGGCCTCCTGGACGCTTAGCGTGTACGGGCCGGTCACCTCGCTAGCCAAGGTCGTCGCGATGATGCGGTAGTTACCGGCCTCTAACTCGCGCTGGATCTGCGCGTTCGCGCCCTGCGCCCCATCGTCGTTTTCGGCGATCTGCGTGCCGTCTTCCGCTTCTAGATAGAGGTACGGGTCGAGCGGATCCGAGGTCATGGTGATGACCACCGTCATCGGCTCGTCTACGGTCAGCGTGTAGAGGTCGACGTAGCTGCCGTCGCGGACGTCGTCGTCGCTGGTCAGCTCGCCCGACACCTCGTCAGGAACGCTTAACTCGCCCTGCGCGCTCAGCGTGTCGGAATCGCTCAGCGTGTCGCTCAGCGTGTCGAACAGCTCGCCGACAGTGTCTTCGACGTCTTGCTGGACGTCTTGCTGGGTATCTTCTTGAGCGATCGCGAGCCCCGTTAGCGCTAGCAGCAGGACGAAAAATATGCGGTGTAAACGTTTCATGGTGCCCCCTAAATGTCTCGAAACTATCGAAATGCGTAACTATCACCCTAAAATAGCGGTGCTTAGATTTATGTAGGCCTAGACCTTATCTTATAGTTACCTGTTTAGACGCTATCGGTTTTGTTGTCTACTCGGGGGAGCGCACAGCGTAGCGGTGCCGGGCTAGCCGACGACCTTACCGACCACCCGACATCTCCGGTACCGGCGAGCCGTACAGCGCTAGACCCGCGTCCGCTCGTTCTCTCGACGTGCTCTCGTCTAGGTGCGGCCCTACCGTTCGAGCGACACCGCCCGACACATCGAAGCCGAGCCGGCCTTACAAGCCGGTCTGACGAGCCGCCACCCCGCACCCCGCCGACTCGTTCCCGCCTAACGATTCTCGTAACGCCTTAGCGCCTGCCAGAAGCCGGGCCGATAGGCGAAGTATTTGCTACAGGTCATCACGAACATGTCCGGATTCGCCAAGCCCTGCCGCAACCACCCGTTGTGGATACGGACCGACGCGTAGTGTTCGGGGGCCAAGCGCCGCGTCGCGAAGGCGTATGCTTCACTCGTCGCCCACAGCTCTTTGGCCGCCCGGTCGACAAACAGGACGAGGTTGCAGTAGTCACCGGAGCCGAGCGCCTTCGAAAAGTAGCACACGATGCCCGGATGTGTCGGCAGTTCGGCGATCAGAATGTCGTCTAGCGCGTCGAGCAGTCGGGGGTCCGCGTCTGTATCGGTCTGCCGCTGGCCGAAAAAGCCCACCACTTCAAACTCTCGGCGCTGGCGCAAGACGTCGGCGTTCGGCACGATCAGACGGTACTGCCAGCCTTCGTCCGCCGGGTCTTGGCGATAGAGGGACGCTTCACGGGAGGGCTCGAGCCCCTCCCCCACCTGCCCGATCATGTCCCGCATCACCTCACCGTCTCGGCGGCTGTAGTCGGGGTGGCTAAAGGGGTGGTCGGCGCGCACGTCGTTCGGGTCTAAAGAGATTACGTTCGTGGTCATGTAGGGTGTTTCGCGTCCTTTCTAAGCCACAAATAGCGTCGCTAGCGGTGTAGGCGGTGATTCTCTCGGATGACGAGGGTTGGTGGGGCTCGAGCCTTCAGGCTTAACGCATCAGGAGAAGCACCCGCTAAGATCCGCGCCGAGACGAATAAAGGCTAGATCGTCACAAGCGCGTCGCTGCCCCGAGGGCTAGACACATGCGGACGCACTTCACTCTACCGGACCGGATATACCGACACTTTCGAGCGCTTCTTCGATACGCTCTCTGTAGAATTCTTGTAGTGGCCCCAAGTCGTGATCATCCGCCGCTTTCAGGGCGTCCGAGTACTGCTTTTCGTAACGTTCGTCCGGGAAGTGCTCGATCTGGGGCGTACTATCGTAATCAGCCCCGATAAGGCCGAGCGTGTGCCACAAAATATAATGATCCAAAACGCGCCCCGTACGACCGTTCGTAATTTCAAAGGATGGATGTTGATCGCGGTGCGCCTTCTAATGATTCTGACGATATTTAACCGGACATCTTCATAGCTAAACCCGACACACGCGCTTGCAGGTTTTCAAAGCGGTACTTTAGCTGCACCGGAACCTCGTAGTAGCGAACAAATACCCGACCGCCCGGTCCTACATCTTTTTGTCTGGTTTGACCCGCCCAGTCAAAGAGAGCCGAAAACATAACTCTATGGAGTTCGTAGATATCCTCGTCGTTAGGGGCCGGAGGTAATCGCACGGGGTTATCTTTCCAGTAGCTGTTAGCCTTCTCGTAGATCCATAGCCGACCTTGCGACTCTCCTAGAGTCAGCCATTTTTTTATATCCTCGTAAGCTTTGAGCAGCCCTTTACGAGTCTCGATGGGCTGCGTTTGTCTGGCGGATTGGGTTTTATCTATGTGCTTTGACACCTACAGAGCTGTTAGCGCTGCTGTCTGCGGTCTAGGGTCTGCTGGATTGCCGAGCGGGTCTCTTCGGCAGAGACCTCGTAACCTTCTACCCGCATAGATTGGCGAATACTGTTCACCATTCTGTCTGGAATACGAGTCGGCACAGAATGGCAGACCTTCTCGAGCCGCAACTCGCGCATTGCAGAGCCGACACTACGTTTTTGAATCGCCATCGTCACTCTCTCCTGAGAACACATTCCAAAGGCTTGAAGTCTTTTCAAAATATAGCATGAAGGCTTGTCTGTAGACGTCCGTGGGTGCGGTTAGAGCACTCTGTTTATGACTAAATTTGGCGCAGACGGCTTTTGAAACGCCGCGATAGTTAGTGCACGGTTCGTTTGGATGAACCAGTAACTCATTTATGGTTTAATAAGCCAGACGAGGCTTCGGCTTTCGGCTAAGGCTAAAAACGGAGTTGATGCTGGTGAACAAGACTACCATGCGAACGTTTTGGAACTGCCTTTCAGATGCGAGTCAAACCTATGTCGCCTAATCAGCCCTCCGTCCCTCTGCCAAACGAGCCAGTAGCCCACACACCAACAGACGCCAACCATCACTGGCATCTTTTGGAAGATCATCTCGACGAGGTTGCCCAGCGTACCCGAACGTTTGCAAGCACCTTTTCAGCAGGACCGCTAGGAGCATTAGCCGGATATCTTCACGACTTTGGAAAGTACGATCCTGCTTTTCAGGACTATCTCTTTCGGTGCTACCGTGCCGCTCTTAACGAGACAACGCCACCTCGTGCGGGCAGTGCTCCACACGCTAAGTATGGCGCCCGCATTGCTAACCTTCTCTACGAGTACCGATATCCAAAGCTAAAGGACAGTGACGGTGCAGGAGGCGAATTAGCCTGGGTCGTGCTTAACCACCACGGTAAACTTTTAGGCCTCGCCGCACTCGATGAACGCCTTAAAGAGCTTTCCGAAGATGCTGATGTCAACCACCTCATACGTCAGCAGGGTCAGCAACTCGCGGCACTTGTTGATCAGGCAGAGGCCACCGGGCTACCAACATTTCAGCACCCACGTCAACGGGCTTTCTTCATCCGTATGCTGCTAAGCGCCCTTGTAGACGCTGATCGGCTTGACACTGAAAAACACGCCGATCCAGAGCGCCACTCGCAGCGTTATCGCGACCAGGAAACACCTGCAACGCTGTTGAGCGAGCTAAAAACATTTCAAGCATCACTCCGCCGCGACGACACGGTGTTGGCTCGAGCCCGCAACACCTTCTTCGACGTCGCGCTAGAGCGTGCCCAAACTCCTCCCGGCTTGTTTAAGATGACGATTCCGACCGGAGGCGGCAAGACCCTCGCTAGTTTGGCGTTTGCTTTAGAGCACGCCCGCCTTCACAACCTTCGGCGCGTGGTGGTTGCACTCCCCTACACCAGCATCACGCAACAGACCGCCGCGATCTACCGCGAAGCTCTTGGAGCGGCTAACGTTTTAGAGCATCACTCTAGCTTGCAACCTACCCAAGCTGACGACGCGCACGAAGTCGGTAACAGTTGGCACAAGTTAGCGACCGAAAACTGGGACGCCCCCGTTATCGTCACCACTACGGTGCAGCTCTTCGAGAGCCTTTTTTCTAACCGCACCAGCAAAGTCCGCAAGCTGCACAACCTCACCCAGGCCGTGATTGTTCTTGACGAAGCACAAACGCTGTCCGGGCCGCTCATCGAACCGATTATTGACGCTGTAAACGAACTAACGAACGAGCGTTACGGCTCGAGCCTCGTCTTCTGCACCGCAACCCAACCTGCTCTAGCCCCGCTCTTTCGTAAACTCAACATCACCCGCGAGGTCACCGAGATCGCCCCCGACCCCGCACACTACTTTCAGGTACTTACGCGGGTGCGTTACGACACGCAGATCAAAGAGCGCTGGCTATGGTCTGCTGTTGCCGACGAGATGTTAGAGGACAAACAAGCACTCTGTATCGTCAACACTAAGGCGCAAGCACGCGATCTCTACCGTTCACTCCGCGAAAAAGACCGCCAGGCGCTCCATCTTTCGACCGATATGTGTCCGGCACACCGTCTTAAAGTCATTCGGGATATTCGCGAGCACCTTGATACAGGTACACCCTGTCGGGTGGTGTCGACGCAGCTTATCGAGGCGGGCGTCGACCTCGACTTTCCGCTTGTTTTGCGAGCACTGGGGCCGCTCGACAGCATCGTGCAGGCCGCCGGACGCTGCAACCGAAACAGCCGCTTAGAGCAGGGGCGCGTAGTGGTTTTTGCGCCCGAAGACGATACGGTTCCGCCTGGTGCGTACCGGAGCGGACGCGACATCGCGAGAAACCTTCTCTCGAAGGGTGACATCGACCTAAACGACCCTGTTACGTTCGAGCGCTACTTTTCACGGCTTTACGGGCGCATCACGACCGACGCAAAGGAGATTCGGGCGTTAAGTGACAAGCTCGACTTTCCTGAGGTTGCCGCTCGGTTTCAGATGATCGATCAGGACACCGAGGGCGTTCTCGTACCGCAGTACGACCCGGAGGCGGTTGCTCGCATTTTGTCTCGGGGTCTTAACGGATACACGCAGCGAGCGTTGCAGCCCTACACGGTGACGCTCTACAGCAACAAGATCGATAAGTATCTTGCTAAAGGACTGCTGAAACGCAACGATTTGGACCTGTTGGAGTGGACCGGAAGTTACGACGCGCAGCTCGGCATTGTCGAGTCCGAGCCGTCTTAAAACCGTTAGGAGGATATTTTGCTTGAAGTCAAAGTTTGGGGTGACTACGCCTGCTTTACGCGACCAGAACACAAGGTCGAGCGCGTAAGCTACGACGTGATGACGCCTTCTGCGGCTCGCGGTGTGCTAGAAGCGATTGCCTGGAAGCCCGAGTTTTATTGGAAGGTGCGCGAGATCTGGATTTTAAATCCGATTCGCCACTTTGGGCTGGTGCGAAACGAGGTTAGAAGCACCGTATCGGCGCGTACGGTAAAAGGGTGGGCGAAAGACGGCGAAGGGCTTTATGACGCCGAGACAGACCGCACCCAACGCTACAGCCTGATTCTTCGCGACGTTGCGTATCTTATTCGGGCTGAAATTGTGCTCAAAAAGCACGCCGCGACAGACAAGGAACCGAAGGGAGCGGTTCTGAACAAGTACGAAACGATCTTTAATCGTCGCGTTAGTAAGGGGCAGGCGTTTAGCCGCCCCTACCTCGGTACGCGCGAGTTTAGCGCCTACTTTGCGCCACCAGACGGCCACGAACAAGCTATCGACCACACCGATGAGCTTGGACGAATGCTTTTTGACATGAAGTACACGCCTAAAAGCAAGGGCGGTGTGACGTATCGGCAACACGGTCCTGACGGGGGCGAATGGGTCGAGGGTAAGGCAGAACCGGTCTTCTTCGATGCTCGTCTTGAACAAGGGATTCTCTACGTGCCTGATTACTACGAGAAGGTCCGCTGATGCTTTTAAAAGCACTTGTCGATTACGCTAAGCAGCGCGAACGAGAGCAGGAAGGCGACACGCTGCCGACAGGCTATCAACCGGTCACGATTCACTGGCTTATCCCGTTAGACGGTTCGGGAAATTTGCAGGGTATGCCCGAAAGCACGAGCGGCGAGAACGACCGCGCCAAAATCTTTCAGGCTCCGAGCGTGATGCGTTCGGGCCAGACCATCCGTCCGAAGCTCTTTGCCGACAATGCAGAGTACACTCTGGGTATTGAACGCGAAGGCGCTAAGCCTGAACAGGTTGCTAAACGCCATCAAGCCTACAAAGACCTCGTCGAGACGTGCGCCAAAGACACCGGTCTGTCCCAGGTGCAGGCCGTCGCTAAGTTCTTAGAAACGCACGAACCGTCTAAGATGGACCTGCCGGATGACTTTAAGCCCGAAGACAACGTTTCCTTCGTCGTCGACGGTGAACTGCCTTTTGAGTTGCCCAAAGTGAAGTCTTTTTGGAAAGAGCGCAACAAAGAGGTCCAAAAAGCTAAAAAGGGAGCTTTAGAAGCGGAGTGTCTGCTCTCTGGTGAGCGCACCGTCGTGATGGACCGCGAACCGGTCAAAATTAAAGGCACCCGCATCCCAAACGGCCAGCCAAGCGGGATGAACATCATCTCTGCGAACGAAAGCGCCTACGAGTCCTACGGTCTTAAAGCCTCGCAGATCGCCCCGATCAAGCGCGAATACGCCGAGAAGTACGCCAACGCCCTAAACACCCTCCTTACCGAAAAAGACACTCACCTGCGTATCGGTGACGTCGTCTATGTCTTCTGGACCAAAGACGAAGACGTACCGAGCGTTGCGCCTCTACTTAACGACCCAGGCAACGCCCTACTCGACCTGATCGAGGGCCGCGACGTACCCCACAAAAGCAGCACGTATCCCGAACAAGCCCGCAAACTCTTGTCGTCTGCGTGGGTGGGGCGCTATTTCGGAGGTGCCAAAGACCGCCAGAGCGACTTTTTCGCCGCAAGTCTGTCGGCAAGCGGTAGCCGCGTGGTGGTTCGCGATCAGATTCAGCTCACGATCGCTGAGCTTATCCGTCACCTAGAGCGCTACTTCGCTAGCCAAACGCTTGTCGATTGGGAGGGCAACCCTGGTGAACCCTTCGGCATCTACGCACTCGCCGCGAGTCTTTACCGCGACGCCACAAAGGAGATGGTTAAGAGCGTCCCTGTAGCGATTCTCGCTCACGCTCTAAAAGGAACGCCGCTGCCGTGGGCGTTTCTGTCTCAACTCGTCGCTCGCAACCGCGCATCACAAACGGTCACACGACCCCGAGCGACGCTGACCAAGATGGTGCTTCTATCTAACGCTCGATCAGGAGAGGACTACACCGGTATGGAAAAACTTGTTCGTGACCGCCCCGAAACCGCGTATCACTTAGGACGGCTGCTCGCTGCGCTCGACGCGATTCAGAGTAACGCCCTCGGCAACGTCAAAGCAGGCGTCATCGACCGCTTCTACGGCTCGTTTAGTACCGCCCCTGCGTCCGTCTTTGGCCGGTTGATGCAAGGTGCCACCAATCACCTCAGCAAAATCCGCAAGGAAAAGGGTGAGGGCGCTTTTAGAAACGCCGACAAGCGTCTGCAAGAGATTCTCAGCCACGTCAGCGACGTCCCCGCGACCTTCGACGTTAAGAGCCAGGCGCTGTTTAGCCTCGGCTTCTACCACGAAAAGGCCGACTTTTGGGAAGGCATTATGGAGCGCAAACGCGCTAAAGACGCCCGCGAACAGACCGAATCGGATTCCGACGGCGAACTCGCCACACAAGGAGAACAGTAATGGCTACCGAAAAGCACCTCGACCCGACCCTCCGCCACGACTTCGTGTTGCTCTTTGACGTCACCGACGGCAACCCCAACGGCGACCCCGACGCAGGCAACTTGCCCCGCGTCGACCCCGAAACGCGCCACGGCATCGTCACCGACGTCTCGCTGAAGCGCAAGGTTCGCAACTTTGTAGACGCGTTCAAAGGCACCGAAGAGCGCTACAAGATTTACGTCCAGCAAGGCGCCGTGCTAAACGAGCGCAACCGGCGCGCCTACGAAGCCGAGGGCATCAAACCCAAAGGCACCAAGCAGCCCGCCGACGACGTCAAAAAGGTGCGTCAGTGGATGTGCAACAACTTTTACGACATCCGCACCTTTGGCGCGCTCATGACCACTGAGGTCAACTGCGGCCAGGTTCGTGGCCCTATCCAGATGACCTTCGCTCGTTCGATCAGCCCGATCTTAGGTCTTGACATCGCGATTACGCGGATGGCGATCACGAAAAAAGACGAGAAGCGCGACGATGACGAGAGCGGGCAGAGTGTTGGCACGATGGGCCGCAAGGCGTATGTTCCGTACGGCCTCTACCGAGCATACGGCTTCTTCGTGCCGACCTTTGGCGAAGACACCGGCTTTGACGGCGACGACCTTGCACTTTTCTGGCAGTCGCTACAGCAGATGTGGGATCTCGACCGCTCGGCAACACGGGGTCTAACGGCGTGCCGAGGACTCTACGTGTTTTCGCACAACAGCAAGCTAGGCAACGCGCCCGCCCACAAGCTTTTTGACCAGGTTACCGTCGATCTAAAAGACGGAAACGCCCCGCCGCGTGCGTTTAGTGACTACACCGTAACGGTGCCGAGCGACTTGCCCGAAGGAGTCACGCTTCAAACGCTTACCGAGGGGTAGGCGTACCGGCCTTTTGTAACCTTGGTAGCGCCCAAGTCTCTAGAGCTGGTACTGGTTAAGCCGGCAACCTGTAGAGACGAGAACCTTGACAATTTGAGTTAGCTGTTAGCACGTGCTGTTGCAGCCGTCCTTCGGGGCGGCTGAGGATTGAAACGGTTTGTCTGGCCCCGTCTCCGTGGTCGGTTCGCGGATTGCAGCCGTCCTTCGGGGCGGCTGAAGATTGAAACGCCGGTATCGACTGGGTCCGCAACGAAGAGACGCGGTTGCAGTCGTCCTTCGGGGCGGCTGAGGATTGAAACAAGAAGACGGCTCCGGTTGCCGCTTCAGTTGGCGCGTTGCAGCCGTCCTTCCGGGCGGCTGAGGATTGAAACGATGAGGCTCACGATTGCCTCAACGCTCGTTCCTACGTTGCAGTCGTCCTTCGGGGCGGCTGAGAATTGAAACAAGGGTAAGCACGATGAGGTGTTCGGCCACGCGGTCGTTGCAGCCGTCCTTCGGGGCGGCTGAGGATTGAAACTCTAGCCAGACGCCACTGTTTTGTGGCGACGCCCAGTTGCAGCCGTCCTTCGGGGCGGCTGAGGATTGAAACGCTTTGCGGTTTCCTGCGGTGACTTCAATCGGGCTTGTTGCAGCCGTCCTTCGGGGCGGCTGAGGATTGAAACATCGTAGGCTCTTTCGTTCTCGATGACGCTCTCGACGTTGCAGCCGTCCTTCCGGGCGGCTGAGGATTGAAACGAGGTGATGATCGTCGTGCGGCCCTCGTAATTCAGGTTGCAGCCGTCCTTCGGGGTGGCTGAGGATTGAAACGCTGCTAACCCGCTGCGTTACGTCGGCACGTGGCGTTGCAGCCGTCCTTCGGGGCGGCTGAGGATTGAAACTTCGCGGCTAAGGGCGAACGCGGTGTCTTGGGCACGTTGCAGCCGTCCTTTGGGGCGGCTGAGGATTGAAACTTGAATGCCTCACCTAACTGCTCTACATTCGTGTTGCAGCCGTTCTTCGGGGTGGCTGAGGATTGAAACACTGATGTTTTTTATACGCGCCTTGAGCCGGGAGCGGATTGCAGCCGTCCTTCGCGGCGGCTGAGGATTGAAACACAGAAGTGCACGCGAATAATCTCAGTTTCGACCGGGTTGCAGCCGTCCTTCGCGGCGGCTGAGGATTGAAACGCGGGTATGACCGCGCTGTTCGGCACGCCCGCCGCTAATTGCAGCCGTCCTTTGGGGCGGCTGAGAATTGAAACCACAATGATAAACTTGGCGAGCAAAGCCTAATCATCAAGTTGCAGCCGTCCTTCGCGGCGGCTGAGGATTGAAACTTATACGTGAACTGCCCTTTAGCGAGGTCTTTGGTGGTTGCAGCCGTCCTTCGGGGCGGCTGAGGATTGAAACATCGCTAACCGCGTGGTCGTGTAGGTACACGCCGGTTGCAGCCGTCCTTCGGGGCGGCTGAGGATTGAAACCGGTACGGCGAAGGCTTCCTCACCTGTGTCGATGGTTGCAGCCGTCCTTCGGGGCGGCTGAGGATTGAAACGAGCGGGAGTACAGAGAGAAGATGGCCCGCAAAGAGTTGCAGCCGTCCTTCGGGGCGGCTGAGGATTGAAATATGGGTAAAAAGTGGGATGTCGACACGCCTGCGAGTTGCAGCCGTCCTTCGGGGCGGCTGAGGATTGAAACCTAGCTCAAGTCCTGCACGAAACAGGCGGCATGGTTGCAGCCGTCCTTCGGGGCGGCTGAGGATTGAAACTTTCGGCGGGCGGGAACGGCCTCGCTCACCCTAGTTGCAGCCGTCCTTCGGAGCGGCTAAGGATTGAAACGTAACAGTATGTTACACAGAACGGCAGAAACGCGAGTTGCAGCCGTCCTTCGGGGCGGCTGAGGATTGAAACCCCCCCGCCTGGCAGTCGGGCGCCTGGATTGTGAGGTTGCAGCCGTCCTTCGCGGCGGCTGAGGATTGAAACTTGAATGCCTCACCTAACTGCTCTACATTCGTGTTGCAGCCGTCCTTCGCGGCGGCTGAGGATTGAAACATGATACCGAACGAGCCGAATCAAGAAGCCGTAAAGTTGCAGCCGTCCTTCGGAGCGGCTGAGGATTGAAACTCGGTCGCCTGCTTTATAGACCCGCACATCTCGACGTTGCAGCCGTCTTTCAGAGCGGCTGAGGATTGAAACGTTCGCGTTAACGACACGCTAGTGTGGGCCGACACGTTGCAGCTGTCCTTCGGGGCAGCTGAGGATTGAAACGACGAAATCGCGCCTATAGCCGTGATCCAACAGGCTGGTTGCAGCCGTCCTTCGGGGCGGCTGAGGATTGAAACATTTGTAGCGCGACTACCAGGCGTCATCAGGCCTCGTTGCAGTCGTTCTTCGGAGCGGCTGAGGATTGAAACATGTTTGCGACAGTCAGCTCCGCAAAGTTAACCGTGTTGCAGCCGTCCTTCGGGGCGGCTGAGGATTGAAACTTAAACATCCAGTCAGTGTCGAGCGTGACTCGCCCGTTGCAGCCGTCCTTCGGGGCGGCTGAGGATTGAAACTACGGGGGCTCGCCCTAACCGAGGTGCATTATGCTGATTGCAGCCGTCCTTCGGGGCGGCTGAGGATTGAAACAGCGCCGGGCCGATAGCGACGTTATACAGACCCGCGAGTTGCAGCCGTCCTTCGGGGCGGCTGAGGATTGAAACATCCAAGCGTCCGTAATGCAGACGCCGAGCAAGACGTTGCAGCCGTCCTTCGGGGCGGCTGAGGATTGAAACACCAAAGACAACCCCGGCGTTACCATCGCGCTCGAAGTTGCAGCCGTCCTTCGGGGCGGCTGAGGATTGAAACACCGAGCCGTCCGAGTTACCGCTCGGCGACCCGGGTTGCAGTCGTCCTTCGGGGCGGCTGAGGATTGAAACGTTCGCGTTAATGACACGCTAGTGTGGGCCGACACGTTGCAGCTGTCCTTCGCGGCGGCTGAGGATTGAAACGCGGCGTACCTCGACATCGAGCACCCGGACATCGAGTTGCAGCCGTCCTTCGGGGCGGCTGAGGATTGAAACAGCCAATCGTGCGCCTCATCCAGCAAGAGCACGCAGTTGCAGCCGTCCTTCGGGGCGGCTGAGGATTGAAACAATGTACATCATCCGCTGTCTCCGTTTTTCCTGCCCGGCTGCTCCGGCTCGGGCGTTCTCGGCAGCGCTAGCGTCGGCTGCTCCGCCACCACGACTTAACACCACGGTTTAACACCCAGGTTTGACACCACGACGTAAGATGACATCGTCGATTACGCGCAGCCGTCATACTGAAACTACCGACCACGTTTCGCCCGTAGCATAGGCTTAGGGCGTCTCGTCGTAACCATCTTTTTATCTCTAGACATAAGGAGGTCACGTTTTTATGACCCAGACAGCAACACGTCAGTACCCCAACCTTATCGGTGGCCGCGAGGTCACGAGCGACAGCACCTTCGAGTCGCGCAATTCTAGCAACCACAGCGACGTCTTAGGCGTCTTTCCCGAAGCGAGCAAGGCACAGGTCCGCGAGGCGTGCGAGGCGGCGCAGAGCGCGTTTAAAAGCTGGTCGAAGGTGCCGGCCCCGGTTCGCGGTCAGCTTATCGGTAGCCTCGGCGTAGCCATAGAGCGCGAAAAAGAGTCGCTGAGCCGGCTGCTAAGCCGCGAGATGGGAAAGACGCTCAAGGAGGCGCGGGGCGAGGTGCAGGAGGCCGTCGATACCTGTCACTTCTTCCAGTCCGAGGGGCGGCGGCTCTACGGGCAGACCGTGCCGTCGGAAATGCCGAACAAAGAGCTCACCACCTACCGGCGTCCGCTCGGCGTGGTCGGCATGGTCACGGCGGGCAACTTTCCGATGGCGGTGCCGAGCTGGAAGATTATCCCGGCGCTCGTTACCGGCAACACCATCGTCTGGAAGCCGTCCGAAGACGCGCCGGCCATCGCCTACGCGTTCGCCAAGCTGATCGACGAGGCGGGCATCCCGGCGGGCGTGGTCAACCTGGTGTTTGGGGGCGGCGGCGACGCAGCGGGGCAGTATCTGGTCGAGATGATGGACGAGGGACTGCTTAACAAGTTCGCCTTTACCGGCTCGACGGCGGTCGGGCGCACGATCGGGGCGATCGCGGGGCGTAACCTGCTCCACCCGACCCTAGAACTAGGCGGCAAAAACCCGCTCATCATCATGCGCGACGCCGACCTAGACAACGCGGTGAGCGGGGCGATCTTTTCGGCGTTCGGCACCGGCGGTCAGCGCTGTACGAGTGCGGGCAACTTTATTATCGACGAGCCTATCTACGACGAATTTAAAGAGCGCTTCTTAGCGGCGACGCGCGACCTGCGGATCGGCGACCCCGGCCAGGTCGAGGACGTGCTGTACGGGCCGTTTATCAACGAGCGGTTTTTCGACAAGTGGCTCGAGCACTACGACTGGGGCCGCGAAGACGGCGCCTCGCTCCTGTACGGCAACGGGCGCATTACCGCCGACAGCAAGCCGACCGGTTTCGAGGGCGACCCGGACGCGGCCTTTTACGGCTGGCCGACCATCTGGGAAAACGTGACCCCAGAGATGCGGCAGTTCCAGCAGGAGATCTTCGGGCCGACCATCAACCTGGTGCGCGTCAACGGCATCCAGGACGCGCTAGACACCGCCAACGCGGTCGATTACGGGCTGTCGAGCGCGATCTACACCAACAGCCGCGAGTACGCCCACCAGTTCAAAGACCAGATCGAAGCGGGTATGAGCTCGATCAACAACACCACCTCCGGCGCCGAGGCGCACATGCCCTTCGGCGGCGTCAAGGGGTCGGGGAACGGCACCCGCGAGAGCGGTATCTGGGTGCTAGAAGCCTACACCTACTGGCACGGCGTCAACGACGACCACAGCGGGCGGCTCCAGCTCGCGCAGATGGATACCGGCTACGTCGAGCCCCAGGGCGAGGTAGACGTTGCGTCGCTGTTCGACTAACCACTCGACGAACCGACTAGCCGACCGGGCGCTTAGGGGCGCGGCACAGTGACGGTGATCGCGTGACGGTGATCGCGACGACGACGACCGAGCAGCTCGCGCGGCAGCTAAACGAGATTTGGGACGAGGCTCGAGCCCTGATCGCTCCCCTCTCGGACGCCGAGTTTTTAGAGCGACCGGCACCGGGGCAGTGGTCGGTGAGCGAGTGCCTCACCCACCTTAACGTGACCGGGCACGACTATCTCGCCGAGATCGACAAGGCGACCGCACGCGGCCACGAACAAGACATCTGCGGGTCGGGGCCGTTTCGCTACGGGCTTATCGGCGGCACCTTTATCCGGCTCACCGAGCCGCCGGTGCGGATGCGCGTCGGTGCGCCGGGCCGCTGGACACCCGCACCCGACCTCGACCCGGACGAGATTCGGCGCGAGTTCGACGATCTGCAAGCGGCGCTACACGAGCGGCTCGCGAAGGCCGACGGCCTCGACCTAAACCGCATCACGCTGCACTCGCCCCTCACCCGCTGGCTACGCCTCGATCTCTACGAAGCGTTTTCGCTGGTGCTCGCCCACGAACGGCGACACCTCTGGCAGGCACGGCGGGTGCTAGACGCTATCGCCGCCAAATAGGCTCCGCCGACATCTGCAATCGCGCCGGTCGACCGTGGCCGGCGCTTTTTTGTCATGTGTCTAAGTCGCGTGTCTAAGTCTCGTGTCTAAACGATCCCCTACCGTCGTCTTATTGTTCTCATCTGGCGCGCGCGCACGCTTAGCTCCGACACCGACGCACTTTCCCAGTCGCTTTCGCTAGCGGACACTGTTCGATACACATTTCCCGGTACGTGTTTCCGGTACACCGAGCGGTCGGCAAGGTCGTCGAAACCTCTTGCGTCAGCCATTCGTCAGCACATATTCGTCGAAACAAGGAGCTAAGATCCGTATGACAACCACAGTAACAGCCACAGGCAAGACAGCAGCGACGTTTAGGCTCGTGCGCCACGTACTCGTCGGCGTCGCAATAGTCGGGGTGACGCTCGGCGCCGCGTTCGCGCAGGAGAGTGCCGAGCGCAGCGTGACGGTCGACGGTACCGGAACGGTCTACGCCGCCCCGCAGATCGCCCGGGTCGACCTCGGGGTGAGCGTCCTTAACGACGATCCGGGGGCTGCGGTCGAGGCGGCGAACGAGCAGATGCGCGCGGTGATCGACGCCCTCGTCGACCTCGGTATCGAGCGGGCCGACCTGCAGACCACCAACTTCAATCTGTTTCGCGAGGAGCGCTACGACGGTTCGGGCAGCCGACCGAGCAGCAGCAGCTACCGCGTCGACAACACGCTGCGCGTGACGGTGCGCGACACCGAACAGGTCGGCGCGGTGCTAAGCCGGGCGATCGAGGCGGGCGCGAACGCGGTGAACGCGCTTAACTACACCTTCGCCGACGCGGCGGCGCTAGAAGAAGAGGCGCGGGCGCTCGCGGTCGAAGACGCGCGGGCCAAGGCGGAACAGTTGGCGATGTTGGTGGGCTCGAGCCTCGGCCCCGCCCAGACCATTACCGCGACCAGCGGCGGCGGCGGCCCGATGCCGAGCTTCCGCGCCGAAGCCATGATGATGGCGGACGTGCCGGTCGAAAGCGGTCAGCTCGCCGTAAGCGTCTCGCTCCAGATCCGCTTCGCCCTTCAGGATTAACCTCTAAGGCTGACCTCTAGGACCGACCGGACTAGGCCGCAACCTCGATACGTTCGGGGGGTGGTACGTCCGGGTAGTGCGTCCGGGTGATGATATGTCGGGGTGGGGGAACCGGTGCGCATGGCGCACCCTACGGATTAAGTATGATTTTTAGGTTTGGTATGTGTTTGACGCGATATCGAACGTCGCGCTAGCGACTGCCATCCGCGCGGGTCGGGGCGGTCGCTAGCGTTTTTGTGCCGAGCCGACAGACGTGATAGCGTAGAACGATGTCCGAACATACGTCCGAACGTGTCTACGGCCTCGCGGCGGCGGCGTTGCCCGACCCTCACCCCGACGTGCAACCGCTCTCGGCGGCGCTCTACGAACAGCTCGCGTACGGCGGCAGCTTTCGCCCGCGCGACGAGGTGGAGCACGACGAGACGTGGCGGCAGCTTATCCCCTACGCGGTGGTCGAGCACGGCGGTGCGGTGTTGTTGGTCGAGCGCTTAGCGGGGGGTCGCGAAACGCGTTTGGAGCGACAGTGGTCTGTCGGCATCGGCGGACATATCGACGACGGCGAACACCCTAACGCCCGCGACGTGATCGAGGCGGGGCTCGCGCGCGAACTGCGCGAAGAACTCGTTATCGGGGCGTTTTTCGCCGAGGCGCTCGGGCTTATCCACCGGAGCGAGACACCGGTCGAGCGGGTGCATACCGGTATCCTCTACCGGGTACGGACGCCCGACCCGGTGCGGGTGCGCGAAACCGACACACTCGCGGGGAAACTGGTGCCGTGGGCCGAGGTCGCCGCGAGGCTGGGGGGGCTCGAGCCCTGGTCGCGCGCCGCACTCCGCTTCCTGCGGCCCGACCTCGTCGCGCTCTCCGAATAACACCGTCCCGACCTGCCTACGTCACCGTGCGAGCTGGTACCATTCATCCGGATCGCAGTGACTTGGCTACTCTAAAATGGTGCACGAACCACGCCGCCCGACATCTCGACATGTCTTTTCAAAGTTAGGTGCGCAATGGCGCACTCTACGGGCGAACTCCGATTTCGTAGGGTGCGCCGCGCGCGCCGCCTTTTGGCTCCGCAACCTTCCGTTCGCGTACTGTTTTAGGATGGATGGCCCACTAGATAACCTGCATCACGTACTCGTCGGTCGCCGCTTCTAACGCCTTGATATCGACGATGTAGATCCCCCGCGTCCCCGAAATCGTCCCGTTGTTGCGCAGCTCGCCTAAGATCCGGGTGATGGTCACGCGCGAACTGCCGGTGAGCGAGGCGAGGTCTTCGTGGGTGAGCGCGAGCGGTAGCCGCACCCCGTCGTGGTCTTCGGCGCGCTGGCCGAAGCGGCGGCTAAGCCGTAAAAAGGTGCGGGTCACACGCGCCCCGACCGGGAGTTCGGCGTCGTCGATCGCTTCGCGGCTGCGGCGCAACTGGCGCGAAAAGCTTCTAAAGATATAGCGGCGCAGTTTGCGGTCGTTCATCGCCTGTTGCGGGTCTAGCGGGATAAGGGTCGCGGTGTGCACCGTAACCACCGTTTCGGCGTGCTCGCCCCCTTCTACAGCGGCGACCCCCAACACGTCGCCGGGACCGTAGAGGTCGGCGATCCGGTCGCGTCCGAGCGAGGTCGGTACGATCGCTTTAAGCACGCCCGACGAGACCACGTAGAGCGAACTCGCCTCGCGGCCCGCGTCGTAGAGAATTTCACCGGGCTCGAGCCGCCTCGGCGCGTGGGCGAGCGTGCTCGGAACGATGTCGAGCGCGTTGTGGACAGCGGTTGTGTCGTCGGAGACGCTCAACGTAAAACCATCCTTTCTGCAATCTGTCCTGTCGCGAGGTCGCGACGAGGGTGTCGGGTGTTCGCCGAACGCGTTACGGCGTTCGCGCGGTCAGTCTCAAAGTCCATCATAGATCGTCCGTCATTTTGTCGTTACAAAGCGTGTTAACGCTTACACTCCCGTCTTCGGAGGCGCATACGTGTACGCTCGGGCATTCGGGTCTGCAACGCCGAGCCTAGGGCCGGGACGGGCCCGGCGTCAGGCGTTCGCGGGCGGTGCGGGCGGGTTCGTAGGTCGGGTCGGCGAAGCTCGCCGCCTCGTAGTTCGAGCGGGCCTGTTCGAGATCGCCGAGCGCTTCGTAGGCCTGACCGAGACGGTAAAACGCTTCGGTGTAGGCGGGCGACGGGAGTGCGGGGCTCTGCGCGGCGGCGTCGCCCGAGGTCGTGTCGAGAGAGGTCGTGTCGAGGGCGGTCGCGTCGAGTAGGTCGAGGGTCTGTTCTAGCAGATCGATCGCGCTCTGCGGACGGCCTTGGTAGAGCAGCAGCCGCGCCCCGTTAAGGAGCGGCCAGGGTTGGCTCGAGCCAACCTCGGTGTCTGCCGCCGCCCGGTACGCCGCGAGCGCCGTGTCGTAATCGCCCGCCTGCCACGCGACCCGGCCCAAATCCATCGCGATAGAGTAGGAGGAGGGCTCGAGCCCCCACGCCGCCCGCAGATGCGCCTGCGCCGCCGCCCTCTCGCCCCGCGCCGCCGCCAACAGACCGGCGAGCTGCTCGTAACGCGCCGCTACCCCACCCTTTAGCGCCGTCGCCACGTCGAGTTCGGCCTGCGCCGTCGCGACGTCGCCAGTCAGGTAGAGCGCCCGCGCGTACAGATAGTGTGCCTCCGCCGCTTCGGGAAAGCTCTCGACGAGCCTCGGCCCCTCGACCTGCGCCGCGAGCGCGTAAAACCCCTGCGCGAGCAACTGCTCCATCTCTCCAAACGACCTGGTTTCGGGCCGTCCGGTCTGGGGCGCGCCCACCTGCGCCGCTAACGCGCCCGCGCCCAACAAGGCGATCAACAGCGACACCCGCAGCAGACAGCGCGGCTGCCGAGCGACCGAATCGTGTTGTGGGGGGGTTTTCGGCATCGTCGTCACACAGCTCCTAGTGCCGAGTTTACGCAGTGGCTATGAGACAGAGATAGGAAGCGCGGCACGGTAGTGACCCAGCAGTAGCCGCAGGGGGCGCCCCGACACACTCTAGACACGAATCGGCTCGCCGGATGTCGGGTAGATGTCTTTGGCGATAGGTCACGTGGTTTGTGGGGTAGAGGGAGGGCTCGAGCCGGAGTTCCGGTGCTTCGTGAGCGTCACTCGTCATACCATCCCGACTCGCTTACGTCACCACACGAGCCAGTCCATTCATCCAAATCGTAGCACCGCCACCAGAACCCGTATTCACCACAACACGTGCGCCGCAGAACGCTTTCTATCCAGCAGGGTCGACGTGACGTATCAAAGTCAGCTTAGTATTAGCGTCCCGGACAGCGCACGTAGCGGATACGTGACGGCCAGCGAGGTCGTCGTAGGTAGACGATTCCAGTAGATAGGATGATATCGACGGGTGATGCGGGGAAATGATGTCGGGAGATGATGTCGGCGGGTGACGTTCGCGGGTTCGGAAGCTACCGCCTCGTGCTAGACAAGCGTGCGGAGCAGCCAGTCGATACCGTCTTCGGCGTGGCGGTGCAGCGCCGTAAGTGCGTGGCTGTCGAGCGGTTCGCTGACCCGCACGTCGCGCAGCAGGGCGCCGAGGTCGAACGGGGCTTCGTAGGCCGGTCGGCCTAGCGCGCCGAGAAACGCCGCCACCTTCGGATCGTAGACCAGGCCGGTTAACGGGCGCTCGGCGACCGCCCCTAAAATTAGACCGTGGAGCCGGGCCGACACGACGTGACAGGAGCGGCCTATCGCCGCGAGCGCCTGCTGCGGGGTGTCGGCGTGCTGTTCGGTCATGTCGGGAACCGCCGCGCGTAGTGCGTCGACCGCTTCCTGGTCGCGTTCGGGGTCTAGGGCGAGCGCGGTGAGGGCGTTGCCGTCTTGGTGCAGGGCGTCGGCAAGGTCGACGAGCGTCGCGGTGATGTCGGGGTAGCCGCCGCGCGGGATAAAGAGGATCGGGGCGTCGGCGGGGGCGGGGGTGAGGGGGGGCTCGAGCAACAGCGCCGGGTCCGCGACGCGTCGGGCTTCTATGCCCAGAGACGCGACGAGCTGCCGCGACGTTTCGTCTCGTACCGCCACCGACACACCGCGTAACGCCTGCGCGACCTGTCGCCGCCCCTCCTCGCTGAGCGGCCCGATCGACTGGCCGTACACCACGACCTTTTTGCGGAGCAGCTTCGCGATCCGGATCAGCAGCAGGTAGTAGTGCAGGCTGCGCCGACTCGTCTTGTCCTGGAGCAGCCCGCCGCCCCCAGAAATAAAGGCGTCACAGCGGAGCAGCGCCGGAAGTGCCCCGAAGTAGCGCGAGGTCGCGTTTAGTCGCCCCTCTAACACCGTGTCGCGGTGCAGCCGGATCGTCTCTGCCGGGTCGCCCGACAGCACGCTAACGTCGTGACCGGCCTGCCGCAACGGCGTCAGCAGCCCCGCGAGCAGCGCCTCGTCGCCCAAATTGCCGTAGCCGTAGTATCCGCTCAGCAAGACATTCATCGGACGATAACAGCCCCAGAAACAGTAGCCCCAGAAACAGTAGCCCGACACGTCATCGGTTCGTCTCCGTCATCTCTAGAATCGCCGTTATCTCGGTACTCTCTGCGACACCTACCGGGTCGTCTAGCCTAGAGTCGTCTGGCCTAAAATGGTGCGCGAACGAGGTCATACGATGATGTGGTTTCTCGCTAACCGCACAGACATTTCGAAATTTCGAGGCGACGTCTCTGATGCACTGTTTTAGTGTGGCCGAGTTTAGTGCGCTCGAGCCACTACCCCGCACGCTGCAACCCGCCCGAACTCGCCAGCCAGCGTTTGCCGACCCCGGTCGCGAGGTGTAGCAGCGGCGTCAGCAACAGCCCGATCACCGCCCCGATCGCGAGCGCGACCAGGGTGCGCTCTAACGACACAAGCAGCGGCGTGTGGTAGTGGCTAAAGCTGTTCAGGATGGTTGCCTGAGCGACCACCCCACCGGTCAGCAACACCCCGCGGATCCACGGCTGCCAGCCCGGACTGCCGAGCGCGACGAGTGCGAGCGGGTGGCCGAGCAACTCTTTAAAGCGGGGCCGGACGAACAGTTCGGAGAGCCAGTCGCGCACCGCCAACTCGGCACCGCTTACGCCGATGACCGGAAAGTTGCCGCGCCGCAACAGCACCAGGCCGAGCGCCGCGACGCCGACCATGACCAGAATCACGTCGCCGAGCCGGATCCGGTAGTCCCAGAAATCGACCAGCCACGCCGCCGGACGGCGGTAACGGAGCGCGTACTGAAACAGAAACAGCGCCGGCGGCACCACCAGCGTCGCCGCGACCCCCGCGAACGGCTCGGCGGCGAGCATCGCCTCTCGGTCGCTACCGACCGCAACGAGCAGCACCGCGCCGACCAGGCTCGTCAACGTCGCTAAGAGGATGCTGTAGCGCTTTTCGGGAAACAGGCCGTAGCCGATGACAGGAAAGGACAGCGCGGCGACCAGCGCCAGCGCGTCCCAGTTAAGCCCGCCCCCAGCGAGGACGCCTAGTGCGAGCAGCGCCGCCGCGACCACGACCCCCCAGCCGCCCGGATAGAGCGTCGCCAAAAGTGCTAGTCCGGCGATAACCCCGACCGTGCTAAGCGCCCGCAGCCACAGCGTCGCGTCGTATTCGGGCCGGACGATCGCGCCGACGGTAAAGCCGTTCGCTTCTAGGTCGCGGCGTAGTCCCTCGATAAACAGCTCGGTGTTGACGCGCATGTCGCCGACCGTCTCGTCGGTGTAGGGCCGGACGTAGAGGAGTTGGGCGGCGCGTTCGTTCGCGGCGAGGATGTATTTGCCTGACAGTTCGCGGGGGTCTAGCGTGTTGAGCCAGTCCTGGTTGATGCCGAACACCCGCACCGTCGGCGCCGCGCCGATAATGTCGCGCATCCCCTCTTGCGGCGTCCCTTCGATAATACCGGTCAGGTAGGGCTGCGACGCCGCAACGGTCTCACCTAGCCGGTTCGGGTGGCCGGCGACCTCGACTCCGGCGTGGATTAGGTAGTTCGCTTCGGGCGGAAAGTCGGCGCCGACCTGTTGCAGCCCCGGAAAGTTACGCGGACGGTAGGCGATGTCGTAGCCCGCCTCGGCCCACCGTTCGATGTCGGCGCGGTTGGGGCCGGCGGGGCGGTTGCCGAAGTCGCCAGGGTAGCCGTACCAGGTCTGCACGTTAAGGGTAAGGGTGGCGGGCTCGAGCCCGTACTTGTCCGTAATCATCGTGACGGGCCGCTCGCCGAGCCCGATAAAGAGCAGACTGTCGGCACTAACGTCCGGCATGTCCGCGCCACTCGCCACCGCCCGCGCCCGCATCTCGCGACCCTGCAGCAACGCGATCTCACCCTCGGCGGCCAGACTGTCGAGCGTCTCCTCGTAGAGCGCGACGCCGTTAAGCCCGAGCGCCCGGTACTGCTCTGCTAGTTCGAAACTCGTCGTCCCGTAGTAGTCGGCCTGTTCGGCGAGTGCGACCTCGTCCATGAGTAGCGTGACGGTGCGGCTCGAGCCCTCCGCCTGTATCCGCTGACCGGCAAGCCACAGCGCCGGTAGCAGACTGAGCAACACCACCGCGCCTAACATCCACCTAAGCTGTTTTACATCCACCCTGACACGCTCGTTTCGTAAAGATAAAAATCGCGACGACGCCGACTCGTACTGATCATCCTATCCGTTTAAGTCTAGCCGTTCGTCGCCGCCTTGGCCCGTTGTGTGACGCTCGCGACGTAGGTGCTAAGCACGTCTAGCGCGATGTTGTTACGGCCCCCTTCGGGGATGATGAGGTTGGCGTGCTGCTTGGTCGGCTCGACGAACAGGTCGTGCATCGGTTTGACGGTGCGGCGGTACTGTCTGATGACGCTTTCCGCGCTCCGGCCCCGCTCGCTCACATCGCGTTCTAAACGGCGGATAAAACGCTCGTCGGGCGGCGCGTCGACGAAGATACGTAGCCCCATCCGTTTGCGGAGTTGCGGTTCGTGCAGCACCAGCACCCCCTCGACGACGATAACGGGGCGGGGCTCGAGCCGTACCGTCTCCGCCGACCTATCGTACGCCGCGAAGTCGTACACCGGACGGTCCACCCCTTCACCGCGCAGCAGCGCGTCTAGATGCGCGACCATCAGCTCGGTGTCGAACGCACTCGGCTCGTCGTAGTTGGTCTGCGCCCGCGCTTCAAACGACAACTCCGGCTGCGCCCGGTAGTACGCGTCTTGCGGCAAAAGCACCACTTGGCCCTCGCCCGCCGCCGTCACAATCGCCGCCCCGACCGTGGTCTTGCCCGACCCCGTCCCGCCCGCCAAGCCGACCACGAGCGGAATCTTCGCGGCCCCGACCGTTTCTCTAACCATCAAGAGACCTCGGCGTCGTCCGCCGCCGTTGCTGTCAACGATTCTGTTGCCGAATCTGCTGCGGACGAAGCCGGACGCGCCGCCCTGTGCGCGATGGCCGCCTCGATAAAGCCCCGAAACGGCGGACTCGGACGCATCACCCGCGAGTTAAATTCGGGGTGCGACTGCAAGCCGACGAAAAAGGGGTGGTCCGGCAGTTCGATAGCCTCGACCAAGCCCTCGCCGCGTCCCGCCATGCCGAGCGTCACGCCGGACACGACCAACCCCGCGTCTTTAAGCCGTTCGACGTAGGCCGGGTTGACCTCGAAGCGGTGACGGTGCCGTTCTAGGACGATGTTCTGGTTGTTGAGACGAGCTTCGTAGAGGTGCTCGAGCCGTGTTCCCGCCTGCACCTTCATCGGCCAGTCGCCCAGGCGCATCGTCCCGCCTAACCCTTCGACTTCGAGCTGTTCGGGCATCAACCCGATGACCGGGTGGGGCGCGTAGCTGTCGAACTCTGCCGAATTGGCCCCTTCTAACCCCGCGACGTGCCGCGCGAACTCGATCACCGCGACCTGCAACCCCAAACAGATGCCTAAGTACGGGACGCCGTTCTCGCGAGCGAACCGCGCCGCCCGCACCTTCCCTTCGATGCCGCGCACCCCGAACCCGCCCGGCACCAGGATGCCGTCCATCTCGCGAAGCCGCGCCGCGTCACCCTCGGCGATCGCCTCGGCGTCGATCCACTCCAAATCGACCCGCGCCCGGTTCGCGATCCCCGCGTGGGTCAGCGCTTCGGTCATGCTGAGATAGGCGTCGGGCATCGCCACGTACTTGCCGACCACGCCGATCGTCACTCTGACGTCGGGCTGCTTAAAGATTTTGACGGCGTTTTGCCAGCCGCCGAGTTCGGGCGTGACCTTGTCTAACTCTAAGCGCCGCTCGATCAGCCGCCCGATGCCCTGTTGTTCTAGCATCTCCGGCACTTCGTAGACGTGCTCGGCGTCGTAGCTGTTAAACACGTCACGCGCCTCGACGTTGGTAAAGAGGGCGATTTTGCGCTTCGCCTCCTCCGGCACTAGGCTTTTCGACCGCAAGATGATGCCGTCAGGCTGGATGCCCACCCCGCGCAGCGTGGCGACCGAGTGCTGGGTCGGCTTGGTCTTAAACTCTTCGCTCGTGCCGAGGTAGGGCAGCAGCGTGACGTGCAGATAGAGGGTGTTTTCGCGCCCTTCAGCGAAGCGCATCTGCCGGATCGCCTCTAAAAACGGTAACGATTCGATATCGCCGACCGTCCCGCCGACCTCGACCAACACGATTTCGGCGTTCGCCTCTTTGCCCGCCTCACGAAGCCGCAGCTGAATCTCGTCGGTCACGTGCGGGATGACCTGCACCGTCTGCGACAGATACTCGCCCTGACGCTCTTTGTCGATCACGCTCCGGTAGATCTGCCCGGTGGTGACGTTGTTGTGCCGTTTTAGGTCGATGTCTAAAAAGCGCTCGTAGGTGCCGATGTCGAGGTCGGTCTCGGCACCGTCGCCGGTCACAAACACTTCGCCGTGTTCGTAAGGCCGCATCGTGCCGGCGTCCATGTTGATGTAGGGGTCGATCTTGACGGCGGTGACACGGTAGCCCCGCCCGCGCAGCAGCGCGCCGATACTCGAGGTGGCGATGCCCTTGCCGAGGCTGCTAACCACCCCACCCGTGATAAAGATATATTTAGTATTCACTGTTCACCTTCCACGGGATTCAATCGTAGCACGCCCTGTCGCATCGTCCCGACGCTTTGCTTGCCTTCGGAACAACCCTAAAAATCTACTCGGCCTCGCGGTCTTTGTAGCTACAGCGAGTTACAAAAATGGGTTCGAGAGCCTAAGCTGTCCTTCGACAACGAGACCATGCTGCATGTCTTCGGTGTAGAGAACGTCTGCCCCACCAGACAGCGCACTCGCAACAACAATACTGTCCCAGAAGGAGAAACGATAAGCGCCTCTCAAATGTGACGCGCTTAGAAAGATACTTTCTTTAAGCGTGACCACAGTACAACGTCGATAGAATGATGCGACGAGTTTGCGTAAGTCGGTTTCCGAGACACTACTTTTACGGATGAGGTTGACGCAGACCTCGTTCACAATCTGCGTGCTGATCATAAGCGTTTCGTTACGAATCAATTCTTCCGCGACGCGCGACTTGTCGGCGTCCTGACTAGCGATGAGGGCGTAAAGCCATACGTTCGAGTCTACAAAACAATGTTGCAAAATCAGTCACGCTCGTAAATTTCTTCTCGGGACAGCGGTGTGAAGTCCGACACCGGCAAGGGATTGTCGAGCAGTTCGTCTATAAAGTCGGGCTCGCCGCTCGGCTCATCTTGGAGTACGATCACGCGCACCTGGCGACGAAGCTCGGCTCGGTGCTGTTCGGGAATTTCGATCACGCCGTTATGAACAGTAGCCAGAAATTCGATTGCCTTCATAAAGCGACTATAGCATCACAGAATCCTATACGAGCCTGTCTCTGAATAGCTTCCGCCCAGTTTGTGTTCGACATCAAGCTCTCACCCAAGGCATCATGAACGATGTCGCCTCCAGGCTCCTTAAAACACAAGTGCTCGTAGGCTCGGTGTATCCCGCACGATGCTCACTCGTTTTCTTCACGCGCTGCTTCGGCTCGGCGCTCTCGAATAAGCGCCTCACTCATCAGTTCATCTTCTGGTGCAGGTCCGACGAGTTCGTAGATATGCCTGAGAAGTTCTTCTTCGGTCGCGTGAGGTTGCTTCTTAGTACGCTTATCGTTTGATTCGTCGTCCGTGGTTTCACGGTCTGTCGTCATACCTTTTAAGATAACGCCGTTTTAGTTAAGATAACGCCGTTTTAGTCACGCTCGTAATATTTGCGCGAACGCCGCCCGGAGGCTCGAGCCCCGAGCGGCGCACACCTACATCATCTTTAACAACGCGTTTCTCGACTACGGGCACCGCAACGCCGAGACGTTGCAACAGCTTCTCGCCGATGACGCTAAAACGGACGACGCTAGAACGGAATCGTCAACGAGCGGCTCGTAAAGACCACACCGGTGTCACACAGCGTCGCCGAAAACCCGCTCGTAACGCTGATGCTGTTGCCTAGCGAGTCGCGCAGGTAGACCTGGTCTAGACGGCAGTCAGAAAGAAAGTCGCGGTTGCGCACCCGGAGCACGAGTTCGTCGCCCTGGTTAGCCTCGAAGTAGATAGGCGACACTTCTTCGCGCCCGTCCGAGGTGCGCGACTCGACCACGACGCCGTTAAGGTAGACGTCAACGATGTTGTCGACGACAAAGCCCGTGTCTTGGTCCAGAGACCCGCTAAGCACGTAGCCCTGGTCGACGACGAGGTTGAGGTTGCAGGCCGACAGCAGGCCGGTCACGAGCAGGAAACCGAGCGCTAAGAAGACGTTTTTGAGGGGAGTCGAGCGTTTCTTGACGGGGATGATGGTTAGGGTCGATAAGGCACGAGATCGGTTCATAGTCTAAGCCTCCGAGCATCAGCTTAGAGAATCGTGAGAGGGTGCGCTACCGACTTTAGTCTTATCGGCTTCACGATGGCTTCACGATCGGGAGGATAGGTGGAAGGCGCTATGGGACGGTGATGCGGGGGGAGACGTAGAAGGTGCCGGTGTTGCAAAACACACCCGACACGCCGCCCGACACGAGAACCGGGTGTTCGTCGGGTGGTTGGTCGGGCGCGAATCGGCTAGGTGCGAAGAGGTAGACCGGGCCGAGTTCGCAGGAGGTGAGGACGTTGCGGTTCTGGGCGCGGAGTTGCAGGGTGTCGCCGGGGCGCAGCGAGAGGTGGACGGGTGGGGTGAGACGGTGGCGGTTACCGCGCCGCGTTTTGACGACGTCGCCGTTGACGTAGATGTGGACGAGGTTGTCGATCACGATGGGGCGCAGAGAGTGGCTCGAGCCGCTCAGCACATACCCGCCACCACCCCCCGACGTCACCGGCGCACACGCCCCGAACAGCGTCAGACAAACGACTATCGACACGACGCCGGTCACCGCCGAAAAACCAGTTGGCACGCTCATCTGCCTAGCTTACAACGTTTACCACACCCCGACTTGGCTCTCGGGCGTCCGAGCTTCCTATGTCTTGTTATCTGTGTCTTGCTATGTCTTGTCGGCGCGGAGCGCGAACGTCCGCGATTCGCCCTGTTCCATCTCGAACACCTCGCCACGAAACCCGATCGTGACCGCCGGCATCCGGCCCCGATCGAACGACACGGTAAACGCCTCCTGCGTGATCTCTACGGATAGCCGGTGGCCCCGGTAACGCAGACGCATCCGGGCGTCGGTGAGTTCGGCGGGTAGCAGCGGGTCGAACCAGAGGGTGTCGTCCGCGATCACCATGCCGGTGTGGCCCCGCTGGATCAGGTCGACGGTTCCGGCCATCGCACCGAGGTGGATCCCTTCCGGCGTCGTCCCGCCCTGGATATCGTCGATGTCGCTGTGCAGAGCCTGCTGCCAGAACCGCCAGGCTTTTTCCCGGTCGCGCCGCGCCAGAATCCACGAGTGCACCATCTGGCTCAGCGTCGAGCCGTGCGCGGTCCGCGCCATGTAGTAGCCGATCGTGCGCTCGATCGTCTCGTCGCCGAAACGATAGCCCAGACGCGCGAACAGGTCGGCGAGTTCGTCTGTAGAAAACAGATAGAAGAGCATCAGCACATCCGCCTGTTTGCTCGCCTTGTAACGGTTGACGTCGTCCCCTTCGGCTTCTAGGATCCGGTCGAGCCGGAGGGTCTCGCCGTATTTCTGCCGGTAGCTCTCCCAGTCGAACTCGGCGAGCTTCTCGTAACCTTCGAACTGGCTGATGACGCCGTCGTCGTGAAACGGAACGAACAGCTTGCGGCTGACGTCGTCCCACCGGACGAGCTCCTCGTCGCGGAGCTGCAGCTCTTCGCGGAGCTTTTCGCGCCGCTCTTCGTCGAGGCGCTCTAACACGCCGCAGGCGCAGCGCAGCACCCAGGCCGCCATCACGTTGGTGTAGGCGTTGTTGTCGAGACCGGGCTCGTCGCTGTTCGGGTCGTCGGTGTGAAACTCGTCGGGCCCGACGATACCGCGAATCACGTAGCGGTCGCGCTCGGCGTCGTAGGTCGCGATGCTAGCCCAGAAGCGGGCGATTTCGAGGATCATTTCGGCGCCGTAGTAGGACAGAAACTGCCTGTCGCCGGTCACCTGGTAGTACTGCCAGACGTTGTAGGCGACCGCCGCGTTGACGTGGCGCTGCAGGTGCGTGGTGTCGGGCAGCCAGCGCCCGGACTGCGGGTTGAGGTGTAACACCTGGCTCTCCTCGCGACCGTCGGAGCCGCTCTGCCACGGGTACATCGCCCCCTCGTACCCTTCGTCTCGAGCCATGTAGCGCGCTTCGTCTAGGCGACGGTAGCGGTACATCAGCAGCGCGCGGGCGAGTTCCGGGATGCGTAGTAGCACGATCGGAAAGATAAACAGCTCGTCCCAGAAAATGTGGCCACGGTACGCCTCACCGTGCCAGCCCCGCGCCGGCACCCCTACGTCGCGGTCGATGGTGTTCGTAGAGACGGTCTGCAACAGATGAAAGATGTGGAGCCGCAGGATGTGCTGGGTCTTTTCGCTACGCTCGGGGAGCACGATGTCCGAAACGCTCCACAGGTGGCACCACTGGGTCTGGTGGCTACGCAGAAGCTCCGCGAAGGTGCCGATCCGCCGCAGGTCTTTGCGGGCGTCGGTTTCCGGCTCGCTAATCGCCCTGTCGTAGCCGGTCCGGACCGAGACGACCTTTTCGACGCGAAGCGCTTTCCGTTCGTGGCAGGGCACAAACAGACGCTGCGCGATCCCCTCGTCTAGCGTTTCGTACTCGCGCCGGGTCGGCGAGGGTACGCCCTCTTCGAAGACGCGGGTGCGGGCGGCCTGGCTCATACGGACCTGCGACTGCGTGGTGCGGACCGTCAGGTACATGCCGTCGTCCGCCTCCCAGCCCTGGCCGAGCACCTCTAGATGTTTGTTGCTGAGACCCCGGTAGCGCTCGACGTTGTCGTTGACGACCGAGCCGTCTAGGCCGGAGCGGATCTCGATCGTGCCGGACCAGTTGAGGGGCTCGAGCCTCCACTCGATCGCGGCGATATGGGGCTGCGTCATATGCACGAGGCGCCGACTCTCTAACGAGAATTCGCGCTGTTGCCGGTCGCGAAAGCGGAGACGACGGACCAGCAGACCGCGCCGCAGGTCGAGGCGGTAGTCGAAGTCGAGCAGGTCGACCGTGTCGAGATCGAACCAGTCGCCTCCCTCGGCCCGAAAGGTGAGCGGTAGCCAGTTCGGCCAGTTGACCAGGTCTTCGTTTTCGATCACCCGCCCCGACACCTCGGACTCGAGCCGGTTGTAGCCGCCGGCGACGTAAGTGCCCGGGTAGTGCGTACCGTCCGCAGCGGACTCTTCGAACGCCCCCCGCGTGACGATATGGCCGTTGCCGAGCGCGCAGAGCGCCTCGCGCAGCGCCTGCTGATCCGGGTTCCAGCGTGTATAGACGAGTTGCCAGGGCCGCATGTCGCGGTCGTCGGCGCCCTGCCGCGCGTCTAGGCGGCCAAGCAGCCGCCCGAAAAACTGTTCTAGCGCGTCCGGATCCTCGAACAGATAGTCGGCACTCGTCGGCGCGTCGGGCGAGCCGACCCGGATCCCGATACCGTCCCCCTTGAGCGCCGCGAAGGCGTCTTCGTCGGTGACGTCGTCGCCGATATAGACCGGCACCACGTCGGCGCGGTTTAGCTCGAGCCGTTCGAGTAGCCAGCGCACCGCCCGCCCCTTGTTCCAGTCGACGTCGGGCTGAAGCTCGAAGATCTTTTTGCCGCCCTTTTTGCGGAGCCGCTCCCGGTCGCGCACCACCTCGTCGACCGCCGCCTCGATCTGCCGGGCGTCTTCTGCGGCGGCGCGGCGGTAGTGCACCGCGATAGCGAAGCGCTTTCGCTCGACGCTCGCGCCCGCAATATCGGCCAGCCGGTCGTTAAGCTGCTGTTCGGCCTCGTCGAGGTCGGGGAGGCTGGCTCGAGCCTCCTCGTGCTGCATCCGTGTGTCGTCGGGACCGACGATGTCGAAACCGTGGCTGCCCGCGTAGTAGAGGTCGTCTAGACCGACCTTGTCCCGTACGTCGGCGAGGTCGCGCCCGCTCACCACCGCGAGGGTCGTCCGGTCGGCGAGTCGTGCGAGCCGCGCGCGCATACGCTCCGAGAGAACCGCGTCTTCGGGGCGGTCGACGATAGGGGTTAGGGTGCCGTCGTAGTCGACAAAGAGCGCGAGCCGACCCTGGGTCAGGCGCTCTAGCAGATCGTCTGCGTGCTCGAGCCCATCCGGGGGTGCCGAGGCGTGCGGTTCGGAGAGCTCGAGCCCGCGCAGATCGCTAAGCACCAGATCCGCGCCGTGCTCGCGTAGCTCTACGCCGCCGCCGCCGCGTACGACCCCGACCACCAGCCCGAACCCGCCGGTCTGTCCGGCTCTGACCCCCGCCCGAGCGTCTTCGAGGACGACCGCCGCTTCGGGTGCGACCCCCAGACGACGCGCCGCCTCGACAAAGATGTCCGGGTCGGGTTTGCCCGCCAGACCGAGCTCTGCGGCGTCGTTTCCGTCGACGACGACGTCGAACAGGGGCTCGAGCCCCGCCGTGTCCAGAATAAACCTGCCGTTACGGCTCGACGTAATCAGCGCCGTCTTAAGCCCTTCGGCGCGCCACCGCTCGATCTGTTCGACCGCGTCGGTGTAGGTCTCGGCCCCCTCGTCTTCTAGCAGCGCCCGAAACAGCTCGTTTTTGCGGTTGCCTAACCCGCAGACCGTCTCCTCGCCCGCCGGGTCGTCCGGGTCGCCGTAGGGCAGGTCGATGCCGCGCGAGGCGAGAAAATCCTGGGCGCCGTCGTAACGAGGCTTGCCGTCGACATACTGTTTGTAGTCGTGTTCGATATCGAACGGGTCGTGCTGTTCGCCCTCCTCGCGTCGCCGCGCCAAATAGTCGTCGAACATCTGCCGCCACGCCCGCGCGTGCAGATGCGCGGTACGGGTCACGACGCCGTCGAGATCACAAATCACTGCTTTAAAGGTGTTGATACTCGATACCCCCCTCGGTCTAGCTGCCTCACGCACTTCGGTCTAGATCGGCCTAGCGCGGCTCTGTTCGTACGGATTACATCTACATAGTGCGATTTTCGTGCGTTTTCGCGAGCCGGAGCCGCGTCCGACGCGCTTTTGCTCACTGTTTTTAACAGGGTACGCGGTCTGTAGCGCCGAGACTGCACCCCGCTGCACACCGCTCTGCATCTGTATGTCATCTGTACGTCTGTCCCATATCTGTCCTACGTCCGCGTCCGCGACGAGACGCTCGTCATCCTACAGACCTGCCGAACAGCGGGCGTATACTAGAGAACGACGAGAAAAGCTCGTCTTAAACCGACATTCCTTCGGGGCAGGGTGAAACTCCCGACCGGCGGTACAGTCCGCGAAGCTTACGTGACGCCAACACTCGCACGTAGGCCCGACTCGGTGAAACTCCGAGACCGACGGTAACAGTCCGGATGTGAGAAGGAGGTGAGCGGCTAAGCGACCCGGTGTCGCTAGCTAGCTTTATGAACGTATCGCAATTTTTAGAGTATCTACACCAGTCCACAAGAGGCGTGCTGTGAGCGCGGGCGGTAGCGAACCGGTGCTCGAGCACGAAAAGTTTATGGCCCAGGCCCTCGATCTCGCCGAACAGGGTCGCGGCAGCACCGCGCCTAACCCGATGGTCGGCTGCGTGATCGTGCGCGATGGCGACGTTATCGGCGAAGGTTACCACGCCAAAGCGGGCGAAGCGCACGCCGAGGTCAACGCCTTACGAGACGCGGGTGACGCGAACGGCGCGACGGTCTACGTGACCCTCGAGCCCTGCAACCACCACGGACGCACCCCGCCCTGTACCGACGCGCTGGTCGACGCGGGTGTGCGGCGGGTCGTTATCGCCGCGACCGACCCCAACCCTAAGGTCGACGGCCAGGGTATCGCGCGGCTCCAGGACGCCGGTATCGAGGTTATCGTCGGGGTGATGCAGGACGAGGCCGAGACCCAGAACGAGGTGTTTCGCACCGTCCAGACCAAAAAACGCCCCTTCGTCCTCTACAAGACCGCGATGACGCTAGACGGCAAGATCGCCACGCGCGACGGGCAGTCTCGCTGGATTACCGGCGCGGCGTCGCGCGATCTGGTACAGCAGTGGCGGAACGACCTCGACGCGATCGCAGTAGGCGTCAACACCGTGCTGCGCGACGACCCGAAACTGACCTGCCGCCTCGACGACGGCCACACCCCGACCAAGATCGTTTTCGATTCGGTCGCCCGGACACCCGCCGACGCGACGCTGTTCGAACCCGATCCACGAGGGGCCGAGCCTAGCGTCGTCATCTTCGTGACCGACAAGGCGCCTTCGTCGCGGGTCGACGCGCTCCAAGCGCGCGGGGCCGACGTCGTGCGCGTCTCCGAAGTCCGGGGCCGTACCGACGTAAGCGTCGCCCTCCAGGAGCTCTACGAACGGGGCATCACGAGCCTGTTGCTCGAAGGGGGCGGGACGCTCGCCTGGTCGTTTTTCGAGGCTCGAGCCGTCGATAAGGTCGCGGTCTTTATCGGGCCGAAGCTCGTCGGCGGCGGCGGCGCGAGCCCGCTCGCCGGGTTAGGTGTGAGCCGGATGGACGAGGCGATCACGCTCGACGGCATCACAACGCAGCAGCTAGAAAACGACTTTCTAATAAGTGGAACGGTGGTCTACCGACCTAGCGACGTGCCCGAACAGGCCGGAATCGAGACTGAAACCCAGACCGAAGCCCAGACCAGGGAGGTGCGCTGATGTTTACCGGAATTGTCGAAGAGGTCGGCACGATTCGCGAGGTGCAGGACACCGGCGGCGACCTGCGCGTGACGGTGCGGGCCGAGACGGTGCCGAGCGACCTGTCGTTAGGCGATTCGGTGTCGCTAAGCGGCTGCTGCCTGACCGTGGTCGCTTACGACGACGTGTCGTTTAGTGTCGAACTTTCTAAAGAGACGGTCGCCAAGACCGCGCCGCGCTGGAGCGAAGGTAGTTCGGTCAATTTAGAGCGGGCGATGCGGGCCGACAGCCGGTTCGGCGGGCATATCGTCAGCGGTCACGTCGAAGGGGTCGGCGAGGTGCTCGCCAAAGAGGCGCAGCCGGGCGCGTACGTGCTGACCGTAAAGGCTCCCGAACGCTTTAGCGGCTACCTGATTCCGAAGGGGAGCATTACCGTCGACGGGGTCAGCCTGACGGTGGTCGATGTCGGCGGGCCGGGCGGCTCGGACGACACGCTCGCGGCGAACGTGTTTACCCTCTGGATCATCCCGCACACGCTCGCGGTGACGACGTTGGGGGGGCTCGAGCCCGGCTCCTCCGTCAACCTCGAAGCCGACGTCGTCGCGAAATATCTCGAACGCCTCTACCTCGTCCGCCAACAGGGCCTCTCCCCGGCCCCTCTCGAACAGAAAGCGACCGACCATGTCTCCTAAGTCTCCTAACGCCTCCGACCCCGACACGACCCCGGGCGAACGCCCGACCGGCCTCGCGAGCATCGAGGCGATCCTCGCCGACATCCGCGCCGGCAAACCGGTCGTGATCGTCGACGACGAAGACCGCGAAAACGAGGGCGACATCATCATCGCCGCCGAACACGCTAGCGCCGAACACCTCGCGTTTATGATCCGCTACACCGGCGGCGTGATCTGCCTCGCACTCGACAACGCGCTCGCCGACCACCTCGAACTGCCGCCGATGGTGCAACACAACACCGCTCGGCGCAAGACCGCCTACACCGTCTCGATCGAGGCCAAAGAGGGCGTCGAGACCGGTATCTCCGCCAAAGACCGCGCCCACACCATCCGCACCGTCACCCGACCCGGCGTGAGCGCCGACGACCTCGCCCGACCCGGCCACGTGTTTCCGCTCCGGGCCCGCGACGGCGGGGTGCTGCGCCGCGCCGGTCATACCGAAGCGGCGGTCGACCTTTGCAAACTTGCGGGGCTCGAGCCCGCTGGCGCGATCAGCGAACTGATCCACGACGACGGCACCATGATGCGGCTCCCGGCCATTCTCGACTTCGCCGAACAGCACGGCCTCAAGGTCGGCACCATCGCCGATCTGATTTCGTACCGACTGCGCGGCGACGGCTTTATCCGCCACGTCACCTCGGCGCGGCTGCCGACTCCGTGGGCCGAATTTACGATTCACGGCTACCGCGACGACCTTAGCGGCAACGAACACGTCGCCCTCTCGCTCGGCGACGTCGCGGGCGGCGAACCGGTACTGGTCCGGATGCACTCCGAGTGCCTAACCGGCGACGCGCTGCACAGCCTTCGCTGCGACTGCGGCTCGCAACGCGACGCAGCCCTCAAGATGATCGCCGACGCGGGCCGGGGCGTGCTCGTCTATCTGCGCCAGGAAGGGCGCGGGATCGGGCTTCTCAACAAGCTTAAAGCCTACGCCCTCCAGGACGAAGGCGCCGACACCGTCGAGGCCAACGAACAGCTCGGCTTCGCCCCCGACCTGCGCGACTACGGCATCGGCGCGCAGATCCTCCACGACCTAGGCGTGCAGAAGCTGCGGCTGCTGACCAACAACCCGCGCAAGGTCAAGGCGCTCGAAGGTTACGGCATCGAGCTCGCCGAGCGGGTGCCGCTGCACACCGGCCAGAACCCCTACAACGAGCGTTATCTCAACACCAAGGTCGAAAAGCTCGGTCATCTGGTCGACTGATAGGCGGACGGGGATAGGTTCGATCCGTACCCCACGACGTAGGTAAGCGCACACGCCGAGCGCACCAGCGAGGAACACGCGAGCGAGCGTAGGGAGATATTTGTCTCGCGCCGCCGCGTGACGTCCGCGGGACGTCGGTCGAAATGACAGGCAAATGTTCTCGCGACGCCCCTACACCCTCCCATATCATCGCGCGTGACCCGGCCTAGCTGTAGACCTAACCAGGACAAACATCCCTACAGAAAGTTCCGGCGCGTGCTATTATTTCAATCATGATTGATTCAACAGATTTTGATTCGACCGACTCGGCTACAGTCGAGGGAAACGCCCCCCCGCTAACCGCGCTCGTCGCGGCGTTTAAGGCGCTCGGCGACCCGACCCGAGCGGCCATTATCGGCCACCTTACGGCGGGTACGCACTGTGTGTGCGAACTGCAAACCGCGCTCGATCTGCCTGCTAACCTGCTGTCACATCACCTGCGGGTCTTGCGCGAAGCCGGCCTGGTGCACGACCAGCGGCGCGGACGCTGGATAGACTACAGCCTCGAACCAGGCGCTCTGCGCGTCTTACAAGCCGCCCTCGCCGACTGCGAACCCCCAACCACCGACGCGACGACCACCGACGCACCCGACACCTCGTGCGCACGCCCTGTGGAGGCGACCCTATGAGCACCCAACACGTCCAGAACCCGTGGCAACAGCGTTGGCGGACCGTCATCGACCACCCGCTAGGCCCCTGGGGTGCCGTCGTCGCGGCAGCGCTGGTCTGGACCGCGCTCTACACGACCCTCGTCCCCTTCTGGGACTGGCTCATCTACGACCTCGTCGGGATGTCCGCCGAAAGCCGCTGGGGGAGCGCGGTCCACTTCTTCTTCTACGACACCGCCAAGATCCTGCTGCTCCTGGTCGGTATGATCTTTGTCATCGCGGTGCTGCGCAGCTTTTTTAGCGTCGAGCGGACCCGGGCGCTGCTCGGCGGCAAGCGGCAGAGTGTCGGCTCGGTGTTTGCCGCCGGGCTCGGCGCGGTGACGCCCTTCTGTTCGTGCAGCTCGGTGCCGGTCTTTATCGGATTTGTGGCGGCGGGTGTGCCGCTCGGCGTAACGCTCAGCTTTCTGATCGCGAGCCCGCTTATTAACGAGATCGCCATCATTCTGCTGCTCGGGCTGTTCGGCTGGAAGATCACGCTGCTCTACATCGTGACCGGGCTGAGCATCGCGATTGTCGCCGGCTGGGTTCTCGGCAAGTTAGGGCTCGAGCACTACGTCGAGTCGTTCGTCTACGAAACCAAGGTCGGCAGTGCGCCCGCCGGCACCGCGATGCGCTGGGTCGACCGCTTCGAGATGGGCGTGCAGGAAGTGCGCGACATCGTCGTCAAAATACTGCCGTACCTGCTCGTCGGTATCGGTATCGGCGCCGCCGTACACGGCTGGGTGCCTGCCGACCTGCTCGCACGCTACGCAGGTGCCGACCAGCTCTTCGCCGTACCCGCAGCGGTGCTCTTAGGCATCCCGCTCTACAGCAACGCCGCCGGTATCTTGCCCCTCATCGAAGCTCTTCACGACAAGGGCGTCGCACTCGGCACGCTGCTCAGCTTTATGATGGCGGTCGTCGCCCTGTCGCTGCCCGAACTCATCTTGCTGCGGCGCGTGCTCGCCGTAAGACTCATCGCGATTTTCGTCGCCGTCGTTGCCGCAGGCATTCTGACGGTAGGGTTTATGTTTAACGCGCTGCTCTAGCAGCCCGAAAGGATCATCATGGAGATTAAAGTTTTAGGGTCTGGTTGTAGTAACTGCAAAAGCCTCGAAGCCAGTGTGCAGAAGGTGCTCGAGCGCTTTCCCGACACCCAAGCGACCATCACCAAAGTCACCGAGTACCCCGACATTCTCGCCTACGGTGTAAGCAGCACCCCGGCACTCGTCGTCGACGAAAAGGTCGTCGCGACCGGTCGGGTGCCGAGCCCCAGACAGCTCGAACAGCTTCTCGGTTTGTCGTAAGGCTTGCCGTAGAGGTTGCCGTAACAGACGACGCTCACTGCGGAGCGGCGCGCCCCGAACCTTCGGGGCGCGCCGCTCTATAATGTTTTGCATCATTCTGTCGCTTCGAAACTGTTGCTTCGAAACGGTACGGTGACAACATCTCAGCAGACCGCTAGTGAAACCTTATACTAAGCTGATTTCTGTATGTCACGTTGATCCTGCCGGATAGAAAGCATTCTACGGCGCACTTGTTGTGGCGAATAAGGGTGCTAGTGGCAGTGCGGTGCGCATGGCGCACCCTACGATTCTTATTAATGGTACTGGCGCACATAGTGACCTAAGCAAATTGGGATGGTATTACTATGTGGTCTTAGCTCTTCCTGAATCGCTTCGCTCGCCATCATCTGGACATGTCGCGCCCGGTGTCGATCTTTTTATAGGCGAGGCGTCTGTATACGTCTAGCGGCAGCACGATCTTAAGCGGTCGGGCGTCGCCGCGTAGCAGCTTCTGGCGCTGACTCGCAGCGTCGACGGGGCGTCCGGGGTCGCGCGGTTCGGCCTCTTTTTCGGCGTCGGGGCTCCCCTTTTTCATGACGTCGCTTATGTTCGGGCGTTTAGGCATCGGCGAGTAGCTCCTTCCAGACCTTTGCGTATTCGATAAGGTAGCGGGGCCGTGTTCCGAAGGCCTGCTTGTAGCGGGCGAGGTCGCGCACCCGCGTTTCGAGCATCGGGTACGTCTCTAGGGCGCGTGTGCTCTCCTGGCTAAGCACCTCGCGGGCGTCCCAGTGCGTAAAGAGCAGCGCCACGTCGAGATCGCCCCGCGACGCCGCCGTGTCTGCGAGCAGTTCGAGTGTCGGCATCAGCCGGTCGACGTCTAGCCCGGTCGGTTTGAGCGGCACCAGCACGTGATCGGACACGTAGGCCGCCGTGCGCAGGATCTCGCGGTCGTTGGGCGGTGTGTCTAAGATCACCGTCGCGCCCTGCGCTGCCGCCCGGATCGTACGCGCCAGACTAGCGCGCTCGCCCCGCACAACTTCGAACGGAAGCGGACCCTGGGCCGCCCTCGCGAGCCGCTGCCAGCTTAGTGCGCTCCCCTCCGGATCGGCGTCGACAAGCACCACCCGGTCACCCTTCGCGGCGACGTAGGCGGCGAGGTGCAGCGCCGTGGTGGTTTTGCCGACCCCACCCTTTAGGCTCACAACAGAAACGATCATGTCTAGCGAGTCTATTCGTAAGGCTCGCGGTTCGCAAATACATAACCTCATAGTCAGACTCGCACGGCGCGGCGAGACGCGGTTTCGCGTGCTGAGGGCGCGTGTATTAGGTCAGGACGGCGTGGTGCCCGACGCTATCCATGAATTAAGCCACGTTTTATCGCCCATAGCGTGCTAAGCTTAGTCATATTTGTGAGTGGGCTGATGCTGCGTAGCGACCGAAGCAGCGTAGCGAACCGACATCCCGCACCGATAAGGTAGCGATAGGGTGAACCGACATGAGCTATATCGGCGCACCAAAACGCAGCGCACGGCCCGACGCCGGGCCGACACCGCGACAGATGTCGCACGAGACGCAAGACGTCGCACAGCAGGATGTCGCAGAATGTGAAGTCACGCGACAGATAGTCACGCGACGGATAGATATCGGTCGTAATACTGCCGCTACACCGCAGCCAGCACCGCGCCGAACGACACGCCCGATCGTCAAAGGAGGCACCGCCGTGATTCTAAAGTTTCTCGGTCAGTCCGGTTTTTACGTCCGTACCGGCGACCACGAACTGCTCATCGACCCCTTTCTGAGCGGCAACGAGCTCGCCGTAGACAGCGCCGACGACTTTTCGCCGTCGTACATCATCTTGACCCACGGCCACGGCGACCACTACGGCGACACCGAGAGCATCGCCAAGCGGAGCGGCGCGACCGTTATCGCGAGCTTCGAGATCGCCAACTACGTCGGCGCCAAAGACATCAAGGCGCACCCGATGAACCCCGGCGGCAGCTACACCTTTCCGTTCGGCAGGCTCACCTTTACCCCGGCGTGGCACTCGAACTCGCTGCCCGACGGCAGCTACGGCGGTATGCCGATGGGCGTTATTCTCGAAGCCGAAGGGAAGCGGGTCTATCATGCGGGCGACACGGCGCTCTTTAGCGACATGCAGCTGATCGGGCGCAAAGGGTTAGACCTCGCGATGCTGCCGATCGGCGACAACTTTACGATGGGGCCGGACAACGCGCTCGAAGCGGTCACCTTTCTAAACCCCAAACAGGTCGTGCCGGTCCACTACAATACCTTCGACGTGATCAAGCAGGATCCACACGCGTTCAAGGCGTCGGTCGAAAGTCAGACCAGCAGCCAGTGCAGGGTGCTCGAGCCCGGCGAGCAGCTCGAGCTCTAGGCTCGGCCACCCCTTCACCTATGTCATCTCGCCGCTTTCCGCCTGGTTACCAGACGCTACGCGCGCTCGGCACCGGACAGACGTCGCACGTCTTTCTGACCGAGCACAAGCGCTTCGGCGTCGTCGCCCTCAAGCTTCCCAAACCCGAACTGACCAGCGAGTTGCGGCGACTGTTCGAAAACGAAGTGCAGCTCACACTAAAGCTCGAGCACCCCAACGTCATCCGCGCCTACGAGGGGCAGCCGACCGGCGACACGGCGTTTCTAACCCTCGAGTACTGCGACGGCGGCACCCTCGACCAGAAGCTGCTCGACAAAGGCCAGATGGCGCTAGAGCGCGCCTACCACTACATCCTCCAGGTTGCCGCCGGGCTTAGCTTCTGCCACCAGCGGCAGGTGCTGCACCGCGACGTCAAACCAGCCAACGTCTTCCTTACCAAGCAGGGCGAGGCCAAGCTCGGCGATTTCGGTACCGGCATCTTTTTAAGCGACAAGTCGGGCGCCGATCTGCGCGTCGGGACCGCGTTCTATATGGCGCCGGAGGTGTTTCAGAGCGAAGCCGCGACGGTGCAGAGCGACATCTACAGTCTCGGCGTGCTTAGCTACGAGGTGATAGCGGGCCAGCGGCCCTTCGTCGGCAATACTCAGGAAGAGGTCATGATCGCGCATCTGTCGGGGTTGCCCAAGCGCCTCTCGCACCACCGCCCCGAGGTGCCGCAGCCGCTTACTAAGGTCATCTCGCAGGCTATGGCGCGCGACAGTGCCAAGCGCTACGACAGCGTCGCGCAGTTTAGCGCCGAGTTTAGAAAAGCGGCGGGGCTCGAGCCCACCCCCGCCCCGTCAGCAGCACCTCAGATCGGTCGGGCCAGCCGCCGCGGCGCCCCGTCCGCTCGCCGCGATCAGAACCCCGCACCAGACCCAAAACCGCAACCCAAGCCCGACGAAAAACCGTCGATGCTCGAGCGGATCTTCGGTCGTAAGAAGAAGTAGCTTTCGGGCCGCACCCTACAGCGCCCTAGCACCCGACCACCCGTCGCGACCGCTTTTGTCGTTACCGCTGTTCGGGGCGTTTATGTCTAGAGGCTCGCGTTTAGGGTCTACCCCGCTGTCTTCCGGTCGGCGCGCCGCTACATTAAAAAGAGACATCAGAAGAGCGAAAAAAGCCGACCAGATTACTGGACATTGGCCGCGCGAACGTGTATACTCAAACTCGGAATGAGTCCTAATTACTCCGCATCCCCGCCGAAACCTTTCAAGCGTAGCGGTATCTGGTAACGAACCGCTCGCGGCGAGTGTTTGATAACAGGCGTAATGGGTGTTCGGCAAAAGATTTGGCAACAGGTGTAACGACGACTCCGCAACATCGGCGTCGTGGCGGCGTCCATCGCCCCGCACGCGCCCTATCCGCAACACATCCCCACACAACAGAGGTGCCCTTATGAGCGAAAATCAACTCGAAATCCGTAACCTGCACGCTAACGTCAACGGCGAACCGATCCTAAAAGGCGTCGACCTCGTCCTTCCTAAGGGCGAAGTGCACGCGCTGATGGGCCCGAACGGTTCGGGCAAATCGACCCTCGCCAAAGTGATCGCGGGCGACCCGACCTACGAAGTGACCGACGGCGAAGTGCTCGTCGACGGCGAAAACGTTATGGAGATGGAACCCGACGAGCGGGCTCGGGCCGGTCTTTACCTCGCGTTTCAGTACCCGGTCGAGGTTCCGGGCGTGTCTATCGCGAACTTTTTGCGGCTCGCAGTCAACGCGCGGCGCGGCGAAGACGACGAAATCGGCGTGATGGAGTTCTACCAGAAGATCCAGCGCGCGGTCAAAGAGCTTAACTGGGACGAAAACATCATCGAGCGCTACCTTAACGAAGGCTTTTCGGGCGGCGAGAAGAAGCGGAGCGAAGTGTTGCAGCTGCTGGTGCTCGAGCCCCACTACGCGCTGCTCGACGAAACCGACTCCGGCTTAGACGTCGACGCACTCAAGGTCGTGTCGCAGGGCGTTAACGCCGCGCGGGGCGAAAACTTCGGCGCACTCGTCATCACCCACTACCAGCGCCTCCTTAACTACATCGTCCCTGACCGGGTTCACGTCATGTCTGCGGGCCGCATCATCAAGTCCGGCCCCAAAGAGCTCGCTATGGAGCTCGACCAGAAAGGCTACGACTGGATCAAAGAAGAGATCGCCGCCTAAATCTGTGCGACCCGCCCTGCAGTACTCGCGTCTCCGATACGGCTAGACCGTAGGAAGGAACCACATGTCTGACGCTAACCTCCAGAACATGCAGCACACCAAACAGTACGACTTTCAGATGCCCGAAAACTACGCTTACAAGTCCGAAAAGGGGCTCGACAAGCGGGTTATCGAAAAGCTCAGCTACTACAAAAACGAACCCGAGTGGATGCTCAAGTTTCGGCTCCGGGCGCTCGAAATCGCCGAGAAGAAGGGCCGTCCGAAGTGGGGTCCCGACCTTAGCGCGCTAGACTTCGACGACATCTACTTCTACATCCGCCCGCAAGACCGCAAGGGTACCAACAGTTGGGACGACGTGCCCGAAGAGGTCCGCGAGACCTACCGCCGCTTAGGCATCCCCGAAGCCGAGCAGAAGGCGCTCGCGGGCGTCGGCGCGCAGTACGAGTCGGAGATGGTGTATCACTCGCTCAAAGCCGAGTGGGAGAAGAAGGGCGTCATCTTTCTAGACTCCGACACCGGTCTGCAGGAGCACCCCGAACTGTTTAAAGAGTACTTCGCGACGGTCATCCCGCCCGAGGACAACTACTTTGCAGCGGTCAACAGCGCGGTCTGGTCGGGCGGCTCGTTTGTGTACGTGCCCGAAGGCGTCGAGGTCGACGTCCCGCTCCAGGCGTACTTTCTGATCAACGCCCAGAGCATGGGCCAGTTCGAGCGCACCCTGATTATCGGCGCGCCGGGCTCGAAGTTTCACTACATCGAGGGCTGCACCGCACCGACCTACAACAGCGACTCGTTTCACTCCGGTGTCATCGAGATCATCTGTCAGGAAAACTCGCAGGTGCGCTACTCGACCATCCAGAACTGGTCGACCAACGTCTACAACCTGGTCACGCAGCGCGCCGTGGTCGAGCGTAACGCCTCGATGGGCTGGCTCGACGGCAACCTCGGCTCGAAGGTGACCATGAAGTACCCGTCGTGCTACCTCGTGGGCGAGGGTGCTCGCGGCGAAGTGCTCTCGATCGCCTTCGCGGGTGACGGGCAGCACCAGGACGCGGGCGCGAAAGTGATCCACGCCGCGCCGAACACGAGCAGCAGCGTCGTGTCCAAGTCGATCTCAAAAGGGACCGGGCGGAGCAGCTATCGGGGTCTGGTCGACATCCACGAGGGTGCCCGTAACGCTCGCTCGAATGTCGAGTGTGACGCGCTCCTGCTCGACGACACCGCCAAGACCGACACCTACCCCTACATCCAGATCAACGAAAAGACCGCCCATGTCGGTCACGAGGCGTCGGTCAGCAAGCTTAACGACGAGCAGATCTTCTACCTGCAGTCGCGCGGTCTCGAAGAGGCCGAGGCGGCGGCGCTGATCGTGCGCGGCTTCTTAGAGCCGGTCGCCAAAGAGTTGCCGCTCGAGTACGCGGTCGAGCTTAACCGCCTGATCGAACTCGAGATGGAAGGGAGTGTTGGCTAAGACGGCACGCTAGCGTGCGGGGTCGGGGGCGACACGCTTCCGGCCCTGCTTTGTGCCTACAGCCTATTTTTGTTATGGCAGAACTTACCGCGAACGATACCCTCAATGCCGACGTCGTCGAGGCGCTCGTCAAGCACAACAACGAACCGGACTGGCTCGCCGAAGAGCGTCGCGCCGCGCTGCGCACCTTCGATAGCACCCCCTTTCCGACCAACCGCGACGAGACGTGGCGCTACACGCAGCTCAAGCGCTTCGAGATGGAGGGGCTCGAGCCCGTCTCCGCCCCTAAAGACACGAGCGTATCCGAACGTATCCAGATGCGGATCACCGACTCCGACGCCGAAGGGGTGCTCGTCCACAAAGGTAACCAGGTCGTCTACCGTGACAGCAAGATCACCGAGTCGGGCGTTATCTTTACGGACCTCCAGAGCGCCCTTAAAGAGCACGAAGAGCTCGTTAAAAAGCACCTCTACAGCGCTGTTAGCGCTCAGCAGGGCAAGTACCAGGCGCTTAACGCGGCGTTCTGGCAGAACGGTACCTTCTTGTTCGTGCCTAAAAACGTCGAGGTCAGCCTGCCGCTCGGGGCGTTTCACAGCGCCGACAGTGGCGGTATCGCGACGCCGCGCACCCTTATTATACTAGAGGCGAACGCCAAAGCGACCTTTATCGACGAGTACACCAGCGAAGAGTTCGGCGAGCGGCTCTTTACCGATGGCTCGACCGAAATTGTCCTCGCCGACGGGGCGAAGCTGCGCTACGTCAGCCTGCAAAACTGGAGCCGCAGTGTCGCGCACCTCAACAAGATTCGGGCCAAGCTCGCGCGTAACAGCCGCCTCGAATCGCTGACAGTGAGTTTGGGGGGGGATGCGGCTCGAGCCGAAGTCGAGTGCGTCCTCGAAGGTCCCGGCGCCGAATCGGAGATGCTCGGCCTCTACTTCGCCGACAAGGGTCAGCACTACAACCAGTACACCCTGCAGCACCACGCCGCCGACCACGCGTTTAGCGACCTGCTCTTTAAAGGCGCACTGCGCGACACCTCGACCGCCGTCTATTCGGGGATGATCAAGGTCGACGAAGACGCTCAGAAGACCGACGCCTATCAGACCAACCGCAATCTGCTGCTCGACGAAAGCTCCGACGCCGTATCGATCCCGCAGTTAGAGATCGGCGCGAACGACGTCCGCTGCTCGCACGGCTCGACCACAAGCCCAGTCCCTGAAGACCAGCGCTTCTACCTCATGAGCCGCGGCCTGCGGCCCGAAGTCGCCGAACACGTCTTAGTGACCGGCTTTCTAAACGAGGTCACGAGCCGCGTCACACTGCCCAAGGTCGCCAAGTACGTCGAACGGATCGTCCAGGCCAAACTCGGCGTTCCGGGCGTCGCGGAGAAGCTCTGATGGCAGTGACGAGCGGGCGCGTCGAGGCGGGCCCCGTCAGCGACTTTCCCGAAGACAGCATGCACCCAGTAGAGGTCGGCGGTCATCCGGTCTTGCTCATCCACCAGAACGACAAGTTTTACGCCATCGAAGACCGCTGCACCCACGACAACGGCATCCTGCACGACGGCGAGTTGCTTGACGGCAAGGTCAAGTGCGACCGGCACGGCGCGAAGTTCGATCTCGAAACCGGCAAGCCGACGCTGCCCGCCGTCAAGAAGATCCGGATGTATCAGACCGAAGTCGAAGACGGTAAGGTCTACGTCAGTTACCAGGAAGCGTAGCCACGCGCTCCCCCACCGATCTCTAGACCAAGACCGATTCCGGTCGATTCGTGAATCAATCCGAGCGGAGCGGGTAAGAAAAAAGTGCGGACGGAGCGCCGCAAACGGTTCTCGGATCTTTTGCTCGATAACCTGAAATCGAGCGGAATCCGTACGACGTTGGGCGCTGCATCTTACGCCCGACTTCCAACCGAACAAGACGTCCACAACCGGAGTTGCTAAGCGGCTCCGGTTTCTGCGTGCGCCTTAAACACATATTAAACACATAGCAACTTTAGGCAATTCTAGATGATGCTGCGACCATCACGCTCGGCAGATATCGACAGTGACGCTTCGGTGTAGGGCGATGTATTCGTGACACTGCTTATGAAACCGTGCGCCGTTTCGCTTACTGTAAGGATCCACAACAGACGAAGCTCGTTTGAAACAGCTCTCGGTAGAACGTTTCGGCTACTGTTGCCGGCAATCCCGGCAATCCAATCCCGGCAATCACTGTCTGTTGCCATGACACTCGAAGGAAGGTGTACTCAGTACAGCTTTTCGTCTGGCAAATACGTTTTTATCATATGATTTATCGAAATTGTATAGTGGCGTGTTCAGACATTAACATCATAGTTCTGTCAAGCTTACTAAAAACGTATGCTCGGAGCGTTAGCATTGTAAAGTGCATCGTCGGACTTTAGCAAAATCTCATTATGCTAAAAGCGAAAAATCTGCTATAGTTTGCAAAGATACCTAAGACGGTGTCATGTAGGGACTCGAAATTTCTAGTAAGGAAAGGATGTGGAAAAGCATGTTTAAGAGTACACGCTTCAAAACCAGCGTGCGCGCTCTGCTACTTAGCGGCGCGATTTTGCTTAGCACCTCATTTGGGCAAGCACAGATCGCCGCTCAGAACCCAGCGCCGCCACGTTTCCCCGATGTGCCCATCGGATTCTACGCCGAGGAAGCGATTAACATCGCTGTTCGTGCGGGCATCATTGTAGGCCGCACCGACGGAACCTTCGACGGAACCGCCAACCTCACCCGTTACGAGGCCGCCATTATCATCGCGCGCCTACTGACGCTGTTCGGTAACGATCTGGAGGCCGTTTTCGACGATATCGATACGCTTCAGAACGCTGTCGAAGAGCTTCAAGGGCTCTACATCGACCTTAACGTCGAAGTAGATACCTTGCGAGACATACTCGACGGTAAGGCCGACCAGGCCGCGCTAGACGCCGCTCGTAGCGAGGTCGCAGGCCTCCGCGCCGAAGTCGACGCATTGCGTACCCGGCTCGCCGAGCTAAGCGAAGCCGACCTCCAGGGCCCCCCTGGACCTCCCGGACCTCCCGGACCGCAAGGACCCGCCGGACCCGCTGGACCGCAAGGCCCTGCTGGACCCCAAGGACCTGAAGGACCTCCCGGACCGCAAGGCCCTGCTGGCCCTCCTGGACCGCAAGGACCTCCCGGGGTTCCCGGAGACGTCGTTGACGTCGTTCCGGTCGACCCCGTCGAGCCCGTCGAGGTCGTACCCGCTCCCGTCGATGTTGTCGAAGACGAATTCGACCGCTTCTACGTCGGTATCGCCGCCCTTAGCGAAGCTTATCGGCCGCACGGCAACGCCAACGACGGACCGCGCTTTCCCGCCCGCTTCGGTCGTCGGTTACCGAGCCAGAATATCTTCGGTAACTTCGGTGCTCGCCTAACCGTCGACGCCTCGCCGTCGTAGAGCCCCGCACCACCGCAGGACGCTTAGCGGTGCCGGACACCTCCTCTACCGCCTCGGCCGGCCAGTCGCTTGTAACGCCTACCTCGGTGCTGGCGCACGATATCCGGGGCGACGTCCTGGGCTTCCGTCGGGCGCCGTCAGACAGCAATCTTCGCCGGGCGGTCGTCGTCGGTGCCGAACTCGGTCTGACCGGTTCGCTTAGCCTCTTCGCTGAGGCGACCGCTGACTACTACTTCACCCAGCCGACGCCTCCAGCCGCAGGCGGCGCCCCTTATAACTACGACAACTTCTACCCGGTCTTCGGTGTCGGTCTAAACTTCCGCCTATAATCTCGGGACTAACGCGGACGCTTCACAACAGAGGCGTCCGCCTCATACCTTCCAGATTATCGGCTTTGACACCCTAAAACTTTAAACCTTCAAGCACCAACCATCACCAGCCAGTTTTAGTTTTATAGAGAGGTGAATATGATCGCACAGAAAAAGCAGAGCGTAAAAGCGCTTCTTTTCGGATGTGTGATGATGCTAGCAGCCTCGTTCGGATACGCGCAGATCGCCGCTCAAAACCCCGCTCCAGCCAGCTTTCCCGATGTTCCACCAGGGTTTTATGCCGAAGAGCGATTAGCATCGCTGTTCGCTCCGGCATTATTGTTGGACGTCCGGACGGGACTTTTGACGGCAACGCGAATATCAACCGTTACGAAACCGCTATCATCATCGCTCGACTCCTAGAGCGCTACAACGAAGACCTCGACACCATCCTCGGCGACCTCGACCTGTTACGCGGCGCGATTGCAGAGCTTCAGGCACTGTATAGCGAGCTAAACATCGAGATCGGCGACATTAGCAGCGGCGTAGACGGCAAGGCCGACCAGCAAGAGCTCGACAGCCTTTTAAACGAGGCCGGAAGCCTACGCGCCGAAGTCGTTCGTCTGCAGGACGAGCTAACCGCTCTTCTCGACGCCGATCGCCAGGGGCCGCCCGGACCGCCCGGACCGCCCGGACCGCAGGGACCACAAGGACCTGCTGGCCCACCAGGACCGCAGGGACCCCAGGGACCGCAAGGACCCGAAGGACCTCAGGGCCCACCAGGACCGCAAGGCCCGATCGGACCCGAAGGAGCGCCCGCTGACATCGTTGAAGTCGACCCCGTCGACCCTGTCGAGGTCGTACCCGCTCCTGTCGTTGTCGAAGACGAATTCGACCGCTTCTACGTCGGTATCGCCGCCCTTAGCGAAGTTATCGCCCACGGTAACGCTACTAACGGTCCGCGCTTTCCCGCCCGCTTCGTGGTCGGTTACGACCAGATCTTCGGTAACTTCGGTGCTCGCCTAACTGTCGACTACGGTCGTCAGAGCCCCATCACCGACGGAACGCTTAGCGGTGCCGGACACCTCGTCTACCGCCTCGGTGGTCAGTCACTTAACGCCTACCTAGGTGCTGGTGCGGGTTACCAGAGCGATATCCTCGGCTTCGGTGCTGTCGACAGCATCTTCGCCGGTGGTCTTGTCGGTGCCGAACTCGGCCTGACCGGTTCGCTTAGCCTCTTTGCCGAAGCGACCGCTGATTACTACTTCACTCAGCCCACACCTGTGGCTCCCGCTCCCTACAACTACGACAACTTCTACCCGGTGTTTGGTGTCGGTCTAAACTTTAGACTCTAAGCCAACAGCGCTGGCTACTCATCAGGACGGGGAAACCCGTCCTTTTTTCGTGCCGATTTAGCGAGTCAACCGATCTGGCACTGACCTCATCCGTACCAACCCATTCGGGGTGGCGGCAGTCTTCATGGTGCTTCTTCAGCACTATCCTCTGTCGTTCACAACGAATATCTAAACCGTACTAGCGGATCTCGCTAGGCAAAACCGCCGCTCGTGCCGTTCGGGATCGAGGTGGGCTGTGCGAAAACAGCGTATAAATAACTTCACATCTTTATTTGCCAGTCCAACGCACAAAAGCCTTCGATTTCGCGTCTAGGGTGGTTTAGCTCGGTGTGTCGGTACTCCCAAGCATCTTGGCCTCGATACGCAGGTGAAACCTCATCATGTAGGGGGCGGCAACCTTGCTATAGTTTCTGGCGATACCACCCCGGGTGTCACGTGGTTACCCAAGATTTACGAAAGGATGTGGTGAAACATGATGGAACAGAGGTGCGCAAGACGCAGCCTACGTGTGTTCCTGCTAAGCGCGGCGTGCATGCTTAGTGCGTCGTTTGGCTTCGCACAGGTTGCAGCGCTCAATCCGGCACCTCCACGGTTTCCCGACGTACCACCAGGCTTCTACGCAGAAGAGGCTATTAACATTGCGGTGCGCTCCGGCGTCATCGTTGGTCGTACAGACGGAACGTTTGACGGTCGTGCCAACTTAACCCGGTACGAAGCTGCGATTATCATCGCCCGCTTGTTGACGCTTTACGGCAACGACATCGCGGCGATCTATGATGATCTCGACGTTTTACGGGAAGCCATCGAGGAACTCCAAGATCTTTACAGCGACCTAGAACTCCAGATTCAGAACCTGCGCGACGCCTTAGACGGCAAAGCCGACCAGGGCCAGGTCGACGACCTCGCTAACCGTGTCGGTGCGCTAGAAGACGCGGTCGCCGAATTGCGGGAGTCGGGTATTGCGGGACCGCCCGGACCACCCGGACCCCGTGGACCTTCGGGTCTGCAAGGACCGCCCGGACCGCAGGGACCGCCTGGACCACAAGGGCCTACCGGCGAAGTCGTGCGACCCGACGAGGCCCCGACCACCCTTGAAGCCGTCGGCCCGACCCTACGCCCCGACCGCGGTGATTTCTATATCGGTGTCGGCGCAGCCTACGACTTTATCGACCGGACGCCGATCCGCTTTCAGATCGGTCAGGACAACCTCGTCGGTAACTTCGGGGCGCGTTTGACCGTCGACTACGGTCGGCAGAGCCCGCTCTCGCAGGGTACGCTCGCGATCGCGGGGCACGTTATCTACACACTCGACGTAACGCGGCGGCTTAGCGGCTACGCGGGTGCTGGCGTGGGGTATCAGTTTAACCTCGCCGACTTCTGCGAAGCGAGCGACGGCGTGTTTGTCGGGGCGTTGCTCGGTGCCGAGTACGGTGTCAGCGGCTCGATTAGCGCCTTCGCCGAACTAAGCGTCGACTACTACTTCGACTCGCCCGTTTACGACAACCCCTACTCGCTGATCGGGGCTGGCCTCCGGTTCCGTCTGTAGTACCACAGACACCCGTTGCCACCCACGCCCCCGAGCCTAGTGTTCGGGGGTTTTTGCTATCTCTTCTGGTTCTGGTGTCTGCGGGCTCGCGAGCAGCAGCGTGACTCGCGCCTGGATGTGGTCGGGGGCGAGCCCTTCGCTCGTCTTAAAGCCGAGCCCGAACTCGCCCGGGGCGAGGCCGAGCAGGGTGGCGACGTTGTCGCGGATCGTCTCGCGGTAGCGGCCTAGTTTGGGGGCGTCGAGGGTGAGCACGGCGGCGACGTTGTAGAGGTGGAGGGGCTCGAGCCCCTCCCTCACCCGCGCCCACACCTCGCGCAAGATTACCGTACTGTCTAGGTCTTTGTACTGCGGGTCCGACGGCGGAAAGTAGTGCCCGATATCGCCGAGCGCCCGCGTCGACAGCAGGGCGTCGGCGAGCGCGTGCAGCAGCACGTCACCGTCGCTGTGCGCGGCGGCACCACGCGGACTGTCCGGAATATGTACCCCGCCGATCACGAGCGGTCGGCCCGGCACGAGGGCGTGGGCGTCTTCACCGAAGCCGATACGTAAAAAAGCAGCTCTGCTAGTCTCTGTCATCGTGTCTGTCATCGCGCTCTATTCTACGCGAGGGCGCCAAACGTTACGAGCCTAGAGCGGGCCGCGTGCGACAATACCCGACATGACATTTTCGCTCGGCATCGCCGTTCTGGTCGGCATCACCCTGATCTGGGGCAGCACCTTCGTCGTTATTAAAGACACCCTCGACACCGTATCGGTGCCGCTACTGCTCGCACTCCGCTTTAGCATGGCGGCGCTGCTGCTCGTGTGGGTACGGCCTCGGCGGGCGACGCTGCGGCCCAGCCTGCTGCTCGGCCTGCTGGCGTTTGCGGGCTTCGCGACGCAGACGATCGGGCTTAGCAGCACCTCGGCCTCTAAAGCCGCCTTTATCACCGGGCTGAGCGTTATCCTCACGCCGCTGCTCGGAGCGATCTGGTTGCGGACACGGATCCCGCAGCGAGCCTACGTCGCGGCCTGCCTCGCGCTAGCCGGGCTCGGGTTGATGACGCTCACAAGCGTCCAGGGCGTCAATTCGGGAGACGTGTGGGTGGTCGTGACGGCGTTCGCGTACGCCTGCTACATCCTCTATCTAGGCCGGATCGCGGCGCAGCATTCGGCGCTGACCCTCGGCGCGATGCAGCTCTGGCCGATGGCGCTGCTCGCCTGGGTCTGGGCGCTACCGGAGGCCGGGCAGCTCGCCCGGTTGCCGCTTAGCAGCTACGGCGCGATCTTCTACCTGGCACTCGTAGCGACCGCGCTCGTCAACGTGTTGCAGACCTACGCGCAGCGGGTGGTGCCGGCGCACGTGGCGGCGCTTATCTTTGTGCTCGAGCCCCTCTTCGCCGCCCTGTTCGCCTACCTGCTCCTCGGCGAACGGCTCGGCCCGTTCGGCTGGCTCGGCGGCGCGTTGATCGTGGTCGCCATGCTCGTCGGCGAAATTCGACCCAAACGCTGGCGGCTCGGACGGCGCCGGAGTGCGGGCGACTAACCGTGAACCACCTACGGCAAGCAGCACACCAAAAAACCCGCCCCCGAACCGGTAAGGGTCGAGAGGCGGGTTGTCAGCGTATGTCGTAGCCGTCGCTACGGGTGGGTGTTCGGTCTAGCCGGGCTGCATCAGCTTGTCCATCACGCTCTTGTCTTCGAGCGTGCTGGTGTCGCCGACCGCCTCTTCCCCGGCGGCGATGTTGCGTAGCAGGCGGCGCATGATCTTACCGCTACGGGTCTTGGGCAGCGCGTCCGCGAAGCGGATCTCGTCGGGCTTGGCGATCGCGCCGATCTCTTTGGCGACGTGGTTACGTAGCGCCTTGCGCAGTTCGTCGGTTTCGTCGTGACCACCTTCGAGGGTGACGAACGCGACGATGGCCTGACCCTTGAGTTCGTCCGGACGACCGACCACGGCGGCTTCGGCGACCGCGTTGTGCGAGACGAGTGCCGACTCGACCTCCATCGTGCCGAGGCGGTGTCCCGACACGTTCACCACGTCGTCGACCCGGCCCATGATCCAGAAGTAGCCGTCGGGGTCCTGGCGCGAACCGTCACCCGCGAAGTAGACGTGCGGCACCTCCGACCAGTACTGCGCGCGGTAACGGTCGTCGTCGCCGTAGACGGTGCGTAGCATGCTCGGCCAGGGGCGCTTGATGACCAGATAGCCGCCGCTGTTGGCGGGCTGTTCGTGGCCGTCTACATCGACCACAGCGGGCTCGACACCGAAGAACGGCTTACCCGCCGATCCGGGCTTAGCGTCGTGGACGCCCGGCAGCGTGGTCAGCATAATGCCGCCGGTTTCGGTCTGCCACCAGGTGTCGATGACGGGGCACTCGTTGCGACCGATCTTGCTCCGGTACCACATCCAGGTTTCGGGGTTGATCGGCTCGCCGACGGTGCCGAGCAGACGAAGGCTCGAGATGTCGTGCTTGTCGACGTGCTCGTCGCCCCACTTGATAAAGGCGCGGATCGCGGTCGGTGCGGTGTAGAAGATCGTCGCCTTGTACTTTTCGACGATCTCCCAGAGCCGGTCTTCGGCGGGGAAGTTCGGCGCCCCTTCGTACATGATCTGGGTCGCGCCGTTCGCGAGCGGCCCGTAGGTGATGTAGCTGTGGCCGGTAATCCAGCCGATGTCGGCGGTGCACCAGTAGATGTCGTCGTCTTCAAGGTCGAAGACGTATTTGGTGGTCAGGTAGGTGTAGGTCTGGTAGCCGCCGGTCGTGTGCAGCACACCCTTAGGCTTGCCGGTCGAGCCCGACGTGTAGAGGATAAAGAGCGGATGCTCGGCGTCGAGCGGCTCGGCGGGGCAGTCTTCGGAGGCGCCCTCCATCAGATCGTGGTACCAGTGGTCGCGGCCCTCTTTCATGGTCACGTCTTCACCGGTCCGTTTGACGACGATCATCGTCTCGACGCTCGGCGCGTTGTCTAGCGCTTCGTCAGCGGTCTCTTTAAGCGGGACGGTCTTGCCCCGGCGGTAACCGCTGTCGGCGGTGATCAGCGCTTTGGCCTTAGCGTCGTTGGCGCGGTCGGCGATCGCCGTAGCGCTAAAGCCGCCGAACACGACCGAGTGCGGAGCGCCGATCCGGGCACAGGCGAGCATCGCGACGACCGCTTCGGGGATCATCGGCATATAGATAGCGACACAGTCACCCTTACCGATCCCCTGCGACTTTAAGACGTTGGCGAATTTCGACACCTCGCGTAGCAGGTCGTTGTAGGTCAGGGTCAGGCTGTCGCCGGGTTCGCCCTCCCAGTAGATCGCGACTTTGTCGCCGCGGCCCGCTTCGACCTGCCGGTCGAGGCAGTTGTAGGAGAGATTGGTCTGACCGCCTACAAACCACTTGACAAAGGGCTCTTCCCACTCGACGACCTTGTCCCAGGACTTAAACCAGTGCAGCTCGCTCGCGACGTCGCCCCAGAACGTGTCGGGGTCGTCGAGCGACTGCCGGTAGAGCCGTTCGTACTCGCTTTCGTCGCTCAGTTTGGCCTGCGCCTTAAACGCTGCGGGCGGGCTAAAACGACGATCCTCTTGCAGGACAGATTCGATCCGCTCGGACATATCTCGCTCCTTCTCGCTACCTCTAACTTGGTTCCAGCTCGGCTGGTGTCTTTACGTTGTTTGTGTCTTAGCTATTATTAACACGATTGTGCGCTTAGGACAAGTTGTACACCGCGATTGTAGAACACTTCTTGACGGTACTCGGCGAAAAGCTATAGACTTACAGCAACTCAAAATTTTCATTTCCCGTAAGGCACCCTCAGCTGTTTCGCGCGTCTTGGGGCGCTACCAGGAAGTGGGGAAAGGCATATGGTTCAGCAACGTATCGCACCGCTCGAGCACCCCCAGCCCAAACCGAGCACGTGGCTTTAGTGACGGCCCGTTTTGTAACGACATACAGATGCTTACAGCGGGCGTGTGCGGGCTCGAGCCCTCCCCCCACCTCTTCGCAACAGCCGCACAACAGCACGACAGCACTACGGGACGTTATAGGAGGTGAGGCGCTAAGCTAAAGTCTGAAAGCTGAAAGTCTGAAAGCAAGGTCTGACCGCGTCACACCGGTCACCGCAACAACGCACATCCGGCACGCCCCACCGACGCCGTCAGGAGCAGTTACCTAGAGCGACACCGCAGTTTTCGCAACAGACACCGCGCAGAGAGGACCCACTCTATGGACAGTGCTAGCCGCAGGGCCGAAAAAAAGATCGACCGCAGCAAAATGAGCAAGGAGCAGGATCAGGAGGTCCTGGACGCCTACTGGAAGCGTAACGTACGCCTTCTCACCATTCTTCTCTCTATCTGGTTTGTCGTGGGCTACGTCCTCGCGATTATCCTCGCGCCCACACTTAACAACATCACCTTCTTAGGCGGCCCGCTCGGCTTCTGGATCGCCCAGAACGGCGCGATCTATATCTTCTGGTTTCTCATTCTGGCCTACGCCATCCTGATGAACCGCCTCGACGACGAGTTCGACGTAAAAGAGTAGGAGCCTGACACTGTGAGCACCCAGCTTATTCTGACCTTTATCATGGTCATCCTGACCTTCAGCCTCTACATCGGCATCGCGATCTGGTCGCGCGTCTCGACCACGAGCGGTTTCTACGTGGCCGGTCAGGGCATTCCGTCAGCGTTTAACGGTATGGCGACCGCCGCCGACTGGATGAGCGCCGCCTCGTTTATCTCGATGGCCGGCCTTATCGCTTTTCTGGGCTTCGACGGCGCGATCTACCTGCTCGGCTGGACCGGCGGCTACGTGCTGCTCGCCCTGCTGCTCGCGCCTTATCTGCGCAAGTTCGGCAAGTTTACCGTGCCCGCCTTTATCGGCGACCGCTACTACTCGTCGACCGCTCGCGTGGTGGCGGCGGTTTGCGCGGTCGTCGTGTCGTTTACCTACGTCGCCGGTCAGATGCGCGGTGCCGGCATCGTGTTCGGACGCTTTTTAGAGATTCCGGTCGAGTGGGGCGTCATCATCGGCATGGTCGTCGTGTCGAGCTACGCGGTGCTCGGCGGGATGAAGGGGATCACCTACACCCAGATCGCGCAGTACACCGTGCTGATTATCGCCTTCATTGTTCCGGCAGTCGCGATCGGCCTCAACCTCACCGACAACCCGCTGCCACAGGGCGCCTTTATGAACATCGCCGCCCAGCTTGACGGCATCCAGGCCGATCTCGGCTTTAGCGAGTACACATCACCCTTTACCAACATCAGCGCGCTGAACGTATTTCTTATCACCATGGCGCTGATGTGCGGCACCGCGGGCCTGCCCCACGTCATCATCCGCTTCTACACCACCAAAACAGTACGCGGCGCCCGCTGGACCGGCGTGTTCGCGCTGTTCTTTATCGGTCTGCTCTACACTACCGCCCCCGCGGTCGGCGCCTTCGCGAAGTACAACCTGATCGAAACGGTCAGCCAAAAGCCCTACGACAGTCTGCCGAGCTGGTTCAGCACCTGGGAAGACACCGGCCTGTTGCAGTTTAACGACAAGAACGGCGACGGTCTCGTCGACTATAGACCGGGTGCCTTCGACGACCCCGAAAGCAGCAACGAACTCTTTGTCGACCGCGACATCATGGTGCTCGCCAACCCCGAAATCGCCGGCTTGCCGCCGCTTATTATCGCCTTCGTGGTCGCTGGGGGCTTAGCCGCCGCACTGTCGACCGCGTCGGGGCTGCTGCTCGTGATCGCGAGTAGCTTTTCGCACGACATCTACAAGACCTTTATCAACAAAGACGCGAGTGAGGCGAACGAACTGCTGGTCGCCCGGATTGCGATGGTCGGGGCGGTGATTCTGGCGGGCCTGCTGGGCATCTTCCCACCCGGATTCGTCAGCGAGGTCGTCGCATTCGCGTTCGGCTTGGCCGCGGCGAGCTTCTTTCCGGCCATCGTGCTCGGTATTTTCGACAAGCGCACCAACAACTACGGCGCGATTTCGGGGATGCTGACCGGCATCATCTTTACCGCCTTCTACATCATTACGGCGGTGCCGCGCTTCGGTATCGGCTGGGGTAACTGGATCTTCGACATCTCGCCTCAGGGTATCGGCACGATCGGCATGCTGATCAGCTTTGCCGTGACCTACACGGTGTCGCGGATGACCGCCGAGCCGCCCGCCGAGATTCAGGCACTCGTCGAAAACGTCCGTTACCCCCGTGGTGCGGGTGCGGCGCAGGCACACGACTAAACCTTCGGCCCTTTCTTGTACGTGTGAGGCGGCCTTCGGGTCGCCTTTTTTTGATCGAGGAGACGGTAGGCAGACACGGGTGTGGTGGGTGAGGGCTCGAGCCCCCCCTCAAAGATGACGACACGGCTGCTACTAGGTATATTCTTAGTAAACCATTGTTTGATTTGTAAGAATTTTGTAAGAGCTTCTAGTATAGACTGTGGTCTAGATTTTCGTCCGTCGCATCAGCAACGAACACAAACGGAGGCACTCGGTGGCGTTTTACACGGAGAATTACACGAAGCAAGAGCAGAGCGACCGCAGGAGCGTAGTCGATCGGGCAATGAGTTATCTCGGTCGCCAGCAGCCCCCCGAGGGAGTGGCTCGAGCCCTCCTTATCACCGCCGCCGCGTGCGCGGTCGCGATTGCCAGCCTAGCCTTCTTAGACATCGTCATCATCACGCGGCTCTCGATCGTAGCTATCTTGATGGCGGTCTTCTACGGCATCTCTGCCGGTCTCGCCTCGTTCGCCCTCGTTCTCGTCGTTAGGAGTGGTGTCACCTTTTACACGCCGCTGCTTTCGGAGACGCTGCACACGCTTTCGGCGACCTCTTTACAGGTCAGTACCGGCCTTAACCTCGCGCTAGGTCTGCTCGCGTTAGCGTTCGCCGGACAGTTGCGGTCGCGTTTTGACCAGACCCTCGCCGAGAGCGCCGAGCGCGAGCTACGCTACCGCTCCCTACTCGAAACCATCCCCGACGCGATCATCCGCTACGACCGCGAGGGGTACTACCGGGAAGTCATCCAACCAAATGACTTTACCGGTCTCCGGTCGTCCTCCGAACTAGAACGTCGACGTATCGACGAGATGCTCCCCCCCGACGTCGCGCAGCAGGTGCTTAGCAAGATCGAGCGGGGCTTTGTAACGGGCGAACTGCAGACGCTCGAACACCCCCTGACGGTCGCGGGCGAGCTGCGCTACCGCGAGGTGCGGCTTATCGCGATGAACGAGCGCGAGGGCATCGCCATCGTTCGCGACATCACCGAACAGACCCGGCAGGCCCAGCAGCTTCGGGAGAGCGAAGCGCGTCACCGAGCGCTCCTAGAAGTGATTCCCGACGCGATCATCAGTCACGACCGGGCCGGACGCTACGTCGAGATCATCCAGCCGACCGAGTTTACCTTGCTCGACCCGAACGCAGCGGCGACAGGGCGCTCGGTAAACGACGTGCTTCCCGCTAAAGCTGCGGCAGACGTGCGACAAAAGCTCGCACAAACATTCGCGACGGGCGAGTTACAGATTATCGAGCACCCGCTTATGGTGCGGGGCGAGAAACGTTACCGAGAAGTGCGTTTCCTTCGCGTGAGCGACCACGAGGCGGTCGCTATCATCCGCGACATCACCGAGCGCAAGCGCGCCGAACTCGCCCTCACCGAAGCGAACCGCCACAAGAGCGAGTTCCTCGCGACCATGAGCCACGAACTGCGCACGCCCCTGACCTCTATCCTAGGCTTCTCGGAAATTCTAACCGAGGAGTACTTCGGGCCGCTAAACGACAAACAGGTCGCGTACGTCCGCGACATCCACGATTCGGGACAGCACCTCCTGTCGCTCATCAACGACATCCTCGACCTCTCTAAGATCGAGGCGGGCAAGCTCGAGCTCTACCCCGAAACGATCGACCTCCACCACCTAGCCGAAAGCGCCCTTAGAGTCGTTAAGGAGCGAGCGCACAAGCAGGGTATAGAGCTCACCCACTGCACCTTACCGGCGTCCTCACACCCGTCAAGCGCCGACGCGCGCAACCTGCGCCAGATGCTCTTTAACTACCTATCGAACGCGATCAAGTTTACGCCGGAGGGCGGGTCGATCGCGCTGCATATCGAAGGAACCGACGACGAGGTGCGCTTCGAAGTCGTCGATACCGGCGTCGGGATCGCACCGAAGGATCGGCACAAGCTCTTCAAATCGTTTTCGCAGGTCGACAGTTCGCTCACGCGGAGCCACATGGGGACGGGCCTAGGCCTGTCGCTCGTCAAGCAGCTCGCGGAGTTGCACGGCGGCAGGGTGTGGGTCAAGAGCGAGGTCGGCGTGGGTAGCACGTTCGGGTTTTCGGTGTCGCGGGGCTTGCTAGAAACGGATGACGCGGCGCGGGTCGTTTCTGGTTAGGACAGGAAGGGTTAGGACGGAGGGCGACCGTCTATCTTCGGCAACCGAACCCGCCGACCGCTACAACATCGATTAGGCCAATATTGAATAATAATAGAAAAGTCCGTTAATGTTGTCGATTTGCATCGTCGAGGGAAGGGTGGCAGACCGAGGGTGAAGAAGAAATACTACGAAGAAGAGTTAAAGAAGTTGCAGATCGAGCTCGCAAAGCTGCAAAGGTGGGTCCAGGAGCGGGGCCTGAAGGTGGTCGTGGTGTTTGAAGGGCGCGACGCGGCGGGCAAGGGCGGCACCATCACGCGCATCACGCAGCGGATGAATCCGCGTGTCTGCCGGGTGGTCGCACTCGGCAAGCCGACCGAGCGAGAGCAGACCCAGTGGTATTTTCAGCGTTACGTGCAGCATCTGCCCGCCGCAGGCGAGATCGTGCTGTTCGACCGCAGCTGGTACAACCGGGCCGGCGTCGAGCGGGTGATGGGGTTTTGTAACGAGGAACAGGTCGAGGAGTTTTTCCGAACCTGTCCCGAATTCGAACGGATGCTGGTGCGTTCGGGCATCATTCTGATCAAGTACTGGTTTTCGGTGTCGCAGGACGTGCAGGAAGAGCGCTTCCGGTCGCGTATGGAGGACCGCACCAAGCGGTGGAAGCTAAGCCCGATGGATTTAGAGTCGCGCTCGCGGTGGGTCGAGTACTCGAAGGCCAAAGACGAGATGTTTCGTTACACCGCGATCAGCCAGGCACCCTGGTACGTGGTAGACGGCGACAACAAAAAGAAGGCCCGTCTGAACTGTATCCACCATCTGCTAAGCCAGATCGACTACCGAGACCTGACACCCGACCCGGTAGAGATGCCGCCCAGACAGGTCAACGACTCCTACGTACGACCACCAAAAGAAGACCAGAACTATATTCCCGAAGTCTATTAGTCGCCCCAGCTAGTCGCCCCAGCCGAGATGATGACCGGAGATGCTGGCTAACGGTGTGATCGGCTGTGCGCCGCGTCAGTGTTGCTAAACTCGACAAGCACCGTGCAGGTGTTGTGGCAACTGCGGGTGCTGTTGTCGGCTCTTGGCTCATCCGGCCTAAAACAGTACGCGGACAAGATGGCGTGACGATGCGTTTTTCGTCGTTCCACACGAACGTTCTGCGAATCCAAAAAGACATTTCTGGTGCACCATTTTAGGCTGGACGGCTTAGTAGGGTGCGCCATGCGCACCGCACTGCCACCAGCGTCCTTATTCGCCACGACGAGTGCGACGTAGGGTGCTTTCTGCCCAGCAAGACCAACGTGACATACAAAGGTCAGCTTAGTATAATACCGATTCCGATTGATTCGTGAATCAATCCGAGCGTAGCGAGTAGGAAGAAAATACGGATGGAGCGTTGTGGAAGGTTCTTAAAGCCTTTTCTCAATAACCTGGAATTAAGCGGAATCCGTATAACTAGAGCGCTAGAGGAAGCTCGAGCCCCTTACTTCCCCCACCTTCTCCGTTAGAAACGCCCGCATCTCCTTCTCGCTATTCACCTTACGCTTCGGCAAGATATCCGCCGAGCCGTCGTCACGCATCAGGTAGAAGGCACGGCGCGACTCGATCACCTCGCCGAGTTTGTCGTAGCTGACCGGGACGTTGTTTTTGGCGGTCTTGACCAGGTACGACTGGTCTTTAAACACGTACTCGCGCGGTTCGCGAAGCTGCGGGTAACCGCGCCAGATCTTCCACGAGGTGATCTGCAACCAGACCATGTAGCCGAGCATCGGTACGAGCACCGCGAGTGCGTAGACCCGTCCGGCAGGCCAGACGCCAAGCAGGCTTAGCAGGACCAGAAAGAAGAAGCCGTACAGGAAAAAGGGGAGGATCGGGCGCTCTAGCGCGAGCGTCCAGTTGTAGTAGCTAAAGTCGCGGCGCTCAAGCGTGACCTCGACCGGGTCGGGGGGGCTCGCCGGAGCGCTGTGCGCGGAAGTGTCGGACGAAACAGCCATAGCCTAGTGTAGCGTCTCTCTCTAGCTAAGCAGCCGCTCGAGCGGTAGCTCGCCGTCGCCGGCGCGGTCGGCGGCGAGCGCCAGAAACAGTTCGGCACCGGCGAGGGCGTCGGTTAGGGCGCTGTGGGCGTTGTAGCGGGGCAGGTTGTAGCGTTCGCGGACGCGCGCGAGGCGCAGGTCGCCCTGGGCGTAGGGGATCTGGTGGCGTTCTAGGTGGTCGTGCTCGAGCATCAGCGTGTCGACGGTCGGCACCATAAACGGAAAGCCGTAGAGCTGCCGACAGGCCGCGTCTAAAAACCCTCGCTCGATCTTGGCGAAGTGCGCGATCATGACCCGGCCCGCGAGCGCCGCGAGCAGCTTCGGAAGCGCGTCGGCAAGCGCGACACCACGCGCGGCGCGGTCGTCGGAGATCTGGTGGATGACGACGCTCGACTCCGGTAGCGGTTTGTCGGGGCGGATCAGGCAGTGTTCGGACGCGCGCAGGTCGATAGCGGTACCGTTTACCGCGACGTAGCCGATGCTTAGGATCGTGTCGCGTTTGGGGTCGAGGCCGGTCGTTTCGAAGTCGACGGCGAGGTAGGAGACGTCGCGGTAGTCACGGCTGACGGGGGTGAAGGGTTCGAGGAAGAAGTCGCGGAGCGGGCAGGGGGGCATAGCGCTCGCGAGATGGCGGCGGCGGAGCTCGAGCCACCACCGTCCGAACCAGAGCCCCGTCACCATGTCTACCCTAACCGCCCGACCTGGTAGCGCTGGGTGAGCGCGCTCTGCATCGAATCGACGATCTTGAACGCGTCTTTGAGGTAGCGCCGCTCTAACGGCGACATCTCGTCGGGCGAGACGTGGTTGTTAGGCTGTTCGCCCTTTTTAAGCTGCCGCGCCTGGTGCCGGAGCCGCGCGAAGGCGATAAATTCGAGCGCGTCGCGCAGATTCGCCGCCCCGTCTCTGCTCAGGCTACCGCTTTCGGAGACCGCCTCGAGCCGGTCTTGGGTGTTGACCGCTGCGGCGCCTTCGGCGAGGGCGTAGACCCGCGCGAGGTCGATGATCGGCACCACGCCCCGGTGTTTGAGGTCGAAGGTGTTGCCGTGGTCGCCACCTCTGTCGAGCACGAACTGCCGAAAGAAGCCGAGCGGCGGCTGGTTGTCGAGCGCGTTTTTGGCCATCTGCGCGACGAAGATCTGGTTTTCGGCGCTCTGACGCATCACCCGGCTGTGAAGCTGCTCGAAAAGACCGTCGTCGCCGTAGATGCTGCGCATGTCGAAAAAGATGCTGGCGTTGAGCAGCGCTTCGGGCTTCGGGCGGACAATCCAGTCGTCGAAGTAGCCCTGCCACACCTTTAAGGGTTGCCGCCATTTCGGGTTGGTGCCCATCACGTTGCCGTCGCAGTAGCGGTAGCCGCAGGCGTTTAGTCCGTCGGACACGAAGCGGGCCAGGCTGTCGAAATAGTCGCTGTGCGCGCCCAGGTCGGCGTCGTTCGACAGAAGTAGCGCGTTGTCCTGGTCGGAGTGCAGGCTCTGCTCGCCGCGAGCCTGCGAGCCGAACACGAGCCACGCGTAGGGCACCGGCGGCGGCCCGAGCTGCTGTTCGGCGAGCCGGAGCAGCCGCTGATTGATGGCGTCGCCGATAAGTGTGACGATCCGCCCGATGTCGTAGGCGGTCGCGTCGGCGTCGATCAGGCTACGCAGCACCTGCGGGAGCCGTTCGGCGACCCCGGCGACCCCTTCGACGGTCTGCTGTTTGCGCAGGTCGCCGACCAGATAGACCGGGTTCGCGCTCTGCTGGCGCATCAGGTCGGTGGTGGTCAGCAGGCCGACCAGTTTGTCGTCGGCGACGATCGGGACGTGGTGGAGGTTGTGGTGCGTCATGGTGAGCAGCACTTCGAACACGAACGCTTTGGCCGCGAGGGTGATCGGGTTTTCGGTCATGATGCTCGACACCGGCGCGTCGTAGGAGGCGCCCGCCGCGACCACGCGGTTACGGAGATCGCGGTCGGTCACGATGCCGACGAGCGCGTCGTCGTGGGTGATGAGGAGTGACGAGACCCGTTCGTCGCGCATCCGTTCGGCGGCGGCGCGGATGCTGGTGTCGGGCGAGGTGGTGATGGGGGCTCGAGCCACCAACTCCCCCGCCTCCGCGGTCATAAACGCCACCTCACCTTCGACCTCGCGCATATTACCGAGCGCGTGCCGCACCCGTTCGGCGTAGGCCTCGCTGTAGAACTGGTCGAACACCTTGTGCGCGCGGCGCAACGCGTCGAACTCGGCCTGCGGTAGCGTATAGACGAGCGTGTCTTCGATCGCTTCGGCCCGGTTCTGGGTCGGGCGCCCGCTTAGCAGCGACGGATAGCCGAAGCCGTCCCCCTCACCGAGCCGAGAGACCAGGCTTTCGTCACGACCGTACAGATCGACCGCGCCACTCCGGACCAGGTAGAGACACGTGTTCGTTTCGCCGAGGCCGAAGATCGTCTTGCCCCGCCGAAAGTAACGCACTTCGAGCTTTTTCGGCAGATCGTCTAAGGTATCGGACGGTAACTCGCTAAAGGGCGCTTGACCCGCGAGAAAATCGCGAATTTCTATCAGTTCTATGTCCACGTTTGTAGGCTACTATACCCTACCGACGCCGGTGTGTACTACCACCGGCTTTACACCCGTCACCGTAGACGGTCGCTCTAGATCGTCGTCTTACACCCTCTTACACTTACACCCTCTTACGCCCCTCGTCTTACACCTGTCGTCGCGGCTAACCCCCCCGGCTGATCGGGCCGCGCCGGGGCAGAATCCAGAAGTCGCGGTTGACCAGCACAAACACCGTGACGACTTCGAGGCGTCCGGCGTACATCCCGAAGCTAAGCACAACGCGGCTAACCGGATGTAAGTCGGCAAAACTCGCGAGTGGGCCGACCGCGCCCAGACCGGGCCCGACGTTGCCGACACAGGCGATCGACGCGGTAAACGCGGTGGTAAAGTCCGCCCCGAACCAGACCAGAATCAGCGTGGTGAGGACGAACAGGCCGATAAAGAGAAAGATAAACGCCGACACCGACCGCAACACGTCTTCGGAAATGACCCGGTTACCGACCCGGACCGGGGCGACCGCCCGGGGGTGGAGCGCCCGCCGCACCTCGCGGGCGGTGTTGCGGCTAATAATCAGCCAGCGCATCACCTTAACCCCGCCCGCCGCACTGCCCGCACTACCGCCGATAAACATCAGTACGAGCAGCACCGCTTCGGCCTGCCGGGGCCACGCGGCAAAATCTGCCGAGGCGTAGCCCGTTGTGGTCATGATGCTGAGTGCCTGAAACGCGGCGTGGCGGAGCGCGTCGACGAAGCTGTACTCGCCCCGCAGGGCAAACACGAGCAGCGTGGTCGCAACCAACAGGATGCCGATATAGACCCGAAACTCGGCGTCGCGAAACAGGTCAAACGGGCGGCGCGACATCAGCACCCGGTACTGCAACGCGAAGTTTGCGCCGGCCAAGATCATAAACACCACCGCGATCCAAGCGATGGTCGGATTAAACCCGATAAAGCTGAGCGGTTCGGGGCTAAAACCGCTCGCCGCGATTGTGGTAAAGGCGTGAGCGACAGCGTTGTAAAACGACATACCGGCCAGCCAGTAGGCCAGTGTGCAGAGCACGGTCAGCCCGACGTAGACGATTAGCACGGCGTTGGCGGTGTTGCGCAGCCGGGGGGTGAGGCGCTCTTCGGTGGGGCCGGGTGCCTCGGCGAAGAAGAGCTGCCGTCCGGCGATGGCGAGTTGCGGAAAGACCGCGATAAACAGCACGATAATGCCGATACCGCCGATCCACTGGGTCAGCGAACGCCACATAAACAGGCTGCGCGAGAGGGCGCCAAAGTCGCTTAGCGCGGTCGCACCGGTCGCGGTAAAGCCGCTCGTAGACTCGAAAATAGCGTTTATAGGCGACATACCCCCAGACACCACGTAAGGGACGGCACCAAACAGCGGTACGAGCAGCCACAGCAGCAGCACCGCGAGCAGCGCTTCGCGGCGGGTCGGGTCGACGCGGCTCGAGCCCACCCCCACCAGTCCCGCACCGACGAGCGCCGAGCAGACCGCCGCAACAATAAAGCCCGCCGCCGCCCCTTCAAACAGCGCCCAGACGATAAACGGCACCATCAGCAGCGCCATCGCGACGAGACCTAAACCGACAATGTAGGGCGCGAACCGCCCGCGCATGTCGTCGTTTCTAGCCACAGGTTTTAGTCACGGTTTCTAGTCACGTCTAGTCGCTAGGTGTTTAGTCGCTAGGTGTCGCGGCGCGTTGGCGCTCGAGCCAGTCGTGGACGGCGTCGACGTTGTCGGGCGTGGTCACAATATAGAGCCGGTCGCCGTGCCGGATGGTAGTGTCGCCATGCGGGATAATCACCTCGTCGCCGCGCAGGATCGCCCCGATCAGGCTGCGCGGCGGCGCCCCCAAGTCGCGGATCTTGCCGGTCTCGCAGCGGTCGGGGTAGGTCAGCTCCATCACTTCGGCGCGGTCTTCGATGCTCGCGAGGTGGTCGACTTCGTCGAGCTCGAGCCAGTTCATCACCTCTTGCACCGCCGTGGCGCGCGGCGTAAGCGCCGTGTCGATCCCGACCCGCTCGAACAGCCGCCGGTTGCGCGCCCGCCCGACCCGCGTCACGACCTTGGGGATGCCGAGCTGTTTGCCGAGCAGCGACACCAGCAGGTTTTTGCCGTCATCGTCGGTGACCGCGACGAGCACGTCGGCGTCTTCGACCCGCTCCTGTTCGAGCAGTTCGAGGTCGGTGCCGTCGCCGTGCAGGACCAGCACCTTCGGAAGGTGCCGGGCGAGCTTGTTGCAGCGCGCCTCGTCTTCTTCGATGATGGTGACGCGGGTGTGGTGCTCGAGCTGTTCGGCGACCATAAACCCTACATTGCCGCCACCGATAATGGTGACGTGGATGACCCGCTTTTTAGGGGCGAAGCGCGCTTCGAGGGCGTGCATGCTCTGCGCGGTACCCATAAACACGACCTTGTCACCCTCGCGCAGCACCGTCTTGCCTGACGGGATGATAAAGCTTTCGGCCCGGATCGACCCGACCACGAGCACGCTGCGCGGCAGCCTGATGTCGGCGAGCGATCGTCCGACGATGTCGTCGTGGGGCTCGAGCCTATACTCGAGCAGCTTGATCTGGCCGTCGCCAAACGAAGCACTGTCGACCGCGCGCGGCACCTGGACGATCTCGCTAATCTGCTTGGCGAGGGTCTGCTGCGGCCACAGCACCGCGTCGATGACGAGCCCCACACTCTCCATCGGGCCAGTCTGCTGAAAGGCCTGCACGTAGCGTTCGCGGGTCACGAAGGCCATCGTCTTTTTCGCGCCGATCCCCTTGGCGGCAAGCGACGACAGCACGTTGACGTCGTCGTTGGTGGTGCAGGCGATAAACGCGTCGGCCTTGTGCACGTCGGTCGCGCGCAGGTCTTGCGGGTCGGAGCCGTTGCCCTGCATAAACCGGACATCCATCGCCTCGAAGTTATGCGCCTTTTCGGCGTCCTGGTCTAGCACTGTAACGCTGTGCGCGTGTTGCAGAGCGTCAGCGATCAGCGCACCGATCTCGCCCCCGCCGACAATGACGATATTGAGCATGGGCTTAGCATACACCTCCGTTCCAAAGCGCTCTTCACTCCGGGACGCAGCCGTTAAGGTCGACCCGTTCGGACGGCTGCGGACAGCTTTTTCGGACAGCTTCGGACGACAAGCGACGACGTTGGTGACGACGTGGTGACGACACGCGGTGCCCCACCCCTACCGGCGAGCAGCAGATGCGAGGCGAACCGGTAGGGGGCAAACTAACGAGCTACAGCGGTCAGGAAGACAGGCAGGAGCGCTACGACGACCGCGAAAACACCAGGGTGACGGTCGCGCCGAGTGTGTAGACGCCGAGCGCGATCATGAGCCAGTCACCAAAACGGACGTAGGGCGTGACGGTGTCGTTAAAGCCGTAGTTGACGAGTAGGGTCTGCTGTACCCGGCGCGGCAGCACGTCGCGGACGCGCCCGAGCGGGTCGACGACCGCGGTAATGCCGTCGTTACCGACCCGGAGCAGGTAGCGCCGCGTTTCGACGGCGCGCATCGTTCCCATCAGAAAGTGCTGCTCGGCACCGCGCCCGCGCCCGAACCAGGCGTCGTTCGAGATGTTGACGAGCACTTCGGCGCCCCGCGCGACCATCTGGCGCGGCACCTGCGGAAAGACCGACTCGTAACAGATATAGGCGGCGACGCGGGCTTCGGGGGTGTCGAGCGGGTCGGCGCCGTCGCCGGGGCTGGTGCCGCGCAACAGCGGTAGGTTAAACCAGCCGAACACGGTGCGGTAGAGGGGCTCGAGCCGCTCTAAAAACGGCCACCGTTCGCCGAAGGGCACCAGGTAGAGTTTGTCGTAGCGGTCGGTGACCTGCGCGCCCTGGGCGATGCTGTACACGCTGTTGTAGCGGTCGCCGCCGATGTTGGCACTACCGCCAGTAATGACCGTAGCGACGCCCGCACTGCTCGCGATCTGTTCGCGGTCGGGGTTAGGCGCCGGCCCTTCGAGGTCGCTGCTTAGCACCGCCCCTTCGGGCCAGATCACGTAGCCCGGCGTGTTGACGAGGTCTTCTAGCGCCCGCTCGGTCAGCCGCGTGTAGAGGTCGACGCTGCGCCCGCCCCCGATAGCGCCGGTCAGCGGGTCGGTGTTGCCCTGGATCAGCAGCGCCTGCTCGGTCGCGAGCGGTAGGGTGCGGCTTAGCTGATAGGTGCTGTAGCCCCCCGCTGCAACCGCGATCAGCGCCGCCGCGAGCAGCGGACGCCAGCGCTGCGGGGCGCGCTCCTGCGTGAAGCGCCCGCTCCGCTCCCGCTCTAAAAAGGGCGCCGCGACGAGCGCCGCAAAGGCCAGCGTCAGCAGGCTGAGACCGTAGACCCCGGCGATGTCGGCGAGCTGCACCAGCGGCGTACCGACCCACAAGTAGCCCACACTCCCCCACGGAAACGCGAAGTAGCCCTGCGTCCGCGCCCACTCGAGCAGCACCCAGAGCGCCGGCAGCACCCAGAGCGTGCCGGTACCGCGCCCCCCGATCAGACGGCTGAGCCAGCTCACCAGCCCCCAAAACAGCGACAGCAACAGCACCAGCGGCGGATAGATCACCCAGGCGGCCTGACCGAACAGCTCCGCGAAGCTAATCGGTAACCACAACATGTAGAGCGAAAAGAAACCTAAGCCGAAGCTAAAACCGAGGCCGAGCGCCTGTCCCGAACGTTCGCTTTCGGCGACGACCACAAAGAAAGGGATCAGCGCGAGGCCGAGCGGCCACAGCCCCAAGCCCGGCAGCGCGGCACTAAAGAGCGCGCCGCACGACAGCGCGGTAATGACACTTAACCAGAACACGTCGTTACGCTACCACGGTCTTGATGAGACAGCCAGAGACACGGCTAGCGAACGGCAGACGCGACCGGATGCCTACCCTTCGTCGCGTCACACGTAGAGAACGTCGTCGTCATCTAAAAACGAGCGTCTACGACGAGGCGGGCGCGTCGGTGATGAGCGCCGTGACGAGCGCGAGCCGGTCGAGCGTTTCGGCGACCCGGATATGTTCGTGGCGGGCGTGCGGGCCCTGTCCGGAAGAGCCTAAGCCGTCAAGCGTCGCGATACCTAACGCCGAGGTAAAGCTCCCGTCCGAACCGCCGCCGACCACCGCACCTGCTAGCTCGAAGCCGAGGTCGTCCATCGCCGCTTGCGCCTTTTCGAACAGCGCCCGGTTCGCGTCGGTTAGCTCTAGGGGCGGACGGTTGAGGCCCCCGGTAATCTCGACGCTGACCCGGCTGTCTTTCGGTTCGTAGCCGCGTAGCGCCGCCTCGACCCGCTCGGCTTCGCTCTGCTGCATCACGCGCATATCCGCCGTCGCCGTCGCCTTTTCCGCGATGACGTTGCTCACCGTGCCGCCCCGCGCGACGGTCACGTTTACGGTCGTCTCGGCGTCCTTGTCGTTAAGCGACTCGGCGAACAGCAGATAGTGGGCGAGTTCGCGTAGGGCGCTCGCGCCGTCGTCGGGGTTGTTGCCGGCGTGCGCGCTCTGGCCGGTAAAGGTCGCGTAGAAGTTGCCGACCCCTTTGCGGCCCACCTTCAGGGCACCGTCGTCACGTCCAGGCTCGAGCACCAACACCCTATCGTGCTCTTGGGCGAGCGTCTCGATAAGCTCTCGCGAGTACGCGCTGCCCGTCTCTTCGTCGGAGGTGACCAGAAGCGTCAACAACCCCTCGAGCGGTCGGCCTAACGCCTTGGCGAGCGCCGGGGCGTGCATCGCTACCGCAATCCCCGCCTTCATGTCGAGGACGCCGGGGCCGTACACCTTGTTGTCGTCGCGCCGAAACGGCATCTCGGCGAGGGTACCGAGCGGCCACACGGTGTCGTAGTGTGTGAGCAGCAACGTTTTAGGGCCGTCGTTAGCGGCTACCATCCGGGCGATAATCTGGTCGCCGACGGCGGTCTGCTGGACGCGTTCGACCTCCCAGTTATCGGCTCGGAGTTGGGTTTCGAGATAGTCCGCGAGCGTGTCTGCCGAAGGCTTGTGCTGCGTCGGCGATTCGAGGCGGACGAGGTCTTCGAGCGTTTTGAGAAAGGCTGCTTCACACTGATGGGCGGCGTCACGAAGAGGATGGGTCATGCCGCTATCCTAACGCGCCCACACTGTTTAGAAGGCTATCTGTTAGAAGGCTATCTGCGTAAGGAAAAAGGTCTGAGTCAAACCGCTTAGTGGTCTACTCTTGCCAGGTTATTCGTCAGATAATGAAACTCGTATGACCACGTCTAGGACGTCTTGTGACACTAAATTGACGTTCATCCTTTGTGCTCGGGTATCCACTGTCCGAACGGGTGATGCAGATTTACTGTACAGTTGTCACGTTAAGAGAAGGTGATTGAACTGGCTGTGAACTAGAAGACTTACCTTGACTGTCCTCGTCGGCAACGTCCTCGTTGACGTTTTTATGACTTCCTAAGCCCTCTCACCATTTACACAAGTTACAAAAATTACACAAGGAGATACACCTTGTCCCAAAAACTTGCAAAACAGACCGCACCAAGCGCGTCAGACTCGGCGCAAGACGCCCCACCGACCCGAGCGCGTACGCCCTACGAAAAGCCCCGTCTCGATCTCTTTCCCGAATACGTCGATACTACTTTGCAGCAGAGCATCATCATTCCTATCATTCCTACCAGTAACGGATGGAACAACTGATGAACAAGAATCTGTACAACGCGTTGACCTCTTTTACGTACCGCACTCTGCTGCTCGTTGCTGTTTCTGTTCTGCTGTTAGCGGCCTGTACCCGTTCACCTGCGCCCGAAGCGTCTGTTCCTGGTGCGCCCGACACTTTTCGGGGTCTAGCCCAAATCACTTTTAGCGACCTGAACAGCGACCAGCCCCAGAGCCAGATGACGTTTCACCCACTCTCAGGTGTCGAGGGGCAGGCGCTCACGGCGTTAACTGGCGGGCTCGAGCTCGGCACCGTCACACCCGGCGGCTTTACGTTCAACGGTGTCACAACCGACGACTGCGACAACACTGGCGGCACCCGCTTCCTCTACGCGAGCTACGAGGTGCGTAACGCCGACATGAGCGGCGCTGCCTACACCGTCGCCCGCAAAAATCTGACCTTTTTAGCGATCGACAACAACGGTGCTGATTATGGCGACAACGCGGTCGCGAGCCTTAGCGACGCTGGCGGGAATCTTTTTGCTCCTGACGACGCCACGGCTATCGACTTCGCCAACTGCCTCAAGCCGACCCACCAGACCGAGAGTGATGGCACTGGTTTACAGGTTGTTCCGAACGGGGCGGACATGCAGGTCTTTACCGAAAGCGAGATCAGCGGTCTCGGTCTCATCGGCACGGGCACCATCAGCAACGTCTTTCCTTACGGTTATGTCGTTCGCAACACGGCAGGTGGTCGCACGCTCGCAGCGAGTCCTGCTGCCGGTCAGTTTGACGGGGTTATCACCTTCGCGGTCCGGGTTCCCGACAGCGACACCAACTTCCCGCAGAGCTTTAGTCTCTGGTTTTATGTCTTTGAAAACGACGAGACGTTTGTGACCGAAGACCTGACCGAGCAGGGCAGCGGCACTGCCGAGGTGCGAGCAGATACACTCGATGCGAGTACGCCGATCCGGTTACTTGGCAACTCGTCGACGACTCCGACCGGCAATCCGACGAATCGGTTGTGTCAGGTACGCACATCTGGGACAGACGCAAGCCCGAACAAACTCCTTGTCGAGGTAACGGGCGACATCTGCTTTACAGACGAGCGCATCTATGTCAATGAGAACGCTACTGGCGGCAACGACGGCACCACCTGGGCGGAAGCGTTTACTACTTTGCAAGACGCACTCGCTGCGGCGCGTAGCAACACGGCAGTCAAAGAGATTTGGGTTGCGGGCGGGACGTACTACCCGGACGAGGGAGCGGCGACCAACAGTGCAGGGGCGACGCTAATCAGCCCAAACGATAACCGCAGCGCGACCTTCTTTGTTAGCGAAGGGATAAAGATTTACGGCGGCTTTGCGGGCGGCGAAACCAACCGGAGTGGACGCGACCCGGTGGCAAACCTTGTGACGCTTTCTGGTGATATTGACCAGAACACCGGCCTGAACGCCTACCACGTTATGTATCTAGACGGCAGCACCACAGCCATTACGAACGCGACGGTCATCGACGGGGTGACGGTGACGGCGGGGCAGGCGAACGGAAGCTCTCCCAACGAACGTGGCGGCGGGATGTACAACCTCAGCAGCAGCCCGACACTCACCAACGTCACCTTTTCAGGCAACACGGCGAGCAATAGCGGCGGCGCGATGTACAACTACGACAGCAGCAGCCCGACGCTTACCGACGTCACCTTTTCGGGCAACTTGGCGAGATTTGGCGGCGCGATGTTCAACTACGCCAGCAGCCCGACGCTCACCAACGTCACCTTTTCGGGCAACTCTTCGGACAACTCGTCGAGCAGTGGCGGCGGCGCGATGTACAACAGCAGCAGCAGCCCGACGCTCACCAACGTCACCTTTTCGGACAACTCGGCAAGCGGTTCGACGACCGATAACGGCGGCGCGATGTTCAACACCGGCAGCAGCCCGACGCTCAACAACGTCACCTTTTCGGGCAACTCGGCAAGCGGTCGCGGCGGCACGATGTACAACAGCGGCAGCAGCCCGGCGCTCAACAACGTCACCTTTTCGGGCAACTCGGCAAGCGATCGCGGCGGCGCGATGTACAACAACAACAGCAGCAGCCCGACGCTCACCAACGTCACCTTTTCGGGCAACTCGGCGAGCTTTGGCGGCGCGATGTACAACGCCGACAGCAGCCCGACGCTCACCAACGTCACCTTTTCGGACAACTCGGCAAGCGATAACGGCGGCGCGATGTACAACAGCACCGGCAGCCCGACGCTCACCAACGTCACCTTTTCGGGCAACTCGGCAAACGATGACGGCGGCGCGATGTACAGCAACTACAGCAGCAGCCCGACGCTCACCAACGTCATTTTGTGGAGCAACACCGCTACCAACGGCGGGAACCAGATTTTCCAGAACCGTGGCATCCTCACCATCAACTACAGCATCGTCCAGGGCGGCAGTGATGGAATCTCACTCTTTAACAGTGGGAGCAGTACCTACAGCAGCGGCACCGGCAACCTCAACGCCGACCCGCTCTTTACCGACGCCAACGGCCCCGACAACATCTCCGGCACCGCTGACGACGATCTGAGCTTACAAGCCTGCTCCCCGGCTATCGACGCGGGCGACAACACTGCCATCTCGCTAGCGACTGACCTCGCAGGCAACTCTCGAAATGTGGACGACACTGGTGTGGACGACACTGGTAACGGCACTGCACCGATTGTCGATATTGGGGCGCTCGAGTTTCAGGGTGTCTCGGCCAGCTGCAACGTCATCCGAGTCGACAAAAACGCGACCGGCAACGACCTCGGCTACACTTGGGACGATGCGGTGCCGAATCTCCAGGACGCCCTCGCGATCGCGAGAAGCAGCGACCGTAAAGAAATCTGGATCGCGGACGGGACGTACTACCCGGACGAGGGAGCGGCAACCGACCGTACGGGGGCGACGCTAGCTAGCCCGGACAACAACCGCAACGCGACCTTCTTTGTTGGCGAAGGTATAAAGATTTACGGCGGCTTTGCAGGCGGCGAAACCAACCGGAGTGGACGCGACCCGGCGGCAAACGTCGTGACGCTTTCTGGTGATATCGACCAGGGCATCAACCCAAACGCCTACCACGTTATGTATCTAGACGGCAGCACCACAGCCATTACGAACGCGACCGTGATCGACGGGGTGACGGTGACGGCGGGGCAGGCGGACGGTAGCAGCTTTCCCGACAGTGCTGGCGGCGCGATGTTCAACACCAACAGCAGCCCGACGCTCAACAACGTCACCTTTTCGGGCAACACGGCGAGCAATAGCGGCGGCGCGATGTACAACCGCGACGGCAGCAGCCCGACGCTCCACCGACGCCACCTTTTTCGAGCAATACGGCGGACTATGGCGGCGCGATGTACAACGACAGCAGCAGCAGCCCGACGCTCACTGACGCCACCTTTTCGAGCAATACGGCGGGCGAGCTTGGCGGCGCGATGTACAACGACAACAGCAGTAACCTGACGCTCACTAACATCACCTTTTCGAACAATACGGCAGGCGATCAAGGCGGCGCGATGTACAACGAAAACAGCAGCCTGACGCTCACCAACGTCACCTTTTCGGGCAATACGGCAATCTTTGGCGGCGCGATGTCCAACAACAACAGCAACAACCTGACGCTCACTAACGTCACCTTTTCGGGCAACATGGCAGGTGATGAAGGCGGCGCGATGTACAACACCGGCAGCAGCCCGACGCTCACCAACGTCACCTTTTCGAGCAACTCGGCGAGCAATCTTGGCGGCGCAATGTACAACTACAACAGCAGCCCGACACTTACCAACGCCACCTTTTCGGGCAACACGGCAGGCGGTCAAGGCGGCGCGATGTACAACACCGGCAGCAGCCCGACGCTCACCAACGTCATTCTGTGGGGCAACACCGCAACCAACAGTGGGAGCCAGATTTCCCAGAACGGTGGCACCCTCACCATCAACTACAGCATCGTCGAGGGCGGCGACACGGGCCTCGAGAACAGCACCGCCTTTAGCAGCGGCACCGGCAACTCTGACGCCGACCCGCTCTTTACCGACGCCGACGGCCCCGACGACACCTTGGGCACCCTCGACGACGATCTGAGCTTACAAGCCTGCTCCCCGGCTATCGACGCGGGCGACAACGACGCTATTTCGCTAACAACTGACCTCGCAGGCAACCCTCGCAAGGTGGAAGACACTGGTGTGGACGACACTGGTAACGGCACTGTACCGATTGTCGATATTGGGGCGCTTGAGTTTCAGGGTGCGTCGCAGAGCTGCACAATTTATTACGTCGACGCGAGTGCGGGTGGCGCAAATAACGGTGCCACCTGGGCTGACGCTTTTCCCAACCTCCAAGACGCTTTGCAGGCCTGGCGCAATGCGGGCGACGCAAGTTCAGAGATCTGGATCGCAGACGGGACGTACTACCCAGACGAGGGAGCAGCGACCGACCGCACGGGGGTGACGCTAGCCAGCCCAGACAACAACCGCGACGCGACCTTCTTTGTTAGCGAAGGTATAAAGATTTACGGCGGTTTTACGGGCGGCGAAACCAACCGGAGTGAACGCAACCCGGCGGCAAACGTCGTGACGCTTTCTGGTGATACCGACGGAGACAACGCTTCGGGCAGCAACGCCTACCACGTTATGTATTTAGACGGCAGCACCACAGCCATTACGAGCGCGACCGTGATCGACGGGGTGACGGTGACGGCGGGGCAGGCGGACAGAAGCTTTCCCGACTATCCTGGCGGCGGGATGCTCAACGACAGCAGCAGCCCGACGCTCACCAACATCACCTTCTCGGGCAACACGGCGACCGATGGCGGCGCGATGTACAACCGCTTCAGCAGCCCGACGCTCACCAACGTCACCTTTTCGGGCAACACAGCGAGCAGCGACGGCGGCGCGATGTACAACGACAGCAGCAGCCCGACGCTCACCAACATCACCTTCTCGGGCAACACGGCGACCGATGGCGGCGCGATGTACAACTACGACGACAGCGCGACGACACTCACCAACGTCACCTTTTCGGGCAACTCAGCGAGCAATGACGGCGGCGCGATGTACAACGACGAGAACATCGACGAGAGCAGCCCGACACTCACCAACGTCACCTTTTCGGGCAACATGGCGAGCCGTGATGGCGGCGCGATGTACAACTACGAGAGCGGCCCAACGCTCACCAACGTCATCTTGTGGGGGAACACCGCAACCAACAGTGGGAGCCAGATTTCCCAGGACGGCACCCTCACCATCAACTACAGCATCGTCGAGGGCGGCGACACGGGCCTCGAGAACAGCACCGCCTTTAGCAGCGGCACCGGCAACTCTGACGCCGACCCGCTCTTTACCGACGCCGACGGCCCCGACGACACCTTGGGCACCCTCGACGACGATCTGAGCTTACAAGCCTGCTCCCCAGCTATCGACGCGGGCGACAACACTGCCATCTCGCTAACGACTGACCTCGCCGGCAACCCCCGCAAGGTAGACGACACCGGCGTGGCCGACATTAATAGCGGCACCGCGCCAATCGTCGACATCGGGGCGTTCGAGTTCCAAGGAACATCAACAAACTGCCCCTAACCGCAACAAGACGCTAACAGCTTTTGCGACCAGCGACCCTAGAGATACCTGGGGTCGTTTTCTTTGCAAGGTCAGGAGGAAAGAGACAACATGCCAGCAGCGAATACAGTTAGCGAAACTCGGCTCGTTCCCGCGTGTCGCGCTCGTCTAGGTGTGCTTTCCAGAGCGTTTCGGCGAGTTCGCGTACGGCGGGTTCGCGGGTAGTGCGGGCGTAGGAGTAGCCGAGCCGGAGGTCGCTGTCGGCGCGTGACATCCGTAGCTGTTTGGCAACCTGATAGCGTGACAGGTAGACCTGGGCGAGTAGCGCGTTACGCATCCGTTGCGGCTTGACCGCGTGCAGGTCACGCAAAGCGTCGCTGTAGGCGTTTAAGGCACCACGCCAGTTGCCCTGCTCGTCGAGGGCCTTGCCGAGCTGGTAGTGCTCGGCTGCACTGTAAAGAAGTTCGCGCACGGGCACCTCCCAGCCGTTCTCACCGTAGATTTCGTCGTTCGTGTCGTCTTTCGCGGTGTCGCTCGCGCCGTTACGCACGCCGTTCGTGAGCGTGCTAGCCTACCGTGTAATAGATAAGTATAGCGCCTCGCTACGCCGGGCGACGTAGGCAGCATCTAGATTGCCCTGGTCTAGATTGTACGGCGGTTCGGTTTTTATCGCCTCGTTGCCGGGTCGGAGCGCCGAGCCAGGGTCTGTTGGGCGGCTCGGTGGTCGTTGCGGCGGTGCGGGTAGCGCCAGGCGAGCAGTGCGGCGACCGCGAACAGGAGTGCCGCGCCCGGCCCGACCATCAGCAGGACGCCGAGAACGGCGGTGGGGCTCTGTTCAGCGCCGCCCGGCTGGTAACCGACGAGGCCGAGCACTTGGGCGTTTAGCCAGGCGCCGACGGCGAAGGCGGTCTTTTGGGCGAAGGTAAACACGGCGTAGAGCAGACCTTCGCGGCGGGTGCCGTGCTGCAACGCGTCTACCTCGACGAGGTCGGGGAGTAGCGCCCAGGGAAAGAGGAGGACGGTCGCGAGGCCCGCGCCAACAAGCAGGGTGACCAGCACGAGAGGCGGCGAGACGCTGCCGGTCGGGACGGTGAGGATGAGAAGGAGGCCGGCGGAGATAAGGAGGAGGCCGATGGTGAAGGCTCGAGCCTTCCCCCCCCACCGCGCCACCCGAGTCCAGAGCGGCAACACCAGCACCGCCGTAACGAACAGCCCGCCGAGCGTAAGCGTCTGCGTGGTCGGCCCTAACCCCCGCGTCGCTAAAAAGAAGGGCAGCATCGAACTTAGCACCCCGAGACCGAGCGTGACCGTAACGAACAGCGCGAGCATCTGCGGATAGCCGCGCACCCGAAACAGCGACGCCACCCCGGGCCGCCCGACTGTCAGCAACGCCGCGTCGTCGGCAAGACGATTGTCCGCATGATTGTCCGCACGGTTATCGTTTGCAGAGCTATCATCTGCAAAACCAGCATCTGCAAAACCACCACCCCGCACCGTCCTCCGCAGGCTCCAGGCCGTACTCAGATAGGCGAGGCTCGCCACCGCCCCGAACACCACCCCGACCCCGAACCAGCCCGTCCCGCCGAACCAGCCCCGAAACAGCGCCGCCAAGACCGGCGGAAGCGCCGCCGCGAACAGCGAGGCGACCGTCCCGAACGCGACCCGGTAGCTCGACAGCGAGGTGCGCTCGTCGTAGCCGGGGGCGAGCAGCGGGGTTAGCGCGAGGTAGGGCACCTGGACGGCGGTAAAGATGACGGTGTGGACCGGGAGCAGCGCCGCCGCGACCACGAACGACAGAAGCGGCGACGCGAACGGCAACCACCAGAGCAGTGCGAAGCTGACGCCGAACGGTAGCGCCCCCCAGAACAGATACTGCCACGCCGCCACCCGCGACCGGAGCCGGTCGTAGAGTGCGCCCATCAGCGGGTCGGTTACGGCGTCGACCACGCGACCGAGTACGAGCGCCCAGCCAGCCAGGGAGGGCTCGAGCCCCGCCACCTCCACCAGAAAGAAGAGCCAGAACAGGTTTACCGCGTTGTAGGACAGCGACGCGCCGAGTTCGCCGACGCCGTAGCCGAGTTTGTCCCGTCTGGTCAGCGTGGTAGACGTCGGTAGAGATTGGGGAGACCCGGCCATCGCTCGTCAGCGTATCACCTAGTACGATATTCGGAGCGAAGTTTTAGCGAAGTTTTACCGTGTTCATCGGATGACTTCGTATCTATCGGATGATTTAGTCGAAGCACGGCGGTAGACGTCGGCGTAAGCGCGGGTCGTAATATAGGCGCATGAGCTATCTTTCCGAACTACGGGCCGAGGTCGGCTCGCGCCCGCTGCTGCTGAGCGCGGTAGCGCTGCTCGTCGTAAACGAGGGCAAACTGCTGCTGCAAAAACGGACCGATAACAACCTGTGGGGCTTACCCGGCGGCTATATGGAACCGGGCGAAACGCCCGAACAGAGTGCCGCCCGCGAACTGTTCGAGGAGACCAGCCTTCGCCCCGCCTCGCCCGACGACCTCGTTCTGCTCGGCGTGGTGGCCGGCGAAGAATCGTTTTACCGCTACCCGAACGGCGACGAGGTCTATATCGTCAGCATCGTCTATCTCGTCAAACGGACCACCGGCAGCCTCGAAATCCGCGACGACGAGGGGAGCGCCCTCGCCTACATGCCGCTCGGCGACCTGCCCGACACCACGCTGATGATGCCGCCGAACCTGCCGATTCTGGCGCGGTTTTTAGACACGCTACGCCAAAGCGCCTGACCGACGCCTAGCCGACCCGTTGTCGACACAGTTCGCGTAGCGCGACACCGACCGCGACGGCGACGTTAAGCGATTCGGTGGCCGGGTCGTGGTCGATGCGGAGCGGCTGGCCCAGGGTGCGCTGGTCGGGAGACAAACCGCGCGCTTCGGAGCCGAACAGCAGGGTGCAGGGGTCGTTAAAGGAGACGTCGCCCAGACGGTCGGGGGCGTCGGGGGTGAGCGGATAGAGAGGACGGTCAAACGCCGCCCGGTAGTCGTCTAGCGTCTCGAAGTAGGCGAACGACAGCGCGAACACCGCGCCGATAGAGGCGCGCACCGCGTGGGGGTTAAACGCGTCGGCGGCGTCGCCGACAAACGCGATATCGCGGACGCCGAAGGCGAGGGCGGTGCGCATCATGGTGCCGACATTGCCGAGGTCGCGCGGGGCGACGAGCAGCAGGTGGTCGGCACCCGCATCCAGCGAAAGCGGGTACTTGGCAAACAGGGCAAGGACGTCGAGGTTTTTCTTGTGGCTAAGCCGGTTTAAGACGTCGGGCGCGACCTCGACCGGAATGTTGTGGTCGCTACAGCGGGCGTAGATGTGCGCTAGGTCGTCGCTGTCGTCTTTTAGGTCGACGGCGTAACGAACGTAGACCCGGACGACCCGGTCGGGGCGGTAGCGGAGCAGTTCGAGCGTCGCGAACGCGCCGAGGGTGTAGGAGGTCTCGGCGCGGCGGGTGTAGCGTTTGGGCTGGGCGGGCATCGTAGCTTAGTCGGCGGGGCGGCTTAGGATGTGGGGGTATCGACGCCGAAGGGGTGCTCGAGCCCCTCCTCTGCGACCGCTAACGCTTCGGGCGGCACCCAGTCGAGCGCCCGCACCCCCCGATACGCCCGGAGCGCCCCGTCTCGCTCCCCCATCAGGTCGCGCAGCTGGCCGAGCCGCGACAGCAGGTAGCCCGGCAGGTAATACGGACGGCTAAAGTCGCCCCGACTCGCCATCTCTAGGGTTTCGAGCGCTTCGGCAGCGTGGCCGTTGGCGAGTAGCAGGTTCGCTTCGTGGTAGCGGGCTTCGGGGCTGGTCATGTCGCGTAGCCGAGCGATCACGTTGCCCGGTTCGGGTACGTCGACCCGAAACGCCAGGTCAAGTAGGCTCCGTTCGCGCGCCTCCTCGCTCGGTTCGGGGTGGGGGGGCGGCTCTAATTCGACCCGCGTGGCGAGCGCTTCTTCTAGAAAGGGGATGTGGTCGATGCTCGCCAACACGGCGACCCGTTCGTGCGGCAGCGCGGCGATCCGTTCGGCCATCGTGACGGCCCGTTCGTGCAGCCAGTCGGTGCCGGGGCCGTCTTCTAACAGCGCTTCGCGGCGGTGCTGGTGTTCGCGCACGATTGGCAACACCTCGTTCTGGATGCGCTCTAACGACAACCCTTCACCGAGCAGCGCCTGGAGCGGACGGAGCAGCGCGTTTAGTTCGCCGAAAATCTGCTGGCCCTTGCCGTACTCGTTGAGGTAGCGCTGAAAGTCTCGGGCGGCGGTAGGGTCGGGGCTTGGCTGGTGGACGCCGTAGACGGGTAGGTTGCGGGCGCGGGCCCACGGCACGACGGTGTGGGGGAGGACGATTTCGGGGGTGTCTTGCCAGTCGGGGTCGGCGCGAAAGTCGGGCTCGAGCCCCGTCGCCGCGACCGCGTCGGGCCGAAACGCCGCGACCGCGTCGCGGACACTGACCGCGTTGTAGCTCGGAAACCGGAGGTGCAACGCTCCGAGCAGCGGCAAAATCGTCACGTTCATAGTACAAACCTCATACCGTCTAGTATGCCGAAGCGCGCCTACTCCCGAAACCCCCGCACAACACCCTCTCGCCGCGCGGCGCTGTCCCGGCGTGTTTACGACCGTCGCCGAGGCGCGTTTCGGTAGCGCCGCATACACAGCACCGTGCATCCCGAAGCGCCCGAGACGTCGCCCGTCCTGTTCCGTGAAGATTCGGTCGCTTAGAGGTGGCGGTAAACGACAGAAAAGCTGCCTGGTACACGCTAATCTACGCGTACCACATCGTTCGACCGAACGATCGCACACCCCACCGAGCGACCGCTCGACGCAGGCGGAGTGTGCGGATTAAACACGCCTGTAAACCGACCGAACACACCAGACAACCGAAGATGATCGCGTGCGGCACACGCCGCGCCGGGATCCGGAAGGGAGTTTCGACATGAACGACGCTGCACTATCGCCCGACGATATCGATATTCTGGGGGCGGAGGTTGTCGGCACCAACGTCGCAATGACCTACCGAGTCTATTCGCTCGAGCCTCGCGACGCGGTCGAACAGCAGCTCGACGGGCTGTTACGCGCCAGGCTCGGCCTCTACGCGATCACCCTGCTCCACACTGAACCGCGCGAACGAGACGACGGCTCCGAGAGCACCGTCTATCATTTTTCGGTGATGGCCTCGCCGCTCGACCGGCTGTTTCACAAGATCGGTCCGAGCGTCACGCTGACCTTTCTCAAGCACCACGCCGAAGCGCTCAACATGTCGGTCGCGCAGCTCACGCGCTACATCGCCAAGCTCGCGAGTACAGAGACTATCGCGACCGCCTGCCGCCTCAAACCGTGGGACGCGGCCAAGCTGCTCGGCTACGCGCAGCAGCACGCGCCGGACGCGCAGCAGCAGCAGGTCAAGATTTTCGAGACGCACAGGCTCGAGCCCTCCCCCCGCGCCCCCCTCCTAGACCTCGAAGACTTCCCCGACCTCGTCGCTGCTCACGACGGACACGTCGCGCTTACGCTGCCGAGCGAGTTTGTCGCCGCGCTACCGTCTTAGGAAGTATCGAGAGACGTTAGGCGGATGACGCTACGTTGGGTATCGGGACGGTTTTTGGTCGGGATAGTGCGGCGGTGACGTCTCTAGTAGGGGTTCGGTGATGACGTTGCCGAGCGCGGCGCTCGGGGTGTCGGGGTGGCTCGAGCTCCTCGGCAGCCGCTGTCACTACCTCGAAAGCGGGACCGCGAACAGCGGCCCGCCGCTGCTGCTGCTCCACGGCACCGGCCTCGGCGGCGCGGCGCTAACCTACGCCGAACTTCTCCCCCGCCTCGCCCGGCACCGACACGTGTTCGCGCTCGACTGGCCCGGCTACGGCGCGTCCGGCGACGACACGTTCGACGCCAACAGTCGTCCATCTAAAGAAGAGGAATCTGACGATGGGGAATCCGCCTACAGCGTCGCGCGCTACCGCCGCTACCTCGCGGCGTTTCTAGAGCGGCTCGCGCTCGGCCCGGTCGACATCGTAGCGTTTTCGATGGGCGCGGCGGTCGCCCTGCACCACGCCCTCGCCCACCCGGCACAGGTGCGCCGTCTCGTCCTGATCGACGCGTACGGCCTCGCCGGAGAGGTCTACGTCCCGCTGCTCCCCCGCGCCCTGGCGAGCACGCCCCGCTTTCCCGGACTGTTGTGGCGGGCGCTGCGGCGTCGCTGGTTTTTACGTGCCGTCTTGCAGAGCTTCGTGTTTACGAGCCGTCACCCTATCCCCGACGACCTCCTGACGGCAGTACAGAGCGAGGTCGTAAGGCCGCAGAGCGAACGCCCGCTGCTAAGCTTTCTCGGCGACGACCTCGGCTGGTGGCGGCTCCGCACCGACCTGTCCGACCGACTCGCCGACGTTACCGCACCGACGCTGCTGATTCACGGTAGCCGCGACCTGATCACCCCCGCGAGCCGGAGCCGCCGCGCCGCCCGGCGCATCCCGCGCGCCGAACTCTTTATCGTCCCGCACTGCGGTCACTGGACACCGCGTCAGGCCCCGGCGACGCTCGCCGAAGCGATCGAGCGGTTTCTACAACAACCTTCGGGCGAGACACCCGACATGTCAGAGGATACCTATGGACAAGACGAACACACCAACAGCGAACAACCCTACATCTAACCCCACCCTTACCGATAACCCTCCCATCGACGTCGCCGTGATCGGCGCGGGCGTGGCCGGGTTGAGTGCGGCCCGCGATCTGCAGGCCGCCGGGCGCGAGGTGGTGGTGTTCGACAAGAGTCGGGGGCTCGGCGGACGGGTGGCGACGCGGCGCTATCACGACAGGCCGGTCGACCACGGGGCGCCGCATCTGCGGGCGCGTGACGAGCGCTTCGCCGAGGAGATCGCGGGGTGGCTCGAGCACGACCTCCTCCGCGCCCTACCGGACACGCACCGTTTAGACGCCGATTTTAAGATGGTTGCGGAACGGCTCGAGCCCCCCGCCTACGCCTTTAAGGACGGGATGAACACGCTCGGCAAGCTGCTCGCGGACGGTGTGCACGTTGTCCGGGACACGACCATCGCGCGGCTTAGACCGGCTGGCGAGGGGTGGGGGCTCGAGCCCGCCTCCGGCCCGACCCGCTACGCTCGCCACGTCGTCGTCAACCTGCCCGCCGAACAGGCGCTCGCCCTCTGCGACAGCTTTAAACTCGGTCACAACACCGCGATCGCCCTCAAAAACGTCCGTTTCGACCGCTGTTTTAGCGTGATGGCCGGCTACGACGCGCCCGCACCGGGCTGGTACGGCCTCCGCTGCGACGACCACCCCACCCTCGGCGATCGGCTAGGCGTCCTCTATCACGACAGCGCCAAACGCCCCGACCCTAGCCCCACAGAGACAGTCAAGGCAGTCGAGACGGTCGTCGTTATCCACAGCAGCCCGCAGTTCGCCGTTAAACACTACGACGACAACCGCGACGACGTCGCCGCGACCCTGCTCGGCGCCGCCGCCGAAATCGCCCCCTGGCTCGGCAGCCCGCGCTGGTTTGGTGTGCAGCGGTGGCGTTACGCCCGCGTCCGCAGTGCCTACCCAGAACGCTATCTGGCACACCGCCCGAACCTGCACTTCTGCGGCGACTGGTGTGGCGGCACCGACCCCGACTACGGTGTCGACGCCGCCTACGTTTCGGGGCGTGCTGTCGCTACGGCGCTACTCGGCG
>JAXHMC010000030.1:0-122982 GCA_034521635.1 Trueperaceae bacterium | reverse complement strand
GTTTTTCGATCTGGTTCGTTTACGTATTGCTCCCGACCTCTCACGCGGTCATGAGCGACCTCAAGCGGATCGCCCAAGAGGACGGCATCACCACGCTGGTCAACCTCCACTTTATCGACATGGCTAGAGAGTACGCCGACCGCATCGTCGGAATGCGCGACGGCCAGGTTGTCTACGACGGCAGCCCGGACGAAGCGACCGACGCGGTGTTCGAAGAGATCTACGGTCGTCCGATCGACCGGGAAAGCGACCTGCGCGGTGCTTCCTAACGTCGAACGGCAGACCGCCGACGTGCCGAAGCGGGCGCTGCTGCCGCGGCTGTTTAACTGGACGGTCTGGGTCGCCTTCCTCCTCCTGCTCTATATCTCGGTCGTGCAGACCGAGTTTCGCTTCGACGACCTATGGGGCAGCACCCGCGACTTCGTGCTCTTTTTCGGCAACTTCTGGCCCCCCGACTGGCGCGCCCTGCCCGAAATCTGGGGGCCGCTTGTCGAGACGCTGGTCATGGCCTACCTAGGCACGCTGTTCGGCGTTATCCTAGGGGTTCCCTGGCTGTTCTGGTCGTCGCGTAACACCGCGCCGAACGTCGTCCTGATGTGGTTTTCGCGGATCTTTATGACCGTACTGCGGAGTGTGCCCGACCTTCTGTACGCGGCGGTTCTGGTCGCGATTTTGTCGCTAGGCCCCCTGCCCGGCGTCGTGGCGATCACAATCTTTACCCTGTCGATCCTCGCCAAACTCGGCAGCGAGTACGTCGAAGCGGTCGACCCCGGCCCGCTAGAAGCGCTTCGGGCCTCCGGCGCTAGCGGCACCCACGTCATCGTCTACGGCGTCGTGCCGCAGGTCGCGGCGAGCATGATCTCCTACATCCTCTACATTTTCGAGGTCAACGTTAGGGCGTCTACGGTGCTCGGCTTTGTAGGCGCAGGCGGAATCGGCCAGACGCTGTTTACCTATATCTCGCTGTTCGACTACCCCGCCATCGCGGTCTTGCTGATTATCACCTTCGTCGTCGTCGCGATGATCGACACCGTGTCCGCGTTCGTCCGGGCGAGGCTTACCTGATGGCCGGCAAGCCCCACAAGCCCCGGCGCAAGATCGACCCTGCGACCATCCCCCCCCTACCGCCGCACGCTCGGCGCGCCCAACTGTTTCAGTACGGCGTCGCACTTTTACTCGTCGGCCTGACCGTGTTGTCGCTAGCGCTGCTCGGCGATATCGACTGGGCGCGGGTTGCGGGGCGGCTCGAGCGCAACCTGGGGCCGTTTGTCCGGGGCTTTAGCAACCCGGACGTCGGCATCTTTAGCCGCGCCTTTGACGCCATGATGGAGACGCTCTACATGGCCGTGATCGGTACCGCGATCGGCGGGGTGTTGGCGGTGCCGCTGTCTTTTATCTCGGCGGCCAACCTGATGGGGGGCAGCCGGGGCGCGATACCCGGGCGCAGCATCCTGGCGGGGGTCCGCGTCTTTCCCGAACTCCTCTTCGCGATTATCTTCGTCGCCTCGATCGGGCCGGGCGCGGTCGCCGGGATTATGGCGCTCGGGGTCAACTCGGTCGGGTTTTTAGGCAAGATGTTTAGCGACATTATCGAATCGGTCGATCCGGGACCGGGCGAGGCGCTCCGCTCTACCGGGGCCACCCCCATCCACAGCTTTTTCTACGCCGTGATCCCGCAGGTGACGCCCGAATTCGCCTCGAACGTCCTCTACCGTTTCGAGATCAACCTGCGGGCGGCCTCGATCCTGGGGCTGGTAGGGGCCGGAGGGATCGGCGGGCTGCTCATCCAGCGCATCCAGTTTCGTCGTTGGGAAGAGATCTCGATGATCCTGATCATCATCATCGCCTTTGTGGTGGTGGTCGACGTGCTCAGCAGCTTTATCCGCCGCAGGCTGGTCTAGAAGAGGCTGGTCTAAAAGCGAACCTCCCACACCGTTAAGCGTACGCGACCGTACCGCCTCTTCAGGATGGGCCCGTATAATCCGGAGCATGACCTCTTCGCATCTATCTGCCGTTATCTTCTGCTCTCTCCGCCGACCGCTCCGTCTCGGCGGGGTTTCGCTCGTGTTGCTCGCCGTGTTAGGCGGCTGCGGGCTGTTCGGCACGTCGGTGCTCGAGCTCTCCCCTAGCACCGTCCGCTTCGACGGCGACCGCGCCACCCTCACACTGACCAATACCGGCGAGGAGCGGTTGCGCTGGAGCCTAGACGTACGCTACAACGACGACCGAGCGTGGTTTTTGCCAGAGCGGAGCAGCGGCGAGATCGCTGCCGGCGAAACGGTCGACATCGGCCTGGTGTTACGTGACGACCTCGTACCGGGCCGTTACAGTGCGGTCGTAAGCGTGACGAGCGGCGAGGTGCGGCAGCGGGCGCGGGTCACGGCGCGTATCGACGCGGGCGAGCCGAGGCTCGAGCTCCCGGGGCGCGTGATCGTGTTCGACGAGGGTGCCGCGACCCTTACGGTTCGTAACGCGGGCGGCGGAGAGCTCGCCTGGCAAGCGCTCGTTCGTCTACGACAGCGGTGAGGCGGATACGCGGGCGTGGTTTAGCCTCGCGACCGAAGCGGGGACGCTCGGACCGGGTGAGGAGGTCGCGGTCGGGCTCGAGCCCACCCCCTCTCTCGCCGCCGACATCTACGGCGCGACGATCCTCGTCACGAGCGGCGACAACGAACAGCAGGCCGAAGTGATCGCCCAAGTCGGCGACGTCACGGCCTGCACCGCCGAGATCGCGCCGGCGGGTGTGGCTAGGACGGCTCGAGCCCCCGGCGACCGCTACGTGCCCGGCCAACTGCTCGTCAGCTACCACGCACCCCGTTCCGTCCTGCTGACCCAGAACCTCCGCGATGACCTCGCGAGCGCCGTCGCCGCCGACTACACCCTGACCCGGCTCCGCTCGCTCGGCCCCGACGCCCCCGACCTCGTCACGGTTTCGGGTGATGTAGAACGCGCCCTCGCCGCACTTCGCGCCGACCCCCGCGTCCGCACCGCGAGCCCCAACTACTACCTCGACACGCTCGCACTTCCTAACGACCCCCTGCTCGACCAGCAGTGGCACCTGACCGACTTCGGCCTGCCGCAAGCCTGGGAGATCGAAACCGGCCAGGACAACGTCACCATCGCGATTATCGATAGTAGCGTCGAAACCGAGCACGAAGACTTGGTGTCAAAACTTCTGCCGGGATGCGACCTTTACGGCTCTAAGGACGCAAGCGGCCAGAACAATGGCGGGGACGACGACCCTAGCCCTAACCCTAACCCCGACGACAATCCCAACGCCCGCACAGTCACCCACGGCACCCACGTCGCCGGAATCGCGGGTGCCCGAGGGGATAACAATACCGGGGTCGCGAGCGTCGCCTACACGGGCGTTCGAATCCTGCCGGTCAAGGTGTTCGACGACAACGGCGTCAGCGCGACCTACGACTCGCTGATCGCCGGGATGCGCTGGTCGGTCGGGCTACCGGTCGAAGGGTTTCGCCGCAACCCTAACCCCGCCCGCATCCTCAACATGAGCCTGGGCGCGCTCGGCATCTCGTCGAACGACCGCCAGATCGTCGATGACGCCGTCGCCGAGGTGCTCGCCTACGACACGCTCGTCTTCGCGGCGTCGGGCAACGACGGACGCGACAACGACATCCGCACCCCCGCCGACTCGCCCGGCGTTATCGCAGTCGGCTCTATCGACCAGGACCTGACACGGTCGAACTTTTCGAACTACGCGACCAGCGGGCGGAGCGTCGACCTGATGGCACCCGGCGGGTTTCGTGACGGCGGCGGTAGCGGCGTCTGTATCAGCCAGGCCGCCGACATCCTCAGCACTTTTTGGCCTGATGGCTACGGCTGTTTGTCGGGCACGTCGATGTCGACGCCGTACGTGTCGGGCGTCGCGGCGCTGGTGTGGAGCCAGAACCCGGACTTTTCGGCGGACGATGTTCGTAACGTGCTGCTGACGAGCACCTACCGGCAGTCGGGCTGGTCGGAAGCCGAGTACGGACGCGGGCTGGTCTGTGCCGACCGGGCGCTCGGAGCCGCGACGCTCTGCGGATTTTAGCGAGCAGCCGAGTTTGTCTCGGTTAGGACGGTCGTCTGGGCCGATCGGATGAACGTTTGGTGAAGGGCTCGAGCCCCGCAGCTTACAAACCTGTGGGGCCACCCTAAGCTAGTCTCGAAAGTATGACTAAAAACTTTTTTACCCGCTCTATCCTGGCCGTTGTGGTCGGATTGGTGGTTTTGGCAGGCTGCGAGATCGAAACCTTGCCCCCACCCGGCCCGACTCCCGACCCCGACTTTATGGTGGTCTTCGAAACCACCGAATTTACAGTCACTCGGGGCACCCAAAGCCGCGAAGTCGACGTCACCATCCTGCGCGAAGGCGGTTTTAGCGCCGCCGTCGACGTCCAAGCCGACCTCCAGAACTTTCCCGGTGGCGTCGGTGCCATCCAGATCGGAACCGGCGACAGCTTCACCCTCCAGATCGACGTCCAGAACACTGTCACCCCCGGCGATTACACACTTCCCTTTATCGCCGAAGGCGGTGGTATCACTAAGAACTACACCATCGACCTGACCGTCCTCCCCGAAAACAGCGACACCTTTACCATCGGCCTAGACCCGTCGTCGCTCACCATCGAACCGGGCAACCGGGCGAGCACAACGGTGAACGTCTCGCGTGACGGCTTTACCGGATCGATCGACCTGAACGTTACCGACGTACCGAGCGGCGTGTCGACCAACACGACCCCACCCAACGCGAGCGACCAGGGCAGCGTGAGCGTGATTGTGGGTAGCGGCGCGAGCAGCGGCACCTACACGCTTACAGTCGAAGCGAGCGGCGGCGGCGTTAACGAAGCCCGCACCCTGACCCTGACCATTCCTAGCACCGGCGGTGGCGGTAGCGAAAACGCCCGCATCCAAGGTAGCCTCGAAACCGACAACAACCTCGACAACTTTACGGTTACGACGATCTCGGCGGCTCGAGCCACCCTAGACACCACCACCGAGCGTCCGGCCTACGTCCCCGGCGAACTGCTCGTTCAGTACGTCGGTGGCGACCAGCTCGGCACCCAAGCCTATCGTCAGCAAGCTCTAGACGTGCAAAACAGCTACGGACTACGTCTACTGAGCGCGAGCGACGGCAGCTACCCGGACCGCGTTGCCCTGCCCGACGGCGCCGACGTTAAGGCTCTCGCCGCACAGCTAAGCCAAGACCCGCGGGTCGCGTTCGCCGAACCCAACATCTACATCTATACCCAGACCGTCCCGAACGATCCGCAAAACGACCAGCTGTGGCATATGCCTGTTTCGGGTCTGCCGGTCGCCTGGAGCGAGCAGAACAGCTCCGACGTCGTCGTCGCGGTCATCGACACCGGCATCGATGTAGACCACGAAGACCTCCAGGGCGTGTTTGTAAACGGCGGCTACGACTTTTGCGCGAGCAGCGACTGCGGCAGTCGCAACAGCAACCCGCGCCCCGACGCGAATGCCGACACGCACGGCACCCACGTCGCCGGAACGGTCGCCGCGCGCGGTAACAACGGTCGTGGCGTTGCGGGCGTACTCTACGGCGGCGCTAAAATCGTTCCCGTCAAAGCGTTCTACTACGGCTCTCGTGCAACTACCACGGCGAGTGCCCTCGTCGAATCAATCCGCTGGGCGGCAGGGTTGTCGGTGAGCGGTGTGCCTAGCAATCCCAATCCAGCAGAGATCATCACCCTTAGTCTCGGCACCTCAGGTGACAGCACGGCACTTGAAAATGCGGTCTCGGCAGCACAAGGCGAAGGCGCGCTCATCATCGCGTCGTCGGGCAACGCGGGTCAGAACACCCTACTCGCCCCGGCTAGCTACCCCGACGTCCTCGCGGTTGGCTCGGTCAACAGCGACTTCCGCCGCTCCTGCTTCTCTAACTTCGGTTCGGGATTAGACATCGTAGCCGCTGGAGGTGACGCGAAACCTTCGGGTGTGACTTGCGACCAGCCCGTAACCAACGAAGCGCTCCTCAGCACCATTCCCAACAACAACTACGGACTCGAAATCGGCACCTCGCACGCTACGCCCATCGTCACCGGCGTCGCCGCACTCGTATGGGAACAGCAGAACAACCCGACCGCCGCAAGCGTCGCACAAGCCTTACGCGACAGCGCCTACTTCGACGGCGGCTATATGAACGCGAGTCAGTACGGTGCCGGTGTGCTGCGGGCCGACGTCGCGCTAGGGCTGTTAGGGCCGACCAGACCGGGCAACCGCAACGTCGACGTGCCGATTACCGCCGAGAGTAGTGATGACAGCGGCGTCGCGACCGACACGCTCGACCTGCTGCTCGGCACCTCTGGTGGTTTCGAGATTACCGGATTGCAGGCGGGTAGCTACACCATCACCGCCGACGTAAGCCGTAGCGGTAACCAGCTTAGCGGTAGCGCCACCATCACCCTAAACGAAGGCCAGACGCGCAGCATAAGCGTCGTCCTCGACGTGCCGCAACCTTAATTCGTAGCAAAACACAGGCCCCGGCAGCGATGACCGGGGCTTTTTTGATGGTTTGGTGGGTTGTTGTTGTGCGGCCAGCGTCAGCCCGAAACGTCAGTCCGAATGGTGGCGGATGTCGGCGGCGGCGCTGACCAGCCCGATCCCGGCGACGATGGTCGATCCGGCGATAATCCAGCGTTGCGGCACACCGGCGAGGCTCGCGGCGTAGGCGAGGCCGGCGATCAGAACGATAAGGCCGACCACGTAGAGGGCGATTTTGGTCGTCATGGCGCTTCCTTTCTAAGCACCCTGCAGCGGGCCGAACAGCCAGGGGAAGGCCAGGACGAAGCCGTAGAGCAAGGCGATGACGACAACGCTGCGTAGGGCTTTGCTCGCGTCGCTCGTCTCGCGGAGGCCGATGTAGATAAGGGCGAGTTGCCAGGCTCGAGCCAGATACGTTGTGATAAGACTGGTGATGCCGACAGGGCTCGAGCCCACCTCCTGCTGCAACCGTAGCAGCGCGTCGCTAAACCCTTCACCATCCGGCGCCGCCTCGATCGGGGTCACCTCGACCGAGACGAGCAGCACCACGGCGGCGGGGATGAGCTCGAGCACCAGCCGGGGCGCCGCCGCGTACGCTACAACCGCCCACGGTTTGGCGTCCATCCCTGCCGTCATCCGCACCACCAGCCCGAGCACCAGCCAGCCGATAAAGCTCGCAAAAAACGCGAAAATGACCGCACTCCAGAGCAGAAACGGGCCGAGCGCCGCGTCTTCGCCGAACGCCTGTAGCTGCGGCAGCGTTACCGCGTAGGTGCTTACCGCGCCGACCAGCGACACGAGCAGTACCATCCAGATCGCGCCGTCCGCCCACGCGCCCTCGGCCATGTCGCGGTAAAACGCGACCGGGTTGTAGAGAATTCGGCCCAAGCGCCTTATCATCAGGCGCTCCGGTAGGCTGGTATGCGAAAGAGATACAGAGAAAACATCATGCTCTCGATTATAGACGTCTCCACGCGGCGCACCGCAGGCGTGCCACAATAGCGGTAGCCGGACAGCGCTGTTCGGCCCCCACTCAGACCTTTTCGGCGTATAGGAGATGATTATGTCCTCGGCAGAATCCCACACCGACCGAACCCACCGACACCTTCGCACCTGGCGCATCCTCGCGCCACTCTCGCTCGCGACCATCGGCTTGGGCTCGAGCCTGCTCGGCTACGCGATCGAGCTGCGCACCACCGACGCCGGCTTCTGGACCTGGTTTGTATGGGGGACGCTTAGCCTGGTTGTGTTAAACAGCGGTATCGCGCTGTTCGGCGAATCGGTCAAACACCGCGTGCTGTACGAGATAAACACCGATAGCGAGACATCTTCGTAACGTCTTCGTAGCGGCGCGGCGCGCGCGACCTCACTCCATACCACCCTAATGGCGGCGATCGCTTGCTAGACTAGAAACAGATTGAGACTCGCTATCCTAGCCGACATCCACGGAAATATCCACGCCCTCGACGCCGTCCTCGCCGACATAGAGACGCAGAGCGCCGACCGGCTCGTTGTCAACGGCGATCTGGTCAACCGTGGCCCGAACAACGTCGCGGTCGTCGAGCGGGTTCTCTCACTCGGCGCGACCGTCACCCTCGGCAACCACGACGACCTGATGCGCAAGTGGGTAGAGCGCGACGACGACATCCCCGAACACTGGTTCGGCGACCCCCTCTGGGAGGGGATGGCTTGGAGCGCCCGCCAACTCGCCGACGCCAACCTGATCGGGCCGCTCCGCGACCTGCCGCTCACCCACCGCATCAACGCTGAGGGGGCGCCGACGCTGCTCGTCTCGCACGGGAGTCCGCGTCACTACCGCGAGGGTTACGGGCGCTACCTGAGCGACCAGGACATCGCCGAGATCATTACACAGTACCCAGCAGACGTGCTGGTCGGATCGCACACCCACCAGCCGATGGCCCGGCGCTGGGGGCCGCACCACGTGCTTAACACCGGCTCGGTCGGCACTCCTTTTAACGGCGACCCGCGCGCGCAGTACCTGCTGCTTACCCTAGAAGACGAAGGCTGGCGCCCCGAGTTTCGCTCTGTGCCTTACGACCGCGACGGTGCCTTGCGGGCGTTCGAGACGTCGGGCCTGCTCGCCGACGGGCAACTCGGCGGACGGATCTTTTTTGAAGAGGCGCGCTGTGCGCGGTCGTTCTTTACGCCGTTTTGGATGTGGACCGAAGAGCAGTCTGTCCCGCAGAACTGGGACACCTGGCAGCAGTTTCGCGACACCTTTACCGAGCGGTTTCGTCCGGCACGCCTGTCGGCAAATGAAAACCCGGAAGACGCAGACCCGCAAACCGAAAAATAATATGGTATTTTCGTATAGCTATCCGTAAAGTGTCCGATAGCAAAATCGACCGTGACCTTTCGGTTACAATAGGCGAAATCCGGCAGTACCGACACGAGTAGGGTCAGCGCTAGCAGAATTAGCACCAACAGGGCCTCTGCACCTACAGGATCAGCGCTAGTAGTGTCTGTGCAGATATGGCACGACCGCCGAGACTTCTGCTACGGCGTTATGTGAGGGCTCGAGCCCACCCTACTCACCTCGTAGAGTCACATCACTCGCCAAAATCGACCACGTAACTGACCGTGCACGTATTCACGTGTATTTCATAACTCTAGGGGACATCTATGCAGCCATTTCGCACGCTACAAGAACTGGTGGGGGGGCTCGAAGGCGACGCGCCCGCACTGGTCAAACTAGAAGAAGAGACGATAAGCCGCCTGAGCTACGACGACCTCGCCGCTCAGGCGGAGCAGTTCGCCCGAGGACTACGGGCGCGCGGCGTCGGGGTCGGCGACCCGGTCGCGATCTTTGCCGCGAACCGACCGGCCTGGTTTATCAGCATGCTCGCGGTGTTGCGCGCCGGGGCGACGGTCGTACCGTTCGACGCCCAGCTTAGCGGCGACGAACTCGCCCACGTTATCGAAGACAGCGGGGTCGGGTGGGCCATCTGTGACGCCGAGCGGCTCGACAAGCTGCGGGCGCACGGGGCCGACGTCGAGGTTATCCGCATCGACCTCGAATCGACCGACGAGAGCGACGATCCCGAACCGGGAACCCCGTGGCTCGAGCTCTTCCAAGACGCCTCGCCAGACGGCGACGATCTGCCCGAAGCGACACCCGAAAATATCGCGGCGATCTTCTACACCTCCGGCACGACGGGGATGCCCAAAGGGGTGCCGCTAAGCCACCACAACCTCAGCGCGCAGCTCCGTATGCTCATAGACACCGAGTTGGTCACGAACGACGACCGGCTGGTGCTACCGCTACCGCTCCATCACGTCTATCCGTTTGTGGTCGGGACGCTCCTACCGTTTTCGGTCGGGGCGGCGGTGATTGTGCCCTACTCGCTGACCGGCCCCGAACTGCTGCGGGCGCTGCGCGAGGGCGAGGCGACCATTATGGTGGGGGTGCCGAGACTCTACGAGGCGCTCTACAACGGGCTTACCCAGCAGCTCGCGTCGCAGGGGTTTCCGGTCGGGACGCTGCTTCAGGGGGCGCTCGCGCTTAGCACCTTTATCCGCCGCCGGTTCGGGCCGCGGCTCGGCAAGCGCCTGCTCGCCCCGCTCCACCAGAAGATCGGCCCGCAGATGAACCTCGCCGCGTCGGGCGGGTCGCAGCTAGACGCCGAACTCGCCTGGAAGCTAGAAGGGCTCGGCTGGCGGGTCGCGATCGGCTACGGGCTGTCCGAGACCTCGCCGATCCTCACCATCAAGTGGCCCGACAACCCCAAGTTTGGAAGTGTCGGTAAGCCGGTCAAAAATATCGAGGTCAAAATCGACGAGAGTATTTCGGGTCGGGGCGGCGAAGTGCTCGTCAAGGGGCCGCACGTGTTTAGCGGCTACCACAACCTCCCCGAACAGACCGACAGCTCGTTTAGCGACGGCTGGTTTCGCACCGGCGACCTCGGCAGCTTCGACGCCGACGGCGACCTTACGCTGCACGGGCGGGCCTCGACCCTGATCGTCTTACCGGGCGGCGAAAACGTCCAGCCCGACCGGCTCGAAGCGCGCTACGCCGAGCATCCGGTCATCGGCGAAATCGGCATTCTGGAGCGCAACGACCGCCTCGTCGCGGTGATCGTTCCGGACGTGCAGGAAGCCCGCGAGAGCGCGACGCACATCTCGACGACACGGTGGCTCAAACAGGCGATCCACGAGGCGGTGCAGGAACAGGCCAAAGGGTTGCCGTCTTACCAGCGCCTTAGCGACTACGCGATCAGCCGACAGTCGCTACCCCGGACGCGGCTCGGCAAGATCCGGCGGCACCTGCTCGAAGAGCGTTACGACGAAGCGGGCCAGGACAAGGAGCGCGGCGAACCGGTTCCGATCGGCGAGATGTCGAGCGAAGACCAGCAGCTGCTCCGCGACGACGCGGCAAAAGCGACCTGGGAACTCCTAGCCAAGCGCTACCCCGACATCCGGCTGACGCCCGACAGTCATCTGCAACTCGACCTCGGGGTCGATTCGCTCGAGTGGGTCGATCTGACCCTGTCGATCTTGCAGCGGAGCGGGGTCGAACTGAGCGAGGAGGAGGTCGGACGGCTCGAAACGGTGCGCGACCTGCTCGAAGCGGTCGCCGAAGCCGAGGAAGAGACGCCCCAACAGCGCGAGGCGCGGCGGGCGCTACTCGACGATCCGGAGGCGGCGCTCAGCGAGGAGAAGAAGCGGTGGCTCGAGCCCCTCACCCCCACCAAACGGCTGATCAGCCGCGTCGTCCACACCCTGTTACGTCGCCTCGTACGGGGTTATTTCCGCTTCGAAGTACGCGGCCTCGACAACGTACCGAGCGAAGGGCCGTTCGTCGTGACGCCCAACCACCTCAGCTACCTCGACGGGCCGCTCGTAAGCGCCGCGCTCGAGTACCGGCATCTGCGTAACCTCTACTGGGCCGCCTCCGAAGACGCCGCCTTCGGCGACCCGGTGCGGAGCTACTTTAGCCGTCTCGCCCAGGCCCTACCGGTCAACACCGACCGCGCCGCCTTTTCGAGCCTCGCCTTCGGCGGCAGCGTGTTGCAGCGCGGCCACAACCTGGTCTGGTTCCCCGAAGGTCAGCGCTCGCCTACCGGCAGCCTCCAACCGCTCAAACCCGGCATCGGCAGACTGCTCGACCACCTCGAAAAGCAGCACCCGAAGAGCATCCAGGTCGTACCGGTACATATCGAGGGGAGTCAGTGGGCGATGCCGCCCGGCACCGCGATCCCCCGCCCGACGCCGATTAGCATCACCTTCGGCAAGCCGCAGAGCGCCGCGTCGCTTCGTGACGAGGGCGAAGGCGACGAAGGGTTCGAGCGGATTACCGACGGCCTCGAAAAACGCCTGCGCGACCTCGCCCAGCGCGACCCCGGCCCGGTCTACAACCGCTAGCCCTACCCCGTAAACGCCGCCGCCTTGGTAGCACCGTCCCTTGTAGGTTGTTGCCAGGGCGGCTACAACTAGCTATGCTGCTCACAAAGTTTCGGACTATCGCGACTGTATCGACTGTGACGACAGTTGTGACGACAGTGTCGACGTCTCGCTCTGCCTCTTCTACCTGTGCCGTTACGGACACTGTCCCTACGTACGCCATCCCTACGCGCGGTGTCTTCGCGCGCGCCGCTTCCGTACATGGCGGTGAGCTAGCCCGTCCGCGCGAGCCGCTACGGATCAGCTCGTGACCGCTCCCGTCGCAACCAAGCCGCGTCTCGCTAAGGAGCTCGGCCTGTTCGACGTCTACGCGATCAGCACCGGGGCGATGTTTAGTTCGGGCTTCTTTCTGCTGCCGGGCGTCGCGGCGGCGTCGAGCGGCCCGTCGGTGGTGCTCGCCTACCTGATCGCGAGCATCTTTATCTTGCCGGCGATGTTTTCGATGGCCGAACTCGCGACCGCGATGCCCCGCGCGGGCGGCGCCTACTACTTTTTAGACCGGAGCCTCGGCCCGCTCGCCGGAACGATCGGCGGGATCGGCACCTGGCTGTCGCTCGTGCTCAAAAGCGCCTTCGCGCTGATCGGCTTCGGCGCGTACCTGGCCATCTTTTTAGAGTTGCCGCTCCAGCCGCTCGCCGTCGCGCTTACCATCGCGTTCGGTGTGATCAACATCTTAGGGGCCAAAGAGACGACCGGTTTGCAGCGGATTCTGGTCACGGCGCTCGTCGGGATTATGGTGTTTTACGTGGTGCAGGGGCTGATGTTTGTGGCCGGGCTCGAGCTCAGCGTGGTACACCGCGAACAGTTTACGCCGTTTCTGCCGTTCGGCTTAGCCGGGCTGTTTTCGACGGTCGGGCTGGTGTTCGTCTCCTACGCGGGGCTGACCAAGGTCGCGAGCGTCGCCGAAGAGGTGCGTAACCCCGACCGCAACATTCCGCTCGGCATGTTTTTGTCGCTGCTGACCGCGACGATCATCTACGTGTTCGGCGTCTACATTATGGTGGCGGTGCTCGAGCCCTCCCAACTCCGCAACGACCTCACCCCGGTCGCGACCGCCGGCGAAGCGTTTCTAGGCTGGTTACCGACCCCGACCGGCCTCGTCCTGGTCGTCATCGCCGCGATCGCCGCGTTCGCCTCGACCGGTAACGCCGGCATCTTGTCGGCGTCGCGCTACCTTTTGGCGATGGCCCGCGACCGCCTCGCCCCGCCCGCCTTCGCGCAGCTAGGCCGCTTTAAGACCCCCCAGGTCAGCGTGATTGCAACGTCGGTGGTGATGATCGGCGCGATTATCTTCCTGAACGTCGAAAACCTCGCCAAACTCGCCAGCGCGTTTCAGCTACTCGTCTTCGTCCTGATCAACTTCGCGGTCATCGTGATGCGCGAAAGCCGGATTAGCAGCTACACACCCGGCTACTCGTCGCCGTTCTATCCGTGGATGCAGGTCGCCGGCATTATCGCGCCGATCTTTCTGATTATCGAGATGGGCACGTCGGCGGCGCTCTTTACCGTCTTCGTAACCTTCGGCTGCGTGCTCTGGTACCTGTTCTACGCCCACGCCAAGGTCGAACGCGAGGGTGCCATCTACCACCTGTTTGCCCGCCTCGGCCAGCGCCGCTTTGAAGGCCTAGACCACGAACTTCGCGAGATCATGAAAGAGCGCAAACTCGAAGAGGACGACCCCTACGAAGCGATGGTCGCCCGCGCCCGGGTGCTCGACCTAGACGACAAGCCGAGCTTCGAGACCATCGTCGCCCAAGTTTCAGACCTGCTCGCCAAACGTCTCCCCTACACGACAAACGACCTGCAAGAGATGTTTTTAGGCGGCCAACATATCGGCGCGACCGCGATCTCGCACGGCGTCGCCCTGCCCGACGTCCGTCTCGACAACATCGAACAGAGCGAGATCGTCTTGGTGCGGGTGCGTAACGGCATCGAGCTTCACCTCGCCGACGTCGGAGGGTCACGTACCGACGCGACCGACGTCTACGCGCTGCTGTTTCTGGTCGGTTCGCAGCAAAACGCCGGTCAGCACCTGCGGATTTTGGCCGAACTGGTCACGCGGGTCGACGAAGCGGGCTTTTTAAACGAGTGGCTCGCCGCCGACACTGACCAGCAGCTACGCGAAGTGCTCTTGCGCCACGAGCGGTTTATTACGGTGTGGCTCGAGCCCACCCCCCCCACCCAAACCCTGATCGGGCGCCCTCTTAAAGAGCTAGACCTGCCGCCGAGCACCCTCGTCGCCCTCGTACAGCGGGGCGGTGACACGATCGTGCCGAAGGGCGACACCGTGTTGCAAGAAAGCGACCGCCTCACCATCATCGGCAACCCCCACGACATCCGCAGCCTCTACGACCGCTACGGCAAGTCTCTCGGAGAATCGCCCGACCTCTCGTAGACAAGTCTCGTCGACAGACGACACGCCCTTCCCTATCGCTCTCGGGTGGTAGGGATTTTTCGTGCCCGCCTCTCATCGACTGCCCCCCACACGGCGCCGTCGAGCACATTCCCGTCGTTCGGACCGGCCTAACCCGTAGGTGAGAAGACGCCTTAGCGAGCCTTCATCCTTCTTTCGCTCCTCATGTGTTGGCGTGTACACTGTGGGAACAGTAGGGCGCAGCACACAGTCTCCTCCGTTTTCGCGCGTGCGCCCGGACTCGCGTGGCCGACAGGGCCGAGCACGCTGGCGGCGGTCGGGGTGGCGAGCGGGAAAGGAGTGAGGTGATGGTCGAAACGAAGGCGCGGCGCGGCCTGATGACGGGCTTGTGGAGCACTGTGTTGTGGGTGACGGTGTTGCTGATGGTGGCGTCTGTGCTGGGCGCGGCTCGAGCCCAGAACACACTAGCAGGGCTGACCGAGGCGGTGCGGACGGTAACGCTAGACCCGAACCACGAACGCTACCGCGACAGCGACGACGACGGGTATCCGGACGTGGTGGAGTTGGGCTCGAGCCCGGAACGCAGCGCCTTTCTAGACTGGTTTGCGAGCGTCGCCGAAGCGCAGTACACCGCCGCCGCCCCCGAGTGGAAAGACCGCGACTGTTCGGGGCTGCTCCGCTTCGCGTACGTCGAGGCGCTCAAACCGAAGACGCCGCAGTGGTACGCCCGCTTTCCGTACTTGCCGACGCCGCGCACACCGCCGGTCGCGAGCCTGGACTATCCGCTACCGCTGCTCAGCCGGAGCCTGTTTCGGGTCGCGCCCGGTTCGTACCGGCCCGACGACGTCCGGGCTGGGCGGCTTATCGGCATGGCGACCGCCCGCGAAATGCTGCACTACATGACGGTGCCGCTCGGCAGACACGTCCGGGAGGCGGAGCGGGGCGACCTGCTCTTTTTCGCGCACCCCTTAGCCGAGGGGTCGGGCTACCACAGCATGGTCTATCTCGGCGACGGCATGATTGTTTACCACACGGGCTCGAGCCCCGCAGAGGGCGGCGAGGTGCGGCTGCTAAGCCTGGACACACTCGCCCGTCACCCCGACCCGAGCTGGCGCCCGGTCGCCGACAACCCCCACTTTTTAGGGTTTCACCGCTGGAAAATCGTCGATTAGTGTCCCGATAACGTCCTGACAGAATTGTTCCGACGGCGCTGTTCTAATCGGACAACCAACCGGACAACACAGACTCGGGCGACACAAATTCGGGCGACACAGATTCGGGCGATTCGGACTCAGGCGATTCGGACTCAGGCGATTCGGACGGTACATCGAACCGTACAGATGCAGATAACACAGGTTCGGGCGGCCTAGCGGTCGACGAAACGGTACGAGACAAAACGACACGAAAAGGAGACGATGATGGCATGTTTCGAACACAGTCGCAGACCCGGCGCGTGGCGACGGCGGCGGCAGCTTTTGTTAGGGTTTATCGGCCTGCTGGTGCTGATGCTGTCGCTCAGCCAGGCGAGCCAGCGTAACAGCGTGTCGCTCTACGGCGGCGGCACCTACGCGCCGGGCGACGAGATCCGGCTGACCTACTACTATCTGGACTACAGCAGCTTTATCACCGTCTACCGGGTCGGCAACCCCGAACAGGTGCTCGCAGCGGGGGGGCCGCAGTCGTTTGCAGCGAGCGAGAGTCTAGAGCTCGAGCCGGTCCGGCGCTTACGGGTTTCGGCGCAGCCCTATTCGGGGCAGGTTACGGTGCGGGGGCTCGAGCCGGGCGTCTACTTCGCGCAGATCGGCGCGCGCGACAACCTCGGCGCGACCCTCATCCTCGTCACCGAGCTAAGCATGGTAAGCAAGACCGACCAGGACACGGTGCTTGTCTACAGCGCCGACAGCGTTAGCGGCGAACCGCGCCGGGCGCTTACCTTCCTGCTGCGCGGCGGCACGGTCTACGCCGAAGGGCTCGCGAACGACGACGGTCTGACCGAGTTTGACGTTACGACCGACCCGAACGAGCTGGTCGTCGCCGCCAAATACGATGCGTCGTGGGCCTACAGCGACAGCTACTGGCAGAGCTGGAACGTCCGTAACACGCAGCTCTATCTGCACACCGACAGGCCGGTCTATCAGCCCGGACAGCAGGTCTACTTTAAGGGGACGGCTCGAGCCGACGACGGTCTCGCCCCGCTCGCGGGCAGTGCGGTCGAGGTGGTCGTGCGCGACGCCGACTACGCCGAAATCCTCCGGCAGCGCTACAGCAGCGACGCCTACGGCAGCTTTGAGGGCGAGCTGACGCTGGCCAACGTCCCACCGCTCGGGCGCTACACAGTCGAGGCGACGGTCGGGGGCGAGACGTTCTACGGCGACTTTGCGGTCGAGGAGTACCAGAAACCCGAATACCGCGTGACGGTCAGCGGGAGCGACGAACCGCTGGTGCAGGGCGACACGGCGCGCTTCGTGGTCGCGGGCGAGTACCTCTTCGGCGGGCCGGTCGCCGGCGGCGAGGTCGACTACACCGTGCTTCGGCAACCCTACTACCGCTACCGCTACACGTCGCGCTACGGCTTTTATCAGGACGACGGCTACAGCTACGGCGGCGACGTCGTGGCACGGGGCAGCGGACGGCTAGACGCGGACGGGCAGCTCGTCGTCGACATCCTGCTCGAAGCCCAGGACGAAGACTATCAGCTTACGGTGCAGGCGGGCGTGACCGACGCGGCGCGGCGCGAGATTCGGGGCAGCGCCGATGTGGTCGCCTACCGCTCCGAGGTGGTGATCGGGGTCGACACCGAACGTTACGCCTACCGCACCGACGAGGGTGTGCGGATCACGGTGCGGGCCGAAGACCTCCGGGGCGAGCCAATCAGCGTCGACTTTGTCCTCGACACCGAACGCTACTTCTGGACGCGCGGTCGCGGACGGCAGACGGTGGCGGGGCCGCAGCTCACAGGGACCACCGACGCGAGCGGACGGGCCCAGCTCGAACTCCCGCTCGGCACCCAGGGGTCGTACCGGCTTCTGGTCCGGGCTGCCGACCGCGCCGGGCGGACCACCACAGCGAGCGACAACGTTTGGGTTTCTGACGGCTCGTACTGGTACTGGGCCTACAACAGTCTGGACATCGAGGCCGACCGGCCCGAGTACGCGGTCGGCGACGTGGCCCGCTTCGTGATTACGTCGCCGGTCGAAGACGCCGCGCTGCTGATTACCCGGGAGGGGCGCGGCTTGCAGAGCGCCGAGGTGGTGCGGCTGAACGGCTCGAGCCACACCTACGAACTGCCGATCACCGCCGATATGGCCCCGAACAGCTACCTTTCAGCGACCGTTATCGGTGCTGGCAACAGCTACACCCGCACCGCCGGGATTCGCGTCCCGCCCGAACAGAAGTTTCTCAACGTCGAAATAACTTCTGACAACGACGCGTACGCCCCCGGCGACGTCGGCACCTTTAGACTGCGCGTGTCCGACGCGAGCGGTGCGGGGGTCCAGGCCCAGGTCGCGATCGGGCTCGTCGACGAGGCGATCTATCTGATCCGGCCCGACACCACCCCCGACATTCGCGGCTTCTTCTACGGGCTGATCGACAACCGGGTCGGCACCCGCCTAAGCGACAACTTCTACTTCGCCCAGGCCGCACCGATACTCGCCGAGGCCGCGCCAGCACCCGCCGCCCGGGCCGCCATGGACGACGCCGTGTTCGGCCAGAGCAAGGGCGAGAACTTCGCGACCGCCGAACTTCGCGACGACTTTCGCGACACCATCGTCTGGCTACCGCGCGCCGAAACCGACGCACAGGGCTTTGCAACCGTCGAGGTCACCTTTCCCGACAACCTAACCGAGTGGCGGCTGACCGCCCGAGCCATCACCCTCGGCGACGAGGTCGGTCAGAACAGCTACACGGTGCGCACCACGCTGCCGGTCATCGCCCGGTTGGCGGCGCCGCGCTTTCTGGTGCGGGGCGACGAAACGAGCCTGCGGATTATCGGCCAGAACAACCTAGAGCGTGACCAGCAGGGGCGCTTAGAATTCTCCGCCGACGGTCTCGAAACGTTAAGTGCAGCGGGTGCCGAACGGACCCTCCCCGCCGGGGGCAGCAACACGTTAGACGTCAGGGTGTTCGCTGCGGAGACGGGCTCGAGCCTGCTAACCGCGACCGCCCTCACCCCGGACGCGAGCGACGCGATGCGCGTCCCGCTCACGGTCATCCCGCGGGGTCTGCAAGACGAAGCGGTCTGGGCCGGGCGCGCGGGCGACACCTGGCGCTTTACCCTGCCCGCCGACACCGACCCGAGCAGTATCGGCGGCGACCTCTACCTAACCTCGTCGCTCGCCGCCGCCGTGTCGCCAGCGCTCGCCTACCTCGCAGGCTACCCGTACGGCTGCACCGAGCAGACCATGAGCCGCTTTCTGCCCAGCGTCATCGCGAACCAGGCCGGACAGTTGGCGCGGCTTCCTGAAGACGTCGAGGCGAATCTAGACGACATCGTCGCGGCGGGGCTCACGCGGCTCTACGACTTTCAGCAGTACGACGGCGGCTGGGGTTTCTGGCAGTACGACGGCTCGAGCCCCTTCATCAGCGCCTACGTGGTGAGCGGTCTGCTCCGCGCCCGCGAGGCGGGCTATCCGGTCCGCGACTGGGTGCTCGAAGACGGCCTCGACTACCTCGAAGACGTGGTCGGCGGCTACGACATACTCGTTACCGACAGCGACAAAAGCTACGCCGGGCTCTCCGCCGACGCGTACGCCTACGCCTACTACGCGCTCGCCCAAGCGGACCGCGACGCGGCAGGGCTCGAGCTGCTGATGAGCGACGACGCCCTCTCCCCCTACGGCCTCGCCCTGGGCGCACTCGCCCTCGAACGGCGCGGCGAGACCGGCATGGCCGAGTTCGTCCTCGACCTGCTGCTGAACCAGGTCACCGAACGCGACCAGGTCGCCTACTGGGAGAGCGGCGCCGAGCGCTACGCCTGGAACGACGACCGTATCGAAGCAACCGCCTATGCGCTGCAGGCACTCGTCACCCTGAGGCCGGACGAGCCGATTATCGGCAAGGTCGTGAACTGGCTGCTGCTCGAACGGCGCGGCGCCCGCTGGGTGTCGACCAAAGACACCGCCGCCGTAGTCAGCGCCGCCCTCGTTCTCGCCGACGTGACCGGCGAAACCGACACCGACACCACCGCCCGCGTCGTGCTTAACGGCGAGCTTATCGCGACGCCCACCCTTAGCGGCCAGGCGAGCAGCGCCGTGGTGGTGCCTCTAAGCGGCGCTCTACCGGGCGACAACAGCCTTACCGTCACACTCGGCGACGCGGCCCCGCTCTACGCGAGCGCGAACGTCCGCTTCGTCAACGAACAGGACGACCTCGGCGCGGACTCGAACGGGCTGTCGGTCGCGCGGCAGTACCAGCGGCTCGAGCCCACCCTCGTCCCCGAAGAGGGGCGCTACGTCTACGAACGCCAGTCGCTCGCCGGCGGCGTCAACGTCGGCGACTACCTGCTCGTCACCGTCACCGTCAAACCGTCCGAACGGGTGCGTTACCTGCTCGTCGAGGAGCCGATCCCCGCCGGGTTTCGGGTTATCGAAAACGACCAGGCGTTTCGCGTCAGCGGTCTGACCTCGCGCTACGGCGACAACTACTACGGCTGGAACTACTACTACGACGGGCGCGACGTCCGGGCGCAGCAGGTCGACTACTACTTCGCATCCTTAGAGCGCCCGACGACCTTTACCTACATCCTCCAGGCCGAAACCCCCGGCACCTACACCGCGCTGCCGAGCCAGGCCTGGCTGATGTACGACCCCGAGATGCGCGGCAACAGCCCCGCCGAACGGCTCATCGTCGCCCCCGAAGAGGTTCGTGCCGAACGCTAGGGTCGTCCTGCCGATCCTTCTCCTGCTCGCGGGCTCGCTTAGTACCGCAAACGAGCCTCGCGTCGCGAGCGACGGCCACGTCACGGTGATCACCTACAGCGCCGACGACGACGCCGACCTGCCGCGCCTGTTCGCCGCCGTGCGGCAGGCCCGCCGCGACCTGCGCCGCGATTGGGGGTGGCGTCTTCCGGGCGGCGTCACCATCGTCGTGCATCCCGACCTTGGTAGCTACAGCGCCGCGACCGGGATGCCCTGGTACGTCGCCGGAACCGCCGACCGGGCCGAACAACGCATCGACCTGCAACGACTCCGGGTACTGCGGGAACGGCACTCGCTCGAGCCCACCCTCCGCCACGAACTGTTTCACCTCGCCCAGCCAGACAACTGGCCGCGCTGGCGGGCCGAAGGGGCCGCGATGCTGTTCGCCGGCGAAACCCCGCAGGCCGCCCCGTTCGCCGACATCAGCGCGGCGCAGCTCGACGACCTGCTCGCCGCAGCACCGGACCGGGAAGCGTTGGCTCGAGCCGCCGCAACCGCCTACGACCGCGTCCTGTGCCAACAGCAGGGTCGCTGTCCCTAAGCGCGACGTCTTCCCTACATAACGAAACCACCTTGCCGGGTTCGCGAACAAGGTGGTGCTTTTTTGTCTTGTTACCGTGCGGTGACGCCTAAGCGCCGTACTACCCTACAGACCCGACAGGTCGTAGTTTTTCTGGATAAACGATTCCCACTCCGCCGGAACGTCTTCCTCGGGGTAGATCGCGCTAACCGGGCAGGCCGGGACGCACGCGCCGCAGTCGATGCACTCTTCGGGGTGGATGTAGAACTGATCGTCGGTTTCGTAGATGCACTCGACCGGGCAGACATCGACGCACGAAGAGTCTTTGGTGCCGATGCAGGGCTCGCAGATGATATGTGGCATGGTTTTCCTCCTTCCTAACAAGTTTCTAAAGTTAGTGTACACGTTCAGCATCAGGACGCGCAGCGGGTGCGTCTACGTTCTGGGACGTCTACCGGGCGGGTGCCGAGTCCGGGACGCTAGGTCTGGGGAGCCGAGTCGGGGCGCGCACCCTCCGCGGGTGCCGAAGAGGTCCGCGACGCGCCCACACTAAGCATCGCACCGAGCACAAACACCGTGATCAGCACGAACGCCGTAAGCGCCAGAAACGGAATGGTGACGAAGCCGAACCAGTTAATGTACGCGACACTGCACGGCACCCCGACCTGACAGAGTTCGGGCGCGCCGAAGCCCGGTATCTTCTGGTCTAGATAGTGGTAGAGCGCGACGCCCGCCCCCGTCACCGTAAAGGGCAACACGTAGATACCGATAGCACGGTCCTGGCGGTAGCTCGCGATGCCGAGCAGGATGACGAGCGGATACATCAGAATCCGCTGATACCAACACAGAAGGCAGGGCACAAAGCTGCGTGCCTCGCTAAAGTAGAGACTACCCCCCATCGCGACGAGCGCGATCATCCAGCCGATATAGAGTCCGAAATGCTTGAAAAGCGTCCGCACCGTCATCCCTCGCTTTCTGTACGTCTTCTAAATATTACTGGCTCTGCGCGACCGCGCGGCTGACCGCCTGGTCGATAAGTTCGTACACGCCCGACTCGAGCTTTTCACCGTTGACGTACACCGACGGCGTCCCGGTCACGCCGACCCGCTCGCCGAGTTCGCGGTCGGCCAACACGGCGTCTTCGTAACGGCGCTCTTCGATGCAGGTCTGCAGTTCGTCGGCGTCTAGTTCGGGTACGAATTCGCGGGCGATCTGGGTGAGCCGTTCGGGGGTCGCCCACGTCTGCGACTGGGGGCCTTGCGAGCGGTAGATGTAGGTCTTGTAGTCCCAGAAGGCCGTTTCGCTCTGCGCGTAGGCACACTCGCTCGCGATACCCGCCGTGATCGAGTCGGGCGCTAAAAACTGAAAGTTGACGAAGTAGACCTGAGCCTGGCCGGTGTCGACAAAGTTGCGCATCACGCGGGGCATGACGTTCTCTTCAAAGGTGCGGCAGGCCGGGCACTTAAAGTCTTCAAACACGGCGATCTTAGCCGGGGCGTTCGGATCGCCGATCGCGGGTTGGTCGTCGAGGACGAGTTCGCCGCTCGGCGCGGTCGTGGTCGGTTGGCCCTGAAACACCTGGACGTAGACGATAATACCGACGATCAGCACGATCAGCACCGCCGAGGTATAGACCGTCAGCTTTTGGGGGGTTAGGTTCACGTTGACAACACTCCTTTAAAGATTGGTTTAAAGATTGGGCGTAAAAGTTGAGCGCACGGGCGTCGCGGCACGTCTTCGCCGCGCTACAGCAGTCTCTGCCACGATACCTCTAGCCGTATATCTAGCCTGTACGGATCGGATCGCGACAGCCACAAACAGTCATACAAAAACAGTCATACAAACAGTCATACAAACAGTAACGCGAACAGCCTACAGCCACGGTGTCCCTAGTTAGTTTAAGCCACGAAGATGAGTGATCGCTCGTTCGGGTAAACCGACACAGGCAGCCGCGTCACCGTCTACCGCGCCAACCTCTGTACCGTGTGTCTGTACGGTGTACGTCTACGCGAGCACGGTCGGAGTCGGGACGCGCACACTCGCCCGGCGGCAGGGTCGGTCAGCAGCGGCTATCGGCGAGCTCGTAGCGAACTGCCGTCCGAACCGTAGTCCGAACCGTCATCCGGTCGCCTCCGCACACGATAACCACCCGAACGGCCCGCGTATCGTAAAACGACTTTGTTCTCTAGTCGCTACTCTGGCAAAGTAGTCCTTTTTACACTAGAAACCGAACATTACACTTTACAAGCACGTCTCTACCGATCAGTTTTTTAAAGATTAGGTAGTGGAGACAGTTAAAAGCAGACGTTTCCGGTCGTTGTCGTAGCCAACCGTGACAACACCACAACGACAGCACGAACGTCTGTCTCGTCCGAACCAAGCCTTGGGGGGATACAGCATGAGCACACTAGTCGCAACCTTCGACGAACCACAAAAGATGCGCCAAGCGCTAGACAAACTCTACGAGAAAGGCTTTGCCGACGAAGAGGTGAAGGTCGTCGAGAAGCTCGAACAACCCTCGACCACCGCCGTCGTCAGCCCGATCGCCGGTAGCAGCAGCGCCGCGCCGGTCGATCCGAGCATGTCGACGCCCGCAGGTACAGCGGGCGAGGGCGGAGACTCGGCGGGCACCGAAACCTCGCCCGCCGCGCTTATCCATTCGCTACGCGACGAGCTTCCCGGTGTCGAGCTAGACCAGGACGAGGCGAGCTACTACGCCCAGGTTATCAACGACGACGGTCGGCTCATCGCCGTACAGGGCGAGCGCAGTCGTCTCGAAGAGGCCCGCAGCATCCTCGACGAAGCGGGTGCGAGTACCGACCGCGTCACCATTTACGAATGAGCGTTCGGCTCCGGCGACCTTCTAGGCGCGCGACGCGCTGATGCCGACACTCGTCGCCGTTTTCGAGTCGCCGGATAAGGCGGAGCGGGCGCTAAGCTGTCTCTACGAACAGGCGTTCGCCGACGAAGAGGTCGAAATCGCCGAACCACCCGATACGCTTACGACGGGAGCGGAGGCGAGCACCAAACCGCTTAGCGACCACGCCCTGCCCGACGTCCAGCGGCAGATATCGCCGCTCGCCCTGTCCGAAACGGTGCTTAATACCGTCGGGGCCGACCTTGGCGACGAAGAGGCCGAGTACTATAGGCGCCGACTGCGGGGCGGCGCGCGGTTCGTGATTGTGCGGGCGGACGACGACAGGGTCGCGCTCGCCGCAGAGGTGTTGGGGGGGCTCGAGCCCCTCCAACTCACCCGCCACGACTAACCCTACCGCTACAAAAACGCCAGGCTCGCTACACGCGGGCCTGGTACTTTAACGCCTCCATCAGTTCGTCGACCATCTGCTCCGTATCGCCCCGCAGCGCCGCCGTCGCGACGTGGTCGCGGATGTGCGACCGCAGCACCCGCTCGCTGACCTTGCTCAGCGCGCCCTGAACCGCCTTAGTCTGCTTTAGCACGTCTACACAGTACACGTTCGGGTCTTCGAGCATCCGCAAAATCCCTTCGAGATGCCCCTTGGCGCTCTTGAGCCGCCGCACCGCGTCCTGCCGCGTCGCCGGGTCGAGGTGGAGACATTCCGCACCGTGCTGATGGGTGTCGTGCCGATCGGCCTCGTGTCGATCGGCCTCATGTCCGGCCTCGGCGACCGGTTCGGGCGCGCTCACTGGCTTACAGCAGCGTTGTAACCCTCTTCTTTTACCGCCGCAACGAGCGCGTCGACGTTTGCGTCACCTTCGACGGTCGCGTAACCCTCGTCGAGATTGACGGCGACGTTTTGGGCACCCTCGACAGCTTCGAGCGCTTCTTTGACGGCTCGTTCGCAGTGGCCACAGGTCATTCCCTGAACGCTAAGTTTGGTCATGGTTAACAACTCCTTAATGTGATGTTTCCTTAATGTGATGTTGTGTGATGTCAATCGATGTCGAACTTTTACCCCACCCCTAGGGGGTGGCTCGAGCCCCTTCATCTTAGCTATCAATCCCCCTGTCCGTCAAGCTGTCTCGATATAGACCTTACGAACGTCCCCAGCGCGAAACGAGAGCCAGAAAGATGTGTACGAGCGCTTGACCGACGTGCGCCTAGAGTGCTAGCGTAAAGACATCTACCCCACCCAGGGTGGGGTAAAAACGGACGAACACGGCACCTAGCGATCTGCGAAACACCTGCACAGCAAATATCCGCACAGCTATCTGCAAAAACTATCTACAAAGGAGTTCTACCTTGTCCGACACATCAGCTATCACTCCAGCCGCCGGAGACACCTGCGAACTCCAGGTCGGCGTGCGCGGCATGACCTGCGCGAACTGCTCGCAGCGGGTCGAGCGCAAACTTAGCAAGCAGACGGGCGTGAGCAGCGTCAACGTCAACTTGGCGACCGAGCGGGCGAGCGTCCGCTACGACCCGAAGCTCGTCGACCCCCGAGCGCTGTTAGAGACGATCCGTCAGAGCGGCTACGAGCCGGTCGACGACCGCGTCACGCTCGACGTGCGCGGCATGACCTGCGCGAACTGCGTGCAGCGGGTCGAACGCAAACTAAACAAGCAGGACGGCGTTTTAGACGCGACGGTCAACCTCGCGACCGAAACCGCGACGGTGCGGTATCTGCCGAGCCAGGTGACGGTGCGCGACCTTATCGGCGCAATCGAAGCGGCGGGCTACGCGGCGAGCGAGCCGGACAGCAGCAGCACAACGACCCAGGCCGAGGCGAAAAAGGAGCACAAGCGCGAGGAGATCCGCAAGCTCAAGCAGCGGGCGACGATCGCGGGCGCACTCGCCGCGCCTCTGTTTCTACTCGAAATGGTGCCGATGCTTATTCCGGGCGGCATGATGTGGCGCGACCAGCTCATCCCCCACGACGTTTTCGTGCTGATCGGGTTCGTGCTCTCGACTATTGTGCTATTCGGACCGGGACGGTTGTTTTACCGGCACGGCTGGCCGAGCCTGATGGCGGGCAGCCCCGACATGAACACGCTCGTCATGCTCGGCGCCTCGGCGGCTTACGGCTATTCGGTCGTCGCGACGTTTATCCCGCAGGTGCTGCCCGAGGGGACGGTGCACGTTTACTACGAGGCAGCGGCGACGATCGTGGCGCTCATCCTGATCGGCAAATACCTCGAAGTGCGCAGCCGGGGGCAGGCGTCGGAGGCGATCTCGCAACTTTTGACGTTGCAGGCGAAGAGCGCGCGGTTAGAGCGTGACGATACCATCGTCGAAGTCCCGCTCGAAGACGTCGACACCGGCGACATCGTGGTCGTGCGGCCCGGCGACAAGATCCCCGTCGACGGCGTCATCGTTTCGGGTAGTTCGTACGTCGACGAGTCGATGCTGACCGGCGAAAGCGTCCCCGTCGCGAAGGGCGAAGGCGACGAGGTGGTCGGCGGCACCATCAACAAGACCGGCAGCTTCCGCTACCGTGCGACCAAGGTCGGGGCCGACTCCGTGCTCGCCCAGATCGTACGGATGGTCGAAGAAGCCCAGGGCTCGAAACCGCCCATTCAGGCGCTCGCCGACCGGGTCGTCGGCGTGTTCGTCCCGGTGGTCATGGCGATCGCCGCGCTAACTTTCGTGGTGTGGATGTTCGTCGGCCCCGATCCGGTGCTTAACTACGCGCTCGTCGCGATGACGGCGGTGCTGCTGATCGCCTGTCCGTGCGCGATGGGCATCGCCACGCCGATTTCGGTTATGGTCGGGAGCGGTCAGGGTGCTAGCCTCGGTGTGCTGTTTCGGCGCGGCGAAGCGCTGCAGTCGCTGCAAGACGCCAAAATCATCGCTTTCGACAAGACCGGGACGCTGACCAAGGGCGAGCCCGAACTGACCGACTTCGAGGTGTTGTCTGGCCTAGACAACGATCTAGACGAAGACGACGTGTTGCGGCTCGTCGCGTCGGCGGAGCAGAACTCGGAACACCCGATCGCACAGACGATTGTCGGGGCGTCTCGAGCCCGTAGCCTCAGCCTGTCGTCACCCGAAACCTTCGACGCGGTGCCGGGCTACGGCGTAACCGCGACGGTCGACGGATACCGGCTGCTCGTCGGCGCGGAGCGCTACATGCGCCAACAGCACATCGATCCGAGCGCCCACACCGATCACGCCGCTCGCCTCGCCGACGACGGCAAAACCCCGCTCTACGCCGCCATCGACGGACAGCTCGCCGCCGTGGTCGCCGTCGCCGACCCGGTCAAGGAGGGCAGCGCCGAAGCGGTCAAGGCGCTGCGCGAGCGCGGTCTACGCGTCGCGATGATTACCGGCGACAACGAACGGACCGCCCGCGCTGTCGCCCGCCAACTCGGTATCGACGAGGTACTCGCCGAGGTGCTGCCCGACGGCAAGGTCGCGGCGGTCAAAGCGCTCCAGCAGCGCGGCAAGGTCGCCTTTGTCGGCGACGGCATCAACGACGCGCCCGCTCTCGCCCAGGCCGATGTCGGCGTCGCGATCGGTACCGGTACCGACGTCGCGATCGAAAGCGCCGACGTGGTGCTAATGTCGGGCGACGTGCGCGGGGTGGTCAACGCCGTCGCGCTGTCGCGCAAGACGCTTAACAACATCAAACAGAACCTGTTCTGGGCGTTTATCTACAACATCTTGCTGATTCCGGTCGCCGCAGGCGTGCTCTATCCGGCGTTCGGCGTGCTGCTGTCGCCGATTCTGGCCGCCGCCGCGATGGCGCTGTCGGATCTGTTCGTGATCGGCAACGCGCTACGGCTACGGCGGTTTCGGGCGCCTCTACAGCCCGCACCGCGCCCGAGTGCGCGACCCGAAGGACAGGCGGTTCCGGCCTAGCTGCAGGTCATGTAATGTCGCGGGTCGGGTGGTAGCAGCCCCTGGCAACTCTGTGGGCCGACGTTTTTTAGGGGGGGCTCGAGCCTGTATACTAGCCTCACATCACAGTTAGGTACACCACAACCCGACACGACATCTCTTTCTCTCTCTACGAGGTGATAACCATGGCTAGACGTAACGCACTCCTTCCGCTCGACGGCTCTAAAGTTAGCCAGGCCGCCGTACACCACGCCCAGAAACTGCTCGAAGCCGGCCAGGACCACATCACGCTGATCCGCGTGTGGCCGGTACCTAACGAGCTTTCGGGGCGCACCCTGCAACCGCTCGACTTCGAAAGTGCTCGTCTGCTGTCGCACAAGGTCAAGTGGGACGAAACCACCCGGCGCCATCCGATCCACGACAGCGAAAACTGGGACGATCTCGAAAAAGAGCTTAGCGGAGTGCTGCACGAGAGCATGGAGGGGTTAGAACAGGCCGGTTTTAACGTCTCCCTAACCGTCCGCTTCGGCAAACCCGCCGAAGAGATCGCCGCCGCCTCCGAACGCGAGCACCTCGACCTCATCATCATGGCCACCCACGGACGGACCGGCGTCCGCCGCGCTCTGATGGGCAGCGTCGCCGAAGGCGTGCTCCGCGAGGCCGGCGTCCCGGTGCTGATGGTGCGCGCTTCCGAAGACGCGTAACCCCTATCTCTGTAGACGTCGTCTCTCTAGGCCTCGTTCTCTGTTGGGGCGAGGCCGCTCTCTAACACCTGCTCCGCACATCGCTATCCGCTATCTAACCCCGTAGATATTTTTATCCCTATCACGACGCGCTCGGCCCCGCTACGCCGAGCCTTCTGGAGAACCTATGTCTAAAAAGTCTCGCCAGCAGTCTTCGCCGACGACATCCGACCAAGCCAAACCCGGCCACAGTCGCTTTATCGACCAGCACTTCGGTAAACTCATCGCGGTCGTCCTCGTCGTCGGGGGCCTTATCAACGCCGTTATCTGGTTCGCACCTAACCAGAGCCCGCAAAACACCGCCGCAACCCTTGCCGTGTCGAGCGAGGTGTTAGAGCGGGGCGAAGCGCTCTACGCCCAAACGTGCGCGACCTGCCACGGTGTTCGGGGCCAAGGCTACGCCAACGCCGCCCTACCCGCACCGGCGCTAAACGGCTCCGAACACGCCTGGCACCACTCCGACGCACAGATCGAAGGCTGGCTCCGCAACGGCAACCGGCAGATGCCCGCCGTCGCCCGAAGCTGGTCCGACGAAGAGATCGACGCGGTGCTTAGCTACATCAAAGCGTGGTGGGAACCCGAACAGCGGGCTTATCAGGCTGGTCTATCGCAGTAGCTCGGCAGCAATATCATTCGTCTAGAACACGAAAAACGCATCTTCAAGCTCTCAAATCAAGACTCATGTTTCGTTACGTCGCACGCTAACGTCTAACGGCGCATCATCCTTAAAACGACACGCAGCATTCGGGGGGACTTCATGACCGAAAAATCGCATCATCAGCATCAAGCACAAGACGACCATCGCCAGAGTAATGGCCACAGCAACGGAAACGGTGACGGGCACGACCACAGCCACCACAGTCCGGAGATGTTTCGCAACCGCTTCTGGCTGAGTCTAGTGCTGACACTGCCGGTGCTCTACTACGCCGAACAGTTTCAGACCTGGTTCGGCTACCAGGCGGTGCAGTTTCCGGGCTCCGAATGGGTGAATCCGCTGCTCGGCGTCGTCCTCTACTTTTACGGCGGGCTGGTGTTTCTGCGCGGTGCGGTAAGCGAACTCCGTTCGCGGCAGCCGGGGATGATGACGCTGATCGGCTTCGCGATTACCGTAGCGTTCGGCTATAGCCTGGCGGTGTCGCTCGGGCTCGAGGGGACGCCCTTCTACTGGGAACTCGCGACGCTGATCGTGATTATGCTGCTCGGTCACTGGTTCGAGATGGCGTCGGTCGAGCGGGCGAGCAGCGCGCTCCAAGAACTCGCGTCGCTGATGCCGAGCACGGCGCACCGGCTCGTCGGCGAGGGGGACGAGACCGAAGAGGTGCAGGTCACCGAACTGTCCGAAGGCGACCGGATCGTGGTGCGGCCCGGCGAACAGGTACCCGCCGACGGCGAGGTGAGCGAAGGACGGTCGAGCATGAACGAAGCGTTTCTGACCGGCGAATCGCGTCCGGTCCCTAAAGAAGCGGGCGACGAGGTGGTCGCGGGCGCGGTCAACGGCGACGGCGCGGTCACGCTCATCATCACCCGAACCGGCGACGAGACGACGCTCAACCAGATCCAGCGGCTCGTCGAAGAAGCTCAACAGTCGCGCGGACGGTTTCAGAACCTGGCCGACCGGGCGGCGGCGCTGCTGTTCTACGTCGCGGTCGGTGCGGGGCTCGTCACCTTCGGGGTCTGGCTGGTCGCAGCCGACACGGTGCAGTTCGCGATTGCGAGAACCGTAACGGTGCTGGTCATCGCTTGTCCGCACGCACTCGGCCTCGCCATCCCGCTTGTGGTGGTCAACGCGACGGCGCTGTCGGCACAAAACGGCATTCTGGTGCGTAACCGCGAAGCGTTCGAGCGGGCGCGGCAGCTCCGGTTCGTGGCGTTCGACAAGACGGGGACGCTCACCGAGGGGACGTTTGTGGTGCGCGAGGTCTATCCCGCCGAAGAGGTGTCGGAGGACGAGGCGTTGCGGCTCGCGGCGGCGCTAGAGGGGCGCTCGGAGCACCCGCTCGCGGAGGCGATCGTCGCGGCGGCGCGGGACAAGGAGCTAGACGTGCCGAAGCTGCAAAACTTCGAGGTGACGTCGGGCCAGGGTGTGGCGGGAACTATCGACGGAGAGACGTACCGGGTCGGACGGCGGGAGTGGGCGGACGAGCTCGGGGTGGGGTTAGGGGAGGGGCTCGAGCCCTCCCTCTCCGAAGCCGAATCGCGCGGCGAAAGCGTCGTTGTCCTGATGGACGAAGACCGGGTGCTCGCACTTATCTCGCTCGCCGACAAGGTCCGTGACAGCGCCCGCACCGCCATCGACCGCCTCAAGGCGCAAAACATCACCCCGGTCATGGTCACCGGCGACGCCGAAGCGGTCGCCAAAACCGTCTCGGACGAACTCGGCATCGAGCGCTACTACGCCCGCGTGCTGCCCCAAAACAAAGCCGACATCGTCAAAGAACTCGCCCAGGAAGGGCCGGTCGCCTTCGTCGGGGACGGCATCAACGACGCGCCGGCACTGCTCGAAGCTAACATCGGCATCGCGATCGGGGCGGGCACGAACGTCGCTATCGAATCCGCCGACCTCGTCCTCATCGAAAACGACCCGCTCGACGTGCTCGCGGCGCTTAAACTCTCGAAGGCGACCTACAGCAAGATGATCCAGAACCTGTGGTGGGCGGCGGGCTACAACATCGTCGCGTTGCCGCTCGCCGCCGGGGTGCTCGCCGGGATCGGCTTCTACCTGTCGCCGGCGGTCGGGGCGCTACTGATGAGTCTGTCGACGATTATCGTGGCGATTAACGCGATGCTGTTGCGGAGGTTAGACCTCTCCCCTGCCTAGTCTTTTGAGGCTTCTTCGGGTCGACGCAACCACCGCGCCGCTAACAGATCGGTGAGCGAGTGTAGGGCGATAGATAGGGTGATGGTCAACCCGACGTAGTGAAACAGTACGGTGGCGTTGTCGAGGCTCGACTGCAAGATAAGCAGGCCGTAGACCACCGAGGCGAAGCCTTTCGGGCCGAACCAGATGACGACGAAGCGCTCGGCGGGCTCGAGCCCCCCCTTCACCAGCAGCACGCCGAGCACCAACGGGCGCACCAGCAACACCAGCACCGCCAACCCTAAATAGGTCAGAATCGGCCCCTCTAGCAGCACCGCCCGCGACAGATAGGTGCCGAAGATGAAGAGGGTAAAGAGCTTGAGCAGTTCGCTAACCGTGTTGCCGAATCGCTCAAAACCGCTCCGTCTCCGCGGACTTAACGAGGCCAGCGTCACGCCCGCCGCAAACGCCGCGACAAAGCTGTTCGCGCCTAACACGCTCGTGAGCGACAACACGAGCAGCGCGATCGCGACGATGTTTAGCGGTTCGTAGGCCATGTCGGTTGAGGCGAGCCGGGTCTGCTCTAAACGGAGACTTAACCACGGCACTACCACCCCGCAGCCGATGCCGACGACGACTGCGAGCGCGGTTTCTTCGACGGTGCCGCGTGTCTCCGCCGCTGCGGCGAGCAGCAGCACAAAGGTCAGGGGCGCGAGGCCGTCGTTGACCCCTTTTTCGGAGATCAGCAACTTACGCAACTCGCGCGACACCTTTTGCGACCGCAACGTCGCGGCGGCGAAGGTGAGGTCGGTGGGGCTAAGCGCGGCGCCGAGCAGCCAGGCCTGTAGCCAGGGCAGTCCGGCGACGGTGTGGGCGATCAGCGCGATAAGCGCGACGAGAAAGGGGAGGTGAAACAGCGCGTTACGCCCCGGCAGCGTCCAGGCGGTTACGAGGTCACGACCCCGCAACTTTAGCCCGTCGCCAAAGAGGATGGCGAAAAGCGTGACCTCGGCGAGTTGGATCGTCACCGGCGCGTCGGCAGGGATCGTGACCAGCCCCATCACGTCGCTCCCCACCACGAGACCGGCGAGCAAAAAGAGCCCCGCCGTCACCAGAATGCCGCGCGTCGCGTCGCCCGAAATAAGCACCGCGACAAGCAGCACCAGCGAAAAGACGAGGATAGCCTCCATCGCTCGTTATCTTGCCACATCGTCTATCCGTTTGCCGTGTCGCGCCCGCCGTTATAGAAAAACGTCCGTATAGGTAAAACGTCGACCGCCTATACGGGCGCTTCGTTAATCGATCCGAGTGCAGCGAGCAAGAAGAGGTACAGATAGAGCGGTACGAACGGTTGCCGAGGCTTTTTCTTAGCAACCTAGAATGAAGAAGCCGAGTCGCCGATCCGCACGACCACATCGAGAACAGGAGACACGATGACCGACAAGAATCAGACGAACCGACGCAGCGATAAGATGGGCTTTAACGCTACCTGGTCGATGGCCGTCGGCGGGATGGTCGGCGGGGGGATCTTTTCGGTGCTCGGCGTGGTCATCGCGGTTGCGGGGTCGTGGGCGTGGCTTAGCTTCGTGGTCGCAGGGCTTATCGCGCTCGCGACGGGCTACAGCTACGCACGCCTCGCCGACCGCTTTGGTGAGGGGGGTGGGGCGTTTATCTTTTTACGAGAGATGCACTACGAAAGGGTGGGGGGAGGTCTGTCGTGGGTCTTGATTCTCGGTTACGTCCTGACCCTTTCGGTCTACGCATTTACCTTCGGTCACTACCTCAGCCATGTGCTCGGAACGGGGGACTGGCTCGCGCGGTTTGCGGCGCTCGCGGTGGTGGTGGTGCTGATGTACGTCAACCTTCTGGGGGTCGGCGAGTCGGCGAGCATAGAGGTGATTACGGTGTGGGGGAAGCTTATCATCTTGCTCGGCTTGGCGGCGTTTGGTTTGTGGCGTTGGCAGTCGGCACAGTTAACGGTGGGGCTCGAGCCCCCCAGCCCCCTTGGCGCCATCGTCGGAGCGGCCTCCGTGTTTATGGCCTACGAAGGCTTTCAACTCTTGACCTACGACTACGACGACATCCGACAACCCCGTCGGACCCTCCCTCGTGCCATCATCACCGCGATCGTTACGGTTATCGCCGTCTACGTCGCTGTCGCTCTCGGCGCCACCATGCTCGTCGGGGCCGACACCATCGTCGCTCAAAAAGAGATCGCCCTCGCGGTTGCGGGCGAAGCGGCACTCGGCACTCTCGGCCTCGTTCTCGTAACGATCGCCGCCGCTCTTTCGACCGGTTCGGCGATTAACGCCACTCTGTTCGCGACCGCTCGGCTAACGCACGAGGTCGCCGCCGACGGCGAACTCCCCTCGGTGCTCGCTCACCGCAACGAGCGAGGGGTTCCCGATCGTGCGATCGTCGGCCTCGGCGTCATCGGCGGAGTGCTCGCAATGTTTGGCGCGCTCGCAACGCTCGTAGAAGCGGCGAGCTTAGCCTTTTTGATCACGTTTGCTATCGTTAACACTCTGGCTATCTCACAGTTTAAAAGGTGCCGCTGGACGGCGGTTGTCGGAGCGTTAGGGGCGAGCGCAGCAGCTCTGATCCTCGCCTGGCGCCTAGCCCACAACGCACCGTGGGTTCTCGGCGGGCTGTTCGTCTTTTCGCTCGTCGCTATGTTCGGACGACCGCTGCTGCTACGCCGCACCCGACACGGACGTAACGATAGTGACCGTGCGGACGACGGCTCTTCTACCTAGCGCTTCGCCGAGCCGCTAGGTCACTTTTCGACAAGTCTCCGCTGCTGATAGAGTACCGGCGCCACGTCGGCAATAAGCTCGGCCTCGTCGTAGTTCGCGAGCGACGTATAGTACGCCTCGACGTCCTCGCGGTAAAAACTCGCCGTAATGCCGCGCACCAAGCGCTGCACCCCGTACTTCAGCCCGCTAATCGACGCCCCGCTCAGCCCCATCGACGGCGTCGCGCCGAAGGTAAAGTCGTAGAGGTGTTTGAGGTAGGGCGCAGTGCCGGGCGTCTTTTCGGACAGCTCGAAGTTCGCGCCGAGGTACGGAAAGTCGGACAGCCGCGCGTCTTCGTCGCCGGGCAGAGGCGCGTAACGGTCTTGCCAGAGGGCGATCTCGTCGGCGAAGGCGGCGAGTTCGCGGCGCGCGCGCAGATCGACCGTCATTCCCGTCCCGACGATCAGAAAGTCGAAGCGAAACACGCCCTGATAGGTTTCGACCGCCACCTCGTCGCCTAGATCGTCGACCCGTTCCCAAGAGCTTGCCGGGTGGAGGAAGAAGTTGGGGTGCCTAGACGCCCGCGCAAAGGTGTCTTGGGGCGGCGGCTGGTTGAGGTCTAGGATCAGCTTGGCAAAGCGCCACCTGTCGCCGTCGTCTAGGTCGGCGTGGTGCTGCAAAAAGCCCGAAAACTCCATCCAGCGGTACGGGTTGATGCGGGGCAGCTGCGGACGCCGGAAGAAGAGGTGGACCTCTTTCGCACCCTGTTCTAGCGCCGTCGCCGCGTTGTCGAACGCCGACGCGCCCGCACCGAGCACCCCGACCCGTTTATCTCGTAGTGCCGCAAAGTCGATCGGTTGCGAGGTGTGCGCGTAGCGATCGGGGGGCAACGCCTCGCGGATCAGCGCCGGTGTCCACCACACCCCGTCACCGTCCATCCCGGTCGCCCACACCACCCGGCGCGTGTAGAGCGTACGCGGCTGACCCTGCCAGCGGGTCTCGACCCGAAACCGACCTTCGGCTTCGGGGATTACGGCCTGTACCTCGACCTCGTTGGCGACCGGCAAGCCGAGCACGTCGCGGTACCAGCGGAGGTAGCGCATCCAGACACCCTTGGGGATCTTGTCGAGGTTGTCCCAGGCGCCCCGTCCGTGTTGGGCTTCGTACCACGACTGAAAGGTCAGGCTCGGCACCCCGAGGTCGGGCCCGGTCAGATGTTTGGGAGTGCGTAGCGTCTCCATCCGGGCGAACGTCTCCCACGGGCCTTCAAAGCCGCGCGGGTTGCGGTCGACGACCAGCACCCGGTCGACCCGCTCTTTAAGCAGACCGAACGCGGTCGCGAGCCCCCCCTGGCCACCGCCGATCACCAGAACGTTGTAGCAGTCGTCTTTAGGTTCGACCCAGGGGCGGTGCGGGTAGCCGAGCAGCCTTAGCTCGCGGCGGACGCGGGTGTTAAGCGGTTCTAAGCAGTTTGCGTAATCCATCTCCGTCTCCTTTCGTTAGCAATTCCAGATGATGCTGCAACAATCACATCCGACGGATGTTGACGGTGATGCTTCATGTGGAGCAACGTTTCGTGGAACTGCTACGTAAATCATCAAGCGGCAGGTTGGTCGGCCAGATTCGTATGTGTACAACGTGACGTATAGGTCGATGTATAGGCTTACGTCGTCGCTACGTACGAACGAAAGGTGACGGGATGCTCAAGGCGCACGGCGACTTGTCGTACTATACGGCATTTCGAGCGGGACGTTTGTCCGTAGGCTAGCATCCGGACATTTGTCACGAGACAATACAGGCGTAAGTTATTACGAATAAACGAAACTAAACACGGTTATGACGGTCAGAACATACGTCCGCGACAGACCGATCGGCGGTAGACCGAGACGGTAGACGCGTCCGGTATCTCTGTAGCGGCGATAGTGCCCTTCCGAGTTCGTGCGTCGCCCAGCGCGAACGCACACGCACTGCTAGAGCGATTTTACGAAACGTTGCCCACATAAGTTGCCGCACATAAGGCATCATCATCTGTCAGACGGGACCGTTGCCGCGTCATCCGGGCTTACTACTAATGCTTTACGCCGACGAACAGCCCTCGGCCCATAAGCCCCTCGGGGTCGTGCTGGAGGTCTAGACCGGCCTTAGCGAACGCGTCGATGTAGCGCGCTAGAGAGAAGAGGCCCAAGGTATGGGTTTCGACGTGGTGGTCGATGCCTGCTGGGGTGCCGACGAGGTAGTGCATGGTCATGATCGACAGGTCGCCGTCGCGTTCGGCGGTGTTCATCCGGGTGATTTTAATGTCGGGCTGGTCGGGGTTGTCGTAGACGGTGAGGCCGGTCTGACCGACTTGCCACACGTCTGGCGTCAGCCACGGTTCGACGATGACGAGGCCCGGAGCCTTGACGTGGGCGGCGAAGTTAGCGACGGCGCGGTCTAGGTTGGCGGGGGCTTGGACGTAGCCGATGGCGCTAAAGAGGCAGGTCACGACGTCGAAAGTGTGCGGGACGGAGAGTTCGAGCATGTCCTGCTCAAAAAAGTTGGCGTTCGGGAGGCGCGTGCGGGCTTTGGCGAGCAGCGCTTTGTCGATATCAACCCCGGCGATTTCATAGGTTTCGGCCAGGTATTCGAGGTGCTTCCCCGTCCCGCACGCGACATCTAACAGCGTCTCGGCCTGCGGATGATGCCGTTTGATCAGCGCGTCTACGGCGTCCGCTTCGGCCCGGTAGTCTTTGTGGTGGTAGACGAGGTCGTACAGCTCGGCGCGGTCGATCACGAGGCTCTTCGGCGCACGGCTCGGCCTCGCCCGCCAAGCTCTGCGGGTTTAGCGTACGGTACATGACCACAAACTCCGACGTGCCCGGCTCGAAACGGATCCGGCGGATAAGGTAGCGCCAGCCGAGCCGTTCGTAGAGCCGCCGTGCGCCCCAGTTTTCGGCCTGGGTCGAGAGCAGCACGTGCCGGTAGGGCTGCGCTTTTAGGAGCGCGTCGTGGAGCCGGGTGCCGACCCCCTTGTGGCGGTAGCGCGGCGACACCGCGAGTTCGGTGAGTACCCACGCACAGCGCAGCGCGTCGTGGTCGGGGCCGACCTTGGCGGCGACCTTGTCGTGCCACCACTGCCCCGGTTGCGAGCGGGTTCCGAACGCCATTCCGACCACCCGGAGGTCGTCTAGCGCGACAAAACCGTAAAAGTCGGGCTGCTGGGTGCCGTAATCGACGACAAACTCTCTGGCCCTATCGTGGTTGCGGCGCCAGGTGTCGGCGTAGACGCGGACGGCGTCGCCGAGATGGGGGGAGGTGGGGGTGAGGGGCTCGAGCCGTATCTGCATCGTCATCTTCGGTTTGCTAACATGTCCGCAACACCGCTAGCCTACCACACGCCCGGTTAGTCCGCCGCAACCGCCGCAAAGCGCCGCCGCGTCTGCCGGTTAAAGCGCCACGACAGCAGACACGCCGCCGTCGACAACCCCGCCACGAGCCCCATCCACAACCCCCAACCGCCGACGCCGAGGCCGAAGGTCAGCCCGACCGCCACGCCCATCCCCACCAGCCAGTACGACAGCAGCGCGAGCAGCATCGGCACCCGCGTGTCTTTTAGCCCCCGCAACGCCCCCGACGCACAGACCTGCAAACCGTCGACGAGCTGAAACATCGCCGCGAAGCTTAGAAACCGCGTCGCCGCCTCGACCACCGCCGCGTTTTTCGGGTCGTTCACGTCTAAATAGAGCCCGATAATCGCTTCGGGGATGACCAGAAACAGACACGCCGTCACGCTCATAAAGCCCGTCCCGAGCCCCATCCCGGTAAAACCCGCGAGCCGCGCCCCGTCCGCGTCGCGCCGCCCGACCGCCTGCCCGACCCGCACCGCCGTCGCCGCCGACACCCCGACCGGCACCATAAACGCAAAACTCGCCGTCTGCAGCGCGATCTGGTGCGCCGCGAGTTCGGTCGTCCCGACCAGCCCCATCAGCAGCGCCGTGGTCGCAAACAGGCCCGCCTCGAAACCGAGCGTGAGCCCGATCGGCCAGCCGACCACAAACAGCTCGCGGAGCACGCTCGGGTCGGGCCGCCGCAACTCGCTAAACACCCGGTACTGCGGATAGCGCCACTGCACGTACACCGCCGCCATCACAAACATCAGCACGAAGACGATGCTCGTCGCCCAACCGGTCCCGACGAGGCCGAGCGCCGGAAGGCCCCAGCGCCCGAACATCAGCGCCTGATTCGCCACGACGTTAAGGCCGACGCCGATAAAGCCGATCACCATCAGCGGGCGGGTGTCGCCGATCCCTTCGAGCAGACCGCGCAGCGCGATAAGCCCGAGCGTCGCGACAAACCCCCACGAGATCGCGCGCAGGTACCCCGCCGTCAGCACCGCGATCTCCGGGTCTTGGCCCATCCAGAGCAGCCCCGCACCTGCGTTCTGAAACACCAGCACCGCCACGACCGTCAGGCCGAGCGCCAACCACAGCCCCTGCCGCGTCGCCCGCCCAATCATCGCGACGTCGTCCGCACCGTACGCCTGCGACACCTGCGGGCTGATCGCGAACAGCACCCCCATACAGACCATCATGACGAGGCTGTAGATGCTGCTACCGAGCGCGATCGCGGCGAGCGCGTCGGGGCCGAGCCGCCCGACCATCAGCGTATCGACGAAGGTCATCGACACCTGGGCGAGTTGGGCGAGCACGATCGGCAGTGCGAGCAAGACGGTGCGGCGGATGCTCCAGAGGGTTGTCTGGCGGGTGGGGGTGGGGGCTCGAGCCTCTCGGTGGTCGTTCATCAGCGGCTATGCTAGCAGGCTTCACTGCTAAACGCCGTCTTTAGCGACAGGATCTCTTACGGCAGCGTCTCTAACGGCAGAGCACCCCGCTAAGAGACCGGCAGAGCACCGAAACAGCAGCCTTCTGGTCGTAACTCCGCGCCCGAGACGCCGTATTCAAAGCTTCGTGCCCGAGACGGAGAAATTAGTGATAGATGAGGATATTTGTAACTAGCGCGTTTTCGTCACCAAGAGCATCATGGAGTCACAAACAACAACCCCATCACCTCTAGAACGTCACCTCCAGAACAGCGTCCACCCTAAGCTTCTCTCCTCGACTCGAAAGGAGTTGACCTGCATGACCACCTCTAACGATCATCACGTCCAACCGCGCGAGTATCCCGAACCGAAAATTAGCAAGATGCTCTTCGCGAGCAAAGCCTCCGCACCCTTCTGGACGATCGTCCGCCTCTACCTCGGCTACTTGTGGCTACAAGCCGGCTGGGGCAAGGTCACAAGCTCGGCCTGGGTCGGCCCTAACGCCGGCGGCCCCGTAACCGGCTTTCTCAACCGCGCTTTAGAGCGCACCGGCGGCGAACATCCGAGCGTGTCGGGCTGGTACGCCTGGCTTATCGAGAACGTCTTCTTGCCTAACGCCACCATCATGAGCAACCTCGTCGCAATCGGTGAAGTGCTGGTCGGCGTCGCGCTCATTCTGGGGTTCCTGACCGGCATCTCTGCGTTCTTCGGTGGTCTGCTCAACGCGAGCTTCCTTCTCGCCGGCACCGTATCGAGCAACCCGACCATGTTCATCCTCGCGACCTGGTTAGTGCTCGCCTGGCGCGTCGCGGGCTACTACGGCCTCGACTACTGGGTACTGCCCCGCCTCGGCGCGCCACAAGGCAACTTCGGGCGCAAGGAAGACAGCGGCGACGGCGGAGGACGTTCCGAACCGCGAGGACAGCAGGCTTAGCGAAGCGCGACTCGGCTTGCAAGGCCTCTACGAAAAGGGCGGCACACGGGTGTCGCCCTCTCGTTTGTGTATCTGTTTCGAGTCCTCGATCGTTTAGAGTGCGCCTACGACCTCGGCGTAGTAGAGGCGTAGTAGATATCCGTGGTGATGCTACGGCACCAACGCCGAAGATCACCGAAGACGTGTGCACCGAGAGCCGCTACTCGCCCCTCGAAAAACGTTCGTTCATCTCCGCAATGAGGCGTTCTGCTTTTTCACGTTTGATGCGGACCGACGTGCTTACCGGGTGGTGGATTGCGAAGCGCTCTTTAAGCTCTGCAGGGGGTATCGCGTCGTTAAGAGAATCTGCTGTAGCTTGCCACCGAACCTCGAGCCGGTGAAGATGTCCGCCGCCTAGCCGATCTTCTTTCGATCCGGGGTTGAGAAGCCGGTAGGACTGCGGGTTCTCTACGACGCCCCAACCGACAGCGCCGTGACCTCTGGCGTAGGCAACGATCCGGTCTCCTCTAAGGTAACTCTTTAGAATCTGCTCGCCCTGATCACCGGGCTGGTTCGTAAAACTCGTACTGATCTGATGGTTCGAGGTTAGGTACGACCACCAGGGCTCTTTCGACTCGCCGATGTTGTGCCAGTACACTTCGGGGTCGCGGGCGTGGGTTTGAAAGGAGAGAGGGTAAATCGCCCGGTTCGCTTGGTCGAAGGCTAAAGAGAACGATAGGAAACGGTCGCCGTGGATCTCGACGGGCGTATAGGCGACACAACGAAACGCCACCCCGTTGTCGCTCAACCACTTCCCCATCGAGAAGATGGAGGGGTCGAAGCCGCGAGCCATAAGAATGATGCGACTCCGGCGGTTTAGTTCTTCGAGAGGTTCGGCGTCGCCGATAAAGCCGAGAATATCGTCTTTAAGCGAAGGGTTCTGTTTCGAGAAGTGATCGACGAAGTCCATGCCCTGGTACGCGGAGAACTCCGCTAGGTACTGCAACGCCTGCGTTTCTACGCCCAGAGAGCCTCGGTCGCGCTTTAGTTCGACGATGACACCGTTGCCCCGACGATCTAAGGCGAGAATATCGGCACGCTTTTTGTTTCTAGTGGTGACCTGGTTGCTCACCAACAAGAGCGGTTCTCCGAAGATAGTCTCGTTGAGTATAGGGGCATCGGAAGAGGCGTTCGGCAGGACGAAACGTTCGAGCTCGAGCTCTTTGGGCGCCCAGTCGGTCGCGACAGGGGTTAGGTCGGACGAATCTTTGTCTTTACTGATGGCGAAAATCATATCACGCACTTTACACCGAGATATACAGAAATTTCAGGCTAAAAACAGGCTTCCGCCGTGCCCCTAACGAAGTTGGATGCTGTCTAGAATGTCTGCTACACGTTTCGACTTGGGCATACGGCGCGGTGTCGTAGACTGTGATGTCGTAAAATAGAAATGCATTGGACAAGTTTTGGAGCCTTAAACGAGCAGAGCAAGAAGGCGCCGCGGCCCTACGGCCCTTTCCCCCGACGCACCTGGTGCGCCTCCCGGACATATCGAGGACATCGCGTCATGCTCGGACATGAACAGAAGGAACTGTATCTATGGAAGTGACCCTGCTCGGACGGCTCGAGCCCTACTACCAACAGGTCAACACGGTCATCCTCGACCGCCAGAACCCCGTCACCGGCCTGCTTCCGGCGAGCACGGCGGTCAACATCCACGGCGACTACACCGACGCCTGGGTGCGCGACAACGTCTACAGCGTGTTGGCGGTGTGGGGCTTAGGCCTCGCCTACCGCAAGCTCGACCACGACGGCGGGCGCAGTTACGAGCTAGAACACGCCACCGTCAAGCTGATGCGCGGGCTGCTCTTCGCGATGATGAAACAGGCGCCCAAGGTCGAGGCGTTTAAGCGGAGCCAGTCGCCGCTCGACGCGCTGCACGCCAAGTACGACACGGGCAGCGGCGACGTCGTGGTCGGCGACGACGCGTGGGGCCACCTGCAGATCGACGCGACCAGCCTGTTTCTGCTCCAGCTCGCACAGATGACCGCGTCGGGGTTGCGGATCGTCTACACGCTCGACGAGGTCAACTTTGTCCAGAATCTGGTCTACTACGTAAGCCGCGCCTACCGGACGCCCGACTACGGCATCTGGGAGCGGGGCGACAAGATCAACCGGGGCCAGCCCGAAATCAACGTTAGCTCGGTGGCGATGGCCAAGGCCGCGCTCGAAGCGCTGTCGGGCTTTAACCTGTTCGGGGTGCGCGGCTCGCAGGCGTCGGTGATCCACGTCTTTCCCGACGAGATCGCCCGGGCGCGCATCACCACCGAGTCGCTGCTGCCGCGCGAGTCGAGCTCGAAGGAGGTCGACGCCGCGCTGCTTAGCGTGATCGGCTACCCCGCCTTCGCGGTCGAAGATGCCGCACTCGTCGAACACACCCGCCAAACGATTGTCGACAAGCTCGAGGGCCGCTACGGCCTCAAGCGCTTCTTGCGCGACGGCCACCAGACCGTCCTCGAAGACATCAGCCGGCTGTACTACGAACCGCAAGAGCTCAAACAGTTCGAACATATCGAGTCGGAGTGGCCGCTCTTCTTCTGCTACCTGTTTCTAGACGGTCTGTCGCGTAACGACCGGGCGCAGAGCGAGGAATACTATCACAAACTGCAACCGCTCCTCGTCGGCAGCCGGGGCCGTCGCCCCGACGATCCGGCGGCGGCTCGGCTCCTGCCCGAACTGTACTTCGTTTCCGAAGCGAGCATCGAGGCCGAAAAACGCCAACCCGGTAGCCAGGTGCGCCAGCCCAACGACAACCTGCCGCTCGTGTGGGCGCAGAGCCTCTACCTGCTCGGGCAGCTGCTACGTGATGACCTCCTGCACATTAGCGACATCGACCCGCTCGGGCGCCGCCTAAATGTCGGTAAAGAGCGGCAGCCGGTCGTGCAGATCGCACTGCTCGCCGAGGACGCCGCACTCCAGGCCGAACTCGAAGCCTACAACGTCGCAACCGAGACGCCGCAGCAGGTGCAGGGTGTGTCGCTCCGGCGCGGGCGCGACCTCTCGGCGGCGCTCCACCAGGTCGGTCGGAACGACAAGCTAGGCCTGTCGGGCCGCCCGCTCCGGCGTATTCGGAGCCTGGCCAGTTCGCGGATCTTTCAGCTACGCGGCGAAACCGTGGTCTGCCTGCCGGCCTTTTTCGACCCGCAGCAGTTCTACCTGATGCTCGACCCCGAATTTCTGGTCGCGCGTCTGCGCGGCGAGCTCGCCTACATCCACCGTAACTGGGCCGAACCGGGCCGCCCCACCGTCACGCTGCTTCTGACCCGGACGATGTTCGACACCGGACGCGAACCGCTCTTAGCGCTGATGCACGAACTTCGGAGCGGCCACTGCAACGGCGTCCCGGTCAGGCTCGGACGGCTCCAGCAGCTGCTTCAGGCGGCGAGCTTCGAGCGTATCGACAACCTGCACGACTTCCGCTTTTCGCAAGCTCCCCTCGACCGAGCCGAGACGCCGACGCGCGCGCTCCGTTTTAGCCCCGACGCGCAGCGCCCCCTGCGCAACGACGAAGAGCTCGAGCTCGAAGTCCAGACCGAAGACCGGGTGCTTGTCGCCCGACTCGCCGCCTCGGTCAACCTCTACGAACAGGTCGAGGTTCTCGATCTGCTGGTCCGTAGGCACGGCCTCGGCACGCCCATCACCCTCGGCGGACACGCGGTGCAGCTGCGGGCTCTGCTCGGCGAGGTCTACAGCCGCGCCGGCGACCTGCAACTCTGGGCGGTGCTACGGCGCTCGGCGGCACTGCTCGGCAGAGACGATATCGAACTGCTTAACGCCGTGACCGACATTCTGGTGCGGCAGAAGCACATCCTGATCGGCAAGGCCTACAGCGAGGCGTCGCTCATCACCACGCCGCTTCCGTACAAAGACCTTATCGACAAGATTCGCGCCTTCTGCCGCGAAGACATCCGCGACCGGGCGCTCACCCAAGAGGTGCTGCTCTATCTCGGCTCGCTCATCAAGGCCGAACCGCAGCTTTTCGAGGGGGTGCTGACCCTCCGGGTCGGCTACCTGATTCTGCTGCTGACCGGCGAACTCGCCCGCGAACAGGCACTTAGCCAGGACGAAGCCTACGAGCGGCTGATGCAGCTAAGCCCGTCGGAGGTTCGGCAGCGGCTCTACCGGGTCCTCGGCGGCTACCGTAACGCCGGGCAGATGGTGCAGCAGCAGGAGTCGCTAAGCGCCCGCGCCCCCCAACGCGGCATCCGCTGGCTGGCCCGCAGCGAAGCCGAACCGCGCGAGACGCCCCCCGAAGGCTGGTGGCGCTGGCGGCAACGGCAAGGGACGCTGCACCGGGTCGACCCCGACTTTTACCCGCGTGTCTGGGCGCTGCTCGAGCACTGCAAGGGGCTGATCATCGGCGACAAGCTCGAGCGCCGTAACCGCCTCGACAGCAACATCCTCCTCTCCGAGATGACCCCCGGCGAAGCCAACTTCGCGCGCCGCGTCGAGCATCTGCTCAACAAGATCGCCTCGCCCGAGTACCGACAGCTCAGCCTCGAAACGCTCGCGGTGCTGCTCGAACTCACCGAACGCAACCCTGAACTGCAGATCGAAGAGTACCTGGTTCTAGACGTGATCATCGGTCACGCGGTGCGGCTCGCCTGGCTGCAGCGCAACCCCGCCCAGGCACCGGACTACAACCAGAACAAGGCCAACGCCTGGGCCGAGTTTTACGAACTGTCGCCGAGCGAGGCCAAACGCCAGCTCGTCGACGCGTTTCGCTACCTGCTCGACTTCGGCGACGCGGCGGCCACCGCAGAGAGTGTGGTCTAGCGCCGCCTTACGGACTAGCCGGCAGTTTCTGCTGGTCTTTAGGTGTCTCGTCTCTGGGCGTGTCGGGGGTTGCCGCTTCGGGTCTTAGGGTGTAGCGCGCGTCGCCGGTCTGAAAGGTCATGACCCCGTCGCCGAGGGTCGCGGTAAAGGCGAACGCGCCGCTGCCGCTGTTAAAGGTGCCGCTAAGCGTGTCGCCGACGGCGCGGGCGCTTAGGGTGAAGCTCTGGTCGCCGAACAGGATCTGACCGCTGTAGCCAGAGGGGGTGGGCTCGAGCACCACCTGCAACCCCTCTCCCGCAAACGTCCCCGCAAACCGGTCGTCGACCGGCGCCGCGGCAGTAAGCGGATTGTTACCCGCACCAGGCGTCGCGAGCGGATTTTCTACCTCCGGCGTGGTCGTCTCGGGCACGGTCGTCTCGGGCACGGTCGTCTCGGGCGCAGTCGTCTCGGGACGCGCGAATACACCCGTCCCATTATCGGGCGCCGCCCCCCGCCGACTCGTCCCCCGGCTCAAGGTTAGCTCTCGGGCCGTCGGCCACAGCGGTTGCCCTTGCGCGTCAAGCTCGACCACCGTCAGGGTCAGTACCGCATCGTTCGCCGTCAATAACGACTCGAAGACATACGCTTCGGTGTCGCTATAGATGTAGCCCTGCCCCGGGGTCGTCCCGTAAGCCTCCCCTTCGACAACGTAGCTGTCAGTACCGTCGGTCAGTTCGCCGTACAGGTAACCGCTCGCGTCGTGCTGCAAGGTTAGCGTGACGTCTTCTAGATAGTAGGCTCCGGTATAGTGCGAGGCGAACGCCACCCCTGCAAGCAGCGTAAACACCATCAGTATCTGGCGCATGAGGTCTCCTCTCGGGTGTTTTCGGATGCGCCTTTACGCCCCGACAAAACAGTGCGAAACAGAACGTAAACACCGCAGAAATCACGATTAGTTTAGCAGACCGCCCCCTCCTCTTCTAGCGACCGCACAGCTGCAGACCCCCAAGCACAACGCCAAGCACAACGCCCCCCACGGCGCTAGCGTGAAGGGCGTCTAGCGATGTCTAAAGCGACATCTAGACATTGACATTGTTTACACGGCTGTGGCGCAACCTTAAGCTTCCGAGCAGAGGCCGCAACTCTCGCCGCACGCCGTCCGCAGGTCTGTTCTTACGCACCCTGCTCGCATCGATTCACTTCTGTCCAAGCAGAATCGGTACAGCAGGTACCGAACCGTAACGGCGTACGTCGGCGGGCCGCGAGTGGCTAGCGTACCTCTTCGGGCGCTCGGCCCTGCTGCACCACTTGCGTCCAGGCGTCGAGCCAGGCTTCTAGATTCGCGTCGACCTCTTCGCTCGGCACCGTCGCGACCTGCGCCTCGTCGGGCGTTGCGGCGTATTCGTCAAACACGCTCGGCAACGCGGCGTTCTGATTGACCGGATAGACGTACATGTTAAGCGGGATGTCCTCCTGAAAGGACACGCTTAGCATATAGTCGACAAACTGCTGTGCGGCGGTTTCGTTGTCGGTGCCGCGCAAGATGCCGACCGCTTCGATCTGGCGGTAGACGCACGCCTCACAAAAGATGTTGCCGGTCGGTGCCTCGTCGAGAGCTTGTTCGGCGAACACCACCTCGGCGGCGGGGCTCGTAGCGTAGGAAAGGACGAGCGGGCGGTCGCCGCCGTACTGGGTAAACGCGGTGTAGTAGGCGTCGCTCCAGCCGTCGGTCACGAGCAGGTCGTTGTCGCGCAGATCGGCCCAGTAGTCGAGCCAGCCGTCGCCGAAGCGGTCGATGGTGCTAAGCATAAACGCTAACCCGGGGCTGCTGCTCGCCGGGTTCTGCACCACGCTCAGACCCCGGTAGCGCTCGTCGGTCAGGTCGCTGATATCGGTGGGAACGGCGACGTCGTTGTCTTGAAACCAGCTTTTGTCGTAGTTAAAGTTGACGTAGCCAACGTCGATGGGCGTGACGAGGTCGCTAAAGATAAACCGCTCGGGCACGTCGGCGAGGGCCGGGCTCTGGTAGGGCAGAAAGATGTCTTCGGCGGCGGCGCGTACGATCAGGTTGTTATCGACCCCGAACAGCAGGTCAGCGATCGGGTTGTTCTTGGTGAGGATCGCCCGGTTAAGCGCTTCGCCGGCGTCGCCGCCCTCGATAAAGTTGACGGTAATGCCGGTCTGCTCGGTAAAGGCGTCGATCGTCTCCTGGGAGATGTTAAACGAGTTGTGAGTGAGTACGGAGATGCTCTGCGAGGCGTTCTGGGCGAAGCCCCAACCCCCCACGAACAGCACTAAGCTAACAAGTAGACCAAAAAATAGACGCATCATCATCCTTTCTGTCACGGCAGCAGGTGCGACGATGCGAGGCCGGTGAGCCCGGAGTCGTGCGAACAGTCACGCAGCGCTCCCTCTCTCTAAACCTTTTTGCTAGACGCCTTCTCTTCAGACAAGCTCTCTTTCAGACAAGGTCGTCACGCTCCCTACGCTGGCATTAACCAGATCAGGTTCGCGAAGGGTATGCTCTCAGCCCGCACGGGGCACCCCTGGTGACAGCGATCACGCTAACGCGCCGGGCCGGCGCCGTCAAGAGTGCAGCCCACGAAGCCGTACCAGTCTGCGCCGCCCGCAACACCCCCGACCCTAACCCTAGTGCCCTAACACCGTCGACAAAAACCGTCGGTAAAGGCGCAGGCACACCGCTACGGGGTAAGCTAATCCTGTCGAGCCAAGCTCATACGGTCAGCAGACGCCTTCGGCGACCACCCCAGCAGCATCGACACGATCAGCACCGGCACAATCGGCAGCATCCCATCACCTGCCAACATGTCCCCGTACGACATCCTCTATTGCTATCTTTAAAGCTAGCCGCTGTACACTAAGAACGGATTATGCTGACCAAACGCGAGGTCATCGACAACCGCTACCAGAGCCTCGACCTTCTCGGTCAGGGGGGAATGGGGCTGGTATACCGGGCGACCGACCTCGAAACCGACCGAGACGTCGCGATTAAGTTGCTGACACTTCCGCCGGGCGAAAGCCAGCTTCGGTTTCGGCGCGAGTTTCGGGTTATGTCGCGGCTGTCGCACCCTAACGTGATCGAGGTGCTCGAATCGGGCGTTCACGACGACGTCCCCTACATGGTCATGAAGCTTCTGTCGGGGGGGACGTTTAACAGCGAGTTTGCGGATGGCGCCCAGAGTCCTGACGATGCCGGGCGGCGTCTAGAACTACTCGCTCAGGTCGCTGACGCGCTCGCCTACATCCACGGTGAAGGGATTATCCACCGCGACCTCAAACCGGACAACATTATGCTCGAGCCCCACGACGACGGTCCGCGCGCCATCCTCATGGACTTCGGCCTCGCCAAAACCGACAACGACGAGACGCGGATGCTGACCCAGCCGGGCGCGGTGATGGGCACGGCGAGCTATATGAGCCCCGAACAGGTGCGCGGCACCGGAGTCGACGCGCGGAGCGACCTCTACGCGTTCGGCTGTCTGATCGTGTGGATGATGACCGGCGAGCCTCCGTTTAGAGGCCAGTCGTTTATCGACACGCTCACCAAGCAGACTTAGCGAACCGGCCCAACCCCCCTCTCTCGACAACGCGTTCGTTCCGGAGGCGCTCGACGCGGTGGTTCTGAAGCTCCTCGAAAAAGACCCGGTCGAGCGCTACAGCATCGCGAGCGACGTTGCTAAGGCGCTGCGCGACATTCGCGTTACGCTAACCGGCCCAGAGGGCGATACGAGTGTCGAAGAGACGCCCGCGGTCATGCCGATGCGGCTGTTTGAAGTGCCGCTGATCGGGCGCGACGAGAGTTGGCAGCGAGCGCAGCGAGCCTTAAACGATCTCCCCTACGGCGGCAAGCTGCTCAAGATCGGCGCGGCGTCAGGGTTAGGGCTCAGCCGTTTCTTACGAGAGGTGCGCCGCGAAGCGAGAGGCCACGACTATGCCGTTTTACAGGTGTCGTACCACGACGGTGTCGGTATGCCGTATCAGGCGTGGCGCGACGGGCTAAGCGAGTTTGCGGAGCGGTATCCTGACGCGCTCGAGGCGGCGCGGCAGGGGCTCGAGCCCGCCCTCTCCCTGCTCTTCCCCGAACTTAGCCTCGACAACCCCCCCGCAGACGTTCCCGCCGACATCGCGCAGGTCCGCCTCTACGACGCGGTCGACAAGCTCCTTACGCGCCTTACCGACCACAAGCCGCTCGTGGTCATCGTCGACAACGCCCACTTCGCCGACGAAGGTTCGCTCGGCCTCATGGCCTACCTCGCTAGAGGTCTAGAAAGCAACCCGCTCTTTTTGGCCTACGGCTATCACGAACCCCAACTCGGCAAACCCGCTCGGAAAACGTTGTCGGGTCTAGAAGGGTTGGAGCTACCCTTAGAGCCTCTAAGCGACGACGCGACCCGCGATCTGCTCGCCGCGCTGCTCGGCGACGAGCTCGAGCCCCGCCTAGAGCGCTACCTTCTAGAGCGCGTCGCCGGCAACCCCTTCTTCGCCGAAGAGGTCCTCCTCGCGATGCTTCGTAACGGCTCGCTGACACGTCAAGCCGGAGTGTGGGAGTGGCAGGGCGAAGCGACCATCGCCGCAACCGCCACCACCATCCCGCAGCGGATCGAAGACGTCTTCGTGCAGCGGCTCGAGCGCCTTAGCGACTCCGCCCAGAAGGCGTTACGCGTCGCGAGCGCGGTCGGGCGCAACTTTTACTTCGAAACTCTGCAACAGCTTTTAGACGTCGACGAAGACACCCTGCTCGACGACCTCGACGAGCTGTTACGGGCCGACCTTGTCGAGGAGCGCAGCGCGGACCTCTACCGCTTTAGTCACCTGCTCTTACGCGAAACCCTGCACGACTCGTTAAGCGCCCGCCGCCGCCGCCGCTACCACCAGAAAATCGCCGACATGCTCCGCTCCCGACCCGACCTTCCACCGGGCGAACTCGCCGAGCACTACGCCGAAACCGCTAACCCAGAGCGTGCCGCACCTTTCGCGCTTAGAGCCGCTCGCAACGCCGAGGAGATCTACACCAACGACGTCGCCGAACGCTTCTACCGTCTCTACCTCGCCGTTGCCCCCGAAGACGCCGCCGAGCGCCCTCAGGCCCAGCTCGAACTCGCGACCGTGTTAGAGCGGATCGGTGTGTGGGACGAAGCCGAAGAGCTTCTGCACGACCTCTCGCCCGATCCCGACTACCAGGTCGAGGCGCTGTCGCGTTTAGGGCTGCTGATGCAAAAGCAGGGCGAACTCGCCCAGAGCGAAACCTATCTTCGTGAGGCGATCGCTACCGAACCTAACAGCCCCAAGCTCTACAGCCAGCTCGGGCGGACGCTCGCCCAAAAAGGCGAGTTAAAAGAGGCTAGAGAAGTCCTCAACCTCGCCCTCGTTTTTGCGACGCAGATGGCCGAACCAGAGCGAGGAAGCGGCGCTATCGCCGACGTGTATATCGAACTCGCCGAACTCGAAGACCACGCCGACCAGTACAAAAAAGCTATAGACCTGCTCGCCAAAGCTCAGGAACACGTTTCTGACGAAAGAAAAATCGCCAAAGCGAGAATCTTCCACTTACTCGGCAATGCGCACCTCAAGCTCGGTCAATTCGAACTCGCGACAGAAAACAGTGAGAGTGCTCAAAAGCTTTATCAAGAGGTTGGTGATGTCGAGCGAGCAATCTCTATCAAACAAAATATTGCCAATATTTTTGCCAACACCGGAAACAAGACCAAAGCCATAAAGATGAGCAAAGAAGTCCAAAGCCAGGCTCGCCGTCTTGGTAATAAAAAACTAGAGGCCATCGCTGCTGTTAACCAGGGTATAGAGCTGTATAACCTAGGAATGTATAGAGAGGCTGTTGATCCTCTTGAAAACGCACGCAATATCTTTAGAAACATAGAGATGCGCCTCTTGGAAATGCATGCCTGCTTAGAGCTAGCAGGATCTTACATTCAAATACAGAGCTTTACTGACGCTCAGAAGATGCTTGACGCTGTTGAGAAACAACTTCAGGAAACCCCTCAAAAATTTTATGAAGCCACATGGACGTATCATCAAGGAGAGCTCTTCTTACATCTCGGTCAACCCCAAGAGGCACAGGACATACTTTCTAAATCGATGCAAGCTTTTATAGAGTTAGAAACCTTAGATGAAATGCTGCGTAATCGTCAGGCTCTCGCCATGGCCTGTCTCCTTTTAGATGACAGCGAGCGCTGTGAAGAACAGTTAAACGCTGCAGGAAAGCTGTCTAAAGATCTTGGCAAGGTTAACGAAGGGTTGGTCATCGCTTACATTAGGGCTCTCTTAAGTGAAGACCCTTCGGCTACGAACGAACTTCGTCACGACCTCACAGATGTTGGGCTCGAGCACATCGTTGCAAAATTTGACGCGATTCTCGTCGCTAATGACCGCACCCCTCCCAATTGAGTGTACTGTAAAAGACGTTTTTTAGGTCTTGATTACATTAGAACGCTTTGTACGAAGCCTATCCTAAAGACAGTAACGATGCTAAATGGCAACAATATTGATTTTTAAGGAGGCATAAATTGCTAAAAGATCTTACACTTCGTAATATTACATTTTTTGTACTGTCGATTTTCCTTCTCGTCGGAATCTCTGCTTGCGGAACGACAAGTTCAAACAGTTTTATGACACAGGCGACGTCTAGCGATTCACTCGGCCTGGATGGTCAGACCGTAGATATGGGTAGCTCGGTCAACACTACCGGGCTTGTAAGTATGGCCACAGCGCCGCAAAGTGTCGGTACGACGGGCATTGCCACGCAAGAGGAAGAAGAAGAGGAAGAAGACGGTGAAGGTAGCAGCACCATGACCGGCACCTATACCGGCACTTTCTCGGACGATACGAGCTTGGCGAGCAACGACGAGGAAGATGTTGTGTCGTGGAGCGAGACGCTTGGCTTTGATGACACCGTAGTTATTACGCCGCCGGCTAGCTTTACCGGAACACTACCTAACAGCTTTGAATTTTCCGAGGGTGACTTTACCATTACGGTAAGCGACCAGAGTAGCAGCACGAGCTATACGCTGGCGCTAGAACCCGACGAGGAAAGTACGCTCACCCTATCGAAAGATAGCAACGGCGACTACACCTTTGGCAGCGGTGCGAGCGCCTTTACGACGCTTCTCGTCGAGGGTGAAGACGCGCAAGACTTCTTTTCGGTCTTGACGACGGGCTCGAGCACCAACGACGTTACCGTCAGCTTTGACCTGACGTTCGCCGAAGAAGAAGACAGTAACACCTCGCTACCTTCGGGAACGACCTTCGGATTTACGCTCAAAACCTCGGGTGGACTGTTTAACATCCAGTAACGACACGCTTAACTTTACGACCTTCGGAGGCGCTACGGCGTCTCCATTTTTTTTCGGTACCCCCACGTCTGTACCCCCACGTCTGTACACCACCCGCATCTATCGGCACCCGCCCGTACGACGCCTCTTTAACGCTTTTTTGACGCTCTCGCTGTATGCTGACAATAGATATGCTGGTCAAACGCGAGGTCATCGACAACCGCTACCAGAGCCTCGACCTCCTCGGTCAGGGGGGGATGGGGCTGGTGTACCGGGCGACCGACCTCGAAACCGACCAGGACGTCGCGATTAAGTTACTGACACTTCCTCCGGGCGAAAGCCAACTCCGGTTTCGGCGCGAGTTTCGGGTTATGTCGCGGCTTAGCCACCCCAACGTGATCGAGGTGTTCGGGTCGGGTACGCACGACAGCGTGCCGTTTCTAGTGATGCGGCTGCTTTCGGGCGGGACGCTTACCGGCGAGTTCGGGGGCGGGGTGCAGAGCCTGGAGGATGTCGCGGTGAGGCTCGAGCTCCTCGCTCAGGTCGCCGACGCGCTCGCCTACATCCACGGTGAAGGGATCATCCACCGCGACCTCAAACCCGACAACATCATGCTCGAGCCCCAAGAGGACGGCGACCCGCGCGCGATCCTGATGGACTTCGGCCTCGCCAAAACCGACAACGACGAGACGCGGATGCTGACCCAGCCGGGCGCGATCATGGGCACGGCGAGCTACATGAGTCCCGAACAGGTGCGCGGCACCGGAGTCGACGCGCGGAGCGACCTCTACGCCTTCGGCTGTCTGGCGGTCTGGATGATGACCGGCGAGCCGCCCTTCGTAGGCCGATCCTTTACCGATGTGCTCGTCAAGCAGCTAAACGAACCGGCCCAGCCCCCCTCGCTTAACAACGCCTACGTGCCCGCAGCACTCGACGACGTCGTACTCAAGCTGCTCGAAAAAGACCCGACCGACCGTTACAGCGTCGCGAGCGACGTTGCTAAAGCGCTGCGCGATATTCGCCGCACACAGACCGGTCAAGACGACGCGAGCGTCGAGACGACGACCTCGGTCACGCCGATGCGGCTTTTCGAAACGCCTCTGATCGGGCGCGACCAGCCCTGGCAACGGGCGTTGCGGGCGCTCGGCAACCTTCCGCACAGCGGCCAACTGCTGAGGGTCGGCGCGGCTTCGGGGTTGGGGCTCAGCCGCTTTCTGCGCGAACTGCGCCGCGAAGCGAGAGCGCACGACTATCAGGTCTTACAGGTGTCGTATCACGACGGGGTCGGCGTACCGTATCAAGCGTGGCGAAACGGTCTCGGAGCGTTTGCCGAACGCTACCCCGAAGCACTCGCAGCGGCGCGGCAGGGGCTCGAGCCCGCCCTCTCCCTACTACTGCCCGACCTCAGCTTCGACGCTCCCCCCGCCGAAGTTCCCGCCGACATCGCCCAGCTCCGCCTCTACGACGCGGTCGACAAGCTCCTTACGCGGCTCACCCGCGACCAACCGATCGTGGTCATCGTCGACAACGCCCACTTCGCCGACGAGGGCTCGCTCGGCCTTATGGCCTACCTGGCCCGAGGATTAGAGCACAACCCGCTCTTTCTGGCCTACGGCTATCACGAATCGCAGCTGCAGCGCCCGGCGCGTAAGACGTTGGACGGCCTAGAAGGAGAGCGAGTAGCGCTAGAGCCTCTTAGCGACGACGCGACCCGCGAACTGCTCTCCGCGTTGTTAGGGGGTGAGCTCGAGCCCCGCTTAGAGCGCTACCTCCTAGAGCGCGTCGCCGGCAACCCCTTCTTCGCCGAAGAAGTCCTCCTCGCCATGCTTCGTGACGGCTCGCTCACTCGTCAAGCCGGGTTTTGGGAGTGGGAAGGCGAAGCGACCATCGCCGTGACTAGCACCTACATCCCGCAGCGAATCGAAGACGTCTTTATGCAGCGGCTCGAGCGGCTTAGCGAATCCGCCCAGAAATCACTACGCGTCGCGAGTGCGATCGGACGTAACTTTTACTTCGAAACCCTACAGCAGCTACTAGACGTCGACGAAGACGCCCTGCTCGACGACATCGACGAGCTGTTACGGGCCAACCTTATCGAGGAGCGCAGCGCCGACCTCTACCGCTTTAGTCACCTGCTCCTACGCGAAACCCTGCACGACTCGCTCAACGCCCGCCGCCGCCGCCGCTATCACCAGAACATCGCCGACATGCTCCGCTCCCGCGCCGACGTGCCCCCAAGCGAACTCGCCGAACACTACGCCGAGACCGCCAACCCCCAACTCGCCGCACCCTTCGCGCTCCGGGCCGCCCGCAATGCCGAACGCATCTACACCAACGACGTCGCCGAGCGCTTCTACCGCCTCTACCTCGCCGTCACCCCCGAAGACGACCCCGAACGCCCCGACGTGCAGCTAGAACTCTCCGCCGTCCTAGAGCGTGTCGGTTCTTGGGACGAAGCCGAAAACCTCCTCCACGACCTCACCCCCGACCCCAACTACCAGGTCAGAGCTTTGGCACGCCTCGGCACCCTGATGCAAAAACGCGGCGAACTCTCCCAGAGCGAAACCTACCTCCGCGAAGCGATCGCCGCCGACCCCAACAGTCCGGCACTTTACAGCCACCTCGGTCGCACCCTCGCGCAAAAAGGCGATCTAAACGACGCTCGCCAAGTCCTGAACTTAGCCTTAGCCTTCGCCTCCCAAAAGAACACTACGACGTCCTCAACCCCAGGCCCGAGCGACCTTACGAGCATACAGATCGATCTCGCCGAACTCAAATACCAAGCCGGCCAGGACACCGCAGCGATCGAGTTTCTCGACAAGGCTCAAGAGAACATCACGAGCGACGACAAGGCGCACCAGGCGAGAATCTTCTTGCTGCTTAGTAACGCTCACTTTCGGTTAGGCGACTTAGAGCTAGCCAAAACGTATCTCGAGAACGCGCAGACGCTCTACCATGAGATCGGCGACATCGAGCGGGCGACAATGATCAAGCAGAACCTCGCTAACGTTCTCGCTGCGATGGGCGCACCAGAAAAGGCCATCGACACGGGACGAGAGGTGCAGCGTCAGGCTCGGCGGCTCGGCAACAAAAAGCTCGAGGCGCTCGCGGCGTTCAATCAGGGAGCCTGGCTTTGCAACTTGGGGCGTTACCAGGACGCGATTACACCCTTGCAAGAGGCTAAAGGAATGTTCCAGCGATTAGAGATGCGCTACCTCAAAGTCCACGCTAGCCTCGCCCTCGTAACCTCGTATAGTCACACACAACGTTTTTCCGAAGCCCAAGCGGAGATAGAAGCCGCTACGGCACTCCTCAAAGGGGCCCCCCAGCCTTACTACCGAGCGTTGTCTCTCTACTACCGGGGGGAGTTTTTTCTACAATTCGGTCAGGCGAGTCGCGCGGTTAGCTGTTTGCAAGAATCTATCGAGACGTTTAGCGAACTACAAAGCAGAGAACTCATGTTTGACAGCTATCTCGCCCTCGCCACCGCGTACCTCGTACTCGGTCAGCCGCAGACCTGTAACGAACAGCTAGACGCCGCGACCGAGCTCGCCGCAAGCTTTAACGAACCGCACAAGGGGCTAAGGATCGCTTACCTACGTGCCCTAAGCCGCAAAGATCCCGACGACATCGGTGACCTGCGCGACGACCTTACCGATGCCGGTTTGGGCCACATCGTTAACGACCTAGACGCTGTATTAGTAGCAAATGAGCACGATATCGTCTAAGATGAAGCAAGACATTTTTTGAGAGGTGATGCACATGGCTCTACTAAAACGCGGACGCACGGTACTTATCGGCATCTTTATCGTTCTCGGCCTACTCGGCGCGTCGTGCGAGACGAGTAGCTCGCCGAACACACCACCAGCAACGCGAGAAGCGGGCGATACGCTCGGATTAGACGGCGGGGTTACTACGCTCGGAGTACCTCCCATCCAAGGCACGAGTCTCGGGTCACGTCCCGCCGGCGCTACAGGGATCGGCGCGCAGCAAGAAGAGGATAATAGGATAGGTAAACTGATTCCGCGGGAGTCAGTCAGGGTGACCTTCCGCGATCTACCCGAACTCGGTGATGCAATCGACGTAGACCAGGTCTTGGGTTGGAGTCAGGTTATCGGCTTTACCGACACGGTCACTGTTACGGCGCCCGAGGGTACAGAGTTGCCTAGAGTGATTACCTACGACGAGGCCGAGTTCACAGCGACGATTACAGATCGAAGGCTAGAGCGGGCCCTCGAGCTAGAGATCGAGTCCGACGACGAAGACCCTATCGTGCTCGAATTACAAGAACAGGAAGGCAACATATACACCTACACTTTTAGAGACGAAGACGACGATAGCGACAGCAGCGACCTAACCACGATTCGGATCGGGATCGAAGACGCTCAGGAGCTGTTCGTAATTCTGACGTCGGGTAGTGACGAGAACAGCATCGAATTTAGAGTCGAACTCGACTACGAAATCGACGGCAACAGCTCTATCCCCGAAGAGGCTGAGTTTGCATTCGAGTTCGTTACGGAAACGGGCTTCTTCGAGATCGAACGTGATGGTGGCGAGGAAGATGGCGGTGGCGAGGAAGATGGTGGTGGCGAGGAAGATATCCGCTAAACGACAACAAAACGACACCGACCGGGGGCGTGCAAGCGCCTCCCTTTTTTGTGGGTGCTGGCGGCGGGGCGGCGTACGGATCGGCGGGGTAGACACGTCGCTTTGGGGGTGGGAGATAGACTAAACGTAACGTGTTCGAACCCCGCGAGCTTATCGACAAGCGCTATCAGATTGTTAAAGAACTCGGCAAGGGCGGGATGGGTGTCGTCTATCTCGCACGCGACACGCAGAGCGGAGAGCGGGTCGCGCTCAAGGTGCTACTGTTGCCACCGGGCGAGAGTTATCTGCGCTTTCGGCGCGAGTTTCGGGTCATGTCGCGGCTTAACCACCCCAACATCGTGCGGGTCAGGGCGTCGGGTAGCTACGACGAACTGCCGTATCTGGTCATGACGTACGTGCCGGGGCGGACGTTGCAGGAGGCGTATGCGGGCGGCGCGCGAGACGCGGAAGATGTGGCGGTGCGGCTCGAGCTAGCCCTGCAGATCGCCGACGCGCTGCACTACATCCACACCCTCGGCATCGTCCACCGCGACCTCAAGCCGGACAACGTGATGCTCGAGCCCCGCAACGAGGGCGGCGAACGGGTGCTGCTCATGGACTTCGGGCTCGCCAAGGGCGAACACCGCGACAGCCTGCTCGTGTCCGACGACGGCGTGGTAGTCGGTACGGCGAACTATATGAGCCCGGAGCAGATTCAGGGGCGCAGCGTCGACGCGCGGAGCGACCTCTACGCGTTCGGGTGTTTGCTCTACTGGCTGCTATGTGGGCAGCCGCCGTTTCAGGGCGAGTCGGTCGCGCTGACCATGGTGCAGCAGCTCCAGAACCCGCCGACGCCGCCGTCGTACCGTAATCCGGTCGTCGGTAGCAGCCTCGACGATATCGTGCTTACCCTGCTCGAAAAAGATCCGAGCGACCGCTACAGCGCCGCGAGCGACGTGATCGGGGCGTTACGCGCTCAGCTCGGCGCGCTCGGCGAGGTGCCGCTAGAGACTCCTGCTCGTAACGCTAGCGAGAGCGTCGCACCCAAACGGCTGTTGCAGCCACCGCTGATCGGGCGCGAGACGGCGTGGCGCGAGGTGTACCAGGCGTTACACGGGTTGCAGACGTTACACGGGCGGGTGATCGGGGTCGAGGCCGAGGCGGGGGGCGGGCTGAGCCGGTTTCTCAAGGAGACGTTGCGGGAGGCTCGAGCCCAGAACATCCTCACCCTGCAGGTAAACCACCACGACGGCGTGTCGATCCCGTATCAGGCGTGGCGGCAGGGGCTGCTCCGGTTTCGGCGGCGCTATCCCGAAGCGTTTGCGGCGGCGAGTACGGGGATAGCAGAGGGGCTCGAGCCGCTTCTACCCGAACTCTTCGGCGACCCGGACGGAGCCGAACTGTCCGACACGGTGTTACCGGCGAGCGCGGTGCAGCTACGGCTCTACGAAGCGCTCGACACGTTGATCGCGCGGCTGTCGCAAACCCTGCCGCTCGCGGTGCTCGTCGATAACGTGCAGGCGGCGGGCGAAGAGAGTGTGGGGCTGCTCGCCTACCTTGTGCGGGGGCGCTCCGGGCAGCAGGCGCTCTTTGTGCTCGGCGTACACCCCGAACAGCTCGCGGCGACGACCCGGCAGACCCTGCGCACGCTAGAGGCCGAACGGTTGCGGCTCGAGCCCTTAGCAGACGCGGCGATGCGCGAACTGTTGGCGGTGCTGCTCGGCGGCGAGCTCGCGGAGGGGCTCGAGCACTACCTGTTAGAGCGGGCGGGGGGCAACCCTTTTTTCGCCGAAGAGCTGCTGCTCGCGCTGCTCGGTGACGAGCGGATCGGGCGGCAGCTCGGCGTGTGGTCGTGGCGCGGCGACCCGGGCGGCGTCCCGCAACGACTCGAAGACGTGTTCGCGCAGCGACTCGCCCCGCTAAGCGAGTCTGCCGGGCGCGCCCTACGGGTCGCGAGCAGCATCGGGCGCGACTTCGACTTTAGCCTGCTGCAGGCGCTGCTCGGTAGCGACGAAGACAGCCTGCTCGACGCCGTCGACGAACTGCTACGGGCCCGGCTGATCGAAGAGCGGAGCGCCGAACGCTACCGCTTTAGCCACGTCCTACTTCGCGAGACGCTCCACGACCAGCTCTCGCAGCGGCGCCGCCAGCGCTACCACGAACAGATCGCCGAACGGCTGCGCCAGTATCCCGACACCCCGTCCGAACAGCTCGCCGAACACTACGCCGAAACCGCCCATCCCGAACGCGCCTTCGGCTACGCGCTAAGCGCCGCCCGGAGCGCCGCCGCCCTCTTCGCCAACGACGTCGCCGCGCACTACTACCGGCTCGCGGTCGCGGTCAGTGGCCCCGAAAGCTCCCAGCACACCGGCGGCTCTGGCAATGCTGACGGCTCTGGCAATGCTGACGACATCGGCGCGGCGCAGCTCGTGGCGGTACGCTTCGAACTCGGCAATATCCTCGAACGGATCGGGCGTTGGGAAGAGGCCGAAGCGCTCTACTTAGGGCTCGTAGAGGTTACCGGACAGGAGGTTCGGGCGCGGCACCGCCTCGGCGGTTTGGCGCAGCGGCGCGGCGATCTCGGGGCGAGCCGACAACGTCTCGAGCGGGCGCGGGCACTCGCACCACACGATCCGGCGATTTGTAGCACACTCGGGCGCACCCTAACCCTAAGCAGCGATCTCGAACAGGCGCAAGAGGTGCTCGAGCAGAGTCTGGTACTCGCCGAAGCACAGGGGGGCGCCGCCGCCCTACAGGCGCACGTCGATCTCGCCGAGCTAGACTACCACCGCAGCCGCTGGCAGGAAGCGATCGAACGGCTCGAGCCCACCCTCCAACCGTGCCGCGACCACGACCTGCTCGCCCTACGCGCCAAGGTCGACAACCTGCTCGGCAGCGCCTACCGCAAGCTCGGCAATCTGAACGTCGCCGAAGAGCACTACCGCCAAGCGCTCGACAGCTTTCAGAAGATCGGCGAGGTCGAACGGGCGCTAAGCGTGCTGCAAAACCTGTCGAACATTTACGCCACCAGCGGCGATCACCAGCGCGCCATGCGCACCGACGAAGAGGTTCGTAAACGGGCCCAGCGGCTCGGTGACGACAAACACCAGGCGATCGCCGCCGCCAACCTCGGCGAAGAGCACCTCAAACTCGGCCACTACAGCGCCGCCGAGCCGCTGCTCCGCGAAGCGTACGAACTGTTTGACCGGGCCGGTCTCGTCCACTACGAGGTCTACGCCCGCCTCAACCTCGTCGCCTGTTACATCCGGCAACAGCAAGAGGACGCCGCCCGCGCCCAACTCGGCGAGGTCAGACAGCATCTTGCCGCCGCCCCGCAGCGCTACTACCAGGCGCTCTATAGGCTACGCTGCGGCGAGGTCGCCCTCCGTACCGGTCAGCCAAACAACGCCCTCGAACACCTCCGGGAGGCTCTTGCCACCTTTCGCGACCTGCAGAGCCAGGAAGACCTGCTCGAAGGCTATCTACTCCAGGCCGAAGCCCACCTCGCGCTGCGCCAACACGACCGTTGCCGCGAGGTGCTAGAGAGTGCCGCCGAACTCACCGGGGACGCTAGCCAGGACATCCTGACCGAGTTGCAGATCGCTTACCTGCGCGCCCTAAACGACCACGACGACCAGGGCGCGCGGCAGATCACCCTCGAACTCGACGCCCACGCTCTCGGCCACACCGCCGAACTGACCCAGAGAAGTCTGCGCCTGCAGCGGTAAGACCAATCCCGATCGAGTCGGTTTTTAGCCGGCACGCCTTAGCAGAAAAGCACACAATAGGGCGAGTTGTAACATCGCCTATAAACTGATAGGATTGGGCTTGGATATCGATACCAACCTCGGACACGAACACCCCGTCTTGTATGTCTTGTCGAATCCAGAAGGAGTGCATATTATGAGAAAGCTAACCCTTACCGCTCTGTCGAGCGTCCTGTTTCTAAGCGGTTGTGGTGCCATTATCGGTGCCATCGCCGGTAATGTCGATGTTGGAGATCCACTCGCCCTCGAAGGCACCGAAATCGTTGCAACGAGCCGCCTCGACTCGACCGCTTTAGAAGTGCTCTCCTCGTCGGGCGGTGATGAGGAAACCAAAGAGGGCGTCAGCAATGTAGAGTTCGACGATCTACCGCTCGGGCTTAACATCACTCGGTTTCGTAACGAGGTAAGTATCGGTTCGAGTATTACCGTCACCCGTCCGGACGACGGCTTTCCGGAGAGGTTTACCCTGACCGACCTCAGTTTGAACGTCACCATAACCGACGACGTCGGTAGTGCTAGCATCGAAAGCAGCGACTTCGTTGAAGCAATCACCTTCGCTATCGACGCTAGCTGCGACCGCGACATCGCTACCGAGTGCGACTACACCCTTGACGACGATACCGACCTCACACAGGCGGTCTTGGTTCTCGCTATCAACAACGCTCGCGACGCTCGCGACATTGTCAGCATCTTGCGAAGCAATGGTCCCAACGACATTACCGCTTCGTCTAGCTTTACAACCGAAAGCACCCCCGAACTCGCCGGCGGTGCCGTTATCATCGAACTGAAATCGTTAAGTGCCACAGTAAGGGTCGGCTAGACCATCAGCTAGGCTCCGGGTAGGCATACAACCCGTACGTGCCGGGACCGACGTGAGACGCGACGACCGCGCCGATCTGGTAGGTTCCGGCATCGACGTAGCGGATGTTGCGTTTGTCGAGAGCGTCGCGGAGCATACCGGCAGACTCTTCGGCGAGCACGTGCAGAAAGTGGACGACGGGCCGTCCGTGGCTGTTGGCGTACGCTTCGACCGCGTCGACAACCTCTTTTAGGGCGCGTTTATTGCCGCGGGCCCGGCCTGCTGGTTCGACCTTGCCGTCGACAACGGTCAGGATCGGCTTGAGGTTGAGCAGGCTGCCGAGCAGCGCGCTCGCGCCGCCGATCCGGCCATTTTTACGAAGAAAATCGAGGCTGTCGACGCTAAAGCGGATAAACGCCTTATCGCGGATCCGCTCGAGCTCCTTCATGATTTCACCGAGCGGCTTGTCCTGGTCGCGGAGTGCGGCGGCGCGGCGGACCATCATGCCGAGGCCGACACTCGTAGCGCGGCTGTCGAACACCGTGACGGGGGTGTCACTCTCCTTGGCGGCGATCGTCGCGGACTGGTAGGTTCCGGACAGCCCACTGCTGATCGTCAGGCAGAGGATCTGGTCGGCACCCGTGTCGCGAATCTGCTGGTAGATGTCGGTAAAGTCTTGGGGGCTCGGCTGGCTGGTCGAGGGCATGTCGGCACCCTCCCGTACACCCTCGACGATCACGCTAGGGTTGATCTCGATCCAGTCCTTTTTGGTTTCGCCCTTAAAGTGGACGTAGAGCGGGACACGCCAAATGTCGAGCTGTTTGAGGGTGTCGGCGGTCAGATCACAGGTGGAGTCAGTTACAATAGCGAGCTTCATAGGTCTCATCTCCTTATATTGGGTGTCGCGGTGGTGGCTAGAGTATACCGCGCGGCGATGAGTATTCGGAGGGTGTGGCGCGGTTTAGGTGCCGGGTGGCGGGTCTGGGGTGGGTGGGGGCTCGAGCCTCCCCCGACACCTCACACAGAAATCCTGGTCCGGCACCCGCTCGCCGCAGTGCGTACAGACCACACTCGCCCGCACCACCGCCTTAACCCCCTGATCGCGCAACTCGGCAGCGATTAAGACCGCGTCCTCTTCAGAAATGTCGGAGATGCTTAGCTCGATCTCGTCCGCGAGCGCCGACACGATGTAGGTGCCCTTGACGTAGGGGTGGTTACCCTCGCCCCGGTTCGCCGCCTCGACCGCGTCACGAATGTCCTGAAAGTAGCGCCATAGCGTGTTGTCAGAACTCACCCTGCTAGCCTATCACCCCGCTCTCTGTCGCGCCCTGCTGACCGCCACAGCCAAAACGTCGTATCTGACGGTTGGTCACGTTAGTAAAGAAACTAAAGCGCTACACTGGGGTCATGGCAACCCAAGACACCCCTCCGACCGACCCCGTCATCAAGGCGACGACCCTACCGACCCCGCCGCCGGTCAGCATGCTCGACCACCACATCGGCAACACCCCGATGGTCAAGCTGCGCCGCGTCGTCGAGCCGGACATGGCCGAAGTCTGGATCAAGCTCGACGGCTACAACCCCGCCGGCAGCATCAAGGACCGCACCGCGCTCGGCATGATCCGCGACGCCGAAGAGCGCGGCATCCTCACCCCCGGTTCGGGCCAGACCATCATCGAGCCGACCAGCGGCAACACCGGCATCGGGCTCGCGTTTCTGTCGGCGGTGCGCGGCTACCGCTGCATTATCGTGCTGCCCGACTCGATGAGCATCGAACGGAAGAAGACGCTCCGGGCGTACGGTGCCGAACTCGAATTTACGCCCGGCGAACAGCGGATGCAGGGCGCCATCCCCCGCGCCCAAGAACTCGCCGAAGAGCTCGGTGCCTGGATGCCGAGTCAGTTCGACAACCCCGCCAACCCGAACATGCACTACCACACTACCGGCCCCGAAATCTGGCAGCAGATGCAGGGCCGTATCGACGCGTTCGTGTGGGCGAGCGGCACCGGCGGCAGCATTAGCGGCATCGGGCGCTACCTCAAAGATCAGAACAGAGAGATTAAGGTCTACGCGGTCGAACCGGCCCGGAGCGCGGTCATTAACGGCCACGAACGCGGCCCGCACAAGTTTCAGGGGATGGGGCCCGGCTTTATCCCCGGCAACCTCGACGTCGACATGCTCGACGGGGCCAGGATGGTCTACGAAGAGGACGCCTTTCCGCTCGCGCGGCGGCTCGCCCGCGAAGAGGGGGTTTTTGTGGGGATGAGCAGCGGCGCGACGGTGCAGGCCGCCCTAGAGGTCGCGCGAGAACTCGGGCCGAGCAAGGTCGTGACCTGTCTCGCTGCCGATAGTGCGGCGCGTTATGTGAGCACCGAGCTGTTCGAGCCAGGCGGGGAGAGCCCGTAAGGTTTAGACAGCCCGAACCTCAAGCGTCACGGTTGTACCAGGCTTCGGGATTCGTCATCTCGGCCTCGTATTCGGTCACGGCGTCGCGCAGGGTGACGACGAAGTTATCGACGAGGGTGGAGGGGGGCTCGAGCCTCGCCACCCCCAACCGCGTCACCGCGTTTTTAGCCGCAAACGGCCTGTACACCACGCCCGGACTCCGGAGTCGTAGCGCCGACGTCGGCACAATCGCAATACCGATCCCGCTCGCGACCAGCTCGGTAATGGTGTGCAGATGCACCGCGTGCTGCGACACTTTCGGTAGCGTGTTGATACGCCGAAACATCTCGAGAAGCTGCGCGTAGAGCCCCGGCACGAGTTGGCGGGTAAAAAAGATCAGCGGGCGGTTTTCGAGCATCGGCAGGGTGATGTCGGTCTGTGCGCTTAGTTCGTGACCTTCGGGCAGCGCGATCAGCAGCGGTTCTCTAAGCAGCTCTTCGACCTGCAGTTCGGGCATCGCGAGCGGTAGCCGCACCACCCCCAAGCGGATCTGCCCGTTTAGGAGCGCCTCGCTCTGGGCGGCGGCGGTCATTTCGAACAGCTCGAGCTCGACGTCCGGGTAGCGGCTCCGAAACATGCGCAGCGCCTTCGGCAGAATACTGAGCACCGACGAACTCACAAAGCCTAGCTCTAAGCGCCCCTCCATCCCTAGCGCCGTCTGCTGCGCCGCCCGCTCCGCCTCGACCGTCGCCTGCAAAATCTGTTTGGCTCGCTGCAAAAACACCTTGCCCGCGTCGGTCAGTTCGACCCGGCGCGTCGTACGGTCTAACAGCGACACACCGATGTCCTCTTCTAACTGTTTGATCTGCAAACTAAGCGGCGGCTGCGTGAGGTGCAGCTTCTCCGCCGCCCGCCCGAAGTGTTTCTCCTCGGCGACCGCCACAAAATAGCGTAACTTCTTAAAGTCCATACTTATTTATAATACAAATCAATCGACCTAACAAAAAAGTATTAGACATATAGAAAACGCCGTGCTAAGCTAACGCCTAACTTCGGGTATAGCCCGAACAGCACGACACAAACCGACGTTCTTCGGGCGTCACAAGCCCCCTATTGCGCTAAGAAGATTCGCTCTTTCGGCGCACGGTCTAGACCGCTGCGCACGCCCCGTTATGCTGCTGATGCTGCATCTTCTATCAACGTTATCCACGAGCGTTCTTAGCGAACGGCACGCAAAACATTCAAGGAGATGGTGATGAAACAGTACGACGTTGTAGTTATCGGTTGTGGCGGGCTCGGCTCCGCGGCCTGTTACTGGCTCGCCCGTTCGGGGGCGTCGGTGCTCGGCATCGAACAGTTTAAGCTCGCTCACGACCGGGGCGGTTCGCAAGACTACTCGCGCATCATCCGCCTCGCGCAGCACCAGGTCGAGTACGCCGCGATCGCGCCCTACGCCTACGAGAGCTGGCACACCCTAGAAGCCGAGTCGGACGTGCAGATCGTCCACAAAACCGGTGGACTGGTCATCGAAGACGTCGCGGTCCGCGATCCGAGCAAGACCGGCAGCCGCAACATCGAGGGCTACGTCGCCGCGTTTAACAGTCAGGGCATCGACTTCGACCTGTTAGAAGCCGATGAGCTGATGCAGCGCTGGCCGCAGTTTCGTCTTAAAGGCTCGGAGCGGGCGATCTTTCAGAAAGATTCGGGGATTGTCGACGCCAAAAAGGGCAACGCGGCGCACATCGCACTCGCCCGGGCGTACGGCGCGACCATCCAGGACGAGACGCCGGTGGTGTCGCTCCGACCCGACGGCGACGGAGTGGTGGTGCAGACGCCCGACACGACGGTGTACGCCGACCGGGCGGTGGTTACAAGCGGGGCGTGGAGCAACGCGGTAGTCAAAGGTGTCGGCTTAGAACTCCCCCTGACCGTCACCCAAGAACAGGTCACCTACTACGCGACGCCTAACCTTAAAGACTTCTCGCCCGAACGCTTTCCAGTCTTTATGTGGCACGGCAGCCACAACTTCTACGGCGTTCCGGTCTACGGCGAAGTCGCCACCAAACTAGGCCAGCACATGGGCGGCCATGAAACGACCGCCGAAACCCGCAACTTCGTCGCCGACGAGGTGCGCCGCGCGCGCTACCACGACTTTTTAGCCCAGTACCTGCCCGGCTTTTTAGGCCCCGAACACTACACCAAGACCTGTCTCTACACCGTCCCGCCCGACCAGCACTTCATCATCGACACCGTGCCCGGCGCCGAGCAGATCGCCGTCGCGATCGGTGCCGGTCACGCCTACAAGTTCGCCAGCTTTATCGGTCGCGCCCTGAGCGAACTCGCGCTCGAAGGCCGGAGCCGCTACCCTATCGCGCCCTTTACCCTAGAGCGCCCCGCCCTGACCGACCCGACCTTTCAGAAAGCGTTTCACGCCTAGCTTAGCGAGACTCTGGAGACGATGATGAGCGACATCACCGCGCTACTCGACGCCCGCACCTCCGGAATGAGCCTCCCCCAAGCCCTCTACACCAGCGACGCCGCCTACCACGCCGACCTAGAACACGTCTTCTACCGGCACTGGCTGTTCGCCGGCCACAGCTGCGACATCCCTAACCCCGGCGACTTCTTCGTCGTCCCGGTCGGTCACGAGTCGATTGTGGTCATTCGCGACCGCGACGGACAGGTCTACGCGCACTTTAACGTCTGTCGGCACCGCGGCTCGAAAATCGCCCTGCAAGACTGCGGCAACGCCAAAACGCTGCTCTGCCCCTACCACCAGTGGGCGTACAGCCCTAACGGACGCCTCGTCGGTGCCCGTCTGATGGGCGAACAGTTCGACAAGGACAGCTACCGCCTCCGCTCCGCCCACGTCCGCGACCTCGCCGGGCTGCTGTTTGTCTGCCTCGCCGACGAGCCGCCCGACTTCGACCGCGCCGTCGCCGACGTCACCCCGCAGCTCCGTCCGCACGGCCTCGCGAACGCCCAGGTCATCGCTCGGCACCGCTACGACGTCGAGGCGAACTGGAAGGTCGTCATCGAAAACAACCGCGAGTGTTACCACTGCCAGGTCTCGCACCCCGAATTCTGTCTGTCGAACTACGACTACGGCGTCAACGGCGACCCGCGTAGCGACGCGGCCTACAGCGAAGTCTTAACCGACGCCTACCGACGCTGGCACGACCAGGGACTCCACCCCGCCGAGGTCAGCTTCCCGGGCGGCGCTCCCTACCGCGTATCGCGCCTGCCGCTCCGGCCCGGTTTCGTCACCGAAAGTATGGACGGCCAGCCCGTCGCCCCGCCGATGGGCGAGTTGCCAAACGCCGACGTCGGCAGCCTCCGCCTTATCAGCCTGCCGAACCTGTGGGCGCACGCCAACGGCGACTACGCGATGACCACTCGCCTGACCCCGACCGGCCCCCACAGCACCCGCATCGACGTCGCGTTTCTGGTCCGGGGCGATGCCCAGGCTGGGCACGACTTCGACCCCGACGCCGTCGCCTACGTCTGGAAGATGACCAGCGAAGAAGACTGGGAGCTGTGCGAAAACAACCACGCCGGTATCCGCTCGCGCGCCTATCAGCCCGGCCCGCTGTCACCGCTGACCGAAAACTCGGTGGAGGCGTTTTATGGGTGGTACGAGACGCAGCTTCGGGAGGGGGTGGCGGAGCGGTACACGCCAACATACGCCGCACAGAATCGTTCGACGCAGACGACTTACCGCTAAGCCTCTAACGCCGCACGAGACCGTCTGTCGGGTACGCTCGCAGGCGGTTTTTCTCGTGGTGGTGCGGTGCGCATGGCGCACCCTACTCGACTAAAAAAGTGGTCTACTCGACGCGACCGGCTCGGCCTTATCGACGCTGTCGAGGCGAAAGGTGCGGTCGGCTTGGCGGAGGTGGTCGAAGCCTTTGATGTAGAGACCGTCGAACGAGGTGACGTCGACAACGCGCTCTTTGCCCTTGTAGACGATGCGGACGCTGCCCCGCTCTCGGGCGGCTCGGGTAAAGACCGGCTTCCAGGGGCTTTCGGTAAAGCTCATCGGGATGGGGGCGCGGCGGGAGCCCTTCTGGAAGTAGAGGTGGTGGTTGGCTTTGGCGTACTCGTAGATGTCGCGGGTCAGTTTGACGTCTTCGAGGCAGTAGCGCTCTAACTTCGCCCAGTCGCCTTGCGCGTAGTATTCGAGGGCGTCTAGGCCGCTGCCGAGCTTGGCGGCGCCGAGCGTGGCCTGGGCGATAGAGTCGAGGCTGACGCGGTGGCCGAGTGCCTTCTGGGCTTCGAACATCAGGTCGAGGGTGGGCAGGTCGCGCACCCAGTCACCCATCTCGGCGGCCAGGACGGGCCAGTCGAAGCCGATAAGGTTAAAGCCGATGATTTCGTCGGCGCCGCGCAGGAGGGGCTCGAGCCCCCCCAACTCGCCCTCCCGAAACGCCTCGAAGCTGTCGGTGTCGTACACGTAAACCCCCACCACGCTCACGCCGAGCGCCGCGGTGTTGCGGGCGCCGCCGACCTCGTTAAAGGAGCGCTTGGTTTCTAGGTCTAAGACGAGTCGCTTCACGGCTAAACCCGGTTGACGGGGTCGGGGGCGGGCTCGAGCTCTAACGCCGCGAGCAGCTTGCCGTGCAGGTGCCCGTTACTCGCGGTAATCGTCTTGTCGCCGAGCGTGTACGGCCCGCCGACCGTGTTCGTAACCGTACCGCCCGCCTCCTGAATCATCAGCCAGCCCGCCGCAACATCCCACGGACTAAGACCCATCTCCCAAAAACCGTCGAGCCGCCCGCAGGCCACGTAGCAGAGGTCGAGCGCCGCCGCGCCCGGTCGCCGCACCGAGCGGCACTGCGGCAGCACCCGCGCGAACACTTCGAGGTTGTCGGTGATCGTGTCCGGGGCGTACGCGAAGCCGGTCGCGAGCATCGCCCGTTTTAATTCGCTCTCGGTCGTCACGCCGATAGGCGCCCCGTTAAGGTAGGCGCCGCCACCGCGCGTCGCGGTAAACAGTTCGTCGCGCACCGAGTCGTAGACCACGCCGACCCGCACCTCGCCGTCGATTTCTAAAGCGATGCTCACACAGTAGAACGGAAAGCCGTGCGCGTAGTTAAGCGTCCCGTCGAGCGGGTCAACGATCCAGCGGTGGCTCGCCTCACCCTCCTGACCCTCTTCTTCGCCTAAAAACGCGTGGTCGGGGTAGCGCCCGATCAAGATGTCGCGGAGCGCCGCCTCACTCTCTTTGTCGATATCGGTGACGAGGTCGGTGTGGTTGGTTTTGGTGTCGATGTCGCGCTCGCGCCCGAGGCCGCTCCGGTGGATGTGACCGGCAGCTTTGGCGGCGTAGATCGCGCTATGCAGATAGTTCTTTAAATCCATATCCCACTATACGTTCTTTGGCGTCACCCGCACGTCAGCGGTCGGCCCCGTCGCCGGGCTAGCGGACGAAGCGCCAGGTGATCGGGTAGCGGTAGTGCTCGCCCTCGTTGACCCGGACCGCCGCCATAATCGGAAACACGATCGCGAAGATAGCCGCCGCAATCAGAAGCGGAATCGCGATGATCAGGCCGATAATCGTAAAGGCTAACAGCACCGCCGCCGCCCCGACGATAAACACGCTCAGCTGAAAGTTAAGCGCCTCTTTGCCCTGTTCGTCGATAAAGGGGTGGTCCTGTTTTTTAAGCGCCCAGACGATCAGCGGGCCGAGCACGAAGCCGACGCCGTTTCCGATCAGGCCGACGAAGGCCGACAGGTGGACGATGGTCGCCCACTGCCGAGCGCTTTCGGGGATGTCGGACGAGGGTTGCGGGGTGCTCGGCGGAGAAGGTGGCTGGTTTTTGTCGAACTGCGACATATCGGTCTCCTGACGTAGTGTTTTAAGGTAGCGGTTACGGGTGCGGTCTGACGGATACGTGTATGCAACCAGTATAAAACGTTCGCCCGGTGCGGCGTGGTTAGGACGACGGGGCCCCGGCCCACCGCCTGACGTGTCTACCAAAACAGGGCACTCGGGGCGGGGGGCTGTCAGCAGACGTCTCGCGAAACCTTATCCGAGACGTCGGGCGAGGTGTCCGAGTGAGTCTGCGGGCCGAGCCGAGCGATGTCGACGACGCGGTTTGCCGCCGCGACGAAGGCCGGACGGTGCGCGACCACCACAACCAGCCGGGTGTTCGCCTGACGTGTCAGGGTCGAGACTAAGAGCTGTTCGCTGTCGGCGTCGAGGTTGGCACTCGGTTCGTCTAGCAGCAGCACAAGCGGGTCGCTTAGCAGGGCTCTCGCTACGGCCAGACGCTGCCGCTGCCCGCCCGACAGTCCAGCGCCGTCTTCGCCGAGCGGGTAGCCGAGGCCGCCGGGCAGCTCGCGGACGAACGTTTCTAAGCCCACCTCGCCGAGCACTGCCCAGAGCGCGTCGTCGTAAACCTCGCGCCCGAGCGCCAGGTTGTCGCGCAGACTCGCCCGCAACAGGCCGGTGTCTTGCGGGACGTAGGCGATAGCCCGGCGCAGCGTAGCGTCGCCGATATCGTCAAGCGAAACGTCGCCTAGATAGATAGCGCCCGCGCGGGGCGGGACAAAGCCGAGCAGCGCCCGGAGCAGCGTGGTCTTGCCGCTACCGCTCGGGCCGGTTATCGCGACCAGACCGGGGCCGACGAGGTGCAGGGTCGCGTCGCGTAGTACCGGCGTGTCGTCGCGGTGCGCTAGGGTCAGGTGGTCGAGACGGACGCTCGGCGCGGTCGGTCGTGCGGTGGCACTTGAAGGGGTGTCGTTACGGTGTTCGGGCGGGACATGGTCGGGTGGGATGTGGCGGAGCGCGTCGAGGCGGGTGCGGGCGGCCCGAGCCTGTTGCAGCAGCGCGTAGCCTCGAGGCAGCAGCTGCGCCGGCGTCGACAGCAGCGCGACCAGCGTCAGGTAGGCCGCGACCTCGCCGGGCGTCATTGTCTGGGCCGCGACGCTCTGCGCGAGTATCGCGATAAGCACGCCGAACGCGACGAACACCATGACCTGCGTGACCGGGGTCTGGAGGCTTGCAACGGCGCTGCGGCGACTCATCTGCCGGGCGGTGCCCCGGTTGACCGCACCGAAACGCGACAGCACAAAGCGCTGCGCTCCGAACGCCCGGACGACCTCGTGGTGTTGCAGGCCCTCCTGGAGGTGGGCGCCGACCTGTTCGGTCTGTTCTTGCGAGCGGGTGGTGATGTGCTCGAGCCACCTCCCTAACCCCCCGAGCAGCAGCAGCAGCGGCAGCACGAGCAGCAGCAGATAGAGCGTCGCCTGTACGTGACTCGCGAACAGCAGCCCGATAATCCCGATCACCGTTAACGACTCGGCGACCAACGTGCCGAGCCCGAACTGATAAAACGTCTCGACATCTTTGAGATCGGTCAGAATCCGCCCCGCCAACCCGCCACTGCTGCCCGGCAGCCGACCCGGACGGTAGGCGAGCAGCCGGTCGTAGAGCTGTTCGCGCCACCACGCCGAGAGCTGCGCCGCCGTCCGCCCGAGTAGCGCGTCTTGCAACCACAGCACGAGCGCCCCGCCCCCGACCACCAGCGACGCGACCAGCAGCGTCTCGCCTAGCGCCGTCAGGTCGGCTTGGGTAAGCACCCGGTCGACCAGCGGCGTCACCACGAGCGGGACAATAGCGACGCGCAGAGCAGCGTTTGCGACCGCCGCCGCCATCCCGAACCACGCGACCGGACGGTTGGGCGACAGCAGCGACGGCGAAGGGGTCGGGGCCGGAGACTTAGACATCGGTGTCGTCTTTTAACATCACGTCTGCAACCACATCGACATCGTCGGTCAAACCATATCGGCGAGGACGCGCGCGACGAGTTTGTGGGCCGCGCCGGGGCTCGGCATGGTCTGCCGGAGGCGCTCGCGGCGACGGGCGAGGTCGGCGGGGTCGGCCAGGAGGCTTAGCACCCGCTCGGCGACCGGCTCGGCGTGGATGGTGCCGGTCAGCTCGATCATCAGCGCTTCGCCGCTAAAGCGGTTCGGAAGCGATATCGGTTGTGACAGCGTCTCGACAAACAGCCGCACCGCCCGGCGTTTGAGCCAGGTGCCGATGCCGGGGATAAGCGACAGCCAGTGACCGGCCCCTTCGAGCGGGATCACTTCGGGGCGGTTCATCGGCAGCAGCACGACGCTCGGTACGTTCGCGATGCCGAGTTCGAGGGTGTTGGTACCCGGAATGGTAATGGCGAGGTCGGCGGCGCGCATGTGCGCGTAGCGTTCGGATTCGGCGATGAGCTCGAGCCTCCCCCCTCGCGGTGTCCAGACGATATCCCCCTCGCGCCGCCCGGCCAGCCCGCTGAAGATAAGCCCTTCGCGGTTGGCGATCCCCGCCGCGATCGTGTCCTCGCTTAGCAGCCGGCTGACCGGCCACACAAAACGGGCGTCGGGTAACGCCTCGCTAAGCCGGTCAACAATGGCGATCAGGAGCGGGATCATGTGGAGCGCGAACAGGTTGCGGCTACCGGGGATCAGCACGATGTGGGGCGAGCCGGGTGACGCTGCCGGGGGGGTCTGGCGTACGGCGTCGGCGACGAGGTTACCGACGAGCTCGAGCCGCTCTACTGGCGCCCCGAGATAGCGCGCTCGGCGCAGCATCCGTTCGTCGTGAACGAAAAGCCGCCGGAGTTTGCGGTGCCACGCCGGCACAAAGCTGTAGCGGTAGCGCGGATAGCCGAGCCGCTCGCCAAAACGGACCGCCATGTCGAGGCTTCCGCCCAAGCTAACGAGCGCCCCCGCCCCTTCGCGACGACCGTTCGGGCCGAAACCGTCCGGTAGCCGCCCAGTCGCGAGGGTGTTGAGGATATCGCGGGGCGTCGCGACCGCATCGACCCCGAAACTCCGCGCGATCTCCGCCTCGGCGCCGCTCGCAAACTGACACGGTACCAGCCCGAGACTGACCCGCACGTCTGGCGCTTGGGCGCGCAATTCGCGGACGACCGGGGCGGCCCAGGTGTAGAGTTCTCCGGGCCCGTTGCTTAACAAAACGACTTCGGACACACCCGTTAGTCTATACGAAGCGGGTGATTCCGCGCGTGCTGCTGCGGTAGAAGTCGAGCATGGTGCGCACCTCGTCGCTCTCTGCGGCGAGCGCTTCGACCCGGTCGAGATCGTGTTTGCGAAAAGCCCGAAACGCCTGCTCGAGCCGCCGATACCGCTCACCGTCTACCCCCCGCCGCTGCAGCCCGACGCGGTTAAGCCGATAGTGCCGAGCTGGCTGACCGGACGCTAGGGTATAGGGCAACACGTCTTTTAGCGCCTTTGCAGAGGCACCAAGCATCGCACCTGTACCGACTCGGCCAAACTGGTGCAGCCCTGTGTCTGCCCCGAGCACCGCTAAGTCGCCGACCTGACTATGCCCGGCGAGTTGGGCGTGGGTGGTCAGCACACAGTCGCGTCCGACCCGAGCGTTGTGCGACACGTGAGCGTAACTCATCACCATGCTGTTCGCACCAACCCGAGTTTCGGCGTTCTCGCCCGACGCGCGGTGGACGCTCGCAAACTCGAACATCCGAACGCCGTCTTCGAGAACCGCGAAGCTCCTCTCGCCGTCAAAGCTGCGGTCCATCGGCTCGTTACCGACCGTCGTGTACGGCCCGAGCCGAGCGTGCGCGCCGACCCGGGTGCCGTTGAGCAGGATCGTTCCGGCGAGCAGCTGCGTCCCTGTTCCGACCGTCACGTCCGCTTCGATCACCACAAACGGACCGACCGTCACGTCAGCGGCGAGACGTGCGGCGGGGTCGATCACGGCAGAGGGGTGGATGGTCGCCACGGTTGCGTCGCCGGATGAGGCTGGCGTGTGCTAGTCGGCGAACACGAACGCGAGTTGGGCTTCGGCAGCGACCTCGTCGCCGACCATAGCGCGCGCCGACACGCGGCAGAGACGGCGCCGAAACAGCGTGATCTCGCCGGTCAGGCGGAGCTGGTCGCCGGGAACGACCTTACGCTTAAACTTAGCGCCGTCGACGCCGACGAGGTAGCCGATCTGGCCGTCCTCTAAACCTTCGCGCACGGCCAAACCGACCGCCGCCGCTTGCGCGAGCGCCTCGACGATCATCACGCCGGGCATGACCGGTTCGCTCGGAAAGTGGCCCTGAAAAAACGGCTCGTTGTGGCTGACGTTTTTAAGACACTCGAAACGGTCGCCGTCTTGTGACACGAACGCGTCGACCATCAGAAACGGGTAGCGGTGCGGCAGAATGTTGCGGATATCGACGGTCGGGGCCGCAGAAGTGTCGGGTGGGGTGGACGCTTGGCTCATAGACGACAGTCTAACCCGCTAGGCGGTCTGCGCGACAGCTTGGGCCCGCAGGTCGTCGAGCAGGCGGGTCGCGAGGCGGAGCGAGCGGAGGTCGTCGTCGAGGGTGCCGATCGGCGGGGTGCCGTAGCGGATCCGGTCGAGGAAGTGCTCGAGCTCTTTACGGAGCGGGTTGTCTTCGAAGACGTCGGTGCGCTGCATTTCGACGTTGGTGCTCGAGCCGTTGCCGTTGCCGATCTGCTGCGGGGTGCGGTACACGGCGATCTCGGTGTGCGGCTCCTTGCCGAAGTCGAGCCGGACGGTTTTGTCGGGTTCGGCGACGACGAGGGTGCGTTCGGCGTCGGGGGCGACGCGGCTCGCTAAAAAGCGGGCGATGCAGCCACTTTCAAACACGATCTGGGCGGCGGCGACGTCTTCATGGGCGTGCTGACGCGGGCCGCTGGCGAGTACGTGACCCGCCACGGTCACGCTGCGCAACTCGCTGGGCTCGAGCCCCAACACGATATCGATGTCGTGGATCATCAGGTCTAAAATCACCCCGACGTCCTGGATGCGCGCACTCGGACTGAGCCGCCGCGCCTCGATCAGGTAGGGCCGCGACACCTGCGCGCCGAGCATCTGCACCGCCCGGTAAAACCGGGTGATGTGACCGACCTGCAAAATAAGCCCGAGCCTGCGGCTTAGCTCGGCGAGGTGCTGTGCCTGTTCGACGTTAGGCGCGACCGGCTTTTCGACCATCACGTGGACGCCCGCTTCGAGCAGCCGCCGACAGATCGGGTAGTGCAGGCTCGTCGGTGCGGCCACGCTGACCGCGTCAACCCGGCTGTGACGCAGCAGCGCCGCGACGTCGGGGTAGCTCGTTACGGCGTGCGTACGCACCGCGACGTCGTGCCGCGCAGCGTCGGGGTCGACAACGGCGACGAGGTCGGTGTGCGGCAACGCGGCGTAGACGTTGGCGTGGTGTCTGCCCATCACCCCGAAACCGACGACTGCAACCTTAAAGCGCTTCATCCTCTACTCCTCGCCTAAGCTGGCTCGCTCATAGACTCTATCTTCCAGTATTATCTCTGCGTTATCTCTGCTGCTATGCCTACTGTTATGTCTAACATCTATGTCTAACATCATCTATGTCTGACATCATCACTCACGATCTCCGGTCGTTCGCGCCGTGTAGCTGCTGGGCGTATCCGTTTAGCATATATATCCATCAGCCAAGACGTGTAGACGGCTGATATGGACTCTGGGTGGACTCTAAGACGACAGACGTTACATAATAGAGACGTTACATCACAGACGCGTAGTCGGCGCGAAGGCGGCGCAACGCTTCGATGTGGAGCCGGTGCGAGCCCCGCACCACCGAGATTCGGCCCGCGATCGGGCGTCCGAACAGAAAGCTGTCGCCTAAAAAGTCGAGCGCCTTGTGCCGTACCGGCTCGTCCGGGCAGCGTAGCGGCGCTAGCGGGCCCACCTCGTCAAAGACAATAGCATTTTCAAGACCCGCCCCGGCGATAAGGCCTTGCTGCCGCAACTGTTCGACCTCGGCCAGAAAGCCGAAGGTGCGCGCCCCGGCGAGGTCGGCGTAGCGATCAGGCGACCCGCACCACCGCTGCTGACCGACGCTCGGGTGGGCGAAGTCGATCTCGGCGCAGAGCCGGGCGGGGCCGGGCTCGAGCCCCACCCTACTCCCACCGTCCCGGTAGCCCCACGACGTCTGGGCCGTCAACGGTTCCGGCGGGGCGGGCGGCGTCCCCAACTCGGCGAGCGCGGCGAGCCACGGCGCCGCCGACCCGTCTAAGATCGGCACCTCGTCGGCGTCTAGCTCGATCACCAGACCGCGCCACCAGCCGGCGATCTGCAGCGCGGCGAGCAGATGTTCGACCAGCGCGACCCGCACCCCGTCAGCGCCGAGTACCGTGCAGCGAGGGGTGGCGACGACGTGCTCGAGCCCCGCCGCCACCTCGCAGCCCGCCCGGCGAAACCGGATCATCCCTCCAGAGTCTTCATCGTGACTGTCATCGTGGCTGTCGTCGCGAAACAGCCGCACCCGGCTCGTCACGCCGCTGTGCAGCCCGGTACCGGCCACCGTCACCGCGTCGGCGCCCTCAGACACCGTTCTCGTCCTGTTTCTGCCAGCCGCGTACTGCCTGCCAGATCCGCTCGAGCTGACCGAGCAGGTAGAGGTCGCGCGTCCAGCTCCGAAACGGTTTGGCCGGAAACCCCGCCCACGTCTCTCCCGCCGGAACGTCCTTGGTCACACCCGAATTGCCGACCACGCGGACGTCGTCGCCGATCACGATATGGTCGCGCAGCAGCGCTCCGCCGCCGATGATGACCCGGTCGCCGATCCGCACCGAGCCCGCGATCACCGCCGCGCCTAAGATCAGACCGTCACAACCGACCACCACGTTGTGCGCGATGGTGCAGAGGTTGTCGATCTTGGTACGGGCGCCGATGCGGGTCTCGTCGAGCGTAGCTCGGTCGATACAGCTGTTCGCACCGATTTCGACGTCGTCTTCGAGCACGACCGTGCCGAGGTGCTCGATCTTAGCCGCGCCGCGCGGGCCGAGCGCGTAGCCGAAGCCGTCGGCACCGATCACCGCGCCGCTGTGGATCACGACGCGGTCGCCGAGCGTCACACCCGGATAGAGGCTGACATTCGCGTGTAGCACCACGTTTGCGCCGAGCGTCGCGCCCCGCCCGACCACGCTGCCCGCCCCGATCCGCGAACCCGCACCGACCATCGCGTCGGCCTCGATCACCGCGCCGGCAGACACCGCGACGTCGGTGCCGAGACGGGCGCTCGGATCGATCGACGCTGCCGGACTGATGTCGGGGGGCGGCGGCGGAGGCCGAAACAGGCTGGTCAGGACGGCGAAGGCCAGACGGGGGTCGCGGACGTAGATCCGGGCGAGGGAGGTGGGGGGCTCGAGCCCCTCCTCCACCACCACCGCCAAAACCCCGTGCGCTTCGAGCCGGTCGATCAGCTCCGGTGTGACCTCGTTGAGCACGACGACCGACCCCGCCTGCGGACGCTCTGGCGAGGCGAGGCTTCGTACCGGCTGCACGGCCATCTCGGGCCGGTCACTGTCGAGCCGGGCACCGAGGTATTCGGCGATCGCGGCGAGCGTGGGAGGGTCGCGCCGCGTCATCACTGTTTCGCGGCGGCCTTTTGGCGTTTAGAAGATGTTAGAGATAACGGCATCGTCAGCAACATTGTCAGCAGCATCGCCTAAGTCGGTTAGGGGCGGTCGCGCGACGACCAGGGCGGCGGATCGTCGGTCGGCGGGGTGTCGTTGATCGGCGGGTCGATCGGGCTACTGTCACCCGAATCGTCGCTCGAACCGTTGTCGCTCGGAACGGGGGTGCTCGGCGTACCTGCCGGTTCGCTCGGGGCGGCGGCAACCTCTTCGGAAGACGTCACGGTGACGGTGATCGTCTCTTCGCCGTACACGGGGTCGTCTAGGGTGATCCGCTCGAGCCGTTGCCAGTCGTCACCGACGTAGGTTTCGACGATCAGTTCGCTCGACTGCACCCGGTCGCGTAGCGCGACGAGCAGCTCGGTAAAGGAGAGGATGTCGTCACCACTACCGCCGTCGCCTTCGCCAGCGGAGAGCTCGAGCCCGCCTCGCACTACAATGTCGAGCGTGCCCGTAGCGTCTTCGGGTAGCGCGACCCGCAGCGTCCGCACCGTCGGCTCGGCCCGGTAGGGCTGCAACCGGACGTAGAGGGTAAGCAGTTCGCCCGGCGCGATCTCGCTCTGCTCGGCGGATACACTGACGATCTCGTTGTAGCGCTGCATCTTCCGGTAGCTCACACTCAGGTTGATACGGGACAGTTCGGGGTCGGCGAAAGGGTTGTCGCTAAGCACCGCGAGCGGTTCGGCGGCGGCCTGCGCGACCGCACCCGCGATATCGACCGGGTCGCTAAGCTGCGCGAGAAGACGGAGCACCTCGCCGTCGGCTAGGGTCAGCTCCCAGGCGAGTTCGGCGCTGCCCGCACTGACCGCCTCGATCGTCTCGTCGAACGCCTGCAGGCTCGCCGCCGCGAGCAGTTCTGGGTAGTAGCGCTCGTCGGCGCTGATCTCGAACCGTTTGGTCACGCTTCGGGCCGGGCCGTTGAGGGTTAGGGTGACGGGGACGAAGTCGGGGTCGGCGCCGAGGGTGCCGCTAAGCGCGTAAGGCCGGTCTTGGCTCACCCGGCCCAGAATCCGCTGACCGTTGTTGGCGAGCTTAAAAGGCACCACCGTACTCGGCACGATATAGGAGATATAGGCCGGCGCGAGCGCGAAAGAGACGTCGCCGTCGCCGAGCAGCGGGTGGCCGAACGCCCAGAAGCGGTTGTCTTCGATCAGCGTCACGGTGCCGACCGCGCCGACGGTGATGTCGCCCCGGACAAGCTGGACGCTGACCGCGCTGCCGGGCCGGAGCGTAAAGTTCGCGTCGGCGGCTTCGGGCGCGCCGCTCGCACTAAGCTGGAGCGGTAGCGGCGTCACGCGGCTGTTGACGAAGAGGGGCTCGAGCCACCGCCCCACCCGCTCCGAAGCGCCCGCGATCAGGATCGGCGTCGCAACCGGGACGGCGTCGGACAGGGGCGGGAAATCGCCGAAGGGCTCGAGCCCACCGATCCGCTCCGGCGTCGCCCGGCGCATCACCTCGATCGGCGTGACGAGCGCGAGGTTGTGGTCGCTGTTAGGAAAGGTGTAGCCGATCGCCCCGAGCAGCGCGTCGCCACTCCCGTACGGGAGATAGACCGGACTACCGCTCATCCCCGCCGCGACGCCGCCCGAGCGCTCGATAAAGTCGCCCTCGGCGCGAATAAGTACGAGCGGAAAGCCCGCCGCGTCGTACTGCATGCCGAGCACCACGATCCCGAAACGTTCGATCACGTCGCCGGGGCCGGTGGTGAGCGCGTAACCGCGCTGGCCCTCCTGGAGGTTGGCGAGCGGGTAGTCCTGGGCGTAGTTCTGGGCGTGGGCCGCGCCTAGTACGAACAACAGTACGAGCAGCAGCACGAGGCCGAACAGGGTGCGGACAGTTCGGAGCTTGTCGCGTAGCATCACCGTTTAAGTCTACCCGCCGACCGTGCGCGCGACTGCAACAAAGCGGACGTTGGACCGGCGCACCTCGGCCCGACACACCCCAGCCCGACACACCCCATAGAAACGGACCCGTAGCACGTCGCCCGAAGTGTCACCCCAGAGCACGACACCGAGCCGCCTAGCGCCGGAGCGACAGGTCGCTAATCAGCGCGTCCTGGAGCACCCGGATCATGTCGAGCGCTTTGCCGGTGCCTAGCGCGACGCATTCGGTCGCGTTTTCGGCGACCGCGACCGGGATGCCGGTGGTCTGCCGGAGCAGCTGGTCGAAGTTGCGTAGCAGCGCCCCGCCGCCGGTCATGATAATGCCCCGGTCGATAATGTCGGACACGAGTTCGGGCGGGGCGAGCTCGAGCACCCGCCGCACCCCTTCGGCGATCTTCTGCAGCGGCTCTCGCAACGCTTCGACCACGTCGTTGGTGTCGACCGAAATCGTTTTGGGGAGGCCGTTGATAAGGTCGCGGCCCCGCACGTCGATCTCGCGGTTGTCGTCGCGCCGTCCGGTCAGCGCCGCACCGACCCGCTTCTTGATCTCTTCGGCGGTGCGGTCACCGATCAGCAGGTTGTCTTTACGGCGAATGTAGCGGATGATCGCCTCGTCAAAGTCGTTTCCGGCGATCCGGAGCGACTCCGACACCACCGTCCCGCCGAGGCTGATCACGGCGATGTCGGTCGTACCGCCGCCGATATCGACGATCATCGACCCGGTCGGTTCGGCGATGTTGACCCCGGCCCCGATCGCGGCGGCGAGCGGCTCTTCGATCAGAAACGCCCGGTGCGCCCCGACCTCGCGCACCGCCTTGAGCACCGCGAGCTTTTCGACCTCGGTCACGCCCGACGGCACACAGACCATGATGTGCGGCTTAAACAGCCGGCTCGGGCCGGTAATCACCTTGCGGACAAACGCCTTGAGCATCTTTTCGGTCAGGTCGTAGTCGGCGATCACGCCGTCGCGCATCGGCCTCACCGCGACGATACTGCCGGGGGTGCGCCCGAGCATCGCGTACGCGTCGTTACCGACCGCCTTGATCTCGCCGGTGTCGCGCACCATCGCGATCACCGAAGGCTCGCGAAGCTGAATCTGTTTTCCTTTAACGTAGATCAGAACCGTGGCGGTCCCTAAATCTACCCCTATCGCCTGCCGAGGTCTAAACACGATTCCATCTCCTGACGTAGCCTCTGACCTAACTTCCGATAATCTAATTTCTAGTGACCTAACTTCGGGTGACCGTTCTGGTGACCTAACTGCTGATCTGGTGACCTAACTGCTGATGACGCGACCTCTGACGTCGTAAGTCCGTCGTAACTCTGTCGTAGGTCCGACACAAATCTGACGTACCTCTAACGTGGTGAATGACGCAGCATCGCGGATGAGGTGGCGTCGGTAACGCAGCACAAATGACGCGGTGTCTGGCGACGTCGTCCAGTCGTAACGTCTGGTCGCGAGGTCGGGGATCACCTGTTCGGGGATCACCTGAGTCTACCGCGCGACCTGTCTCGGCGAGCCGCACGAGGCCGCCGCCGAAACGTCCGAACTTTTAGTATAACGTGCGGGCGCCGTCCCCCGTGAATCCGCCCGCGTCTTCGCGTCTTCAGACCGGTTGTAGTGCTGCGCGAGTGAGCGTTAGCCGACAACGAACGAGCGTCGTCGTTACGGCGTACGGCGCGAAGCGTCCCTGATGAAGCGTCCCTGACAGAGTCTGTTCCGGTCGATAGTACAGTCGATATTACAGATAGAGCGGTGTCAGACTCGTGGTGGTGGCGGTCGCGGCCTGGCGGGCGAGGTAGCCCGCGTCGAGCGGGGCGTCGACGATGAAGCGTTCACCGGTAAAGCGTTCGCGTAGCGCCGCCGCAGACTCTTTCATAAGCGGGCCGAGCTGGATGACGCGGTCACCTTTGCGCCGGAGTCGGGCGGCATAGACGTTGCCGCGCCGGGCGTCGAAACCGCAGAGCGCCGCCTCACCGTCGGTGAGGTGGGCGTAGGCCATCGCAGCCAAGCTGCTCGAGCCCCGGAGCGGCACCCCTAACCCCCGCGCGAGACCCTGCGCCGCCGCGATACCGACCCGCAAACCGGTGTACGAACCGGGACCGAGCCCGACACCGAGGCCGCGTAGATGGTGCCGCGTCGCGCCGACCTCCGCGAGCAGCGCGTCGATGTCGGGGACGATGCGGGCGGCGTGCTCGCGTTCGACCGGCGGGCAGACGCTCGCGAGGGTGCCGTCGGTCGGCGACCAGAGGGCGAGGGCGAGGTAGCGGGTGGCGCTGTCGATACCGAGGTAGAGGTCGGATGGTTTAGACATAAATTAATTAGAAATTAGACGCCGTAACGGAGCGGGCGGGGGGCGAGAGTTCGGGCATTTAGAGGGTGATAGCGAGGGGGGGCTCGAGCCTCGCCTTGCGTTCGCCACCGGAGAGCTCGAGCACCACGAGCAGCGCGTCCGGGTAGTCGGCCCTAAGCGGTTCGCCCCACTCGACCACCACGAGGCGGGCTCGAGCCAGGTAGTCGTCTAACCCCATGTCGGTCAGCAGCCGGGCGCCAGCGAGACGATAGGCGTCGATATGGACGATCAGCCCCGCCGGGCTCGGGTACTCGTGGATGAGCGTGTAGGTCGGGCTGCTGATATGCGCCGGACTGCCGAGCACCGCACCGATCTGCTGCACGAGCGTCGTCTTGCCGGCGCCGAGCGGGCCAGCGAGCAAGACGAGCGACCCCGGCTCGGTGCGGTCTACGACCGTGCGGGCGAGCCGGGCGGTCGCCTCAAGCGAAGGCAGGTCCACTTAAAATCTCGCTGACCTTCGGAATATCGCGGCGGAGCCGGTTGAGCACCAGGCTAAGCACCGAGGGCGTATCGATCACGATCGCGATCGGGTAGTCGTCGACCGGCTTGGCGACCACGAGCACCTTGCCGAGCATCTCGACGCTTAACAGCCGGATACCGCCGAGGCCGAGCTCTTCACCGATCAGACCGAAGTTTTCTTCGAGTTCGTCGATCGCGGCGCGCAGGGTGCGCGGCTTAAACTCGCAGCGCCCGCTTAGCAGGTCGCCTTCGGGCGTAAAGATCGCGACGTCACGAACACCCCGTTCGTCGAGGTAGGCGTCGAGCCAGCGGTTAAGCGCGGTGTTGTCGCTTCTGGTCTCGCGCACCTCGGGCGCGCGCTCTCCGGCGGCGTCTGCTTTAGGGGCGGCCTGGCTCGGGGGCGCAGCGGGCGCCTGCTGCGACTTGTCGCCGAAGATACCGAGCACGTCGTCGAGCACGTTACCGCTTACGAGCTGCCCGGCGATGGCGCGGGTCGCCTCGAACTCCTCCTGAAGCTGCGCGAGCATCTCTTCGGCCTCGTCGAGCGAGCTCATGAGCTGATCCTGCATCCCCGGCGAAATCTTGTTAAAGGCGCCCCGTTGCGAGTCGAGGTAGCGCAGCACGCGGCGGACGTGCGTCGCCTCGTCGGTGTTGAGTTTAGAGACCGGTTCGAAGCGCGCGAGCAGCTTGTCGAGGCGCGGTTCGAAACTCGCGCTACGCTGCACCATCTCGCCCTGCAGACGCTCTAGCAGCGTCCAGCCCCGTTCGAGGTTGTCGACCGGGTAACCCTGCTCTAGCTTCTGGCGGGCGTTCTGGAGCAACGTCTGAAAGTCGCGAAACTCGTCGGTATCGATACCGCGTAGCTGCCGAGCTTCGGTTTCGAGCTGGTGCAGGTCGGCGAGCTGTTCGGAGAGACGTTCGCTGCTCGCCTGTTCGAGGTTGCGCTCTAACTCCGAGAGGTCGGGGTAGTTGCCCTGCTCTAGGCTCTGGCTCGCCTCCTGGATACGGGCGAGCACGTCGCGGTTGCCGAGGCTGCTCGCCTGCTCTAAAAAGTTGCTGATCCGCTGCTCGTAGGCCGCGCGCAGGTCGGCCTTTAGCTTGTCGACCATAGCGACGCTCGCTTCGAGTCGGTCGTCGCCGAGCGGTTGCTGTTCGAGCTGTTCGAGCTGCTGCGAGAGTTCTTGTTCGAGGGCTCGAGCCTGACCGCTTACCGGGTCGATAAGGGGCAGCGCCTGCACCTGCGAGAGCAGACCGCGCACCCTCGCACGCTGCTTGTCGAGGACGCCCTGGGCGCGTTCGGCAACCGCCGCTTCGAGTTCGCCCGCGGCGCTCTGGGCTTCGGCGAGCAGTTCCGGCACGAGGTCACCGTCTTGGTGGGCCTGCTCGAGCCGTTCGAGCGCCCCCTGCAACGTCTTGCGTTCCGCGACCGCCGCCCCCTCGGTGCTGTAGCGCTCTAAGGTCGCTTGGAGTCGGGTGATCGCTTCGCCCTGCTGCTCGATCTTGGCGCTTTGGGCCTGCTGCGCCTGTTCGCGGCTCGAGGCTAGCCCCGCCGAGCGCTGTTCCAACAGACGGTACAGGTCGCGGATATGCTTGACGTCGGACTCGGGCGGCAGGGTGTTTTCGAGCACGCCGAGCGTGACCTGCAAAGACATCGCGAGTTCTTGGGTGTCGAGTTCGGCGTCCATGTTCGCCAGGTTGGTTTTGATACCCCGCAGCTCGTCTTGCAGCTCTTGGCGCAGCTCTTCTTCGGCCTCCTCGAGCTCGCGCCGCAGCTGTTCGAGGCTGTCGCCAAGGGCTTCGTCGCGGTCTAGCTGCTGTTCGTAGCCCGCGATCGTTTCGGCGAGACCGGGGCGAAAGTTAAGCAGGTTGCCGTGGTTTTTCACAATAGCGGCGAGGTCGTCGCGCTCGCTGCTTAGGTCGAGGATAAGGTCGCCGAGCCCCGCTTCGGCTTCGGCTTCGGTGTCGGCTTCGACTTCGGGCGTCTCTTCGCTCGCGACGCTCGACTGGAGCAGCTTGCGCAGCTCGGTGACGAGCTTTTTGGCCCGGTCGATCTCGCCGGTCGCGAGTTGGCGCTCCTCTTGGGCGGCACGAACCTGGCGGATAATCTTGTCGAGGCGCCGCACCTTGTAGCCGCCCACATCTTCGACCTGTTCGTAGGCGGTCTCGAGCTTGCTTAGCTCGTCGGCCTGCGTGACAAGCTGGTCTTCGAGCTTCTGCTCGAGCGTCTTAATCTGGCTACGGGCACCGCTGACGAGCTGCGGCGCCTCGCGTCCCTGCGCCTGCTCTTCTTCGAGAAGCTGAAGCTGGGCGCGCAGTTTCTGGGTTTCGGGCCACTCGAAGTAGAGGTTAAAGGGCCGGATCGCCTCGCGCAGTTCTTCTAGGGTCTGCTGCTGCTGCGCGAGCGCGCTGTCTTTTGTGTCGGCCTGGTCCTGTTTGGGCTGCGGCGCCGCCTCGGCGCGCTTAGCGCCCTCTCCGCTAGCCTCTTCGAGACGGGCGAGCACGTCCTTGACCTTCTCCTTGGCCTTGTCTACCGGCAGCGCGACCTGCAACTGCCGGTAGATGTACGCCTTCAGAATCTTGTCGATATCGTCGTACGCTACCGTCTCCGGCGTCTTACCGACCTGCTTGAGACCCTCCTGAAGCGAACGGGACACGACCCGTGGGGACAGCACCGTCTCTAGCTCCTGAACTGTTATCTGGTAGACCCGATTGGTCATCGCCATCGACGTCATCCTCTCCCTTCGCTTCAGCAACATCGTTGTTACAGCATACCTTTAACCGCACATCTGTTGACCGCACATCTGTGCACATTCGCGTGCGTAGACCCGTTGCAAAACAGGGTACGGCAGATCCGAAGGTGTCTACATACTACACACTTAAGCGACGACGAATGTGGGCATCTACCGACCAGTGTACCGACTTCAAGAGACACCCGCTACGGTAACGCGACCGGTTCCCCTGTCATCTAGTTCCCCTGTCATCTAGTTCCCCTGTCGTCTAGCCGCCCGATCATCCGGCCACCCCGTCACGAGGCTAAAACTCGTCTTCCCAGGATATCGGGCCGGTGTCGCGCGTCCCCGCACCGACCTGCGTCTCCGAAGCCCGCGTCGGGGTGCTCTCGGCAGACGAGCGTCCGCCGAGCAGGCCGAACTGCACACAAATCCCGTAGAGCCCGGCGGTCGCAAAGCCGATCGCGACGGCGGTTATCAGCACCCAGATCACCTGCGAGATAGTGTTCTGAAAGATCGAGAATTTCGCTAGGGTGTCGAGTGCGGCGACGCCGAACACGCTTCCTAAGAACGATAACAGAAAGCTAAGCCCCTCGTACATGACCGGCAGCAGCAGCAAAAACAACGAGGTGCCGACCCAGATCCAGTTGCGGTTACCGCCCCCGAACGCCAAAAACAGCAGGTAGATCGGCACAAACGCGAGCAGAAACAGCGCGACCATTACGATCACCCGGGTGATACCGACCCAGAAGATATTGGTCGCAACGATCGCCGAGTGCGTCGCCGACGGGCGATCGCCGCCAAGCACCGCAGCGGTTGCGTCGACGTGGCCGGCGAGCACCACCGTGTCTTGCAGGCGGAGTGCGGGCGCACGCTCGAGCGTGTCGAGCAGCCGCAACGTGCTGGTATTAAAGCCGACATCGCGGCTCGTGACGAGCGGTTGCAGGTAGTCGACGTAGTTGCCTTCAAACTCGCGGACGAGGTCTTTAGCCCGCTGCTGGGCACCGATTTCGACCGCGACAATCGACCGGGCACCTAGCACGTAGAGCGTGTCGATCACGTCTGCGGGGCTCTCGAAGCCGTTGTCGTAGTAGCTTGCAGCGAGACTTCGCGTCGACGAACCGCTTAGCGACGAGTTTTGCGACAGCGTCTGCTGGATCGCGGCGATCGCCTGCTCGCGGCTCGCCGTCTGCGGGGTCGCCGCCGTACTCGCGTCGCCGGTGTTCTCGCTCGTCGACTCGGGTTGTGACGGGGCCGGCTGCTCGGGCGGGGCCGGAGCCGGGGCCGGACTTTCGACAAGGTCGGCGTCGGCGGGTTCGGGGTCGTCTTCAATCTCCGGCGGAGCGACAGCGTCTGGTTGTGACGGCGCCGGAACCGCGTCGGCCTCTGCGACGGCGGGCGGTGTTTCGGGGGGGGTGCCGGGCTCCGGCACCTCGCTCTGCGACCCGCCCTGGCTTCTGAGGTTTTCGGCCCGCGTCGCGAAGGCGTCCATCTGGTCGGTCAGGATGTCGAGCTGTGCGCTAAGCGCGGCGTCGTCGTTACCGACTAAGGCGTTAATCGCACTGATCAGGCTGTTACCGACCTCGTCGGCGAGGCGCGGCGAGTCCTGGACCGGTATGTAGATGCTGTACGCCTCGGCGAGTGCCTGGTAGGCCTGGCCCGAACTGGTCGTAGTCGCGGCTCGAGCACTTTCGAGACGGCCCTGGATCGCCCGGGCCGCCCCTAGCTCGAACGCCCCGCGCAGCGCGTCGAGGCTCTGGGCGCTTAGGATTTCGGCGACCGACGCTTCGGTCATCCCCATGTCGTCCGCGATCTGCTCGAGCCGTTGCCGCGCGACGTTTAGGTTGCCGTTGTTCGCTTCGCGTAGCGCCGACTCGTAGACCAGGCGCTGAAACCCGCCCACGATCACCGACACCTGCACCGCGAGGTTGGTCTGGCTCCGGTTCGCGATCGCTTCGCGCGCCCGGTCGAAGGTGCTTTCGATACCGTCGACGAGCTGGTTGCTGCCGTTTTCACGCGACAGCGGGATAAGCGCGTTCGCCGCCCGGTCGAGGCTATCGAGGCTCTGGACGTTGTCGATGGGGAGCGCCCGAACACTGTTCTGCAGCGACTGCACGGCCAAGCGGTAGCTTTCGAGCAGCGCGTCTTGGGCGAGCGCCGTGCTCGCTAACCCCAGGACGAGTGTCAGCATCGCCAGAAGACAGCTAAATCTCCGGTTCCTGGATCCTCGGTTCATTGTTCCTCCTTGAGTGCCGCCGCCGTCGCGAAGACCGTGCCGACGTTAAGCTCTGATCTGCCGACCAGGATAAGCGTGTCGCGTCCGAAGGTAAACAGAAACAGCTGCCCCTTGGTGTGCGCGAGGTAGTAGGAGTTAAGCTCGCCGCTCCGCCCGAGCAGCCGCAGCCCCATCAGCCCGTAGCGCGACAGCGCGTCGATGTCGATACCGCTGCCGCGCGACACCGCGATCTCGCCGTTGTCGCGGATCGCCGCGACGATCCGGACGTGCTCGATCTGGGCGAAGCGGAGGACGATCTGCTCGAGCCTCTCCTCGCTTAGCGGCGCGGCTTTGCGCTGGGCCGCCCCGCGCGTGGGGCGTTGCGGACGCGCTTTAGAGGGTGGTACGGGCGTCGCCGAAGGAACGGGGGTACGGGTCGGGGGCGAGATGTCGCCGGGGGGGATTTCGAGGGTGTCTTTCGGGGACGGTTCGGGTCGGCGCTGCGCCGACCGAGAGATACGCGTAGCGCTGCCCCCGCTCGTATCCTCCGGACCCGCGTTTTCGCTACTCGCGTCGGGCCGAGCAGGCGCGGACTCCGCAGCGGGCCGTTCGCCGATAATAGGTGTGTTGAGAAAGTTACGGATACTTTCGAGCCGCGACGGGTTGTTCTCGGCCTGATCGCTACGACCAGGCGACCCGGTTTCGAGCGCCTCTAGCTCTTTGGCGAGACTGCCGAGGTTACGCTTGAGCCCTTCGCGCGGCAGGATCTGCTCGAACTCTTTAAGAACCGGACCGAGCAGCAGGTCGTGCATCTGCTCGGCGCTGACCGTGTCCGGCGTCGTGCCCCGGTCGCGCAGCGTGTCCTGCAGAACGCGGGTTGCCGCGCGCGCCGACACCATCGTCGCGAGCCCTTCATGAGCGTGCGTGTAGACCCTGTTAGGCACCGGGGCGCCTTGAGGTCGGTAGGGTGGCTAGAGTGCTATACATACGTATCCTGTCCATCATACATGTCACGCGAAGGCGCCTCGTGAGTTGGCGCGTGCTTGTTTCGGGCCTCCCTAATCCGCATCACAACCGGGGGGATGTAGACAAAAGATTCGGTCGAGGTGGTGTCGAGACGATGACGAGGCGGTGTCAAGACGATAGTGCGCGGCGACAGTCTTTCTTTAGAGCGGCGGTCTTGTGGCCGAGCGCGAGTTAGCCGTACGCGGTCCGCAAAGCCTAAGCCCCACCCGTTCCAAGCCCCATCCGTCTCAAGCCCCATCTGTTTCAAGCCCCGTCGGTTTCAAGCATAGAGGCTTCGGCGGCGCTACTCCGTGAAGATTGCCCGGTTAGCTAGAGCGGCTCGGCGGCCTGGCTCGAGCCCGCTACCCAGCCCTCGTCCTGCTCGGTGACCTCGTACTTCCAGACCGGTAGCAGCGCCTTAGCCCGGTCTATGGCCGCATGACACGCTTCGAGCGAATCGCGGCGGTGGGGCGAGGCGACCACGATCGCGATCGAGGCTTCGCCCGGCCCGAGCCGCCCGAGTCGGTGCGCGACTACGAGCCCGCCGAGGTCGAAGCGCGCCCGCAACTCGCCCGCGAGCACCTTCATCTGCGTGTACATCATCGCGTCGTAGCCCTGGTAGTCGATGTGGCGCACCACCTGGCCCTTATTAGGCGAGCGCACTGTACCGACAAAGCTCGTCACCGCGCCGTAGGCGGGTGCGGACACGAGTTGCTGATAGCGGAGGGGCTCGAGCCTCTCCTCGGTCACAAAGAAGTAGTCTTGGCGCGGCGTATCGGTCATCTCGGGGTTCGTCACGCTATCCCCCCGACACCGGCGGAAAAAACGCCACCCGGTCGCCGGCAGAGAGCGCCGCGTCCGGCGCGACGTAGTGTTCGTTAAGGGCGCAGAGGGCGCCCCGCAGCGACAAACCGGCGTGTTCGGCTTCGAGCCGCGCCGCGAGGTCGCGTACGCGGGTACCTTCGGGCAGGCTGAGCTCGAGCCGTCTCTGGCCGACCTGTTCGCGATAGGACGCAAACAGCAACAGTTCTACGGTCATGTCGTGTATTCTAACCTGTATTCTAAACGGCTTCGTAGCCGACCGAAACGCCATGGGCTGTTACCCAGAGCTGCCGCCCAGAGCACCCACACCGTTAGTTGAGTTCGGAACCGCTCGACAGCCGCCGCGCGACCGCCTCGGTGACCGCCTGCGCGGCGCTTAGGGTTTCGGGGTAGCGCATCCGGGTCGGGCCGAACAGCCGCAGTCCGGCGCGTATCGTGCCGAGCTCGAGCCGCGCCGCAACCAGCGCGAGCGACTCTTCAAAGACCAGCACCAGCGCCTCCTGTCCGACCGTGTCCGGCGTGGTGTCGGGGTGTTCGACCCGCTCGAGCACCATCCGCACAAAGCTCGGGTCGTTCGATTCTGGCTCGGCGAGCAGGTTCGCGAGCCCCTGCGAAAACACGCGCGGCGGTGCCAGTGTCGGCCAGGCGTCGGCGAGCGCGGTAAAGGTGCGGGCGGTTTCGGCGTCGGTCCGCTTGGCGATGTCGTAGAGCGCCCGGGGCACCTCGCCGATCGGCAGGGTGAGCTGCCGCAGGCTGCTTTCGGCGTCGCGCAGGGTGTCGTCTGACGGAGTCGGGGTGAGGTCGATGACGAGCTGCCGGATCAGCCCTGTTTCGAGCACCACCACCGCGAGCACCCGCGAACTCGACAGCGCCGACAGGTGGATTTCGTGTGCGTGCAGTTCGTCGTCGGCGGGCAGACTGACCACCACCGCGTAGCCCGACAGTTCGGCGGCGACGTTGGCGATCTGCTGGAGCAGATGGTCGCCGTGCGCGCCGCGCAACTGCGCTTCGAGCAGCCGCAGCTGCGCTTCGGGTAACCGTTTGGGCGGTATAAACTTGCGGGCATAGTAGCGGTAGCCCTCGACCGTCGGAACACGCCCCGCCGAGGTGTGCGGCTGCTGCAAAAAGCCCGACTCTTCGAGCGCGCTTAGCTCGTTGCGCACGGTCGCGCTGCTTACGTCTACCTGCTCGGCGATCTGCGACGACGGAACCGGGTGAGCCGAGCGGATATAGTGCCGGACGACCAGGTCTAGAATATAGGCTCGACGCTCATTCATCAGCACTAATTATATCACGTCGCGGCGGAAGATTGTTACGCACTCTTTCGGAAGCGGTCTTTCGGGAACGGTTCAGAGGCAGAGGTAGGGGCTCGAGCCCCCACCCTATCGGCAAACGTTTCCGGGAAACGTCACCCGCACGATTCGCTCTACACGGAACGTCGCCGCCGATATCGACCAGACTCGTTACGGAAGCGCCCGACACGGCTCGTCCACGTCGCTACCTATCTCGCATCTGTCTCGGTAACTTCCCGAAAACGTCCGCGTCAGACCTCGTCCGCCCCATAACGACGTCGCGATCTCCGCGCCCACGCAGCGACAGCGTCGACCGAAACGTCTATCGACGAGACACACATGCTTCGCCCGCGTGGTTATTCCCCTAAAAAATAGCAATGACCGATGATGCTCGGAACGCTAGCGCGCACGGTGATGCTAGCAGCAGCCTCGGTCGCCGCGTATCACGGTATCGACGTTCTAGACAGCTTTAGTCGAGACAGGACAGCACGTTAGTCGAGGTAGGACAGCACCCCTTTGCTCAGCAGTTCGACCGCGAGCGGGAGCGACGCCTCGTCGATGTCGAAGCCGGGGTGGTGGTGCGGCTTGTCGATTCCTGCCGCTTCATTGCGGGCGCCGACGAAGAAGTAGCAGCCGGGGGCCTGCTCGAGCCAGAGCGCCATGTCGTCGCCGCCCATGATCGGGTTCGGACTGATGACATGCTCGGCGCCGACGACCGCCCGAGCGACCTCGCGAAACTGTTCGGTGCGGGCGGGGTCGTTCACCACGGCGGGCGAGGTGTTTAGCCAGCGCAGCGTGGTGCTGGCGCGAAAGCTCTGGGCGATTCCGTCACTAAGCGCCGCGATCCGCTCGCGGAGGTGCTGGCGGGTCTCGGCTCGAAAGCTGCGCAGCGTCCCTTTGATTTCGACCAGTTCGGGGATGATGTTGTGGGCGCTACCGCCGTGCACCGAGGTCAGGCTGATCACGGCGCTGTCTAGCGGGTCGGTCTCGCGCGACACGAGCGTCTGCAGGCCGGTGATGATCTGCGCGGCGGCGACGACCGGGTCGACCGTCTCCTGGGGCCGCGCCGCGTGACCGCCGTGGCCGTGGACCTGCAGGGTAAAGGCGTCGGTCGCGGCCATAGAGGGTCCGTCGCGGACCGCAACAATACCGGTCGGAAACTGGCTGCTTAGGTGCAGGCCGATGCTCGCGTGGGGCTCGAGCCCCTCTAGCGCCCCGTCCGCTAACATCGCGGCGGCCCCCCCGACGATCTCTTCGGCGGGCTGAAACACGAACACGACCTTGCCGCTAAAGCTGTCGCGCTGCTCGCTTAGCAGTTGCGCCACCCCGAGCAGCACCGCCGTGTGGCCGTCGTGACCGCAGGCGTGCATAGCGTCGTCGGTCGTGGCGCGGTAGGGGACGTCGCGCTCTTCGCGCATCGGCAGGGCGTCCATGTCGGCCCGAACCAACACGGTCTTGCCCGGTGTGCCGCTGTCGAGTACGGCCACGACGCCGGTCTGGCCTAGGTTTCGGCGGACGGTGAGGCCGAGGGGCTCGAGCCGCTCTGCGACAATCCCACTCGTACGCACCTCTTCGAACGCGATCTCGGGGTGACGGTGAAAGTCGCGCCGGAGCGCTACCACGTCGGGGCCGAGGCGCTGTGCCGCCTCGCGGATAGTATCGGATAACGTCGTCATCGGTTTACGTCCTTTCTCGAATCGTCTGGCTCGCCCGAAACGTACCGACAGAAGGTTTCTCTGCCCGCAGCACGTGTCGGCGTATTTCTACAGCTCAGCCTCTAGGGTCGTCGCGCCGAGTGCCAGGATAGCCCGAAACGCCGCTTCGGAGAGTGGCAACACACTGAGACGGTTCCCGCGCTGTACCAGCCTGCTCTCGGCTAGCGCCGGTGCCTGCTTGAGTTCGTTAAGCGGTACAAAACGCTCTAGACGCTGCTCGGCGCGGATATCGACCACCGACCAGCGCGGCGCCTCCTCGGTCGCTTTCGGGTCGTAGTAGGGGCTTTGCGGGTCGAACTGCGTCGGATCCGGGTACGCCCCCGTCGTCACCTCGGCGACGCCGACCACCCCCGGCGGGCGCACCTGCGAGTGATAGACAAGCACCCGGTCACCGGGCGTCATGTCGCGCATAAAGTTACGCGCTTGGTAGTTGCGCACCCCCTCCCACATCGCGCTAGCACGCGCCTCTAGGTCGCCGAAACTAAACACGTCCGGTTCGGTCTTCATCAACCAGTAACTCGGCATAACGCATTCTAACAGGGCGCGCCCTACCTGCGGGCCTAACCACAAAAAACAAGCCCCACCCGTTAGGATGAGGCCCGTAAGACAACCGCGTGGTCGTCTGTCGCTGCTAGGTGCCCTAGAAGGTCACCTTGTAGCTGATCGAGAAGGCTTGCGCGACGGTGTTGTTGTCGGCGGTCGCGGTGTCCGGATCGAACACGAACACGCCGTAACCGAATTCGAGGTCGAAGTAGTTCCAGGTAACCTCGTAGCCGGTCGTGCTCGTCGTCAAATCGCTACGGAAGGTGTCGTCGCCCGGAGCTGCGACGTCGGCGTCGGCACCAGCGGTGTAGGTGATGTCGGTGTTGGTACCGCTGTACGAACCGTACTTCGCGGTCAGCACGCTGTTGTCGAGGATAAACTCGTTAAGCGCGAGGCCGACGCTGTACTGGAGCACCGTAGTGGTGTAGTCGGGATCGGCACCTACATCGCTGTGGTCGGTGTTACGGAAGTTGACGTTCGCGAACAGGCTCGGACGCGTCACGACGTTAAGGATCGCGGTTTCGAGACCCGTGCCCGCCTGTAGCGTGACGGTGTCGTCGGAGCTGGGATCGGGGTTGTCGATACTCTCGAAGCCGGCGTAGGGCGTCAGGGTCAGGATCGACACTTCGAGCGTGTAGTCGCCTTCGGCGTAGATCCGCGTGGTGTCGTAGCCAGCGTTGATCCGCTCGAAGCCCGCTTCGAGGTTAAGGCGCGGGATAAGCGCGTTGTCGGAAGCACCGTCGTGGACGAGGCCTACACCGAAGCCGGTGCTGTAGTTGTTGTCGTCACGATCGGCACCTTCGGCGTCGGCGATCACGGTTTGTGGGTCGCCTTCGATAATGGCGCTCTCGACGTCGTCGACCGCACCGCTGTTGCTAGTACCGTCGATCGAGGCGTTGCGGAAGAAGCCGTTGATGGCGAAGCCCGCGAAGAGGTCTGCGTCGGCGCTAACGCCGAAGGCGGTGACCGACTCGGTGTCGGCGTCGGCGATGCCGTCACTACCCTGACCGATCTCGTAGGTGTCGAAGTAGGCTACGACGTCGAGGACGAAGAGCTCAAGCCCAGCACCGACCTGGAAGCCGGCCTGGTCGAGGTCAAACGGGTAGTCGCCGTCGTCGCCCGCGAGCTGGCTGTTGATGTCGCCGCTAAAGTAGGTCGTCGCCCAGATGCCCGGAATGTCGCGGTAGCTGGCTTCGAAAGCGGTCAGCACCGGGATGTCTTCGACGTCTAGGTTAAGCGTTACGTAGAACAGCGGGATGGCGTCGCCACCGGGGTTGAGGCTCGAGTCGGTCGCGTTGTCGAAGGTGTCGGCGCGCGCGTACTCGAACGCGACGTCGAAGATGCTGATGTTGATCTGACCGTCGAGGCCCAAGATCGTGGTGGTGACGTTGTCGTCGGAACCGTCGGCGTGCTCGACCGCGTTGTCGGCAGCCTGGACGAAGTGAATGCCACCAGTAAAGCCGGTGAAGGGGCTAAGCGTGCCGCGGATACCGCGAGCGTAGGTGTCGGCGTCAAAGATGGTGTCGAACGGCTCGTCGTCGTCGCTCGGCACGCCGTAGACGATGTCGAGGGTCGGGGCGAGGAAGGCGAGGAAGTCGGGCGCGCCGAGGCGGGCGGTAAAGCCATTAAAGTTCGAGTCGAGCACGTAGTCCGTAAACTCGACTTCGATCGCTTCGCCGAAGCCGAATTCGAGCGGCGCGGCGCCGATCGGGTCGAAGGTGGTGGTGAGCTCTTCAAGCGAGAAGACGTAACCACGGAAGGAATCACCGTCTCCGTCAACCGCAGAGAAGTCACGTTCGATGCCGAGTTCGATCACGCCGGTAAAGCTGTTAAGCGCGTTGGGGTCGCCGACCGCGTCGCGACCGATACCGAATTCGAAGGTGAGCTCGAGTTCGGGCGTGACTTCGCCGTTAACCGGGCCGTCGAAATCGGTCACTTCTTCGTTGTCGTCTTCGCCGTCGTCGGACTCGCCAGTCGAGAAGAACGAGGTGCGGGGGCGCTCTAGGCCGCGACCGAACACGCGGTCGACGTCGAGGGCGGGGCGCGTCGCGCCGGCGTCAAGGCCGAAGCGGACCACGTCGTAGTCGAGCGCGATGCTACCCGAGATAAGGAGGGCCTGGTCTTCGAGGAACGACAGACGCTCGTCGAGGTCGGCGATCGCTTCGGTCTGGGCAGCGTCGGTCTCTTCAAGGGCGCTGACGCGGCCACTAAGGGCGACCTGGTTACGACGAAGCAGGATCACGAACTCGCGGATGTTCGCGATGTCGCTGGTGTTCTGCTCGATGTCGCTAAAGAAACCGGTGTCGATCCCTTCGCCACCGGCGAGGCCTTCGGCGAGGAGCGTGTTGATGTCTTGGTTAAGCAGCGCGACGAGGTCGTTAAGTGCTTCTAGCGAACGCTCGTTTTGGCGAACCTGTACAGCGAGTTCGTCGACGGCGCCCTGGGCACCCTGGGCGATCGCTTCGGCAGAGGCGGCGCGCGCTTGGGCGGCTTCGGTCTGGGCGCGAAGTTCGGCGATCTGGGCTTCGAGGTCGGCGATCACGGCGGGGTCGGTGCCTTCGACGACAACGGCCTGGTCGAGTGCCGCTTCGAGAGCGGTGATGCGGTCTTCGTTAGAGATCACGACGTCGGAAAGCGTCGCGAGGCTCGAGCCCTGCGCGGCCACGTCGGCAGCGAGTTCTTGGAGCGCGTTACGAAGCGCGGCGATGTCGCTGTTGGTCAGCGCGAGGGCGGCGTTTAGATCGCTACCGATAACGTCGAGAAGACGGTCGATAACGAGCGCGGCCTGGTAGCGGGTAAAGCTTTCGTTACCACGGAAGGTGCCGTCGGGAAAGCCGATAACGATGCCGAGGTCGGCGATACGCGCGACCGCGTCACTCGACCAGTGGCCGGCGGGGATGTCCGGGAACGGCGGCTGCTGTGCGAACGCACCGCTCGCGGTAAGGGTTGCGAGACAAACAATAAGTAGTCGTTTCATAGTTGGTGTTACCCCTCTAAAGGTAGTTTGGTCGTGCAGGTCTTGCGGGTCTTGCTCCGAAGGTCGCGTCCGCGTTCGGGCACCTTCGCGGCGAGTAATCCTGGTTGCCTCGCGGCGGCGGCGCGCTCGGGGGCGCTCTGTTCGGGGATTCTGGTGCGTCACGTAAGCCGCTTGAGGGGATACACCTCCTTTCGGTTACGACCGTGCGAAGCGCACAAATCCGTTCATGAGTATCTCACATAATCCTCGACCTGTCAACGCTCAAAACGTCATAGATGAAATTGTGGTGAGAGGCAGTAATCCCGCCCGTCAGCGCGAAACGCCAGAACGTCGCAGAAGCGCTCATCTTTTTTTCATGATTAGATAACGTCAGTGCCGCGCTGCACCGCGAGGGTAGCGTGTAGCGCGGTGTTGTGGGGGTTCGTGTGGCAGCGTAGAGAGATTATGAGATATCAGCTGGTCGCTATCGGTCGCCTTAGACGGGGCTTCTACCAGAGCGCCTGCGAGCACTACCAGAAGCGGCTCGAGCCCTACGCCAAGTTCGACCTCGTCGAGCTAAAAGAGTCGCGCGCCGCCGACTCGGAAATGGTACGGACGCAAGAGAGCGAGGCGCTTCTCAAGGCCGCGAGCGGACGGCTTATCGTGCTCGACGAACGGGGCGAACAGCACCGCTCGCAAGAGCTCGCCGCGCGCATCAGTGCGCTCGAACTGCGTGGCATCAGCCAAATCAGCCTGATAGTCGGGGGTGCCGAAGGGCTAAGTGACGACCTGCGCCGCCGCGCCGACGAACGCTGGAGCCTGTCGCAGCTCACCCTGCCGCACGAACTCGCCCGGCTGCTACTGCTCGAACAGCTCTACCGCCTCGAAACGATTCGCGCGCAGCATCCCTACCACCGCGAATAGCCCTAAGTATTGGGACGACGTATCAACCGCTAACTGATAGACTAGGCATATGAACATCGCGCTCGAGCCCCTCCTCCTCGACTTTACGACCACCGACGCCGAAGGCCACAAACTCTCGCTCGGCGACGCGCTGCGCCACACCCCGGCGGTCATCTGCGTCGGCATGCCGCACGTCCACGCGAGCCGCCTTGTAGTCGGCTATCTGCGCCGTCTTAAAGCGCAGCTTCCGGGCCTGCCGGTCTGGGTGGTGTTGCAGGGCGACCGCAGCGAGGTCGAGCGCTACAGTGCGGGCTATCTGGACGCGCTCCAGGTTCGGCACGACTACGACCTGCGCACCAGCAAACAGCTTCGGGTCAGCCACGTCCCGACCACGTTCTATCTCGAAGGGCGCGACGCCGAGATTCGGCGGCACTTTAGCGGTTTTCGGCGGGCGGCGCTTAACGAACTCGCGGTGCTCGCCGCCGAGGCGCTCGGACAGAAGCCTAAAGAGCTAATCACCACGCTCGACAACAAGGGCGAGTACGAACTCGCCGAAAAAGCGCTGTCGGCAGAGTAACGCGCTATTCCAGTTCTTTAAACGCGCTATTCCAGTTCTTTAGACGGGTCTGCGGACGGGTCGTCGACTGGTTCGTCGACCGTTTCGGGGGAGGTGTCGGGGCGGCTTAGGGTGGTGTAGAGCGTTAGCAGGTTGACCGCGAGCGCTTCTAGAGCGACAAGGTCGGTCGGTTCGGCGGTGCTGGTGCGGTTGGTCGCGACGAGGTCGCGTTCGCCGAGCAACAGGGTGGGCTCGAGCCCCCGAGTGTACAGCACCCCGAGCAGCGCCTTTCTGGTGGCCGGTGTCAGCAAGCGCCGCGCCGCCGCCACGTCACGGGCGAACAGGCTAACCCTGTCGTTAAAGTCGTCGTTACAGTCAGCGTCATCTAGCTCGACCACCACGCCGCCAATCGAAGACGCGCCGAGCGATTCGAGGACCGGGTGCAGCTTCTGCGAGGCCCGTAACGACATCCCGGCGATAGGCTCGTGGCAGCTAAGGGTGCAGCCGCTTACGAGGGCGTCGACCTGGCCGGTCGGGCCGCTGCGCCGCTCGCGGTAGTCGAAAAAGAGGCTCGATTTGGCGAGGTCTAGCTCGAGCCCGTACACCGGCCCCACCTCGGTGTCTAGCGGCAGGTCGAGCAGTTCGCAGAGCCGGGGCGCCCGAGCCGCTTCGTCGCTGAGCTCGAGCCGCACCGCGAGCCGCCGCCACGCCGCATCGCGGGGCGAGATTTTGGGGCGCGAACGCCTAAAAAAAGAGAACATCGCCCCCGTAGTATACCCGCCTAAACAGAGCCGGGCGAACCGAGTGCGATGCTCGTCGTGCGGACGTCATTGGTGACTCGTTACGAGCCGGAGCGGCGACTAGATGTTAAAGCCGAACATCCGCATCTGCTTCTTGCCGTCGTCCGACATCTTTTCGGGCGTCCAGGGCGGCGACCAGACAAACTCGACGTCGACCTTTTTAACGCCCTCGACCTTCATACAGGCGAGTTCGGCGTCGGCCTGAATCATGTCCTGCACCGGGCAGCCCATGCTCGTCAGGGTCATGTCGAGTTCGACGTTGCCCTCGTCGGAGATGTCGAGGCGGTACACGAGCCCTAAATCGACGATGTTGAGCGGGATTTCGGGGTCTTTGACGACCTTGAGCGCTTCTAGCAGCTCGGCTTCGGTCGGCTTGCGGGTAGGTGTGGCAGCATCACTCATACCGGATATGGTAGCAGAGCCGACGAATCCCGAGCGTAATGCTAGGCGGTGTCGCCGGCAACGTTCTCGGCGACCGTGTCGGGGGCCGTCTCCGGCTGAAGACTTCGGAAGCGCGGAATATCTTCGGGGGCCGTCTTCGGAGACTGTCCCCAGAAGACTGTCGGCGACCGCGTGGTCGGGGTTTAGAGACAGGGTTTAGAGACGAGACAGCGTACCGTTCGTGTCGGGTGGTCGGGTCACGTCGTCCTCGCCCGACACTAGCCCCGCTCTTTAATCGCCCGTTTTAGTTCGGTTTCGAGCTCGCCGATATCGGCAGCGAGTTCGTTCCGCACCAGCAAAACCCGCTCTTCTAGCTTGCCGGCAAAGTCGCGCTCGTGGTTTTCGAGTTGCTTCTGGTGTTCGCGAACCGCGTCGCGCATCACCTGATTCACCTCCTCGATCCGCTGTCCGAGACCGTTAAGCCGTTCGGCGAGGCGCTTTTCGAGGTCGTCTAGTTCGGTGAGGCGTTTGTGCTCGAGCCGTCCCTGTACCGTTTCGAGTTGGGCTTCTAAGCGCGTAAGCCGCCGTAAAAAACGGGTCCGCTCCAGGAGCGACAACAGAAAAAAGAGCAAGGCCACCCCGACCACCGCGCCGAGCAGCAGCAGCCCGACCGGCATCGTCACCTCGAAACCGAGCAGGTTAACCGCCGAACGCGTGCTCAGGAGCCGCCAGTTAAAGGCCGCAAACAGCGCCGCGAGCAGCGTTACTAACCAGATAAGATAGCCCGATAGCCGCACCATGTCACCTCCGCATCACCCACATGTCTCTCGCCCATCGTCGCATATTAGTTCCCCGAGTCGTCCGCCCGGACACGCCGTGCCCGCATCGCGCCCGCATCATTCTGTACACATGAATTCTGTACACACGAACCGTCATCTATCTGTAGTGCTTGACGATTCTACCCCAAACAGGTCGCGCCACGCCCGCGCCACCACGCCCGTACTGCTACCAGTCGATAAAGCGGTCGCGGTGGGCGACGTAGGCGATGCTCAGCAGCATCAGCGTCGAGACCAGGCTCGTCCCGCCGTACGACACGAGCGGTAGCGTCACGCCGGTGACCGGGGCGAGGCCGAGCGTTACGCCGACGTTGACGAGCATCTGAAAGCCGAGCAGCGACAAGACCCCCGCGATAATCAGCCGGTTACGATCGAGCGGACACTCCGCGAGCATCTCGACGAGCCGCCAGAACAGCAGCCCGTAGAGCAGCAGCAGCCCCGCCGCCGCGATAAAGCCGCCCTCCTCGGCGATGACCGCGTAGATAAAGTCGGTCTGCCGGTAGGGGATGAAGCCGAGTTGCGACTGCGTGCCCTGGCCGTAGCCCTTGCCGGTCAGCCCGCCCGAACCGATCGCGATACGCGACTGGATGACCTGGTAACCGCTCCCCTGCGGGTCCGCTGCGGGGTTGACGAAGATTTCGAGCCGCTCGCGCTGGTGCGGTTTGAGGTTGGGCCAGCCGACGGTCGGTACAGCGACCGCGACGATCACGACGCAGAGGATCAGGTGCCAACGCGGGACGCCGCGCACAAGCAGGATGCCAGCCCCCGCAGCGGCGAGCATCATCACACCGCCGAGGTCGGGCTCGAGCAACACCAGAGCACACGGCAGGCCGATCAGAAACGCCGGACGCAAGTAGTGCAGCACGTTTTCGATCGGGCGCTCGTGCAGACTCACCGCGAGCGCCAAGATAAGCGCCATCTTCGCGAGTTCGGAGGGTTGAAAGCCCGGCAGCGGCCCGATGTAGAGCCACGACCGCGCACCGTTGATCTCGGCCCCGAAAAACTTGGTCAGCACGAGCAGCGCGATAGCGACGACGTAAATAGTGTAGACGTGTGGCAAAATGCGTTGCAGACCGAGCCAGAGGATACCCGCACACGCGACAAACGCGACCCCCAAAAACACGATCTGGCGGGTGAGTTCGCCGTCCGGGGCAGCAGTGCTTAGCGCTGCGACGCCCGCACCCAAAATAAGTGCGACAAAGACAGGAAGGCCGATTTCGTAGTGCAGCATAGAGGTCCGTTTCGGTGTCTAGGCTAGCAGGCTCGCCGCGTTTCGTCGCGCCGCAGGCTTACGTCGGGTTTGCGTCCGGAGGTTTGTGTCCGGGGCAGGTTTTAGGTCTCGGGGTGGATGGGGGTGCGGCGCTTTCGGTGCACGTTCACAGCTACAACTACAGCATTGCTACAACTACAGCATTACAGTGTCGCCGCGTCTGTTTTGAGACAATGAATTTATGACACCAACAATGATTCGGCGTTTCGGGCTCGTCCTCGTCCTTCTCGCGAGTCTGTTCGTGCTCGTCGCGGCGCGGTTTCAGGGCGAACTCGTCGCCGACCAAAGCTATATCGAATACGAGGCGTCCGACCCGCGTACTACCTGGACGGGGCGAGCCCCGATCGAGGAGCTCACCCTCAACTTTAACGACAACCAGCTTAACAGCAGCGAGCTCGTGGTGGTGGTTCGGCCCGGCGAGTTCGATTCGGGCAACCTTATTCGTGACGCGAACGCGCGGCGTACCGTGTTCGAGACGGGCGAGTATCCGACGGCGACGTTTCGGGCGACCGGGATTTCGCCCCAACAGGTCGGGATTCAGCCGGGCGAAGAGCGCGAGGTCGATATTTCGGGGCGGCTCGAGCTCCACGGCGTCACCCGCGACATCACCGTACCGGCAACCCTCTCCCGAGAAAACGACACACTCCGCGCGACCGGCAGCATCGACCTTCTGCTAAGCGATTACGACATGACCAGGCCGAGCTTTTTAGGGCTCACCGTCGACGACACCGTTACAGTCCGTTTCGACATCAGCGTTACTCTGCAACCAGCAGACGACGGCTAGGGCGTCTCGTCGAACTGCGTCAAGTCACGAAGCTGGGTGTTTAGCGCGTCGACCGAAATCCGAATCTCGCGCACCGACAGCGCGAGCGACGCCATCAGCAGCAGCAGGCTCGCGCCGAACACGACCGCGCCGAACAGCGTCGCCCCGACAAACAGCACGAACATGCAGAGCACGCACAGAAAGAAGCTCAGCACGCCTAAAAGCTGCATGTCGCGAATCAGCCGCACCCGGCGCTGGAGGCTCTGGACCTGTTCGAGCAGCTTTCGCTCAGAGGTATCTCGGTACTCTCGCTGCAAGCTCCGGATCAGCGTCGCGAGCGTTAAAAACCGGCTGGTGTAGGCGAGCAGCAGCAACGAAATCGCCGGAAAGAGCAGCGCCGGGGTGGTCAGCGTTAGGTCCATGTCGGTAGACAAGTCAGGAGACAGATCGGTAGACGAACGGCGTTCGGAAACAGCTTTACAGCTACAGTTCGGCCATCGTGTTTAGCGCCGTCTGCACCGCCTCGCCCGCCGACACCGTCTGGCCGAGGTCGGCGAGGGTCTGTGCGAGCATCGTCACCATTGTGATTGCGTCGTAGTCGTCGACGTAGCCCATCACCGAAGGCCGAAACAGGACCGGTTTGGCGTGGTCTTGGCCACCAGCGATGCGGGCGCCGCGCTTCGCGAAACCTTTAACGATGTCGGGCGCGGCGACGCCGTCGGGCGCGGTGAGGGCAGCGACGGCGGGGCTGGTGCGCTGAGCGTAAGGGGCGCAGCCGAGGACGGTTCCGGCGTCTAGCACGGCGCGGTTCAGGACGGCTTTGCGGTGCCAGTGGGGCTCGAGCCCCTCCTCTAAAATCACCCGCAACGCCTCGCGCAACCCCGCCACCAGACTGACCGCCGCCGTATACGCCGTCTCCCCTTTACGCTGCGCCGTCCGCTCCTTGCGCAGGTCGAGATAAAAACTCGGGTTGAGATCGTCCGAACGCGCCCACGCCCGCTCCGACAGCCAGGCGAAGCCGAGCCCTGGCGGCGTCATCAGCCCTTTCTGGCTACCCGAAAACACCCCGTCGAGCCCCCACTCTCGGGGCCGCACCTCGGTCACGCCTAAGCTCGTCACGCAGTCGACCAGAAACAGCGCGTCGGGGGTTTTGTCGCGGGCGACCTTCGCGATCGTTTCGACGTCGTGCAGCACCCCGGTCGAGGTCTCGGAATGAGTGCTCATCAGCGCCGCCGCGTCGGGGTGTTGGCCTAGCGTGTCGTTTAACACGTCGGTATCGGCGGCTTGGCCCCACTCGTGTCTGATCTCGACGACGTCGTAGCCGTAGTGACGGGCGAGCTTGACCCAGCGCTCGCCAAACTTGCCCGCGTTGATGCCGACGACCTTCGCGCCGCGCGGCACACACGCGAGTAGCCCCGCCTCGAACGCCGCCGTGCCGGTTCCGGCCATCATCAGCACGTCGTCGCCGGGCACCGTCGCGACTTCGGCGAGCAGTTCGCGCGTCTCGACAAAGATATCTTTAAACGCCGCCGTCCGGTGGTGGATGACTGGCCTCGCCATCGCTTCAAGCACCTGCGGCGGCACCTCGACGGGGCCGGGTGCGAACAGCCGTGATTTGTACGCCGTCATCTTAAAAGCACCCCATTTAGAGACGCACCATGCTGAGGCTGCGGATCACGTCGGGCAAGTTGCGCAGCACGTCGAGCACCGCTTCGGAGGGCACCTGGTCGAGCGTCAGCACAAACAGCGCGAGCCCGTCTTCGCCGACCCGCGACAGCTGCATCGACGAGATGTTGACACCCGCATCGCCGAGCACCGACCCGACCTTACCGACCGCGCCGGGCCGGTCGTAGTTGGTACAGACCAGCATCGTTCCGACCGGGCGGATCTCGATGGTGAAGTCGTTGATATCGACGATGCGCGGGTCGTCGCCGAGCACCGTACCGCCGACACTAAACTCGCCCTCGTCGCTCACCGCCCGGACGCCGACGTAGGTCGTATAGCCCCGGCTCCGCGGCGCGAAGATCTTCGACACGCGGATGTCGCGCTCTTTAGCGATCGCCGCCGCGTTGATGTAGTTAGGCGGCTCGTCGAGAATCGGCTCGAGAAAGCCCTTAGTCGCCGCGATCGCGATCGGGTCGGGGTCGATCGGAAAGGTTCCGGAAAACTCGATCTGCAGTTCGCGGGCGCGGCCCTTAGCGAGCTGGGTGACGGTCTTGCCGAGCGCTTCGCCGAGTTGGAGGTGGGCGCCTAGCGCCGACATCACTTCGGGCGAGAGCGCCGGCGCGTTAACCGCACCCCGCGAGTAGTCGCCCATCAGCGCGAGCGCGGTGCGCTCTAGAATCTCTTCGCCGACGCGAGCCTGGGCTTCTCGGGTGTTCGCACCCAAGTGAGCGGTCAGGACGATGTTGTCGCGCTGCAAGAAGGGGTGGTCGGGGGTGGGGGGCTCGAGCACATACACATCTAACCCCGCCGCAAACAGCTTGCCTGCATCGAGCGCCTTGACCAGCGCATCCTCATCGATAATGCCGCCCCGCGCCGCGTTGACCACAATCGCCTGGTCGTGCAGCTTGTCGAGTTCGGCCTCGCCGATCATCCCCTTCGTCTCTTCGGTCAGCGGCGTGTGCACGGTCAGAAAGTCACACCGGCTAAGCATGTCGTGCAGGTCGTCGACGAGTTCGACGCGCAGCTCTTCCGCCCGCCGTTTCGAGATGTAGGGGTCGTACGCCATGACCTGCATGCCGAGTCCCTGCGCCCGCCGACTGACCAGCGACCCGATCCGCCCGAGCCCGACGATGCCGAGCTGCGCCCCCTTGACCTCGCGGCCTAAAAACTTCCGGTCCCATTCGCCCCGCCGAATCAGCCGGTCGGAACGGCTTACCCCCCGCGCCGCACAGAGCATCAGCCCGATCGCGAGTTCTGCCGCCGACACGTTGTTCGCTTCCGGAGCGTTTAGCACCAGCACCCCGCGCCGGCTCGCCGCGTCTAGGTCGATGTTATCGACGCCTACGCCGCCCCGCCCGATCACCTTGAGCTTGGTCGCCGCTTTGATCAGAGTGTCGTCGACCTGAGTGCGGCTACGGGTGATAATCGCGTCGTAGTCGCCTACAATGTTGAGGAGTTCGTCTCGTTGAATGCCCGCCTGGTAGTCGATTTCGACATCGGGATAGGTTTTATCCCCCAGCTGGACGGTGTCGGTTACAAGAATCTTTAGCGCCATCGCTCACGAACTATAACGCACGCCCTAGGCAACCAAGGTGTTCGCTATCGCCTAACCCGGTTTCGTAGTGGCTCGTCCAGCCTAAAACGGTGCGTAATCAGGATTTAGTCGTGACGCATTTTTCGGCAGCCTACACGGAGATTTCCAGATTTTGTGGAGATGTTTCCGGTGCACCATTTTAGAGTAGACGGCTTAGTAGGGTGCGCCATGCGCACCACCGTTCGAGCATATACCTCTCTGTCTAGTTTTAACTCTGCGTAGTTCCGACGGTTCGCACGATGGGCGGTAGACGTCGCGGCGTTTGCTGTCGTTGACGAGGCGGGTCTTGATCGGCTGGCGTCCGGGCGGCAGTTCGTCGATGATGCTTAGCTCTAGGTCACCGTAGTAGGTCAGGGCGAGCTTAAGGACCAGGTCGCCGCGTCGGCCCCGACGGGGCAGTTTGGCGTAGAGCTGTTCGGTCTGCCCGCGGTTAAGACGTTGCCACAGCGCTTCGTCGGTGGTGTGCTTGCCGCTAAAGAAGCGACTCGCGGTACTCGTGGACATTCCCCGGACGTTTTAAAGGAGGGTGGTTCGTTGCGGGTCGAGAAAGAGGGCGAGGATGGCACGAAAGACGCTTGCGGTGCGTTTATTCCGTAGCAAGGCCTGGAGGCTTTCGAGTAGACTGTGACTGTGTTGGTTGTTGGTTTTGTTCACACCCTAACTTAACAACCAGCACGCTTTTTTTTCACCTTCCTGTATTTCTGCAAGACATAAGTATCAGTCTAGACGCATCGCGTCCAGCGCCTTACGCCGTTCGGCCTCGCGGCGCCGCTGTTCGGGCGTTTTGAGAAGGTTGGCGAGCCAGCTGTTGATCGCGTCGTAGTTACCGAACACCACGCTGCCGATAATCACCATCACGATCACGTAGAGCGAGGTCATCCCGGTCAGAGCGGTACGGATCTCTTCGGGGATCGCGCTGACCCCCGCCGCGAGGCCGACGATGACCAGCGAAAACTCGCCCCGCGGCAGCAGCATCAGCCCGTGACCGATACTCGCCCGCTGGCTAAGCCCGCCGAGCTGGCCCGACAGGTAGGCGCTCGTCATGTTGACGACGATCGTTACGACCACCAGAAGCAGTGCCGCCGGAATCTGCGCTAGCGCACTCACCACGTCGACGTGCAGCCCGAAGTCGAGAAAGAACGCCGCCGCCGCGACGTAGTACCAGGGCCGCAACGTCTCTTCGATCGTTTCCTGGTGCTTGGTTTCGGCGACGAGCATGCCGAGCAGAAAGGCCGCGACCGCTTCGGGAAAGCCGAGCGCGTACGCGCCCATCGAAAAGAGCACCACCAGCGCGAGCGACACCAGCACCAGCGACTCGCCTTCGCGCTCTAGCAGCCGCTCGAGCGGCCCGCGTCCGTAGCGGAGCAGCAGCACGTAGAGCACCAGAAACACCCCGACACCGATAAAGTCACCGGCACCACCCCCAGCCGTGATCAGCGCGAGACCGCCCAGAATGACCACCATCGCCAGGTCTTCAAAAACCAGCACACCCAGGGTGCGCTCCGCTTCGGGGTAGGCGCTCAGGTTGCGCTCGCCGAGCAGCTTGGCGATAACGCCCGAACTCGAGATGTAGACGATGCCGCCTAAAAAGAGCGCCGCGAGCCAGCCGAACCCGAACAGCAACCCGAGCAGCGCGCCCGCGACAAAGTTAAGCAGATCGAGCGAGCCCGCGACGATCGTCTGTTTGCCGCCCTCTAAAAAGCGCCCGATCGAAAACTCGAGCCCCATATAGAAGAGCAGCATGACCAGGCCGAGCTCGCCGAGTACCGCAGTGATTTCGGTGGTTTCGTAGAGGGTGTAGACGCCGTAGGGACCGAGCAGCAACCCGAGCAGGATGTAGCCGATCACCGCCGACAGCCCGACCCGGTCGCTAAGCCAGCCCGCCGCGTAGAGCCCGAGCGCGATAACGCCAAACTCGACAAGCGGCGTCACCAGGCACGCTCCGAGACGCGTTGCGGCCTGAGCCTAGCGTCGACAGCACCCTCGTGATAAACACCCGCACCGTAGGCGCGTCCGTCGTCACGACCGGGGTGGCGCGGACAGTAGCGCGGCGGCGTGTACCGATACAGAAACTTCAGGTGCAAAAACTTCTGGTGCGAAAACCAGGGTGCGGACAGGGTCATTCGGAGATCACCGCGCGTGCTGCTTCGGTCTGTTCGTGCGAACCGATCACGAGAAGGGTGTCACCGACCTCGAACACGGTGGTGATGTCGGGGTTGGGGATCGCGTGGTCACCGCGCATGACCGCGACGACCGACGCGCCCGTCTTGCTTCGCAGCGGAAACTGTTCGAGCGTTTTACCGGCGAGCAGCGCGCCCTCTTTAAGTTTGAGCCATTCGAGTTCGATGTCGCCGAGTGCGAGCTCGAGCTTGTCCAACTCTGGCGCGCCGACCATCGTCTTACCGAGCAGGTTCGCGACCTGTTGGGCCTCGGCGGCGTTAAGCTTAAACACGTCGTGGGGCCGGTCGTCACCCTCTAAAAAGTGATAGATCTGCCGCTCGCCGTCCGGTTTGACGATAATGGCGAGGTTGTCTTCGTTGTGGAGTGATAGCACGTACTTTTTGCCGATACCCGGAAGGGTCGCTTCGCGGACGTTGACGGCGAGGTTGCTAGAATCTGTAGCCATGAGGCTATCTTAACAGTTGGGCAGCGAGCGCTTCGCGGAGAGGCCGATCGCAGCGCCGCTCGAGGTTCGCGTCTCTAGATAAACACGCTCTCGCCCCACAGCGACGTTACCGCCGTGTCGAGGCTGTCTTTGCCGAGCAGCGTCATCACGCGCTGGACTTCGCGTTTGCAGTCGTTGGCGCGCCCCTGTTCGCCTAAGCGGGTCAGCGTCACCGACAGGTTGTGGACGACGCTAAGGTAGCGCTCGAGGTCGCCGGTGCGGTCGTAGATGTCTCGGGCCTGCTCGAAAGCAGCTTGGGCCGTGCGCAGCTTTTCGAGCCGGAGGAAGACGAGCCCCAAGAGGTTGCTGACCTTGGCGTAGAGCAGCGGGTCGCGGTCGTAGTCGAGGAGGCCTTGGGCGCGGCCCAAGCGGCGGCTCGCGGCGCTAAACTCGCCCCGGGCGTACTCGCAGGCGGCGAGGTTGACTTGGGCGCGGGCGACCGCACGGTAGGCATCCGCGCCGGTCGCGCGTTCGGCGAGTTCTAGACCCCTTAGAAGCACCAGCAGCGCGGCGTCGTAGTCGGCGGCGAGGGTCAGGGTCCGGCCTAGGTCGCTGTGCAGGTCGGCGTGATCGGGAGAGAGCTCGAGCCCCTTACGTAGATACCGTTCGCTCCGCGCGAAGTCGCCCTGTTTGCGCCGCAGCAGACCGAGCCCGCGTAGCGCCGCGACCTGCTGCGGCGGCGATCCGAGCGCCCCGCGGTACAACCCGGGAGCTTCGTCCCAGCGCCCGATCCGGGCGAGCACGTCGGCGAGTTCGAGCTGGATGTCGGCCCCTTGCGGCGAAACGTCGTCAACCAGCGACAGCGCGAGCCGGTAGTAGTGCTCGGCGAGGTCGCTCGCAAACAGCGCGTCGGCGTCGCGGGCGGCGGCGAGCGCGTAGGGGAGCGCGAGTTCGGGGGTCTGGGTCTGGGCGTAGTGGTCGGCGAGCAGGTGGGGGCGGATGTCGAGCCGGCCCCGGTAGGTCTCGGCCAGAAACAGGTGGTAGCGGTGCTTGCGGCGCCTGCTTAGGCGTTCGTGCAGCGTCTCCTGAAGGAGTCGGTGACTAAAGCGGTAGCGTCCGCCGGGGTGTTCGACCAGCAGCCCGGCCCGCAACAGCTCGTCGAGATCGTCGAGCAGTGCGTCCTCGTCGGCTTTAAGCAGGTCGCGCAGCAGCTCGAAGCCGAAGACGCGCCCGATACTGCTCGCGGCCTGCAGCGTCCGTTGGGCGCGGTCGCCGAGCCGGTCGAGGTGGACCATAAACACCTCTTCGATGCTCCGCGGGATAGGGGTCGTGTCGCGCCGCCACGACCAGATGCCCCGGCGCCGTTCGATCTGCCCTGCGTCTAGCATCGTCGCTAGGATCTCTTCGGCGAAGAAGGGGTTGCCGTCGGCGCGCTCGGCGACGTAGCGAGCCAGGGTCGGTTCTAGGGTGCCGCCGAGCATCGCGCCGAGCAGTTCGGTCGTGGCGGCGGGGCTGAGGGGCTCGAGCCGTAACCGATCCGCCCGAAAGCTCGCCAGCGTCTTACGCACCGCCGCGGTCGCCTTTTCGGGGTGGAGCGCGACCACCATCAGCAGCGGGCGCTGTCGCTGACTCCGCGCCAAGTAGGCGAGCAGCCCGACCGTCCCCTCGTCGGCGACCTCGACGTTATCGACGAGCAGCACCAGCGGCTGCGCTGCCGCGAGGCGGGTGAGCAGCGTGTCGACGGCGTCGTAGAGCTTGAGTTGTGACGGCAGCGGCGCCCGCACACTCCGCCCGTGGCGGCTAAGGTCGGGCAGGAGGGCGGAGAGGATCGGCTCGAGCCCCTCACTCGCCGCTGCGAAGTCGGCGGGCCGCGTCCGGCGCAGCGTCTCTAACGCCTCGCGCCACGCCCGGTAGGGCAGGTGAATCCCTTCGTGGTTGCCGACACTTACCACCACGTAGCCGATAGCCCGCGCCGTCTCGCCGATATCGCCTAGCAGCCGGCTAAGCCCGAGTCCGACCCCACCTTCGATCAGCACCAGACGCGCCTCGCCCTGACGGAGTTCGGCGAGCCGTTCGTTAAGGAGTTGCCACTCGCGCTCTCGTTCGATCAGCGGCGGACGGAGCAGCCGCGACGGGCGGGCGGTCGGTTCGGCCCGGTTGTCGTCGGCCCGGTTGTCGTCGGCCCGGTCGGCACGCGTGACGCTCGGCGCGTCGCCGTCAAGCGTCGGTAGCAGCGTCCGGATCGTTTTGGCGACGTCGCGGGCGCTGCTCGGACGGCGCTCCGGCGCCTTGTGCAGCAGCTCGAGCACCAGCCGGTCGATCTCGAACGGTAGCAGCGGAACGCGGCGCGACGGCGGGGTCGGCGTGTCGTTAAGGTGCTTGATCAGCGTGTCGGCGAACGACCGGCCTTCGAACGGTGGCACCCCGGTCAGCAGCCAGTAGAGCAGGCACCCAAACGCGTAGAGGTCGCTACGCAGGTCGATCGCACCGCCGCGCCCCTGTTCGGGGCTCATGTAGGCGACCATGCCCATCACGGTGCCCGCCCGGGTCAGGTTCTGGTCGTCGCTCGCGTCGTCGCTGCTCGTACCGTCGCCGAGAAGTTTGACGAGGCCAAAGTCCATCAGAAACGCTTTGCCGTCCTCTAGCATGATGTTCGCGGGGTGGATGTCGCGGTGGATGATGCCGCGCGCGTGGATGTAGGCGAGGGCGTCGAGGATTTCGAGGCAGAGCTCGAGCCGCCGCCCGAAATCCGCCTCGTCCTCGGCACCGCCCGCGAACCGTTCGCGCAGGCTGCCACCCGAGAGGTACGCCATGACCAGATACGGCACGTCGTGATGGACACCCGAACCGTAGGTGCGGACGATATGGGGGTGCTCGAGCCGCGCCATGACCCGAAACTCGCGCCGAAAGCGCTGCTGATTCTGTCCCGGCACCCCCGACAGCGCTTTGACCGCGACCTCGCGTCCCGCTTCGAGGTCGTTGGCGAGGTAGACCGTCCCGAGCCCACCCCGACCGAGCAGCGACACGATCTGGTAGCGGTCGCCTACGATCTCTTCGATCATCAGCATGTTCTTCATCACGCGTAGTATACCCCCCGATTGTCTTGTCTATGCCAGGGATAGGATGGGCTCGAGCCCTCCCTATCCACATCAGGACGGCCCCAGAACCGCCCGACCCGCCGCGACGTTTTTTAACGCTTGACAGCACCCCCCACCCCTACTATAGTTAGGTGCTGCGGACGATAGTCCGGCGGTTTGTAAGCGCGGCCCTTTCGACTAGCGGTTAGGTCACCACCCTTTCAAGGTGGCGACACGGGTTCGAATCCCGTAAGGGTCACCATACACGCGCAGATCACGTCTGTAGCAGACACACCAGCACCCTAAGGCGGCGGTTTCTCCTAGAAGCCGTCGCCTTTCTATATCGGTCTGTACAGCAATCTTTTTGTGTAGCAATCCTTGTGTAAGCAATCCTTACAGGGCGATACCGCGAAGCGCCGTTTCGCATAACGCTTCACGCAAGATGTCATCGTCAGTGTCAGTCAGCACCGAGTCAGTCAGTACCAGTCAGTACTTAGTCAGCACCTGCCGAGTCGATATCTGCCGAGTCGATATCTGCCGAGTCGATATCTGCCAAACGCGATCGTTGCGGCGTCACCTGCGGACTGCTCGCACGAAACAGCGGCTCATCACCGTGCTAGACGCGAGACCGTGTGTGGACCCGCTCGTTCGTAAACCTCTCTGCTCGCGAAGTGCTTGCGAGGGGTTGACAGGCGCGGCGGCTAGTGACTATACTCTGTAACGCTGTTGGGGTCGTTAGCTCAGTTGGCAGAGCAGCTGACTTTTAATCAGCGGGTCGTAGGTTCGAGCCCTACACGACCCACCACACGGCCCTTTCGACTAGCGGTTAGGTCACCACCCTTTCAAGGTGGCGGCACGGGTTCGAACCCCGTAAGGGTCACCACAGCACCCCGGACTGAATATCCGGATAACGAGGGGAGCGACACCCGCTCCTCTTTCTTATGGGCGATTAGCTCAGTCGGAAGAGCGCTTGCCTTACAAGCAAGATGTCGGCGGTTCGAGCCCGTCATCGCCCACCACAGATACCGCACCCGAGCAGCGGCCTTACGTCACCTAGACGGAGGCCGCTTGTTTATGATGCTGCAACATTTATACTGCTCTTTTGTGCTGCTGGGGTGGGGGGCTCGAGCTAATCCTCGTCATGGATTCGGATCAGCAGCACCGGCGTCACACTCCGGCGCAGCACCTGCTCGGCGATGCTGCCCGCAAGCATACGGCTAAGCCCGGTCCGTCCCTGGGTGGTCATCGCGATAAGGTCGATGTCGTTTTCGGCGGCGCTAAGAATCTCGTCTTCGGGGTTACCGAACGTGACGCGCAGCGATACCCGGTAGCCCGCCCCTCGCAACGCCCGGGCGTCGGTCGCGAGTTCGTCGCGGATCGCCTTCTTAAACTCCTGCCAGTCTACGCCCCCGTCTTCGGCGCCGTGCTCGGCGCCCTCTTCAGCTTCGAGTTCGGGGTCGAAGTAGCTGCTACCGGCCACGATCGGGCCTAACACCATCCTCTCCGCGGGCAGGCTCGGCGGCGACGCGACGCGGAGCAGCCGGATCGTCACCTGTTGCGGCGCAAAGAACTTCTGGATTTCGGGAAAGATGCGGCGGCCCGGTTCGCTACCGTCGAGCGGGACGAGAATCGTGTAGGTCGGCGTGTCGGTTGGCATGTTGGATGTCGTGTCGCTCATAAAACTGCCCACCTCCTGGTGATGAGTGCTGTCTCGTAATGATTGCTACAAAGTTATCATACATACTACGTGCAGAGAGCGCCGGTGCAGCGTAACGGCATAAAAGAGGCCGAACGGGCGTCTCTTCTGTCTCTACGCACGCCGTATCTCGCTCTACCACATATCTTTCGGTAGGTATCTCTAAACGCGCGGCGCGTAGGGTATGGTGCAGCATGGAGATTCCACTAGTCGTCGAGCGGGGCGTTTTCGCACTCGCCCATCTCTTTATCGTGCTTAGCGTCCTCGGCTGCGCGTTTCTGGTGGTGCGCACCATCGTCGACACCCACACCCGGGCCGAATCGGTGGTGCGCTCGGTCGCGTCGGTGGTCGGCGTGTTCGTCTACGTCATCACCAAGGCGCTCGGCGTCACGTTGCCTCAGACCATTATCGAGGGTGTAGCGAGTGTGTCGCTCAACCGGGCGCTCGTGATGTGGGTGGTGCCGAGTGCGCTGCTCGGCTGGGTGGTCGCGTTCGTACTGCTCCGCTCGCTGCGGCGTTCGGGGATCGCGATCCGGATGGTTATCTTTATCGCGACGCTGCTTATCCTCTTCTTTACCGATACCTACGCGGCGACCTTCGAGGTCGGCGGGCTCGCGAACAACGCGCTTATGCCCAACATCGCTTTTGTGATCGGGCTCGGGTTCTACGTCATGCTTAACTACCGCACCGAAGACCACGACGAGACGGACTCCCCCGAACAGAACCGCACCAAACAGCAAAAAGAGCGTAGCGACAAGACGCCGCCTAAAGACGAGCGCCGTTCGTAAGAGATTTTAGTAAGAGATGTCTGGGCCGAATCTTAGCGACCGCACCTAAGCTTCGACCGAAGCCTAGATTTACGGATGCGTTGCGCGTCCCGCTCGAAGCTCTTTACTCGCCGACCGGGGCGCGCTCTGTCTCTGTTTTCTGTCTTCGTTTAGAGGTTCGGCCCGGCGATCAGCGCGACCGCTTCGATCTCGATCAGGACGTCTTTAGGCAGCCGGGCGACCTCGACGGCGCTACGGGCGGGTGGGTTGGCGCCGAAAAACTCGCCGTAGATTTCGTTCATCTCGGTAAAGGTGGCCATGTCCTTGAGGAAACAGGTGCACTTGACGACATCGCCGAGGCTCGAGCCCCCCGCCTCTACCACCGCTTTGAGGTTGGTCAGCACCTGCCGCGTCTGTTCGACGATGTCGCCGCCGACGAGGGTGCCGTCCGCCTTGAGCGGGATCTGGCCGGAAGTAAAGAGGAGTTCGCCGACCCGGATCGCCTGGCTGTAGGGGCCGATCGCGGCGGGGGCAGTGTCGGTCGAGATAATGGTTCGTTCCATAGAGACTCCTTAACAGGTATGAGGACGAGCATGGGGCGAGAAACGCCCGAAAAAATACCGGACGTTTTAGAAGACGTGTCGAAACAGTGTGCTGTCTGACGTTACCATACCGGTTCCGGTCGGTGCATAAGCAAACCGGGTGTCGGCTAGAAGAGCTGGAGCAGTGTCAGCACGAGCGTTAGGTAGAGGCCCGCCAAAATCCAGAAGCGGTAGCGGTTCCAGATGCGGCGCCGTAACTGCCCGAACGAGCGGACTTCGGGATAGTACTCCTGCACTTTGGTGGTGTCGCCACTTGCGCCGAGCTGGAGCGACAGCGGCTTCGTGTCGGGGGCGCTGCTCGGCGGCGGTAGGCGGTACTCTTGGCGGCGCGGGGCGACCTGTTCGACCGCGAGGACGACGGCGGTGGCGATCCGGGGCTGCCCTGCTCGTTCTGGCGAGTCGCGGCCGGGCGACGGCGCCGGGGGGGTCGTGGTCGCTGACGAGTTGCTGCATCGTCGCCGCGCTTATCAGGCTGCTGACCCCGTCACTACAGAGCAGCAGCCGGTCGCCGGCCTGAAGCTCGACGTGGGAGAGCTCGAGCTTAAAACTCGCCGCCGCGCCGAGCGCGTTGGTGATCACGTTGCGCCAGCGGTGGGTTTTGGCTTCGTCGGGGCTGAGGTTGCCGCTGCGAAGCTGATCAGCGACCCAGGTGTGGTCGTGGGTGAGCTGCCGAATCTCGCCCTGCCGGACGCGGTAGGCCCGCGAATCGCCGACGTGGCCGATCAACGCGACCGAGTCGTCGACGAGCACCAGGGTGAGCGTGGTGCCCATCCCCCGGTATTCGGCGCTGCTCTGCGCGTAGTTGTAGATGTTGTCGTTCGCGTCCTGAAGCGCCTCGACGATCGCGGTCGGGAGGTGACGGTGGGTGTGCTCGAGCCGGTCACGAATCACCTTGACCGCCTGGCGGCTCGCAACCTCGCCCGCCCGGTGCCCCCCCATCCCGTCGGCGACAACGGCGAGCATCCGGTAGTCACCGATCGGCCCGATGTAGAAAGCGTCCTGATTGAGCGTACGCACCTGCCCCGCCTCGCTCGCCCCGGCCATACGCACCCGCGTCTCGGCGTTACGCCGCCCGACCACGAGCGCATCGATTTCAGAGGGTTGGGTAAGACTCACAGCGCGGTTGCAGCACCTTTCTAGAGACGTTTTGCCAGTTTACCGCGAGCGGGGTGTCGCTGCGTTGTCTGTCTTGCTCGTCTGTCTTTTGCGGCATAGACCCTAGATACGCGAGCTGAGGTTGGGGAGGGCTCGAGCCCCACCTCTACTGTTATCAATACACCTGCTGTCGATACATCTATCGTCGATACATCTACAGTTACCGTCGATACGTCCGGCAGCGCCTCTCCCCCAACTCGCCCACAAGGCCCGCTCGCCGATGACCGGCGCGTTCTCTACAGCTTACCCGCTAACTCGGCGGTGCAGCGTGAGCACAGACCGCAGACAGCGGTAGACGCGCAGCAGACCGGGCGACAGGCGCACAACGCTAGGCGCGACCTACAGGCAAAGACATATCAGGAGACGTAACAGACAGACACAACAGACCAGGCCAGACACCACGGCGAATGATGTCTCCGAGTCGGAAACGGATGTCTTCGAGTCGGAAACGTAAGACGGGCACTGACACTGCGGCGGCTTGCAGCGGCGTCTCGCGCGGGTCTCTCTATGCCCAAGCACTATACCCGAGGACACCGAAAGCGGCGACGGGTGCGGTATGCTCGCGGTATGGAGTTTGCGTATCAGATTGCCGAACAGGTCCGTACGGGCCGGGTCAGTGTCGAGGCGACCGTTAGCGCGGCGCTGGCGCGGGCGCGGGCGGTGCAGGAAGAGCACAACGCGTTTATCACTATCGCGACCGAAGCCGCCCTCGCGCGGGCACGACACCTAGACGCCCGCATCGCCGCCGGAGACGATATCGGGCCGCTCGCCGGGGTGCCGGTCGCGGTCAAGGACAATATCTGCACCCGGGGGATCCTGACCACTGCCGGGTCGCGCAGTCTCGCGACGTTCGTGCCGCCCTACAACGCGACGGTGGTAGAGAGGCTCGAGCGGGCCGGGGCGGTCGTGATCGCCAAGACCAACCTCGACGAGTTCGGGATGGGCGGCAGCACCGAAAACTCGGCGTTCGGCCCGGCCCACAACCCCTGGGACAAGACCCGGGTGCCGGGCGGGTCGTCGGGCGGGTCGGCGATCGCGGTTGCGGCGGGCGTGGTGCCGATCGCGCTCGGTACCGACACCGGCGGATCGGTGCGCCAACCGGCGAGCTACAACGGCCTGATCGGGTTTAAACCGACCTACGGACGGCTGTCTCGCTACGGCGTGGTGGCGTTTGCGAGTTCGCTCGATCAGGTCGGGGTGCTGTGCCGGAGCAGCCGCGACCTCGCCCTCGCCATGGACGCGATGGGTGGCCACGACCCCCGCGACGCGACCAGCCTCGCAGACGACACGCCAGCGTTTGGAGCGGGGCTCGAGCCCCCCCACAACGACCTGAGCGGCCTCAGGATTGGCCGGGTCCGCGAACTTTCGGGGGCGGGCAACAGCGACGGCACCCTCGCCGCCCTCGGGCGCACCATCGACCAGCTCGAAAAGCTCGGCGCGAGCGTCCAGGACGTGTCGATTCCGAGTGCTCGCTACGGCATCGCCGCCTACTACCTCGCCGGGCCCGCCGAGGCGAGCAGCAACCTCGCCCGCTTCGACGGCATGGTCTACAGCACCCGCGACGGCGACAACAGCCTCGGCCAGGCCGACGTGATGATGCGTTCGCGCGGCCACACCTTCGGCCCCGAAGTGCGGCGGCGCATCCTGATCGGTACCTACGCCCTCTCCGCAGGCTACTACGACGCCTACTACGGCAAGGCGCTCAAGGTGCGGCGGCTCCTCGCCAACGAGATCGCCGAAGCGTTTTCGCAGGTCGACCTGCTGCTCACCCCGACCGCGCCCCGCCCCGCCTACCCGCTCGGCTACAAGATCGACGATCCGCTGTCGATGTACCTCGACGATATCGACACCGTCCTCGCCAACCTCGTCGGTATCGGTGCGCTTAGCCTACCGGCAGGTCAGGCCGAAAACGGCATGCCGAGCGGCAGCCAGCTACTCGCGCCAGCGCTACACGACGAACGCCTGGTGCAGGTACTCGGACGGCTCGAACACGCCATAGGCACCGACCACTTCGCCCCCCTCGCCCCCGTCGCCCACACGCTCACGCCGTAAGCCTCCCGCAGCCCTAGGGTCGTCCGGAGCGGCGACCCGAACAGCGCAGACCCACGTCTCGCAGAGCCCTCCGACAACGGATAGGGTCGCGCTTAGAAGGAGCGTCGGTGTCGACAGCGTGCTCATATCCGCGCAGCGCGAGGGCGTGCTTTGCTGGAGCTGTTATTTCAAGTCGTCAGCATCCTTGCGTATCAAGTTAGCAGAGGTAGTTAAGTTATTGATACTGATAGACTGAGGGGGAAAAGTCCACAATTGTCGTTAGAAGCTATACTGTTACCCCTCGTTTACTAAGATCGCTCTTGAGCCTTCGCCCTTTCTTCTCGCCACTACTATCTTTAACTTTTTCAAAGATCTTTATTGCCTCATCTAAGAGAGCGTGCGCTGTAGGCTCATTCTGCTCAGACAGAGCTCTACCGAGCTGAAGAAGCGCGTAAGCGCGGCCACGCTCGTCACCAATAATCTCAAAGATTTCCAGAGCTTTTCTTGCTCTGTCTTCCGCATTTTGTAGCTCTTTCAAAAGGTAATGGGTTTCGCTCAGGCTCGCGTAGACGTAAGCAAGTCCTCTTCTGTCACCGACGTCCCGGAATCTCTCAACTGCTAACTCGTGATCGCGTATAGACGCGTGGTAACCCGCTACTTGTTTACTATTAGCAAAATCACGTCTTAACTCACCCTGGTAGTAAAGCGTGTAGGCCTCCCCCCTCAAAGATTTGAACTTTTTGTATATGTAGAGTGCGGATTCAAAGTATGATTCGGCTTCAGCCAGATTATTTTCCTTGCGAGCGCACACTCCCAAACCGTTGTAGGCTGCTGCTTTGCCTTGATGATAACCAATCTGCCGGAAGATCGACGCGGATTGGCGATAATTTTCTTGAATCTCGTCAAAAGATGTTTTGGACTCTTCAAGATTTGATAGTCCTCCTAAATTAGAAAGAACATTTGCCAAACCCCGGTAGGCGTGACCTACTATCTCCAAGTTATCACTGGTAATTCTCAGGTTATCACTGGTAATTCTTAAGTTGTCGTCAGCGTCTTCGCCTTCGTCTTTGGGCTTGGGCTTATATCTTTCAATAACTGACTCGTAATAGCCTTTAGCTTTGTCACTTTTGCCAAAATTACGATAGATCCTGGCAAGTTTGAAGCATGCTTGTTCGTAGCTTCTATTCTCCCAGAACTCTCGATTGTCGCTTTTCATCTTAAAAACATCGACAGCGTGGAGGAAATGTTTCTCTGCCTCTCTGTTACTCTCTGCATCAGCCCCTAAATAATTGTACGTTTCTCCTAAGCCGATTCTCGTGTAACCCTGCCCTCGAAGATCGCCGATGCGTTCTAGCAACTCTAAAGCTTCTTCAAAGATTACGCGGGCTTTGCCTCGCCCTTCAGCATCCATCGGATCTTTGTCAAGCCAGCTTTTGCCCTTGCGCAGCAGCGCGTATGCCAGTCCACGCCGGTCGCGCAAACCCTCAAAATCTTTACGTGACTGCTCCGCAAAACTGATTGCTTTTTCAAAAAGCTCTTGAGATCTTTTGTCGGTATCCGTACCCTCTTCTGAGTGCTTCACCGCCTTTGCCTTTTCGCGCAAGACATTGGACAGCGCCGCTCTCGCATAGGCTCTGTGCCGATAGTTTTTGGCGTCAGTTGCGCCTTTTAGCGCTTTGTCGCACTGTTCCTCAGCAGAGTCTATGTCACCAATATCCGTAAGAACGTAAGCTAATTCTATCCGTGCTTCAACATCTCCATCAGTGTCTTTTTTATGTTTCTTTGCTCGAATAATGGCACGTTCAAGGTAATCACGGGCGCGCTGAACGTCGCCCCTGTAACGGTAGCTCATGCCAAGCGAGCGCAGCAACCTACCGTCAGCTACACGTAATCTCTCGACAAATTCCTTGTCTTTCTGATCGACAGAGCTTTCAAGCTCGCTAATCCATGTACGAACTTCTTTGATAACGTTGTTGAGCTTTTCTTCGGATTTTTCATACTGGCCGCTCATCCGTAGTTCTTCGGCAAGAGCAGACTCGATAGCAACCTTGACCAGATTTCTCTCTTCGCCAGAGTCTTTTGCTGCGGCTAGAGCTTCAACCAGACAGAGTTTACCCTTCTTATACTCTCCCTGATGCGAATAACTGAGAGCTTTCAAATAGAGAAGGGTGGCTTTTCTTTGCGAGTCCTCCCCGGCCTCCTGAAGCTCGTAATCTAGCTCTCTACGAGCATCGTCATACGATTTGTATTGCTTATCTGGTCTTGTAGATACAACGCTCTCTAGACGAACAGTAGGAGAAAGATTTAGCTTGAGCACGTCCTGAAGGCTAATTCCGCCGTCCGCGATATTAGAAAGCGCCTGGAAAATGACTCCCAGCTTCTCTAAGGAGGGTGTTGCTGTACCGTTCACGTAGCGGTAAATGAGGTTGCTTTCGCTTTTATCTTCAATCTCTGCGATAGCACGTTTAAGTTCGGCTACTGTTATCTTCTTTTGTTCCAAAAAGTCTTGCAGCTTTAGTTCAATCATATCGTTAGCACATTAGTAACTTTAGCACAAGCCCTTGTCAAGTGCGTGAGCAATTTTCCGAAGCGAATCCGAACAAAGAAAGTGTTGTGCGGCAAACAGCTTTGCAATCTACTACGGCGCCGTTAGTAGCGACGATAAATTAGAGTTTTGATTTACAAAACTGCATTCAGCAGTTGCTTTTCAGCAAGACTTTTAAGAGGAAAGTTTTCTCGGTGATTCAATACGTTTGCGCGATTCATTTACCGAACAAATTTTTAAAAAGGTATTTTAAAATCCGCTTAATACAAATAAATGTCTCACATTTTCCACTTTTCAATCAAAGTATTATCGCGTAGTGATAAAAAATTTTTGTTATTCACAAAAGTGTTTCACGTGATGACACACTTGACCCTACTGTTCTACTGTAGTAACATGACCCAAGTTATTGGAGGTGGTACTTGAGTGTAACCGACCGCCGACCCACGAAGTGCGTCTGTCGTACCTTTATTAACGCTTTAGAAGGAGGTTTTAAAGGGTCGCCAAACACCAGCAGAAACACATTGAAACGCTCGGTATTCACAGCTTTAAGACACTCTACAGTGCTCAGTTTTCCTTCAGGAGATCAACCGTGAACCACGAAAACACAACAAGTCTGTCGCCCGTCTTCAGTGACGACCAGACCAACGACGACGTAGTATCCACAACAGACCAGCCGCACTACGTAGCACCCACACTCACCATCTTTCCCGACTACGTCGACAGCACCCTTGGCGGCTCCCTTCCCGGCTTTTAGAGCCTATTCTCTGACCAGCGAGTTTGTGCCGATTCACAATTTCAGACATCAATCCCAAGGCTAAACATTACTAAGGACTCTCTCGACACAGACTTAGCGCAACCCACTTGATCTATGTAGAGCCACAAACAGAGTATTCCGTATCTCTCTAGAAAGCCAAGGGATAGACCAGGAGGAACACACATGTTCTTTTCAAGAGAGGGCAGACACCCTAGCAGACGGATGTACGCCCGAGCACTTTTCGTAATCGTCTTGCTCGTAGGCATCTTGAGTGCCTGCAGCACGACGAACGAGCCATCCGCAGACAACCCTACCAGCGATCAAGATACTGATTTAGTCGCCACGATAACCACCTTGGTAGAGCAAAGAGTCGCTACAATCGAGAGCACGTCTTCAGCCAGAACATCTGACATCCAGGCAGCGCAAGCGACGTCATGCATCACTGTACCTCATGACTTCTCTGGATCCGCAGAGCTATTCAACACGAATTACGAGTTCTATTTAGGTCTCACTAGTCAAAATGCTTACGACATGGGGCAGCAATACATTTCTGGAACACGCGCTTTTCAGCAGAGTTTACGTTTGGAGAGAGCGGCATCACCCTGCTCGAAAGGAGCGAAGACGCGCTCGACGACGTCGGGGTAGCGACGTCCCTTCCGCGCCGGTCCGACCCCGGCAGCGAGGTTGTGGTCGCCGAAGTGGAGCACGCCGTAGATCATCTCCTCGCGCTCCCTCGTGATCCGGGACGTGACGCGTACCCGGCCTGCCCCGAGTTGCCAGACCCCGGAGGTATCCGAACGATGATCGGCCCGTGTGACGGCGAACGCACGCACCTCGGTCTCGTCCTCGACGTCTTCGAACATCGACGTGAGGGCGTAGTGGGCGGCGACGTCGGCGAGCTGCTCACCCGGGTGGGCAGGACATGACGTTCGTACACCGCCCTTCCGTCGGGGGTTTCGGAGAGGTTGCTCTCGGCCGGCTCGAGGCGATCGACGAAACCCGACTCCAAGTCGAGTCCGAGTGTCTGAGCGGCCAGCTCGATCGCCCGGGCGGCGTATTCGATGACTTTCACCGTCTCGATACCGGACAGCTCGTCGAAGAACCAGCCGCACGATGTGTACATCAGCATCGCGTGGCGTTGGAGTTCCAGTCAGGCCGCAGTGCCTTGACGGCATCCTCGTGATCGGGATCGTGGCCGGTCCATTCGAGAAGGAACGCGTCGACCGACTCGTCGGAACGATCGAGGATGGGGCCTATGTAGGCGTTCCGCGCCTCCCACGGGTCGGTGAACACATCCCGACCCACCGTTTCGAAGGCGGCATCCAGTCTCGTTGCGCACAGCCGGTCCAGGGCGTCAGCGGCAACGGCTCTCGCCACCGCTGATGCCACCGGGGATGCATCCCCGACGCGCAGCCGCAGTCGGTCCGCCAGCGGTCGACTCCGTGAACACAGCTCCAGGCCGTGTTCTCCAGGATCTGCGCCTCATGGGTCGGAGGATGCCGCTCCAGCCACTGCCCGTAGACGGTTGTCGGCCTCGGCAGAAGGGGTCGTCGTCGATGCTTCTCGAGGGCCCACGCCAGCGCCATGTCGCCATGTCGCTGGTGGTGGCCATGCGTGGCTCGTCGGTCGCCACACTGACGATCTGCGGGCGGTCGGTCTCGCCGAACAGGCCCAGCAACCGGTCGGCATACCGGTTCCCGTCGTAGAGGAGATCCCTCGAATGCGATCCCCTGGGACACGGGCCCGTCGTAGACGAAGACGGCGATGGACCTCCCCTGGGGCAGTGACACGAGATACGGCATGGTCGGGTCGACCTGGCCGCCCGACACATCCGTCCAGCCGGTGTCGCCGATGGGTCGAACCGCTGAAACCTGGTGCGGTTCCAGGATCGTGAAAGCGATACCCGCCCGAGCCATGGCGTCGAGCGAGGCGAGGTCGACGGCGGTCTCCGGCAACCACATGCCCTCGGGGTCGCGCCCGAACCGATGGCGGAAGCCCTCCACGCCCCATCGGACCTGGGGTACTCCTTGTCCCGGGCACCAGCCAGCGGCATGATCAGATGTCCGTACGCCTGGGCGATCGCAGGACCGTGGCCGTCGTGCCTCTCGGCTCCCCTCGCGTCGGCGGCGAGGATCTCGTCGTAGACGTCCGGAGCCGCCCGTTCCATCCACGCCAGGACGGTGGGCCCGAAGTTGAAGCTCATTCGTTCGTAGTTCGAAACCATTCGCAGGATGTGTCCCTGCTCGTCGACGATGCGGCTTCGGGCGTTCGGGGCGTAGCACTCGGCGGTGATCCGTCCGTTCCAGTCGTGATACCGGATATGCCGAGTCCTGTAGCTCGATGTCCTCGAGGCCGCGGGTTCTCCCGCGGGGGCTGGTCGAGCTGCCCGTGGATGCAGATTGCCCGGCTTCGCGCTTCCTGCTCCTCATACGCCACGAAGCTCCATCGGCCGAGCTGCAGTGGTCCAGCCGTCGCAGCTCGGAGGCGTCAGCCGCTCCCTCGCCACCAAAGCGATCCTCGGATCCGTCGATGAGTCGTTGCCAGGCCCCGGATGGCAGTTCGTGCTCGGCGTTCTCCTCGCCTGCGTTGAATGACCCAGACGAGCCCGTCCCGTGTCGCCCGAGGTGAGGGTGATCGACGGATCCGCGGCATGCGGCGCGGTGGGCGGCGGGGTCGGGGTCGGTGGTCGCCCGATGGGAAACGTCCGAATGCCGATCAGCGTCCGATGCAGTTCGAGCATCTGCCGGTGCGCCGAGTGCCGGGTCGCGGTCCAGTCGAGTGTCGAAGCGTCGAACGTCTCCAGGGCGGCGGGATCGGGTACCGCCTCGTCCAAGGTGATGAAGCCCTCGAACTCTTCTGCGCGCGCCCCCGCTCCGACTGCCCGCGAGAGCTACTGGGTCGCCATGGTCGATGAAGTCAGAGGAACGGTTTTCCGTTCCGCCCACTACCTCGCCCATGAACAGCATCGGAACCGATGGGGGAGAGAAGGGTGACTCCCGGCGGCAGGTCGTGCACGGTCGGCGGGGACCAGTGTCGAGAGCCGTTCGCCCTCGCCCGGTTGCCGATCTGGTCGTGATTCTGGGCGAAGGTGACGAGGGTGGAGCAGGGGGAAGATCGGTCGAACAGGTGCAGCCGTGACTGACGGCGGCCCCGATAGGCCGAATACCTGCCGAGGGCGAGGATCGAAGCCGGTCGGGAGATTCCAGTGGCGAGGTCAGCGACCGGATCCGGGAAGTCGACGTAGTACCGGGCGGATTCACCGGTCGGCGAGAGCCACGTGGAGGGCGTGGTGGAAGTCGTCGTTCCACGCCCCATCGAGCCCGTATCCGCCGGCATCCCGACCTCTCACGAGCCTGGGGTCGTTGGAGGAGCTCTCGGCGATCAGATGCACGCGGCGGCCCTGCTCCTCAGCCATGGTGTGGACCGCATCGGCGAGTTCTGCGAGGAACGGCGAGGCGGAGTGGTCGAACATGGCGTGGACCGCATCCAGCCGCAGGCCGTCCAGGTGGAACTGGTCGGTCCACATCAGGGCATTGTGGGCGAAGAACGAGCGAACTTGATCGGATCCCGGTCCGTCCAGGTTCACCGCCTCGCCCCACGGGGTCCGGTACCGGTCGGTGAAGTACGGGCCGAATTGGCGGAGGTAGTTCCCCTCGGGACCCAGATGGTTGTAGACGACGTCGAGGAACACGGCGAGACCTGAGCGGTGACAGGAGTCCACGAGTCGAGCCAGACCCTCGGGACCGCCATACGAGTTCTGGACCGCATAGAGATCCACCCCGTCGTATCCCCAGTTGTGTCGACCGGGAAACTGGGCGACAGGCATCAGTTCGATGGCGGTGACGCCGAGTTCGACCAGGTGGGGAATGGCCTCGATGACGCCGTCGAACGTACCGGCGCCGGTGAAGGTCCCGACGTGCAGTTCGTAGATGACGTGTTCGCGAAGGGGCCGATTTCGCCACTCCAGTCCGTCCAGTCGAACCGGAGGTCGACCACCGCGGACGGGCCGTGGACGCCCTCCGGCTGAAAGAGCGAGGCGGTGCGGTTCGACCTCACCGTCGAGGTCGAAGAGATGCCTGCGATCCCCCGGTTCGAGGTCGCTCCGTTCCGCCTCGAACCAGCCTCCATCGCACCGTTCCAGAGAGACCGAACGACCGCCGTCGAGCAGGTCGCGTGTCGACGCTGGGCGGACGGCGCCCACACTGGGCCGCCGGTGGTGTCGGACGACCAGATGACACCGGGTCTCATCGGCGGTGACGGAACGCGACGACGCTCAGGGGCGGGAGGATGAGATCGAGGCTGTGGGAGCGACCGTCGCAGCGGCACGCCAGGAGGTCTGCTGTCCACGGAGCCGAGGTCCTAACCGCTGCCGCCGTACTGTTCGGCGTCGGAGTTGAGGATCTCCTCCCACGCCGGG